>JADJRW010000025.1 GCA_016712025.1 Flavobacteriales bacterium
TGGTCTGCACCGGCGAGACTTATAAGGACAAGGTGAAGCTCACGTTCGCGTATGGCGCCGCGCTCCCCGATCCGGCAGGCCTCTTCAACGCACCGGGGACCGGCAACACACGCCGCGCGATCGACATCCGTGAAGGCGACGTGGTGGACGCGCGTGCGTTCAAGGCGCTGGTGAAAGCAGCTGTCGCGCACAACATGAAGAGGAAGTGACCGCATGAGCAAGAAGGCGAGAACCATGGCGATGAAGGCTGCGAGCAAGTCGCGCAAAGCGGTCGGCAAGCCCAAGGTCAAACTCCTCTCCGGCGGCAATCCGCAGATCGCGAAGGGCGACGGCGATGGGCCGGTGCAGGCGTACATCGCAGCGATGCCCGAATGGAAGCGCGAGATCGGCGAATGGCTCGATGCGGTGATCGTGCGCAACGTACCCACCGTGAAGAAGGCGGTGAAGTGGAACTCGCCGTTCTATGGTGTCGAAGGTCAAGGATGGTTCCTGTCGTTCCACGTCTTCGCCAAGTACGTCCGGGTGACCTGGTTCAAAGGCACATCGCTGCTACCGATGCCATTGGGAACCTCGAAGGTGGAGGGCGTGCGCTACCTGGACATCCACGAGGACGACCGTGATGAGCAGCAATTGGCGAGTTGGGTGAAACAAGCGGCCAAGCTCCCAGGTTGGAGCGGCCATTGAACCAACGAAACGATGAAAAGATCGATGATGAGGATCGCCGTAGGTCCGCTTGTGTGCGGTTCGCTGCTCATGGCATGCAACGGACAGCACAGTGCACACGCATCCGTGGAGGGCGCGACGGTCGATACGGCGCTTGGGGGTGCGATCACCGACACTGCGCAGATCGCGGAGTACATCGTTGCTGCCTTCGAGGACAGCAAAGGCAACCTGTGGTTCGGGACGAATGGACAAGGTGTGGCGCGTTGGGACGGTAATTCGCTCCGCTACTTCTCGATCGGTGAAGGCCTCATCGGTGATGTGGTCACGGATATCGCCGAGGATCGCGCTGGCAACCTCTGGTTCGGCACGCATTCGGGCGCATCACGCTTTGACGGCAAGGCGTTCACCAGCTTCGGTAGCGCGGAAGGGCTGCATGGCTCGGGTTGCAAAGTGCTCGTGGATCACAACGGTGGCATCTGGGCCGGCACGAGCGAAGGTGTCTTTCGCCTCCACGGGTCCAGGTTCGCCACGTTCGAGCTTCCGGTCCTGGTGACCGATACGCCCGCCTACAAGATGGCACCAGGCAAGGTCTGGGACGTCTTCGAGGACAGTAAAGGGAACATCTGGTTCGGGCGGGATGGGTACGGTGCGTGCAAATACAACGGCTCCACCTTCACCCACTTCTCCAAGAAGGACGGCCTGTGCAGCAACAACGTCGCGAGCATTGTGGAGGACCCACAAGGCAACATCTGGTTCGGGTCCATCACCTCCGATTTCCCAGAATACATCGGAGAGGGTGGAGTAAGTCGCTACGACGGGAAGACCTTCATGCAGTTCCCCTGAGGTGAGAGGTCTTACCGCGAACGACATCTACAACCTGTACACGGATCGGTCCGGGAACATCTGGATCGGTGCGATCCGCGTAGGCGCCTGCCGCTTTGATGGCAAGACGTTCACCCTCTTCGACAAGACCGACCGGCCGGACCTGACGAAGTACTTCGCCATCCAAGCGTTCGTGCAGGATCGTCATGGAACGCTGTGGTTCGGTTTCTCCGGCGGGCTGTTCCGGTTCAACGGAAGTTCGTTCGTGAATGTCACACAGGGTGGGCCTTGGGGCGATCCATAGCCATCCTTCCTTCTTCTTGACTTGCAATGGAGCGGAGGGAGCATCTCTCGGTTCGGCATCCTTGCTCTATTCACCTGGTGGTCACGGACCGAACGGCACGCCAACTAGGAACGACGCATCGCGAGCCGCATCCGTCGTTGTGGCAAGATCGACCGATCATGATGACACACTTCCGACTACGCGACCTTGTCGTTTTCTTCTTCCTCTTGCGCTATTGCGCACCAGAGGCCACTGCACAAGCCGGTCAATGGACCTGGGTGAAAGGCCCGCAAGCGCCAGGCGGTGCCGGCTTGTACGGTACACAAGGCGTTGCGGCCGCAGCGAACCATCCGCCGGGTTGTGTGAACCAATACAGTTGGACCGCACAGGACGGCACCTTCTGGATGTTCGGCGGACAGGCCAACACGGGCGAGGCGTTGGCGGCACTGTGGAAGTATGATCCGGCAACGAACCTGTGGACCTGGATGAAAGGCCCTAGCTCGTTCTACTTCCTCGGCAACTTCGGCACGCAAGGGGTTGAGGCCGCCACCAACCTGCCACCGGCCAAGACTTTCGGCGGCGCCAGCTGGGTGGACCTCGATGGCAACTTCTGGATGTACGGCGGCGAGAACGGCGACAACTACAACCAGGACGCGAACAATGACCTCTGGAAGTACGACCCCAATACGAACAACTGGACCTGGATGAAAGGAACGTTCCTGGACAACCCTCCTGCGGTATGGGGGAGCATGGGCGTCCCCGACATCAACAACCAGCCACCGGCGCGCACCACATGCTATGGCACCTGGGTGGATGACCAAGGCGATCTATGGATGTTCGGTGGCATGATGCCCCCGCCCGTGGACGACCTATGGCGCTACAACATCGCGACCAACACGTGGACATGGATGAACGGATCGCAAGTGCCGAATACGGTTGCGGTGTATGGTACGCTGGGCGTTCAGGCTGCATCGAACACTCCGGGCGCGAGGATCGCCCATGCGCTCGGCAAGGATGCGGACGGCATGTTGTGGATGCAAGGCGGCGCTTTGGGCGCGGGTTACTATGGATGGGGCGATGTATGGCGCCTCGATCCTGCGAGCGGCGAGTGGACATGGATGTCTGGATCATCCTCGGCGAACCCTCCGGTTTCAACGGGCACCGCGTGCGTGCCGAACATCATGAACGACCCCGGTAGACGCGTGAACTGTCCGACCTGGCAAACACTGGATGGCCGCATGTGGACCTTCGGCCTGATGTCGAGCAGTGGCCAACCGAATTTCAACTACACGCGAAATGACATGTGGACATTCTGTCCCACCACGCTCACATGGACCTGGGTGCACGGGCCGGCTGTGAACGATGTTCCAGGCAATTGGGGAACGCTCGGCGTGGCTTCCCCCGCGAACCTGCCGAATGGGCGATCCATGGCGAGCGCTTGGGTCGCACAGAACGGCGACCTCTACCTCTTCGGAGGCGTTCCCATCGGTGCGTTCACCACCTATGGCGATCTATGGCGCTTCACACCGGATGCGGCATGCGGCCCTTGCAACAGTGTGTTGGAGGTGGGCGAAGCAACGGCGGATGGGATCTCGATCCACCCAAACCCGGCGGTGGAAGGCTCGTTGAGCGTGACCTTACCGGACGGTAGTTGGTCCATCGATGTGCTCGACATGTCGGGTCGAAAGGTCGGCACCACCAGCGTAGGCATTGGCAATACGAGCCTTGACATCGCTCACGTACCGAACGGCAGTTATATGCTCGTTGCGCGCTCTTCGCAGCAGGTGTACAAAGCCAGGTTCATGGTCGCACACTGACAATCGGTGAACCTACATTGCCCTGCATGTGGGGTATCCATTTCGTCGTAGGTGCGGTGCTCGCCGCCGTTCCCCACGGTGCGGGTCGCAATGCATCCTTCGCTAGAAGCGGACATGTCGAGCAAGCCCTACCTCAGCTGAAAGAAGGCGACCTCCTTTTCCAGGACCTGGACTGCGGTCCGCTCTGCGATGCGATCGAGGCTGTTACGGAAGGAGTTGAGGGAATGGACTTTTCCCATGTAGGCATTGCAGCGGAACTGCATGGACGCATGATGGTCGTTGAGGCGATCGGTGCGGATGTACATGCCGTTGCACTGGACACCTTCTTCCTGCGCAGCAACAAGGTGGTGGTCGGTCGTCCGATCCGTTCGCTTCGAAGCGTGGCCAAGAGGGCGGCGCGTGAGGCCGTCCGTCTCATCGGTACGCCATACGATGATGCATTTCTTCCAGGCATCGACGAACTGTATTGTTCCGAGCTGATCGCGCTGAGCTATGCGCGCGCGAATCGAGATGCCCCTTTCTTCACTACCCCTTCAATGACGTTCAAGGACCCGCGAACGAACGTGTACTTCCCGGCTTGGGTCGAGTACTACACGGATCTCGGCCTACCCATTCCCGAAGGACAGCCGGGCTGCAACCCGGGTGAACTTTCGCGCGAGCCTTCGCTGAAGATCGTATGGCGAAGCCTTGATCGATAACAGCTTATTGATCCCTGTTCGTTCGAGATCATGGAGCGGAACACTGCACGCTATGTGATACGCTCTGGCCCCTGCGCGTCAATGGCCGGCCCCGGAAATTCCATGAAGCCGGTTCAAGGCCGAATGAAACGCGCGGTGAACACCACGCCGCCAGAGCGCGCCCGCAGCAGGTAGACACCCGGGGAAAGTAACTGTACGTCGTGGTTCCAGGTAGTCTGTGAGGAGGTGGCGTGTTGCACGGCCCTTCCAGTAGCATCCAGAATGAGCAGGTCGAGGGGCGCGGCGGCACTCGGCCAATGCAGGCTGAGCTGTGTGCCGAAGACCTCCAACTGTGGTGCGGACAGCAGGGGTGCAGGTGCGATACCGGTGATGGCGAAGCGCGGGGTGAACCGGTACATCGTGTTCGCGTCCGGGAACCCGAGAAGGGCATCGAAGTCGAAGTTGGCAGCGCTGTCCACGACGATGGCATCGGGCGAGCCTTCCACCCAGATCTTTTCATAGCAGGAGGAGAAATCCACCGGCGAATAGAAGATGCCGCAGTTGGGCCCAGAGCTGTTGGTGAACAGAGGGCCACCACCGCTGTTGGGGCCGATGTGAACGGTGATGATACCAGTGGACTGCTCCAGGCTCACCTGCCAGCTGGCGAAGTTCACGGCCGGTCCATTGCTCAGGTGCCAGCGATACCACTCCACAGTGAGCGTGCGCTCGCCGTTCGATCCCGTCACGGTGTAGCGCACTTCGCTGTCCTGGTCGTGCGGTTCCAGGGTGGTGAAAAAGACCATCCACGATGATCAAGGAGCTGTCGTTGTCCACGCGCACGAACCCATTGTCGCCGACATGCAACGGATGATCATCGTCAATGGGAAAGGGAACACCGAAGAGTTGGAAGAGCTCGCCGTCCAGTTCATTGATGCGATCGAAGCCGTCCGGGTCGAATGTGCACGGTGTTGAGGAAGCCAGCGATTGGTAAGGGGCTGTGGTGTGCTCGAAGGAATAGCTCACTTGCGCACTGAGCAGGGTCGGCAGTAGGGCGAGCAACAATGTCTGACATGACTTGGATGCAGTAGAGTTCGGTCGCATTCGCAGTGGGGTTAGGCGGTTTTTAACGCTTGAGCCCGCAAGGTGAAGTCCTGCCCACACGCTTCGTCCCGCTCGGTGGGCAGCCGTTGGGAAGGGGATGTGAAGCGCGTGCGTGCGTTCGGTTCACACCGGTCCGCTGATCTTCACATGCCCCAAGCTCGATCCTTCGCGATCACTGCCCATCCAGCGTTCCATCGATCATCGCACGCACCGCGGGAGCACCCATATTATTCGCTCCCTCCGTCTTTGGCCTGCGGCCTCCGCGCACGCCAGCTGAGTATCACTATCTCGGCTTTGGCGATGGCTGCGCTGATACCTCACTTGGCACCGTGGGCTGGCACCGACCTTCGCGCTGCTTTAGCGCCCGTGAACAAGTCCGACCTCCTTCGTCACCTGCACGCTCTACTTCAAGAGAAAGTGAACGCCGCACAACTGGAGATCAGCTCCACGCGCGGCTCCTTCACCAGCGACACCAAGAGCAGTGCCGGCGACAAGCACGAAGTTGGCCGCGCGATGGTGCAGCAGGAGTTGGACAAGTTGGAAGATCAGCGCGCCAAGCTCATCGCTCTTCAGCAAGAACTCGCACGTGTTCCATTGGGGCGCACGTTCGATCGCGTGGCCTTCGGAAGTCTCGTCGAAACGGACCAAGGCAACTACTTCGTGGCCATTGGGCTTGGGCGCATCGAGTTCGTTGGCGGTTCCTGCTTCGCGATATCGCTCGCTTCACCGATCGGGCAAGCGCTGAAGGACAAGCGGGCGGGGTGATCAGGTGAACTTCAATGGGCGGTGCATCAACGTGCAACGCATCCATCGATCCGATAGGCGTTTCATTTGCGTCGTGATCGAGCAGTCGCATTCGGCCCACGTCATCGCTGTAAGCCTCAGCGCCACACATACCATGGCGAAGGGGAGCCAGCAGAGCATCCGCCTGCTCGAAGGCCTCGGCGTTGAGGGCGATGCGCATTCAGGGGTTACGGTGAAACACCGCTCACGCGTTCGCCAGGATCCTTCGCAACCCAACCTGCGGCAGGTGCATCTGATCCACGCCGAGCTGCACGATGAGCTGCGCGCGAAAGGCTTCGAACTGGCTCCCGGCGAAATGGGCGAGAACATCACCACGCGCGGGATCGACCTACTGGCTTTGCCGAAGGGGACCTTGCTCCACATCGGTACCGAAGCCATTGTGGAAGTCACGGGGCTGCGCAACCCGTGTACACAACTTGACGGGCTCTATCCCGGCCTGATGAACGCCGTCCTTGATCGCGATGCGGACGGGAACCTGATCCGCAAGGCGGGGATCATGGGCATCGTACTCCGCGGAGGCGTTATCCGCTCTGGGGACACTGTTCAGACGGTTCTCCCGGCATTTCCGCATCAGCGGATGGAGCGTGTTTGATCGGCTGTCAAGCAGGGTACGTCAAAATGCATCGACAGCCGCTATGTAAACTCCATGTTAAGTCTTCGTGAAGGTTGCCCTCCAACTCTGCTCCAGCGTCGGGCAATAGCCACCTTTGAAATGTTAAAGCAAGCGACATGTCCCAGGCACCCGTTATCGGAGATCAGCGCAGGCCGCTCACTTTACGCGATGGCTTGCCCTCCCTGAACCGCAGCGGTGGACTTCAAATTCTCCGTGTGGGTCGCCGGGAACAGAGCAATGCCGATTCGCTCATCTTCAGCGGCGCACCGGGCACCTCGAACAGCAAAGCACGCAGTGTGGAGGTGCGCTTCGTTCCGACCGGGACGGCGGTTCCTGCGCCAAGTTTCGATGCAAGCACGGGGAGGATCCACCTGAGCTACGACCGCCGTGATCACCCCGATGTGATCGGCCTTTTGAACAACCGAGGTACGCGGTTCTGCTATTTCTGGCGCTCTTCGGATGGCACCCGTTGCCGGGGTTGGTTGCTGATCACCAAGTGAGCCGACCCTCACTTGAGGGTGGTGCCAACGGACCCATACCACGGGTGGATCTCATACTTCAATTGCCCCGCTTTGACGAAGGGGTCGGCCTGTAGATAGCCCTCTACCTCTTCCCTCGTATCGCAGTCGTAGAGCAAGAGGCCGCGCCATGTGCCCTTGTCCCCGAAGGGACCTGCCATCTGGATCAGTCCGCGCTTGCCTTGCATGTCTTGATGTGCGAGATGGGCTTTCAGTGTCGCTGCGTTCGTAACGCTATCCAAAGGCGCCGCCTCACCTGAAGTGTAAAGCACGAACCAATACTGCTTCATGTGGTAGGTGCTGTCGGCAATGGTGACGTCGAACGTGCGTTGCGCGCGGAGGGACACGAAGGCGCAGGGTATCAACAAGGTCGTGAGGAGGGTCTTATTGAGCATCATGGTTCGGGACGACCCGTCGTTCTATTTTTTCTTGACCTTTTCGCCGCGTGCCTTCAGCAGCACAGAATTGATGTAGTCGGTCTTCCCTTGTGTGTAGGCCGCACGGTCCTTCGGAAAGCGCACCGCGAGGTCTCTCTTGAGGGTCTCGTAGCTCGCGCTTTCCTCCGGATGTCGGCGGAGGTAGTCACGGAACACGATGCGATCCACGCTGGCCTGGTCCGGGGAAACGAAATGGATGTGCTGGATGCGCTCGCCCTTTTCGTTCCGGAGGATGAACCAGGCATAGAACGGAGCACGTTCGCCGATCGTGGGCCGCCAGATGAACTCATAGCCCTCCGCCTCCAGAACGGGCACCACATCCTGCTGTACCAGGTCCAGGTCGCTCACCTCCACCTGCACGTCGATGATGGGTTTGGCGCTCAGGCCGGGCACCGCGGTGCTGCCGATGTGCGCGATGCGTTGCACCAACTGGCGGGGGAACATACGCTTGAGCTTCAACTCCAGTTCCGCGTAGCGCAAAGGCCATTGATCATCATAGGGTACCATCGCGATACGCTCTTTCATGAGCGCTTCGATCCGATCTTTCTGCTGGGCTGCCATGCCGTGATGCTACGATTTTCCTCCCGGTGCGTAAATATTGAAACGTTCGCCTCGCAGAAACCCGATCAAAGTGAGGCCGCTTTCAGATGCCATGCGCACGGCCAACGAAGAAGGAGCGCCTACGGCTGCCATCAGGGGAATGCCGGCGACCACACACTTCTGAACCAGCTCGAAACCGGCGCGACCACTTACGAGCAGCAGGCGGTTGCCAGTTGGCAGTCCGCTCGCGAGGGCGGCACCGATCACTTTGTCAACCGCGTTATGGCGACCCACATCTTCGCGCAGCAGCAGCAACGAGCCGGACCGATCGAACAAGGCGGCGGCGTGGATACCCCCGGTGTGCTTGAAGACGGTCTGAGCCTGGCGCATGCGGTCCGGCAACGCGGTGAGTACAGCGGGGTCCACATCGCCGAAAGGAACGGTAGGCGAAGTGCATTGGACACGCACGGCATCGATCGAGCTCTTTCCGCAGACACCACAGCTACTGGTGGTATAGAAGTTCCGCTGCCACTTCGCAGGGTCCACCACCACCGAGGGGTGCAGTTCCGCGCGCACCACATTGCCGCGTTCTTCCTCCTTCACGTTCTCGCAATAGGCCACGCGCAGTATCTGCTGTGGATCGGTGATGAGACCTTCCGTGAAAAGGAAACCGAGGGCGAGCTCCTCGTCGTGGCCGGGGGTGCGCATGGTCACGCTCAGGCGAAACTCCTTCCTGTCATCCACTGGTCCATGGCCCAAGCGGATCTCCAGCGGTTCCTCGGTGACGAGGATATCATCTGCCTCCGAAGCGGAGCCGTTCTCGATGCGGGTGATGGCGATGGGGGGCGACCGGTGCGCGCACGCCGCAAGGTAGGGGCGACGATATCGTCACCCCTACCGCGGGGTGCGTCGCCAGCAGGTCACCAAATGATCGTCCACCATGCCACAGGCTTGCATGAACGCGTACACGATGGTGCTACCCACGAAGCTGAAGCCGGCCTTCTGGAGATCCTTGCTCATGGCATCGCTGATCGGCGTCTTGGCCGGGAGCTGCTTCATTTCCGTCCAGTGGTTCACGATCGTCCTATGGTCGGTATGCTGCCAAAGAAAGTCGCGGAAGGCGCCCTTGCCGCCTTCCATGATCTTCAGATAGGCTTTGGCGTTCTTCACCGCGCTCTCCACCTTTTGGCGGTTGCGGATGATGCCCGGGTCCAGAAGCAGCTTCTCGATCTTCTTCGGCGTGTAGCGCGCGATCTTTTCCACGTCCCAATCGTCGAAGGCCTTGGCATAGCCCTCGGTGCGGATCAGGATGGTGTACCAGCTCAGTCCCGCTTGGGCACCATCGAGACAGAGCTTCGCGAAGAGTTTGCGGTCATCGCGTTCAGGGCGGCCCCAGACGGTATCGTGGTAGTGCATATAGATGTCATCCTTGAGGCACCATGGGCAGCGTTCAACGTTCTTCTTCATAGGCGTATCTGCATGAACACCAGCCCCTCGCGCAGCCCCTCGGGCACGGCGTAATAGGGCTCCGTGTAGGTGAATCCGAGTTTCCGATAGAGGGCCTGCGACTCCACCAGGAAGGCCCCGGTGTCCAGACGCATGATCCCGTACCCCTTGTTCCGGGCCGCATCCAACAAGGCCAGTGAAAGCGCTTCGGCGATCCCTTTGCGCCGATGGGCGATGGGCACGAAGAGCCGCTTCATTTCGCAGGCTTCGCTATCCAAACGGTGCAAGCAGACCGCCCCGGCAAGCTCTTCATTGTCGAATCCGAGCAACACACAGCCGTCCGGCGCGCCGTACTTCGCAGGCAGGTCCCCCAACTCCTTCTCGTAAGCCACGGGGTCGAAATAGCGTTCCACGACGGCCAGATGGTCCTTGTAGTGCTCGCGCTGGTGCGCGGGGAAATCCCACAGCAGCCGGGCCGCCTCCTGGAAGTCATCGGCGCTGACGGCTTCCTTGACATGGACCATGGGCGGAAGATAGCGGCGCAGGTGGGATAGCTTCGTGCCGTGGAACTCACCGACCGTCACAGCCGCACGCACCGCAGTTTGCGCATCAGCATCGTGGACAAGTGCGACCTGCGCTGCACGTACTGCATGCCGGAGGATCAGCACTTCCTGAAGCGCGAAGAACTTATGACGCGGGAGGAGATCGTTGTTATCGCGAAGTTGTTCGTGGAACAGTATGGCATCACGAAGATCCGGCTGACAGGCGGAGAACCCTTGGTTCGACCCGATGCGGTGGACATCGTACGTGACATGTCGCAGCTCGGCGTGTCGCTCGGTCTCACCACCAACGCGATGACGCTCGACAAGCACCTGGATGCTCTGCTCGCCGCTGGCTTGAAGAACATCAACATCAGCTTGGACACCTTCGATGCCGAGCGCTTCAAGAAGATCACGCGGCGCGATGGCTTCGACAAAGTGCATGGGAATATCCTGCTCGCCTTGCGGCGCGGAATGCGCGTGAAGGTGAACATGGTGGTGATGCGCGGGGTGAACGACGACGAGCTCCTACGCTTCGTGGAATTGACCCGCGATCATCCGGTGCATGTGCGCTTCATCGAGTTCATGCCCTTCGCGGGCAACCACTGGGGAAGGGAGCGTGTGTACACCTACGGCGAGATGCTCGGGCACATCGGCAGCGTGCATTCGTTCGAGAAGCTGAACGACGACCCGCACAGCACGGCCAAGGCCTATCGCGTGCCCGGATGGCCCGGAACCTTCGCCGTCATCAGCACGGTAACCGAACCGTTCTGTGGGGATTGCGATCGCCTGCGACTTACCGCCGAAGGGAAAATGCGCAACTGCCTCTTCACGCGCGAGGAGACCGACCTGCTCTCAGCGCTACGTCGCGGCGAGGACATCGCACCGTTGATCGAGGCGAACGTGCTGGCGAAGCATGCGATGCTCGGAGGATTGCCGCTTTTCAAGCCGGAGAAGCAGGAAGAGGTACTGCACGACCTGAGCGAACGGCCGATGGTGAGCATCGGCGGATAGGCACACTTCAGCAAACCCCGCCAAACCGGATGGGCAGGGCGGGGGGGGCCGGGGAAAGAAAGGGGGGGGGAAAGAGAAAAGAGGCAGAAAGGGAGGGGGGGGGGGGGGGGGGGGGGGGGGGGGGGGGGGGGGGGGGGGAAGGGGGGGGGGGAGGGGGGAAGGCCTGACCTGGACTCAGCCTCCTGGTCGTAGTAGATCTTGTAGAACTTCCGTCCGCTCTCGTCCACGCCCTGTTCGATCCGGTTCGCGGTCGCCGTGGATGTAGATGTGGAAGTTCTTGTCCAGCTTCAGCACGCTCTTGAAGATGCGTGCTTGGCGCTTCACGGCGTGGGCAGAGATGGCGAAGTTGTCCGCGAGTTCAACATTGTTCTCCGTTTGGAACCGATCGCTGTACTGGTTGAACGACTTGATCGCGCCTTCCTCGGCGAAGACCTCTTGGGTGAACTCATCGCGGTCGAACTCCGAATGGCTTTTGAAGTACTGAACGGAACGGTTCAGCAGGTCGATCTGGTCGGCCTTGGCCACCATGAAGTCCTGCGGCATCTGCTGCGTGATGAACGACTTGGTGAGTTCCAACAGGTTGCTCGTACTGTTCACGTGGTCCTTCTTCGGCTTGTGGTCGATGAAGTCCTTCTGCCAGAACTGCGTGCTGTCGTTATTGTCGATCACGAACAGCGTGGGCGCTTCCTCCGTGAAGACCACGAGCACGGCCTTGTTCGGCTTGTTGTTGCCGAGCCCGCGTTTCATGCTCAGTTCGATCAGGCCGCTCGCTGTCTTGCTCTCGATGAAGACCTCCTTCTCATCGAACTTGTAGATGCCCACGGCCTCATGCACGGCAGCGCCGATCTGGACACCGCAGAATTTCGCCACGAAGAGATCGCCGCCGTTGATGTTGTGGTGTTGCGAGACATCGATGAGGTGCTTGGCGATGGCCTCGGAGCAGGTCAGGAGGTCCTTGCCTTCGCCGATCTCAAGGCAGAGCCCGTGCAGCACATTGTACTCCAGAGAGACCGCATGCGTGAACTCCGTCGTATAGGCCATGTTGGCGAACGGCTTCAGGAAGAGCTTCCGCAGGAACTCCTGCTCCTCCTCACCCTTCAGCACAACAGTGAAGTCGCTGAACACGCTTGGCGTTTCGCCAGAGCCGATACGATGCAACGCGAACCCTTCGACCTGCGCCTCCTTCCCTATCACCATGCTCCTTGGGTTGCTCGTTCAACTACAATCCGTGACGGAACGCATGCTCCTGCACCTTGATCACATGGAGCACGAAGGGGAACAGCGCATCCATCGTTTCCTGCGCGCCACGCATTGAGCCGGGCAATGTGATCACCAACGTGCGATCGATCATACCAGCGATGCCGCGGGACATGATCGCCAATGGCATGCGCTGCTGCCCATAAGCACGCGCTGCTTCCATGATGCCGGGCACTTCGCGATCGAGGATCGGGGCAATGGCCTCGGGCGTGCGGTCGCGCGGCGAAAGTCCCGTGCCGCCGGTCGTAAGAATGAGGTCGAGGCCCTCGTCGGCCCATGCCTGCACCATCATTGCGATCTGCTCGGGTTCGTCCGGGCACACCGCCTGGATGTCGATGATCACGCCTAATCTCTTCAACCTTTCAGCGATCGCGGCACCGGACTTATCCTCCTTCTTCCCGCTCGCCACGCCATCGCTGATCACCAGCACGGCAGCGCGTGGTGCTTTGTCGAACGCGTCCTTCCAATCGCTCTTGCCGCCCTTCTTCTCCACCAACCGGATACGCTCGATGCTGATACCCTTGTCGATGGGCTTGAGCATATCATAGATGGTGAGCGCGGCCACACTGGCGC
Organism: Flavobacteriales bacterium; assembly: GCA_016712025.1. Taxonomy (GTDB): domain Bacteria; phylum Bacteroidota; class Bacteroidia; order Flavobacteriales_F; family PHOS-HE28; genus PHOS-HE28. Next base: position 13,105 of record JADJRW010000025.1, read on the forward strand.
CGTGCATGGCTTCCACTTCCACGCCGGTGCGGTAGATGGTGCGCACGCGGTTGTGACAACGATGGACATGGGCTGAACATCGAACGTGACCTCGGCGTGTTCTATCGGAAGCGGGTGGCAATCGGGGATCATGTCGGCAGTGCGCTTGATGCCGAACAGCCCAGCGATGCGCGCGGCTTCGAGGACATCGCCTTTCGGCACGCGCTTCTCCTTCACCGCAGCGATGGTCTCCGGCAGGCTCACCAGGACGGTAGCCTCGGCGATGGCCTCGCGCAGCGTGGTGTTCTTGTGGGTGATGTCGATCATACTATCGGTCATTGACGACCCGGTGGGGCGATGCTACGAGTTCACTTTCCAATGATGATCGCCATCAACAAAGATCTCCTTGCCGAAGACGGGCAAACGCTTCTTCACCTCATCGGTAACGAAGGCCACCGCTTCACGCGCCTGTTGGCGATGCGGTGCGCTGGCGAAGACCATGAAGCACAGTTCGCCCGCTTTGATGACACCCTGGCTGTGGTGAACATGCAAGCAGGTCATCTGCGGCCAGCGCGCGAAGGCTTCTTCACGGATGACGGTCATCTGCTCATTGGCCATGTCGCGGTAGGCGGTGTATTCGATCGCTTCCACGCGATTCCGGGTCGAGCCCGGAATGACATCCGCGCGCACCTGGCCGAGGAAGATCTCGTGAGCGCCGATCGCCGTTTGCGATGCGTGCTTGGCGATGCTCTCCGCAACGAACGCAGGGGCTATGGCACCTTCCACGAAGATGTCGCGCGTCCTATGTGTCTTGGGTTCGCTCATCCTCCGGCGAAAGGTGGCAACAAGGCGATCTCTTCCTTGCCGGTGAGCGGTCGGTCGTCTTGGACGATGACGCGATCCACCGCCAGCGCATAGCTGAGTTGGTCCAGACCCGGGATGCATGCCTCAAGCGCGTTCTTGAGCGCATGTGTACTCGCGGCCGTGATGGCCAGCTCAGTGGCGCCTGCCTTCTCCGCGATCAAACCGAACAAGAGGACCCGCATTCCGGTCAAAGGTCGGCAGGCGTGTTGATGTTGCGAAAGAGATCCGCGTGCCAACCTTCCTCCCCGGGTATGATGTCCAGATAGGTGGTGCGAACGCGATCCAAGGCCTTGCTCATTTTCAAGACACCGCCAGCAAGACATTGCTCGAACGGTTCGATGGCATGGCGGTGGTAAGCGGCGGCGAGTGGCTCGATCAACTCACCGTGGTGCGGCACAGCGGCATCCACGCCGGGTTCCAAGGCGCGTTTCAGGGCGATCAGCAGGCGGTCATCCAGATTCGGGAGGTCGACGGCCAGCACTAGCAAGCGCACATAGCGGGCTCTGCGCAGGGCGGTGACGATCCCTCCCAAAGGTCCCTGGCCTGGCCGGTCATCCGGAAGAACGGACGCATGGAGCACATCATACTTGGCCGGGTCGCCGACCACGAGGATCTCGCGTGCATGCGGCCGGAGCAGTTCAATGGCCCGATCCAACAACGTGGTGCCGTCGATCTCGATCAGCGCTTTGTCGCGGCCCATACGGCTGCTTTGGCCACCCGCGAGCACCACCCCTGTCCAGCCGCGATCGTGCATCATGGCAGATAGTGTACTTCCATGGGATCCCCGGCAGCCCATGTGCGCCGGTTAGCTGGCACGTAAGCCAAAGCATCGGCATCGATCAAGGAGCGCAGCATGTGCGATCCTTCATCGGCGAGCAGGGTGACCTGGCCTCCTTTCACCTGCGCTGCGCGGAACTCGGCGCGATCGCCTTTCGCGATCAAGGCGTGTGCAATGGGAAGCACATCAACTTTCAACCACGGTCGCTTCGCGCCTTGCATCGCACGCAAGAAGGGCAGCACATACTCCCAGAAGAGGACCATGACCGCGCGCGGATTGCCGGGCAGACCGAAGAAAGGTTTGTCGCCGAGCAAGGCGAAAAGCATGGGCTTCCCGGGCTTCTGCGCGATACCGTGGAAGAGGATACGTCCGCCGCACCGCTCGATGGCCGCGCTCACAAGATCATGGTCGCCGACGGACGCACCGCCTGTTGAGATCACCAGATCCGAGCTCGCCGAACATTGTTGGATGCACGCTTCCAACGCGGCCATTTCATCCGGAACGTGGCGGACCTGCGCCAACGCACCAGCTGAAGGGATCAGCGCTTCGAGCATCACGCCGTTGCTCCCGAAGATCTTACCCGGGCGCACCCCACGCTCGTCGGCGAACTCGCTCCCGGTGATGATCACCGCCACTTCTGGGGAGGGGGCCATCGCAACCCCAGCGACACCGACAGAGGCGAGCAGTCCCTTGGCCGCAGCGTTCAGGCGCTCCCCTGCGTGCAGGATCACTTGTCCCTGCCGCACCTGCTCTCCCTTCAGGCGGACGTTGGAACCGACCTTCAAGCGCCCATCGCTATGTAGGATCCTGTCCGCGGTCCGTGTGACGAACTCCTGCATCACCACCGTATCCGCACCCATGGGCACCATGGCTCCGGTGAAAATACGCACGCACTCACCGGGCCTGAGCGCCTCGTTGCGCACTTCGCCTGCGGCGATCTCGCCCACCACGTTCCATTCGTTCACGGATCCGAAGGCGAAGGCATAGCCATCCACCGCGCTCATGTCGAAAAGAGGATGGTCATACGGGGCCACCACATCCTTCATCAGAAAACCACTTGCCCGCTCGGTCGTCACGGTATCGGCCGCCAACGAAGGAACATGTTCCATTAAGATCCGCTTCGCCTCCTCGACCGTGATCATGGCAGCATCAACTTCACGCTTGCGAAGAGCAACACGGATCCGAGGGCCTGTCTCAACCGCAGCTCCGGAAGGTGGTTGGATCCGAGCCAACTCCCAAGTAAGCCTCCGCACCCGGCGGCGAGGATCCAGGGGAGCATCTCCGAAGGGAGCACTTCGCCTGTGGCGAAAACACCGGCGATCCCGGCAGCGCTGTTCACGAAAATGAAAAGCGCCGATGTCGCTGCGGTGGTTTTCGCATCGGCCCAATGGCAGAGCATCAGGATCGGGCTGAGCAATATCCCGCCGCCGATACCGATCATTCCGGACAGGAGACCGAGCACCGCTCCAATACCGAGCGCAGCGAAGAACGGAACAGGTCTTTGCGCGGCCGATCGCTGTCCGAAGAGCCCGAACAACCGGGCCACCGCGAAGAGCAGACAAAAGGCCAGAACGCCCTTATAGATCACGGGGTCGAGCACGATCCGCGCCCCGACCCAAGCCATGGGCACGGACAGAACCGCAAACGGCCAGAAGGTCTTCCAGCGGAAATGTCCCGCGCGTGCATATTGGGTGAACGCGATCGCGCTCACGAACAGGTTCAGGATCAATGCGGAGGGGCGCATCACCGCGATCGAAAGTCCGGCCAGAGCCATCAGGGCGAGGTAGCCGCTGGCGCCTCCGTGCCCGACCAACGCATAGGCGAAGGCGACGACGGCGAGCAAGCCGGTCAGTAGGATCGGGTCCATGCGCTCGCTCGCAGTTCCGGTGGTGCGATCGTCGTCCAACGATCACCATGCAAAAGTTCCACACGACCATTGATCACCGGGCGGCCGAATCGTAGGTCATCCCACAGCGTCGCTATGCGCTGGCCGACCGCAGTGAGGACCGATAGGGGCACGCGCCGCATGTCGCAGTCATCCTGGCCGGGCCCGATCTTCCCGCAGAACAGGTGCTCGCGTGTGATCGCCGGATCGCCCATCGCTCCGGAGGCATGCAACAGCATCACCTGGGCTTCAGCCCCATGCACCGCTGCGGAGATCAATGGGACGTCGGCCTCGAGGCACGCTCGATCGATGGCGTGTTTCGCGTGCGCATCGTCGGTGCAATCGACGACCAGGGACCGCCCTTGAACAAGCGCGGCCAGGTTGTCTCGATCAGCAAAGCCGGATCGCACATGGATCCTTGCCTCGTGCCCCGATCGCATGAGCGCCGCTCGTGCCGCATCCACCTTCAGCGCTCCGATATCCGCAAGTGAGAAGAGTGGTTGGCGTGACAAATTGTGGGCGGTCACCGTATCGCCATCAACGAGGGTGAGGCTGCCCATCTGGCGATGCTGCAACGCGCTTAGGACCGCGTTCCCAATGGCCCCAATGCCGATCACAAGGATACCAGGTGCGGGCGTGATCACGGACATGCGTACAAAGTAAGCTGCAACCCACCGGGTGGAAACACGAAGCCCCCCGACGGTGTCGGGGGGCTTCGCAATGAAGAACAGGTCGGCCTAACGCACGATCAGAGGCAGCACTTGGCTCTGTTCGTCCACCAAGGCACGTACCATGTACTGGCCCGGCGCAAGGGCGCTGAGATCCATCGTGAAACGACCATTGATCGCACTGGTGGATGCTGGAATAAGCACCACGCGGCCGGTCATATCCAACACTTCAGCACGCACAAGGGTAGCGGCCGCAGGGAAGTTCAAGGTGACCAGCTCATCGGCGGGGTTAGGTTGCAGCGACACGGCTCCGTTCGCGGCAATTTCGTTGATACCCACACCGGACACGGTAACAACGGTCTCGGTGCGCGGGCTGGCGCATGCCACACCGAAGCGCTCCACCTCCCAATCGTAGAAGAAGTAGTAATACTCCAGCGCGTTCTGTCCGCTGGCGTTGGTGCCTGTTATGCTACCCATGGTGCCCAGTGCATAGGGGAAAACCGGGGCGCTTCCCAAGCCATCGCGCCAGAGGTTCGGCGTGCCCACGCAACGGAGGCTATAGCTGCCCGGTGCAAGAACTTCGAGGTCGAGCTGCACACGGCTGGTGCCATTGGCGATGTTGGGCGAGACACTGGCTACGGTAAGTCCTGTGTTCTCGTCCACCACAGCGATGGTGCGAACACCCGCGGTGTTGGAGTAGACCTTTACCGAGCGGACGGTGAAGCGCTCGTACGCGTCGAAGTAGAGGAAGAAACCATCGTTCTGATGGAACTGGCCGGTCGCCGTGTTATCCGTGCGACCACCGTAGTTGGTGCCTCCTCCGAATTGGTTCACGTCCGCAGCCCAGAAGCTGGTTGTACTGTTCACCGAAGGTGTGGTGAACGGAGAACCAGTTCCCACCTCGTTCCCACCGGTCGCCGCATCGTACCATGTGATCGCGTTGCCCGTGGCGGAGATATCCGCAGTGCCCGGGCCCAGGATCGTTGCACCGGTCGTCGTAGGAGCGACCGGGGTGCTGATCACTTGGACATCCACGGCATCAGAAGTGAAGGTGCCGCACACGCCGTCGATCGAGACGGTGTAAGTGCCGTTCGCGGTGGCCTGGATGCTCTGAGTGAGTTCGTTGGTGCTCCATGTGTATCCGCTGGCACTGGAGGAGATCAGCTCCACCGAGCCACCTTCGCAGAAAATGGTCTCTCCGTTGACGGTAATGGTCGGCGTTTCATCCGGGTTCTCGGTCACGGTGATGGTCGCCTCGCCGGTGCAACCGGTGCCGTCGTCGATGGTTACTGTGAAAGGTCCACCCACGTTCACGTCGATGCTCTGGGTGCTCTCGGAAGTGTTCCAGGTATAGAAGAAACCAGGGTTCGCAGTAAGGGTGATGGGCGTACCGCCAGCGCACACCACGGGCGCACCTTGCGTGGTGATCTGCGCTATCGGTGCGATACAAACACCTTCCAAAAGCGTGATGCTTTGATCCCCATTAATGTCGGTGTAGTTATCCACCTGGCCACTGGGCCATTTCACCTCCAAGGAGTCCACCACCGTGTTTGCACCCAACCCGAAGTGGCAGGTACCGGTGTTCACAATGCCGTAGCTCTCGCCGGAGTGAACCTCGCGGACCTGCACGCCCCAAGGACCCCAGATCTTCACTTTGGCGCCGATGGCGTCCTCGTTGCTGACCACACCTTTCAAGTTCACGTTGAGGTAGTGGTTGCCGTTGGGCGTGTTCAGCCACAAACGATCGGGGTTGCTTGGGTCGCCGTCCACATAAGCATCGCCGTAGCTGGCGTAGACATCTTCGAAGCCATCACCGTTCAGATCACCGAAGGCGAAGCTCAACATGCTCTTGGAGGCCGGAAAGAGGTTCTCCACCTCGGTGAAGATCCCGTCGCCATTGCCTTTGAAGTAGAGGTCTTCGGTACCGGTCATGATGTCCAGGAAGCCGTCGTTGTCCATGTCACGGAAGAGGCCCTGGAGGAAGAACCCGGTGTAGTTCTCCAGGCTGCTGCCTGCGGTAACATCGGTGTAGTGGCCAGTGCCGTCGTTCTCGAACAGCATGAGCGTGCTGCTATGCGTGGTACTGAAGACGTCCAGATCACCATCATTGTCGTAATCCCCGAAATCGGAGGTCCACACCTGCTCTCGGTTCTGCAGGCCATAGTTCGCGGCCAGGTCGGTGTACTGGTCGTTGCCATCGTTCACGAAGAGGCGGTCCCAGCGGCGTGGATCGTTCGGATCGTTCACCCCTTGGCGGCAGTGGCTGATGTGCAGATCGATGTCACCGTCGTCGTCGAAGTCGGTGAAGGTGCTGCCATAATTCCCGCTCATATCGCTGGCGGGGTTGGTGGACCAGTCGATGTAGGTGGCTTGATACTGCGGAACACCGTTCGCGTCGGTGAACCAGATGTTCGGGGCACCGTTGTCATGGCAGGCGTAGACGTCCACACGGCCATCGCTGTTCATGTCGGCCATGCTCATGCCTTGGGTGAAGATGGCGGGACCGTTCAGGTTCGTGAGCGTGAAAACACCGCGTGCGCTGATGCGCAGATAGCGGGTGATCGAAACACCGCTGCAGATGTCCTTATGGCCATCGTTGTCCAGATCGGCGATCGCCCAGCCCCATTGGCTGCCGTTGTCCACTTCGCCGTAATCATAGGTCACAAAACTGTGGTCGGGGTTCTGGTAAAGAATGTAGACATGGGTGCTCATGCTCAACTGCACGATATCATCCAGGCCGTCCTTATCCATGTCCACCACGGCCATGCACCCCCCACTGTTCGCGTTGTGGGAGAGCGCACCGGATCCATTGGTGAACGCGGGTTGGGCCAAAAGGCCAGTGGACAGCAGCGACAGTGCCACTGCCAGCGAGTACGCGTGGGTCATGTTCTACGTGTAGGTTTTGGAGAGCTTAACGAGAGGTTCCTTGCAAAGGCGATCAAAACTAAGTGGCTAGTGCGGGTCCTGCAACCGTCCCGAAGGGAAAGCTGGGGATCCTTCCGAGGGTTCTGGCTGCTGTTCCCAGGCCTCCGTCTGTCTTCGGATGCTCTCCTGGTGGATGGCGTTCATGAACGCTTCTATGAAATCCGGGCTCAGTCCCAGCTTGCGCCCGAGCTCCGCCTGGGCGCTCATGATCCGCTCCCAGCGCTCCGCTTGAAGGATGGCCACATTGTGGTCGCGTTTGTACTCCCCGATGCGTTCGGACAGGTCCATGCGGGCACCCAACTTCTGGGCGATATCCGCGTCCAACTGATCGATCAGATCCCTCAATTCCTCCAGCCGGTCGCGGAGCAGGGCATCAGGGGTGGCGGAGCGGAACGAGAGGGATCCCAGAAGGGCCTTCAACCCATGGGGGTCGATCTGCTGGTCCGCATCGCTCAAGGCGGTAGCTGGGGCGGTGTGTGTCTCCACCATAAGGCCGCTGAAGTTCAGGTCCAGCGCTTTCTGGGCGACTTCGTGCAACTTCTCCGGCTTGCCAGCGATATGGCTCGGATCGCAGAGCAAAGGCAGGTCCGGGTAGGCAGCGGCCAGGCGAATAGGGAACTCCCACATGGGGCTGTTACGGTAGGGCGTGAAGCCCGACCAGCTGAAACCCCGGTGTACCGCTGCCAACTTCGTGATCCCCGCGCGGTGCAAACGCTCCAAGGCCCCCATCCAAAGCTGCAGGTCCGGGTTGATGGGGTTCTTCACCATCACCGGTACATCCACACCCCGCAAAGCGTCGGCGATCGCCTGCACGCTGAAAGGATTGGGGGTGGTGCGCGCCCCGATCCAGAGAATATCGATACCGTGGCGCAGGCAGGCCTCCACATGCGCGGGGGTGGCCACCTCGGTGGCGGTGAGCAGGCCAGTTTCGCGCTTTACGCGCTGGAGCCAGACAAGTGCCTCTTGGCCCGCACCCTCGAACGCTCCGGGGCGTGTGCGGGGTTTCCAGATACCAGCGCGAAAGACGCGCACCCCGGGAGCGGTCGTCACAATACCCCTAGCGGTGGCCATGACCTGCTCCTCGCTTTCGGCACTGCACGGCCCAGCGATCAGAAGCGGACGCGAAAGGCCATCACCCCAAGTGGAAAGCGGCTGGGGATCGAGCGTTGGACGGTCGCTGGACATGAGGATCAAAGGTAGGGAGGGCCACTCCCGCGCCCGTTAGTCCGTTACCATGTTGTAGAGCGAGCGCAGATCCGGTGTGAGGATCACTTCGATCCGGCGGTTCTTGGCCTTGTCAGCGGGATCCAGCGGCACGAATTCGCTTCGGCCAGCGGCTGTGATGCGCAACGGCTGGATGGTGCTGCTCTCTTGCAGGATGCGCACCACGCTTGTGGCCCGCGCCACGCTCAGGTCCCAATTGTCCTTGTAGGTGGAGCCGGGCAGGATCTTGTCCGTGTCCGTATGTCCTTCCACCAGAATGCTGATGTCTTTATCGTTCTGGATCGCTTTGGCTAAACTGGTCAGGGCCTCCCGGCCCTGCTTGTCAACCGCCGCGCTGCCACTGGGAAAAAGAAGTTTGTTCTCCAGGCTCACATAGATGCGGCCGTCCTTCTGCACCACGGTGAGCCCCTTTCCTTCAAAGCCGGTAAGGGCCTTGCTCACGCGCTCCTTCAGCTCGCGCATGGCGGCATCCTTGCGCTCCAGTTCGGCCTGCAGTTCGGCGAGCTTGGCCTCCCGTTCCACCAAGCGCTTGGAACTACGTCCGATGGAGTCCTCCTTGTTCTGCAGGTCGAGCCGCAGGGCCTCCAGGTCGGTGAGGAGTTTCCGGTTCTCGCTGCGATCACCAGCGAGGAGCTTGTTGTACTTGTCGAGGCAGCTCGTCGTTCAGTTCGTTGATCTTGTCATACTACTCTGCATCTTCCGCAAGGAGGTACCCATGGTGAAGGTGTCCTGTTCAAGGAGCTTCACCCGGCGGTCCACATCACCCACATGACCTTGTTGCTCGGAATAGGCCGCTTCAGCTTCGCGCGCCTTGGCCATGGCAGTCTCGCTCTCGGCGCGAAGGCCCGCCATCTGGGAGTTCAATTCCTCGTACTTGCGCGCTGGTACGCACGCCGTTAGGAAAGCGAATAGGGCGAAGAGGTGAAAGACGCGTGCGCTGGTCATGTGCGGAAGCCGGGACCCGGCCGAGGTAACGGTGTTGACGGTGTTGACAAAGAAACCCGGCGAAGGTCAGCACGGACCTTGTAGAGCAACTTTTTTTGTGAACACCGCGTTCAGTGCTCGCTAGCCATGGAAGGAAGAGTACTCCCAAAGGATTGGATAGTGGCACCCGCCATCGATCTGGAACTTAAGCAGTATGTGTTGCTCGGATACTTGCAACGGGTGCGTGAAAAGTTCTGCGAGCACAAGCTCTACCCCTACCTCCACGAGCTGCGGGATCATTTGGACGAATTGGCGGAGTTGAGGCGCAGAAAGCGCGCGTTGGAGGCGGGCACGGCGCGCGAACTCCTCGGGATCGATCCGCAGGAAAGGGTTTTGCAATTCGCGCCGCAGCTGACCCCTGAAGGGCCACTAGCCGTTATTGATGAAGTGATCGGCTTCGCGCTGCCCGAACTGCACGGTCAGTTGGCGCAGGGCGAAGCGCTGCGAAAGCGATTGGCCGAGCGGATCCATTTCGCGCCGGTGGGCCTGATGCCCTTGGACACACGCAACGGATACCTCTTCCTTCGTCAAGGGCCCGAAATGCGGGTATATGTTTACGGTACAACGCTGTATCCGGACACAATGGACGAGCGGCACTACCGACGGGTGCGCACCGGTTATGTCACCACATGCACGGTCGGGTTGCTCGATCCTTGCGAGCGGGTCAAAGCCGAGATCGTTCGGTATCGTCCGGAGCTGCCCAATCCGGCGGTGTTCTGCTTTGAGAGCGACATGGACCTGCCCCGGATAGAGACATTCATGCCCCTGGCCAAACAGCTGGTGTATCACTACATCCAGAAAGAATTTCATAGCGGCGCCGCAGCCGCTTCCGACGGGATCAGCGCTTGATCGCCGGATCGAACCATACCGTGCTCAGGTCGCGGTACTCCATCGGGTTCTGCGGGAAATCGCGCACCCAGGGCTGCAACAACCTAACGGACCGTTCGTGGTAGAGCGGGGTGATCGCCACGTCCATCATGGCAACCTGCTCGGCCAGCGCCAGATAGCGCGCACGCGCATCGGCATCCACCGTGCGCTGCGCGAGGGTGAAGAGGGAGTCGTAGCGTGGATCCCTGTAGCGCGTGGTGTTCAAGAAAGTGGGCAGGGCGGTATCGGCCACCGCGTTCTTCCCATAGAGCAGGGCAAGAAAGTTCTCTGGATCGGGGAAGTCGGCGAGCCAGCCTTCGCGCCAGATCTGCGCCCGACCCATTTCGATCCGTTCGAAATGTTGGTCGGCCGGCAGCATGGAGAGGATGGTGGCCACCCCCAGCTCCCGCTCCAGCATATCCTGCACCGCTTCAGCCACTTCCACATACCCAAAGCCGGCGCTCACTTGAAGGATCAACGGAGGGAAACCCTCGCCGTGCGGGAACCCGGCATCGGCCAGCAGTTCCCTTGCGCTGTCGGGAGCGAACGGATGACCGGGGACCAGTTCGTATGGATACCCTGCCAGCCCCGGCGCCACAATACCATGGAGCGCAGCGACCGCCATGCCCTTCAGAACGCTGTCCACCAAAAATTGGCGATCGATGGCCAAGGCCACGGCCCGCCGCACGCGAAAGTCCTGGAAAGGCGGTCGGGTGCCATTGAAGCCGTAGAACTGTACGGCGATACCGGGTACAGTTTGAACACGGAAATGGATCGCACCGGCCTTGTCCAAGGAGTCGTTCAGCACGGCGATGCGATCCACCGGTACTTCGAACACGCAGGATAGTTTGCCGGCCAGAAAACTGTCCAACTCACGATTCTTGTCGGGCTCCAATGTGCACCGCACCGCATCCAGGAAAGGCAGCTGATTGCCCTGTGCATCCCGATCCCAATAGTCCGGGTCGCGCTCGAGCACGAAGACCTCGCCCGGGGCACTGGCCTTCAAGCGGAAAGGTCCGGTACCAATGGCGTGTGCCATGAGGTCGTTACCGTACATCTCCCGCAAACGGGCGGGCCATATCCAAGCGCCTTGGTGCGCCAGAAGCTGCAAGAAGCTGGGGAAAGGATGCGTGAGGTGGATCCGGAACGTGTGCTCGTCCACCACTTCGAAACCCTCCACCCCTTGCTCCGGCACTTTGCCTTCCGCAGTGGCGGCGTAGTAGACATTGGCCCCTACCACCTTGTCCTGGAATAACCAGAACATCTGGTTCTCGGGACTAGCGGTGCAGATCTGTTGGAAACAATAGAGAACCGCTTCGGTATCGAAGCGCCTTTCCTTTTCGCTCGCGAAAACCGGATCGGCGTGGAAAAACACGTCGTTACGCAGGTGGAAAGTATACGTAGTGGCCGAGGCGTCCACGTCCCACCGTTCCGCCAGGCAGGGCTCCACGGTCAGGTCGTGTTGGTCGAAGCGCACCAGCCCCTGGTAGATCTGCGATGCGATGCGATGTGCGCTCGCCTGTGATAGGTTCAACGGGAAGATCGAACGGATCTTCTCGGTCTCGTTCGTATTGAATACACCCCCATAGTGCTTGCCTCCAAGGGCATCCGCTCGCACGGGGCCGCTATCGTCCCCTGTGCATGACCACAGGAGGAGTAATGCGGTCAGGAGCGGGGATCGCTGGAGGATCAAGGGAATGTGAACAGGGTGCGGCCAAAGATATCCGGGGTGCTGAGCACAGAACAGGCGCTTCAACCCCGCCATCAACGATCGGATCTTGATGGTGACCGGACCACAACGCCTGCCAACCGGATAATTTTCCCGGTCTTGGGGCGTATCTTCCTTCCAGTGTCCCGATCGCATGCGACGTCGAGGGTGCTCCGGCGGTGCGGCGGGGGGCTTTGCTTTTTAAGCGCCTTGTTGGCCTCCGGGCAAAGTGGTCCGGACAACCGGAGAACACGGCGTGTGGTCCCTTCCGGCGATACCATCGCACTGGACACGCTGAGCATCGTGCCCGGCAGCTTCGCGCTGTTCGGCGGGGACTCCCTCCTGGCTCCGGGGTCCTATGAACTGGACCCTTTCACGGCGCGGCTGTTCCTGCGACCCGGCTCCGGCGCCGACACCCTCACCGCGCGCTATCGGGTGCTCCCCTTGCTGTTCGGTGGCATTTACCGGCATAAGGACCCGCTCAGGCTACTGTCCGAAAGCGAACGCACGGACCCGTTCAAGTACGTGGCGCCGGCCGAGCGGGAAGACCTCTTCGGGCTGAACCTGGAACTCAGTGGCCGCCTCACCGATAGGATCCAGGTGCTCGCCTCGATCACGGACAACAACATCCCTATCCAAGCGGATGGCAACACACTGGAGCTCCAGGATTTCGACCAGGTCTTCATCAAGATCTTCGAGGACACCGGACCGGAGCCCAACTCCGCAGGGGGACCGGCCAGCGCGCAGAAGTCCACCGGCTGGGAACTGATCGCGGGCGACATTGTGCTCCAGCGCCCCAAGAGCTACTTTCTCAATTACCTGAAAAAGACCAAAGGCCTATCGTTCACCCTGCGTTCGGCCTTGGGCGAAAAAGCGCACAATGAAGTGGGCGCCACAGTGGCCATCTCCAAAGGTAAATTCGCCCGCAACCCCATCCAGGGGGTAGAGGGTGTCCAAGGTCCCTACCGTTTGCGCGGCAACGATGGGGAGACCTTCATCATCGTGTTATCGGGCACGGAACGGGTCTACATAGATGGGCAGTTGCTCACCCGCGGCCAGGAGAACGATTATGTGATCGACTACAATACCGCGGAACTCACGTTCACCGCGCGTAGGATGGTGACCAAGGACCGCAGGATCGTGGTGGAGTTCCAGTACTCGGACAAGAACTACACGCGCTCACTCGCTCGGTTGGATGAGAGCATCACGTTCGGGCGAAGTGCGCTCCGGCTGAACGTTTACAGCGAGCAGGACCACAAGAACCAGCAACTCCAACAACAGCTCACGGACGAGGAAAAACTCGCGCTCGCAGAAGCCGGTGACGATCCCCTAGCGGCGGTGGTACCAGGTATCGATAGTGTAGCCTTCACGCCCGATCAAGTCCTCTACAAACGTGTGGATTCACTCGGCTACTTCCCGGTTTTCGTGAACAGCACCAATGCGGACAGCGCGCTTTTCCGTCTGGTCTTCTCGAACGTGGGCGGTGGTCGAGGGGATTACCTTCAGCAGTCCTTCACCCCGAACGGCAGGGTCTATAGTTGGGTGGCTCCCGATACCGTGAACGGCCTGATCGTGCAGCGCGGGGACCATGCTGCGGTACGTGTGCTGATCGCACCCCGTTCCCAGCAAGTGGTCGCGCTGGGGTTCGACCACAACACGATCGGCGGCCTGCACAGTACGAGCGAATTGGCCTTCAGCCAATACGACCCGAACACCTTTAGCACGAAGGACGAGGGGGACGATCAAGGTTTCGCCGCACGTACGCGGTTGGATCAAGCTCTACCGATCAGCCGCAAGGACAGCACATGGGCGATCGAACTGGGCCTGGAGGGCGAAGGTGTTACGCGGACCTTCAAGCCTGCCGAACGCTATCGGCCCGTGGAGTTCGAACGGAACTGGAACGCGTTGAACGTTCCGTTGGACGGCGACCAATTGCTCGCGTCAACGAGCATAGGCCTGCGCGCTGGCAAGGCGGGTCGTATCCGCTATGCGGCGAACACCTTTCAAGTGCGCGACCGCTACAGCGGCTGGAAGCATGACCTGATCAGCGACCTGCATCCCGGGCGCATGGACATCACCGGCACCGCGAGTTTGCTGTTGACGACCGATCCCACTCGGACCGAATTCCTTCGGCACAAAGCGCGCGTCGCGCGTCGCATGCGGTGGATCACCGTGGGCGTTCAGGACGAACATGAGCGCAACCGTTTCCTTCCGGATAGCGGATCGGCGCTGCGCATCGGCAGCTATCAATTCCACGATTGGGAGGCCTTCGTGCAAAGCCCGGACACCTTTAAAACCACTTACCGGCTGGGCGGAGGACAGCGTATCGACAAGGGCCTGCGAGAAGGTGGACTGGCGCGCAGCACCGTGGCCACGACGGGTTCCGCCGCATTGGGGCTAGGACGCGACCCGCGCCACAAATTGGCCACCACCTTCACCTACCGGCAACTGCGCATCGTGGATAGCACCCTCACCGCGCAGCGACCAGAGGACACTTACCTGATGCGCATCGACCATGGCTTGACGATGGGAAAAGGCGTGGCGGTGTGGAACATGTTCTATGAGTTCGGCTCCGGACTGGAACAGCGCCGTGAGTTCATATATGTGCAGGTACCAGCGGGGCAGGGCCTCTATGTGTGGATCGACTACAACGCGGACGGGGTGAAGGAGCTGAACGAATTCGAACTGGCCAACTTCAGCTACGAAGCGGACCATATCCGTGTGTTCGTGCCCACCAATGATTATGTGAGGGCGTTCTCCAACCAATTGAGCGCTTCACTGGATCTGCGTCCCTCGGTGAAGTGGGGCCAGTTCAAAGGATGGCGAGGCTTCTTAGCCCGTTTCTCCGACCTTACTTCGTTCCGGAGCGACCGCAAGACCAGCACCACCGAACTCGCACAGGCCTTGAACCCGTTCCGCGCGGATCCGACCGATACACTTCTCACCGCGTTCTCCTCTTCCCTGCGCAACACCCTGTTCTATGATCGCACCAGTCCCAAGTGGAGCGTGGACCACACGTACCAGGATGATCGGAACAAGACGCTCTTGTTGAACGGGTTCGAATCGCGGGTCCGCGAACTGAACCAAGTACGGATCCGGTGGAACACCACGCAGCAATGGACCGCGGATGTGGAATCGGAGTTGGGCCGCGTGGCCAGTGCGTCCGATCTGATAAGCGGTCGCACCTACAACATTCAGCAGGTCTCCTCGAAACCACGCGTCACCTGGCGGCCCAATACCGACTTCCGCACGGCACTGTCGTACAAGTACAACGAGAAGAAGAACGCGAAGGAACTCGGTGGTGAGTTCGCCGTAGTGCAGGACCTGGGCTTGGAAGTGCGCTGGAACACCGCCGGCAAAGGCAGCATACAAGTGAACGGGAATTGGGTGGAGATCCGGTACAATGGCGATCCCAACACCTCCCTGGGCAATGAGATGTTGAGCAGCTTGAAAGTGGGAACGAACGTGACCTGGAGCGTGGTCGTTCAGCGCAAGCTGAGCCAGAACCTGCAAGTGGACCTCACCTACAACGGGCGCCAGAGCGAAGGTGCGCCGATCGTACACGTGGGTGGGGCGCAGGTCCGGGCCTTCTTCTGAGCGGACCGACCGGATCCACAACAACAGAAGCGAGGGGCGCAAGGGAATACCCCTGCGCCCCTCGCCCGAACTGTTCGCCTGAACTCCTCCGACTACTTGAGGTCGAACTTGGACTGGCTCACCTTGCTCCCCGCCTCATACAGTTCCACGATGTACTGCCCGGTGGCCATATCCCCGCTGGCGGTCCAGAACATGCAGGCGTCCACAGGCACGTTCTGGTAGTTCACCTCCCGCTTCACACTGAACTCGCCTTCTACACCGTCGAATTGGAACCGGTTGTCGCTTTCGCTAGCGGGCAGCACTTTCCCATCGGGGCTGATCACACGCATATAGATGGTCTTGTCACCCGAGCGCGTCACGCGGTTCTCGCCGAGTGTGAAACAGCATTTCACCATCTGGGCCTTCTTGGCGCGGTCGGTGTCCACCTGCTTGCCGTTGTTGCGGAGCTGAACGGCACCGGCCGTGATGGCGGTGGTACTGAGCACAGAGCCCTTGGCGATCAAGCTTTGCTGCTCCGCGCTGGTTTGCTCCAGCGCGGCCTTCTGGCCCTGCACCTCGCCGAGTTCCTGGGTGAGGTTGGCCTTGTCCGCGGTTAGCTGCAGGTTGGCCTGGTTCAGGGAATCGATCGTGGCCACATAGCCCTTCATGATCCGGCGCAGGGTCTCTGCTTCCTTCTGCGCTTTGGCCAGGCTGTATTTGCCGGATTTGACCTGTTCCAGGAGCCCTTCGATCTGCTGTTTCTGCGCGTCCATCTCCACGGTGAGCTGCTCGTTCTCCGTCTCCAAGGTGTCGTACTGGGCGAGCATATCCTCCAACATGCGCGTAACGTTCTCCTTCTCGCTGGTCACCTTCACCACTTCCCCTTGGGTGGTCTCTTCTTGCCGCTTGCTCTGCATCAAGAGGTAGAGCATCACCACGTTGCTTATCAACAGAAGCACCACCAGGGCCAACAAAGCGGTGTTCGAACGGGGTTTGCGTGGCTCGATGGGAGCAGTGGACTGGGTCATGCAGCTGCGGTTGGGTAGGAAAAGAGGAATACTGCGGCTAAATTACCCCGGGCCAACGGGTGGCTTGGCGCTTCTTCGACCAATTTTCAACAATGCCTCCTTCGCAGCACAGGATCATCGATGCACCTCGGGAATGGCTCGGCGATCTGGCCGGGCTCTTTCTACCCCGTCGCTGCGCCGCGTGCGACCGGCCTTTGATCCGTGCAGAAGCCAGCCTCTGCCTGGGTTGCTTGCACGATCTGCCGCGCCTGCGACTGCACCAGGAACCCGGCAACCGAGTGGAGCGCCTGTTCTGGGGCAAAGTGCCGGTGGAGGCCGCAGCCGCATTGCTTCAATTCAATCGAAGTGGCAAAGTTCAGCGCATCTTGCATCGGTTGAAGTACACCGGCGACCGCACCGTGGGCTTGGAACTGGGCCGCATGATGGCCGAAGCCCTGCAGGCCTCCGAACGATTCCATACCCTGGATACCATTCTCGCCGTGCCGCTGCACTCAAGCCGATTGCGCGAGCGCGGTTTCAACCAAAGCCAGATACTGGTGGACGGTTTCCGAGAAGTGTGGCCGCTTCAGCCCATGCACCAGAGTTTGATGCGCGTAACACGCACCGCCACACAGACCCGCAAAGGACGCTGGGACCGGTGGACGAATGTGAAGGAGGCCTTCGATCTGGCTTCGCCGGAGGCGCTCGCTGGGGCGCATGTGCTGGTGGTGGATGATGTGGTGACCACGGGCGCAACGCTAGAAGGCTGCATCCGAGCGCTAACCTCCGCCAACGGCTTGCGAGTGAGCGTATGCACTGCGGCCACCGCGTGAGCAGGATACCTTTGCGGCACAGCCCGCCCCCATGGCCGAAACGCTTACCCTCCCGGACACCCAGGACCGCGTCAGTCTCTACAGTGCCTTGCTACCACAGCTCCGGGAACTTCTGTCCGACGAACGCGATCTTGTGGCCGCCATGGCCAACGTGAGCGCTGCTTTGAAACAGACCTTCGGCTGGCATTGGGTAGGCTTCTACCGCGTCCAAGGCGCCGAACTGGTGCTGGGGCCGTTCCAAGGACCCGTGGCCTGCATGCGCATCGGACATGGCAAGGGCGTTTGCGGGCAAGCCTGGCAGGAAGAACGGACCTTGGTGGTGCCCGATGTGGCCAAATTTCCCGGCCACATCGCTTGCAGTCCTTTGAGCCGGTCGGAGATCGTGGTCCCACTCCGCGACCGTCAGGGGCACATCGCCGCAGTTCTGGATGTGGACAGCGAGCGGCCGGACGACTTCGGCCAGGCGGACGCGCACGCACTCGGGCAGGTCGGGGCTCTTTTGGAACCCCTGTTCGAATGAGGGCCAGAGGCCTGATCCCGCTCCTCGCGCTTATCACCGCCTGCGCCCAGGTGCGCGACCCCACCGGCGGGGCCAAGGATGACACGCCCCCGCTCCTGCTCCGCTGCGAACCAGCGAACGGCACTACCGGCTTCGCCGGAACTCGGATCATCTTGGCGTTCGACGAGCGGATCCGATTGGATCGGGTGCGCAATAACCTGCTTATCTCGCCACCCGTTGAGCCGTTCCCCGAGGTGCGGCAACTCGGGGCCGACCGAGTGCTGCTTGAACTGACCGGGCCGCTCGCCCCGAACACCACCTATGTGTTCAACTTCGGAGAGGCGGTAGTGGACCTCACCGAAGGGAATTCGGTCCTGGATCTGAACTTGGTGCTCTCCACCGGGGACCATATCGACAGCCTGTCTCTCAACGGATCTGTGCGCAATGCCTATTCTGGAGCGGCGGAGAAAGGGGTAAGCGTCCTCCTCTTCACCCAAGAGGATACCGTCGCCTTCAGGAGCGGTCGCCCGATCCGTTCCTCTCGCACAGCCGAAGATGGCACATACCGCTTACCCTACCTGGCGGAAGGTAACTACCTGATCCGCGCATTGCGCGACCAGAACGGGAATTACCGCTACGACCTGCCGAACGAGGACATCGGTTTTCTCCCAGCACCTGTTGAAGTCGTTCCGGGAGATACCACGGCGCTGCCTCTGTTGGAAATGTTCCGGGAACTGAGCACCACCCAACAGCTATTGACCTACAGGGTGCTACCAGACCGTGCGGTGGAGCTGGTTCTGGGCCGTCCTGCGGACAGTTTGCGACTGATCCCACTGGGGGATGGAGCCCATCCGACCTGGACGTTCGAGACCTCCTCCGGGCGGGATAGTGCATTGGCCTGGCCAAGCGACACCACCTTGCTCAATGGGCTCCCGCTAGTGCTCGTCGATGGCTCCGCAGTGGTGGATACCATCACCTATCGCACCAAAGGAACGATGCCTTTCCAACTCGAAGTCCAAGCGCTGGATGCCGACGCCTTCGGGACGCCTATCCGTGCGAGCCGACCTATCGCGAAGATCGATCCAAGCCGCATAGAGGTGGTCGGAGACACGGCCCCTACCCGGGATATCATGCTGGAAGCGGACAGCACGAACCACCGGTTGGTGCGGCTGAGGGTGCTGCGCGGCGCCCAACCTTCCGGCAAAGTGCGCATCCTTCCGAAAGCGCTGAAGGATATCTATGGTGGCTGGAACGACTCCTTGATCGTGGACCTGAACGGGCCGGAGCCTAAAACCTTCGGAACCGTGGCGGTGAACCTACAAGGGGAACAGCAAGAAGCAACGCTATTGCTCTTGTTGGACGACCAAGGGCGCGAAGTGCGCAGAAGCCACCTGGAAACAGGGTCTCGCCGATGCGTTTGGGAACGGGTTCCCCCTGGTCCTTACCGGGTTCGAATGATCCTCGACAACAACGGGAACGGGCGTTGGGACCCAGGCTCTTTGCGTACGAACAGTCTCCCGGAGCCGGTCCTGCATTATCCCGATCCAGTGCAGGTGCGCGCGGCCTGGGAGATCGGTCTGGAATGGGAAGTTGGCGGGCCTTGAAGCCTGTTCAGGATATCTGGCACGATGAACGCCGCGACTATTTCATGCTCAGGGGTTGCCGGTGTTCTTTCACCTGTAACCGGTCCCCGAACCGGGGTTGTCCATGGGAACATTTCCGGTGAAGTATAAGTGGAGAAGAGGCCGGGAACGCATGTGAGGAGATCCTGAACAAGCACCTGGAAAGGAACTTTCCGACCATCTTTTTGCGAACTTGGCAACGGCCGTGCGAGTGATCGCGTCTCCTACTCGATCCGAGGCCTCTTCCGGCACCTACCCGGTGTGTGAGGAACTTGAACGTACTGAACGACCTTTGGACCTGAAAGCCCTTTCGACCATGCTGCGATCCACCGTCCTTTCCCTTCTGCTGGCCCTGTTGCTATGTGACCAGGCCAGCGCGCAAGGTGTAGTACCCACGATGGGCAAGGAGTTCTGGCTGGGATACATGCAGAACTACCAGGGCAACCCAGTGCAGAGCTTGGATGTCTTCATCAGCGCACCGGTGGGAACCACCGGGGTGGTGACCATGCCCTTGGTGGGCTGGTCACAGGCCTTTGTGGTGGTGCCGAACGTGACCACCACGGTCACCATCCCGATCGCCACCGCAATGCACTACCAATCGGACATTATCGACAACAAGTCGGTGTTGATACAGACCCAGGACACCGTGGCGGTGTTCGCGATCAACTTCGAACAATACACGGCGGACGGCACTACCGTGTACCCCATCCAATCGCTCGGCAACGAGTACCGCATCCATGCCTACTTCGGGCTCGGTGGTGTGGGCGGTCTTTCTTCCGAATTCCTCATCGTATCCACCCAGGACGGTACGCAGGTGGAGATCACCACCACCGCCACCACAGAAGGGGGCCATGCGGCCGGCGTGCCGTGGATCGTGGATCTGGATTCGGCGGAGACCTATCAGGTGAAAGCGCTGAACACGACGGACGATTTTACCGGCAGTACGATCATCGCCACGCAACAGAGCGGCAGTTGCAGACCCTTCGCCGTATTCTCAGGCTCAGTATGCACCAACATTCCCAACGGGTGCTATGCATGTGACCACATCTGCGAGCAGAACCTGCCGCGCAACGTGTGGGGGACCAAGTACTACTCCGTTCCCTTTTCCACCACCACTGGTTACACCTACCGCATTCTGGCCGACGTGAACGGCACCGCGGTGACCGTGAACGGCGGGGCGCCGATCAACTTGAACGCGGGTCAATACACAGAGGTCAATTTCTATGGCCAACCGGCCTGTTTCGAGGGTAACGTCCCCTTTAGCGTGGCCCAGTTGATGGAGGGCATCACGTGCCCGGCGAACGGCGATCCCGCACTGCTGATCCTGAACGCTGAGGAACAGAAGATCGACAACATCACGTTCAGCACGGTGTCCTCCACCGTGATCACCAACCATTTCCTCAACATCATCACTGAGACGGCCAACGTCAACCAAGTTTCGTTGGATGGGACCTTGGTCCCGGCAGCTTCCTTTACCGCTTATCCAGCCTGCGCCACGCAGGCCTATGCGGCCGTGCCGCTCACGCAAGGCAGTCACACCCTTACCTGCCCGGGTGGGCTCTCTGCCTATGTCTACGGCATGGGCAGCGCGGAAAGCTATGCCTACTCGGTGGGGTCGTTCACGCCGGTACCCCCGCTGAACATCGACTCGGTGTTCTGTGGTTTGGACAGCACGGGGACGTTAACGCTGGCACCGCCGAACCCGATCTTCAACCCTTTCTGGACGGTGATCACCGATCCGTCGGACACGCTCCATTTCGGCCTCTCGTACACCTTCACCCCGCCGGGTAGCAATGTTTACGTGGTCACCGGCTATGAGAACCTGAGCCAGTGCGAGGAGCAATATTTCTTCAGCGTGGAGATCGACGACCCACCATTGCTCACCCCTTCGGCGAACGGCGTACCCTCCCCGGCCACGATCACCATCTGTAGCTTCGAAACGGTGCAGCTGGACGTTCTTGTGGACCCTCCCGGCACCTATCTGTACAACTGGTGGCCCGACCCGCAATTGAATGATGGCAGCCTACAGAACCCGATCGCTACACCCACCCAGAGCGGTTGGTTCTATGTGAGCGTGAGCACACTGAACGGGTGTGCGGTAAGCGTGGATAGCGTGTACATCGATGTGATCCTCGGTGATGTTCTGGTCTATGAGGCGACCACAGAAAAGGACGCGCTCTGTCTGGGTGATTCCTCGCAATTGAACGTGTCCGTGGAACAGATCCTGATGCAGGATGAACTGGACGTTTTGCCCGGAGCGATCTGGGACAATATCCAAGGCGGTATCATCAGTAACAACTGCGGTTCTGTATTCGGCAATGCGCTCTGGTTCGATGGCGCGAACCCGAGGCAAGCGAGCACCGTGGCCATGAACGTATTGAACGGTGGTAGCGTGAGCTTCGCGATCAAGATCGGCGCAGGCGCCCCGCCCTGTGACGATGCGGACCCTGGTGAAGATGTTGTGTTGGAATACTCGATCAACGGTGGGGCCAACTGGAACCTCATGGCTACCTACTGGGAGTATCTATATCCCACATTCAATACGATCGTGGAAACCATTCCCCCAGCGGCACAGACCGCCGCAACGATGTTTCGGTGGAGACAGATCACCAGTGGCGGCCCGGGCAACGACAACTGGAGCTTGGACAATATCGCGGTAGCCGCGTCCAACCCAGCCGGCATCTCGTTTAACTGGTCACCGCCCGCCACCCTCAGTGCCGCCAACGTGCAGGACCCGATGGCCTACCCAGCCGTTACGGGCTGGTACTACGTGCAGAGCATTGATGCGAACACCACATGCAGCTACCAGGATTCCGTGTACATCGAGGTAGGCGCACCATTCAGCATTACGATGACCCCGGACACGACCATTTGCGATCTGGCCGGTATCCAATTAGAAGCCGTCCCCAGCTCGGGCACCAACCATATCTGGCTATGGACACCGAACAACGGTACGCTGAACGCGACCTTCGTCGAAGACCCGATCGCAACACCCGCGGTCACCACGGAGTACTTCGTTACGGTGACCACAGGACAGGGCTGCGTAGCCAGTGATAGCGTGACGATCACCGTGAACCAGCTTTTAGGCCTTACGATAACAACCCCCGACGATGACCTCTGCCAAGGTGAAAGCACCCTGTTGAACGCTACGATCAATGGCCTTACAACGAACCTGACCTATAGCTGGTCCTCGCCTGGAAGTTTGGACGATGCCACCATCCAAGACCCCACCGCAACGCCACTGGTAACGACCGACTACGTGCTGACCGTTACGGATACGATAAGCGGTTGTCAGTTGACGGAGAACATTGTGATCACCGTGAGCACCGCCTATGTGGTGACCGGCACGCAAGACACGACCGTTTGCGATCCTGTAGGCTTCCTGCTGAACGTGCAGCACAACGTGCCGGGTGGCGCGATCAGTTGGACCCCCACGGCCTATCTGCTCGGTGCGAACACAGCCACCCCGACGATCACTTTGGATTCCACTATGCAGTACATCGTGGTGGTGCAGGACGCACTGGGATGTTCCGCCCGGGATACGGTGAACATCACCGTTCCGTTCGATGCGCTGTTCTTCTACCCGGATTCCTCGCTTTGCGCCGGTGACAATATGGTGATCGATGCCGGCTATCCAGGCAGCACGTATCTCTGGAGCCCCACGAACGAGGTGACCCAGACCATCACCGTCTCCACGGCGAACGACTACACCGTGCTGCTGGAGGACAGCAACGGGTGCCAATCCACCTTCACCACTACAGTGACCGTTGATCCTCTGCCGGTCGTCGTACTGGGCCCGGATACCTCGCGTTGTATCGGGGAGAACTGGACCCTGGACGCTGGCAACGCTGGCAGCATCTTCTTATGGAGCACTACCGCGGTGGGGCAAACGATCAGTGTGACCACCAACGATGCCTATTGGGTGCAAGTGACCGATGCCAATACTTGCGTGAACAGTGATACGATCAACGTCACCTTCGACCCCCTACCCGTGATCGACCTACGCGACACGACCGTTTGCATCAGTGAGACCATTACCCTTGACGCGGAGAATCCGGGAAGCGCGTATCTGTGGAGCACCAATGAAACCACACAGACCATCCAGGTGGATAGCGTTTCGACGACCTATTCCGTGGTGGTCACCACGCCGACGATTTGCGTCGATTCCGCCGATATGGTGATCACCATCGTTCCCTTCCCGGTAGTGGACCTCGGACCTGATACAGCGCTTTGCGATACCGACACGCTCGATCTGGACGCTGGCAATCCAGGGCAGGCCTACTTGTGGAATACGGGGAGCACGGACCAGACCACCATCGTCACCTTCACCATGGACGTTTGGGCGGAGGTGTTCAATGGCTATTGCACCACGCGCGATTCGGTGATCGTGGTGTTCAATCCGCTGCCCAATGTGATCCAGGAATGGCAACAGGTGCTCTGCCTGGACTTTGCGCCGTACAAAACGCTCTTGGATGCCGGCAATTCTGGGTGCACCTATTTGTGGAGCACGGATGAAGTGACCCAAACGGTCGAGGTGGATCAATACGGTTGGTACTTCGTGGACATCACCACACCGTTGAACTGCACGATCACGGATTCGATCGAGATCGTGGAATACTGCCCACCGCAGTGCTTCGTGCCCAACTCCTTCACTCCGGACGGCGATGGACTGAACGACCTTTTCAGCCCTGCGGGCTATAACATAGGCGCGGTGGAGATGTCCGTGTTCGACCGCTGGGGCGAACTGATCTTCAACGGCAAGGATGAGACAGTGGCGTGGGACGGGAAGCGGAACGGCGGGGCTGTGCAGGATGGCACCTACGTCTGGAAGCTGAAGTACCGCTTCATCGAGGATCACCTTGGAACGTTGGGCGCCGAGCGGGAAACCGTGGGGCATGTGACAGTGATACGGTAATGCTGGTCTGAGAGAAGATCCTCTCATCATGGGCAAGGCCGGGAGCGATCCCGGCCTTGTCGTTCTGTGGCTTGCGAACATCGGGCCCCGGGATCGCGTATGCACGGCCGCATCGAACCCGTTCACCGGTGGCTTATCGACACAGATCCTTCGTGAGCATTCTAAGCCCAACGTTCCGAGCCACTCTGCTGAGCCTGATCCTTGGGGCCGTTCAGCCTGCCCTGGCGCAATCCCCGGGACCGCTCATGACCATGGGCACGGACTTCTGGGTCGGCTTCATGCAGAACGCCTACGGCGCGCAAGAACTCCGTCTTTACATCACATCGCCTACCGCCACCAGCGGCACGGTGAGCATACCACTTACCGGCTGGAGCCAATCGTTCATCGTTCCCGCGAACGGGGTGGCCTTGGTAATAGTGCCCAACACCGCCGAGCACATCGGTTCAGAAACGGTCACGAACAAAGGCGTTCGGGTGCAGACGCAGGCTCCTGTCACGGTTTCGGCGGTGAGTTTCCAGAGCTACACACACGACGGCACCCAAGTGCTCCCGGTGGAAGGACTTGGCACAGAATACCGGGCAGAGGCGTACCGGGGCATTCCTGGTTTCAATGAATTCTACAAGAGCGAACTGCTCATCGTAGCTACACAGGATGGCACCGAAGTAGAGATCACACCCACGGTGAACACGCTCGGTGGCCATGCGGCCGGTGTACCCTTCACCATTCAGCTGGACCAAGGCGAAGCCTATCAGGTGCAGTCGGCACTCGCCGCGCTCAACCTGACAGGTACGCTTGTGCGGGGAACTTCACAGAATGGATCGTGCCGACCCTTCGCGGTGTTCGGCGGTTCGATGTGTGCCAACGTACCGGTGGCCTGTGCGGCCTGTGACCACCTCTACGAACAGATGGTTCCCATCGATCACTGGGGAACCAGCTTCCACACCTTCAAGAACGGCGGGCCTACCTCCGAGACCTATCGGATCCAGTGCGCGCAGAACGGCACCACCGTGTCGGTGAACGGCGGCGCGCCCGTGCTATTGAACCCGGGCCAGATCCATGAGGTGAACGGTAGCACCGCGCCAGTATGCATCAGCGCTACTGCACCGATCTCGGTAGCGCAGATCAGTGAGGGCTATAGTTGCGCGGGAGCTGGAGATCCGTCGATGGTCCTTTTGGAACCCGACGATCGCACCACCCTGGAGGCTCGCTTCAGCACGGTCGCCTCGCCCCAGATCAACGGCCACCGCCTCAATTTGGTCGTGCCAACGACAGCAGTTGCAGCGGTGCAACTGGATGGTGCTTCCGTTCCTGCCGCACAGTTCACACCCTACCCGTCTTGTCCAACATGGTCCTACACGAGCCTGACCATCGCGCCCGGCAACCACCGTGTCCTTTCCTCTCAGGGCATCCATGTTTACGCCTATGGCTCAGGCACCGGCGAGAGTTATGGGTTCACGGTCAATAGCGTCTACATACCACCAGTGGTAACTGATACACTCGTCTGTGTTTCCGGACCAGTGACCCTGAGCGCGCCCCATCAATTGGACAATGCTATTTGGGAAGCCGCGAGCAACCCGGGTACCACCTTGGCGACCGGTTGGAGCTGGACCTTCACCCCTACCCAGAACGACACTTACACCGTTTACGGGGAGTTACCGGGTAGCGCTTGTCCGGAGCAATACAGTTTCCATGTCGGCATTCAAGTTCCACTCACCCTACAGGCTACAGCGAATGGTGCGGCGAACGCCAACGTGTGCCAATTCGGTGCGGTTCAATTAGGGGCCCAACCGGTGCCCGATCCGCAAGTGTTCGACCTGGCCTGGACGCCGACCGCACTGGTGAGCGATCCCGCGATCCCCGATCCGGTGGCCTTCCCGATGAACAACACTTGGTTCCGGTTGCAGGTCTCCAACCCGCTGGGTTGTGGCAGCATCGCGGACAGCGTGTTCGTGGCCGTAACGCCGAACGATATCCACTCGGTCCGCGTCTCCGCATCGGATAGTGCGATCTGTGGCGGCGAGAGCACCCAATTGATGGGTGATGTGTACCGGACCATCGCCTTCGATCCATTGGACCTTTCACCAGGCGTCTTTTGGGACGTGATCACCGGCGGTGCGATCGCCAATACCTGCGGGTCGGCCACAGGGAACGCGCTCCTGTTCACCGGCAGCGGAACGCGGGAAGCACGCACGAACCCAATGGATGTAACCAACGGTGGTGCGCTTGATTTCCAAGTGTACATCGCCACGGGTACGGCTCCTTGCGAGAACGCCGATCCGGGTGATAACGTAGTGCTGGAGTACAGCGTGAACGGCGGAGGAGCTTGGACCCCGTTCGACACGATGCTGGAATCGCAGTTCAGCACCTTCACCCCACGAAGGGTGGAAATACCTCTGCTGGCCCGCACGAACGCGACCTTGTTCCGCTGGCGGCAATTGGCGAACAGTGGCCTCGGCCAGGATGTTTGGGCGATCGACAACATGATCATAACCCATATCGACAATGCTCCGGGCGGAATGCAATGGTCGCCCTCCGGCACGTTGAACAACCCCAACAGCGCCACCCCGACCGCTTCCCCTTTGGCGAGTACCTGGTACACTTTCAGCGCGACGGGCGGAAATGGTTGCGTGTTCACGGACTCGCTGTTCATCGAAGTGCAGGCGCCGTTCTCCATCACCCTCCCAGGCGATACGACATTGTGCAGCGCATCGGGTATTCCGCTCCAGGCAACAGCTAGCAGTGGGCAAGGGATCGTGTGGCAGTGGTCGCCGAACAACGGAAGTTTGAGCACTACCACCGGGCCTTCTCCCATCGCGACGCCAAGCGCCACGACCACCTATTCGCTCATCGCGACCACGAACATCGGTTGCACCGACACGGAACAGGTCACCATCACCGTAGGGCCGACCATGAGCGTTTCGGCATCCGCGAGCGATGTGCAACTGTGCCAGGGCGAGACGAGCCAATTGACCGCTGCGGTGCAGGGGCCCGCGAACGCCCAACTGCAGTGGCAACCGGCGGGCTCCCTGAACAACCCATTGAGCCTTACGCCCATCGCCAGCCCAACAACCACCACCAACTATACGGCCACACTAACCGACCCGATCACCAGTTGTGCTATGCAGGCCTCGGTTACCGTAGCGGTCACAACCACCTACACCATTGCGGCCACACCCGACACCACGTTATGCAACACACTGGGCTTCCAGTTGAACGTGCAGCACAACGTGCCCGCGCCGTTCAACATCGCATGGACGCCGTTCAATCTGCTCAACTCCGGCAGCATCGCTTCACCGAGCATCATGGCGGATACCACCATGGCCTTCAACGTATCCGTGACGGACGCGAACGGCTGCAGCGTGAGTGATTCTGTGCATGTGGTCGATGCCTTCGACAGCATGATCAATCCAGTGAACATGAGCGCTTGCCAGGGGCAAAGTCTAGTGCTGGACGCGGGCTTCCCAGGAAGCGACTACGTTTGGGCCCACGGCCCCACGAGCCAAACCGTGCTCGTGAACACCAGTGCTTCCTATACCGTGGAGATCACGGATATGCAGGGCTGTCAAACCACCAAGGTTTTCAATGTCACGCTACACCAAGTGCCTTCGGTGGACCTAGGTGCTGATACCACGGTTTGCGGCGCGTCCTCATTGCTTCTGGATGCCCAATCGCCGGGCAATACGATCGTATGGAACACCGGCCCGAACGGACAAACGCTCCTCGTCAACACCTCGGCGACTTATCACGCCACGGCTACAAGTCCACAGAACTGCGTGAACAGCGATACCATCGCTGTCACTTTCGCGGCACTTCCCACCGATATGCTCCAGGACGTCACGGCTTGCACGACAGCGCTGCCCACACTCGACGCTGGCAATCCGGGATGCACCTACCTCTGGAACACCAACGCAGTTACCCAGCAGATCATCGCAACGGCATCGGGCACCTTTAGCGTGGTGGTCACAACGTCACAGTTATGCAGTGCCCAGTTCGACGCGGCAGTAACGTTGGCGGCCCCTCCTGTGGTGGACCTGGGCCCGGATACCTCGCTCTGTGCCGGTGATCCGCTCCTACTGGATGCTACGAACCCCGGGGCCACCTACCTGTGGAACACGAGCGCGATGACACAAACATTCGCCCCTTCGACCTCGGATATCTACTGGGTGGATGTGAGCAACGTGGCCTGCACCACCCGTGATTCGGTGAACGTTACCTTCCTGCAGCTGCCATCGGATGTGCTCCAGGATGTGACCACCTGCATCGGAGAACCCGTGCTTTTGGACGCCGGGAACACGGGCAGCACCTATTTATGGAACACGAACGCGGTAACGCAGACCATCGAACCGACCGCTGGTGGAACATATAGCGTGACCGTCGAGAACATGGAGGGGTGCGTGCGCACCTTCGATGCCGATGTCACCTTTGTGGCCTACCCCGTAGTGGATCTCGGGCCTGATACTGCCATGTGCGAAGGGGACGTGCTCTCTTTGGATGTCACGAACCCCGGGGCGACCTACCAATGGAGCAACGGTTCCAATGGACCCACACTGCTGGTGAGCACCACCGGGACCTATTCGGTGAACGTGGACAACGGCTTCTGCGCCGCATCCGATGTGGTGGGGGTCACCTTCAATTCCTCTCCTTCACATCTAGCAGCGCACCAGCTTTTCGCTTGTTTGGACGAAGAGCCGCACTACGTGGTGATCAATGCGGGAAATGAGGGGCTCGTCTTTCCAATGGAACACGGGAGAAAGCGCTCAAGTGATCCTTGCCGGTGCCTACGGATGGTATTTCGTGGAGGTCACCAATCCCCATGATTGCAGCATGCGCGACTCTGTAGTGGTGAACGAGTTCTGTCCTGCATCCATCTATGTCCCCAACACCGGCACACCCAATGGGGACGGCATCAACGACACTTGGGGCGCGGTGGGCAAGAACATCGCGAGCATCGAGCTCGTGGTCTTCGACCGCTGGGGCGGTGTGCTGTTCCAAACCACGGATCCGAACTTGTTCTGGGATGGCGTTGTGAGCAACGAGGAGGCCGCGAACCACATGTACGCATGGCGGTTAACCTACCGCTTCTTCGAGGACGAGAGCGGCCAAGTGGGGCGTCAACACGAACGCCTGGGGCACGTCACCATTCTGCGTTGAGGCGGTGGAGCCTGGACGGGTTCCGCTCAGAGCTGCAAAGAGAAATCGTCGGCGTCCTTGCCCACAGGGAATTTCTCGCGAAAGTCCTCGAGCGCCGCTCTATCCAATACGGTGGTCGATGTCCCCTCCTGTGAAGGCTCAATCCTTCCGATCACCGCTCCTCGCGGATCGATCACGACGGAATCACCGCTGTAGTGGATGCCCTTGCCGTCCATGCCCACCCGGTTCTCTCCGACCACATAGCACTGGTTCTCAATGGCGCGGGCTATTAGCAACTGGCTCCAAGGATAACGTCGGGCTTCGGGCCAGTTGGCCACGTAAAGGATCGCATCGTAGTCGCCGAGGTTACGCGCGAAAACCGGGAACCGCAGGTCGAAGCATACCTGGAGCAGTAGACGCCAGCCACGCCATTCGACCACTACGCGTTCGGATCCCGGGGAGTAGTGTTCGTTCTCATTGGCAAAGCGGAACAGGTGGCGTTTGTCGTACATGGCTACCTTGCCAGAGGGCTCCACGAACAGCCCACGATTGAAGTACTGACCGTC
Source organism: Flavobacteriales bacterium (assembly GCA_016712025.1). Lineage (GTDB taxonomy): Bacteria > Bacteroidota > Bacteroidia > Flavobacteriales_F > PHOS-HE28 > PHOS-HE28. The sequence goes on from JADJRW010000025.1 coordinate 43,135, forward strand.
GTCTTTGATGATCACGCTTCCATAAAGCGCTACATCGAGCGTCCTCGCCTGTTCGCGCATCCAGGCGACCGTAGCACCATCCATCGTTTCCGCCATTTCGGCGCTGCGCATGCTGAAGCCCGTGGTGAACATCTCCGGCAGCACGATAAGGTCGGTGGTGCCTTTATAAGCGGCCATCTTCTCCGAGAACATGCATCGGTTCGCGGCGGCATCTTCCCAGTGCAGCATCGTCTGCGCCAGTGTCACTTTCAGATCGCGCATAGCTTCTCGAGAGCGTTGTCCAAAGTATCGCCTTGCTTGGCGAAACAGAAACGCAGGATCCTCCTTCCCTGCGGCGGGTCGTTGTAAAACGGGCTCAGAGGAATTGCTGCGATGCCATACTCCACGGTCATGCGCTTGGCAAAAGCGATATCCTCCTCATCGCTGATCCGGCTGTAGTCAGCGAGCTGGAAGTAGCTGCCTTCGCATGCCAGGGGCTCGAACCGCGAGGCCCGCAGGCCAATGGTGCAGCGATCGCGCTTCTCCTGGAAGAAACCGGGGAGTTGCTCATAGTTGGCCGGGTCCCGGAGATGCTCCGCCAGCGCATGTTGGAGCGGTGTGTTCGCACTGAATACGTTGAACTGGTGCACTTTGCGGAACTCGGTCATCAGGTCCATCGGAGCAAGGACGTAGCCCATCTTCCAACCAGTGGCATGAAAGACCTTTCCAAAACTGAAGACCACGAACGCTCGCTCGCGCAGCTCTGGATAGTTCATGGCGGAGGCGTGCATCTCGCCGTCGAAAACCAAATGCTCGTACACCTCATCGCTCAGGAGCAGAATGTCCGTGCCCCGGAGCATCGCGACGATCCGTTGCATATCGGCATCGCGTAGGATCGTGCCTGCTGGATTGTGCGGAGTGTTCAACATCAGCATCCGCGTGCGTGGTGTTATCGCCGCTTGGACCGCTGCGGCATCAAAGCGCATATCATCACCCAGACGCACATGCACTGGAACGCCGCCGAACAACGCCACGGTGGGCGCATAGCAGTCGTAAGCAGGATCGACGATGATCACCTCATCCCCAAGATGAACCACCGCAGCGAGCGCTGTGAAGATGGCTTGCGTACCTCCGGCCGTCACTGTGACCTCCGATTCCACGTCATAGGCGGAACCATAGAGCCGATCCACCTTGGTGGCTATCGCTTCCCGCAGCGAAAGTAGGCCAGGCATGGGCGCGTACTGGTTATGCCCTGCTTTCATGGCCGCATAGACCAAAGAACTCAGCCTCTCGTCGATCGGAAAATCCGGAAAGCCCTGGCTGAGGTTGATGGCGCCGCACTCGGCCGCCAGCTTGCTCATCACCGTAAAGATGGTGGTGCCGACGTGGGGAAGCTTGCTGCGCAAAGGCGGTGGCATCGTGTTGGGGGACATACGCGCCGAAGCTAGCGACGAACTCCTCAACGAAGTTCTATACCACGCCCGTCAACATCGGGCAGGAGGCACCTCGAAGCACTCGCTCCGTTGTACTTCCGCGCAAGGCGTCCAGGAAGCCATCGTGCCCCTTCGTGGCCATTACGATAAGGTCGGCCTTGATCTCCTTTTCAACCGCAAGGATCGTTTCCACGATGTCGCCTTCGCGCGCGATACGATCCCACTTCCATCCGTCCCGGACGGGCAATTCGGGAGCGGGCATGTCCGCAGTGGCACCTACAAAAAGCAGGGTGTACTCCATTTCGCCTGAACCGAGGTGACGTGACACGAGCGACGCCGCTCGTACGGCTTGTGCTGGATCCGGGTCGGATGCGATCGGGAGAAGGATGCGGCGCAGACCGACAGCTCCCGTCTTCGAATGCACGAACCCGGGGCATTGTGATGGTACTAACAAGGTCGCCTCCCCGACGGCACGCAACAGCGGCTCCGCCACCTTTTGTTTCAACCAACCCATGCGTCCGGAGTCCTGATACGTGGCCAAGACCACCAGGTCCGTCGGATGATCCTCGAGGTACTCTTTGCAGGCTTTCAACGGGTCACCGGCCCCGACCATCAGCTTCCTGATCTTCATCCCAAGGGTCAGGAATTCTTCCGTGTCGTTCTCGTCCTTCAACAGACCCCACCCTTCAACGTTCTGCGGACCTGTGGCATCTCGTCCCATGACTCCGAATCTGCGCCTGCATGAAGTATCGTCAACGAGGCACGCGCCTCAACTGCGAGCCGCAGGGCGTGGTGGAAGGCTACTTCGCTGGACCTTGAAAGGTCCGTGGGATGGAAGATGCGCTTGATGGCGCGCTCAGTGCTCATGGTGCCGCAAGTTCGCACATGACGAGGAAAGCCTCCTGTTCCAGTTCAGCACCACGATTTTGCCGCCCTCCAGAAAGAACCGATGGCGATGCGGATACCGTGCGCTCTTTCGGGCGCTTCTCGACTTCGGCAGCGATCACTCCTTCGTCACCGTCGCCGCCAAGTACTCCCTGTTCAACCGCGCGATATGTTCGAGGCTGATGTTCTTCGGGCACTCGATCTCGCAGGCGCCCGTGTTGCTGCAATTGCCAAAACCCTCCTTGTCCATCTGCTCCACCATCGCCAAAGCACGCCGCTTGCTCTCGGGCTTGCCTTGAGGGAGCAGTGAGAGCTGCGAGACTTTCGCCGCCGTGAACAACATCGCGGAACCGTTCGGACAGGTGGCCACGCAGGCACCGCAACCGATGCAGGTGGCGGCATCGAAGGCCTTGTCGGCATGGTCCTTCGGGATGGGCACCGCATTGCCATCAACGAGGTTGCCGCTGGTGTTGATGCTCACGAAACCCCCGGCCGCTTGGATGCGATCGAAGGCACTGCGGTTCGTTGCCAGATCCTTGATGACAGGGAATGCTTGCGCGCGCCAGGGCTCCACGTGGATCGTATCGCCATCCTTGAAACGGCGCATGTGCAACTGGCACGTGGTGATGCCCTTGCCCGGACCGTGCGCTTCGCCATTGATGAAGAGGCTGCACGATCCGCAGATGCCTTCGCGGCAATCGTGGTCGAAGGCGATAGGGTCATCGCCCTTGCGCACGATGTCGTCGTTCAACACATCCAGCATCTCCAGAAAGCTCATGTCCTCGGACACGTTGCTCACCGGATAGTCCTTCATCTGGCCCTTGTCGTTCGGACCGGCTTGGCGCCAGATCTTGAGATTCAGTTTCATGTTCCCCATCACTTGTAGGAGCGTTGCGTCAGTTTCACCTCATCGAACACCAGGGTCTCCTTGTGCAGGTTCGCTTTGCCCGCATCACCGGTCCACTCCCAAGCTGCCACGTACGCGTAGTTGGCATCGTCACGCTTGGCCTCGCCCTGCTGTGGCCCATCTGTTTCTGCGTACTCCTCACGGAAGTGGCCGCCGCAGCTTTCGTTGCGGTTGAGCGCATCCATGCACATCAGTTCGCCCAGTTCAAGGAAGTCGGCCACGCGGCCTGCTTTTTCCAATTCCTGGTTGAACTCGTTGCCCTTGCCTGGCACACGCACGTCGCGGTAGAATTCCTCCCGGATCTGGCGGATCTCGGCGATCGCTTCCGTTAGGCCTTGCGCGTTGCGCGCCATGCCGCATTTGTCCCACATCACCTTGCCGAGGCGGCGGTGGAAGTCATCGACAGGTTTGGTGCCCTTGTTGTTCAGGAAGTGGTTGATGCGGTCTTTCTGTTCTATCTCGGCAGCATCGAATTCCGGACGCTTCGTGTCGATCGGTCCCGTGCGGATGTCATCCGCGAGGTAATCGCCCACGGTATAGGGGATCACAAAGTAGCCATCGGCCAAGCCTTGCATGAGCGCTGACGCACCGAGGCGGTTCGCGCCGTGATCGCTGAAGTTGGCTTCGCCGAGGGCGAAGAGGCCCGGCACGGTGGTCTGCAGGTTGTAGTCCACCCAGAGGCCGCCCATGGTATAGTGAACGGCGGGGTAGATCTTCATCGCGTGGTCGTAAGGGTTCTCGCCGACGATGTTCTCGTACATGTCGAAGAGGTTGCCATACTTCTCGCTCACCACAGCGCGACCGAGCTCGATGATCTTCTCCTTGCTCGCGTTCTCGATCTTCTTCACGTTCGCTTCGAGCTTGCCGTAGCGTTCGATGGCCGCACCGAAGTCGAGGTACACGGCTTCACCGGTCTTGTTCACACCGAAGCCCGCATCGCACCGCTCCTTTGCGGCACGGCTGGCCACATCGCGCGGTACCAGGTTCCCGAAGGCTGGGTAGCGGCGTTCGAGGAAGTAGTCGCGGTCACCTTCGGGGATATCGCTGCCTTTCTTCTTGCCATCGCGAATGGCCTTGGCGTCCTCCAGTTTCGCAGGCACCCAGATGCGACCGTCGTTGCGGAGCGACTCGCTCATGAGCGTGAGCTTGCTCTGGTGCGTGCCGCTAACAGGGATGCAGGTCGGGTGGATCTGCGTGAAGCACGGATTACCGAAGTAGGCGCCGCGCTTATGTGCTTTCCACGCCGCGGTGACGTTGCTGCCCATGGCATTCGTGCTTAGGAAGAACACGTTGCCGTAGCCGCCGGTGCAGAGCAATACCGCATGCGCGCCATGGCGTTCGATCTCGCCGGTGATCAGGTTCCGCGCGATGATGCCACGCGCCTTGCCATCCACCACAACGACATCGAGCATCTCATGTCGATCATACATCTGCACCGCGCCTTTGCCGACCTGGCGCATCAGGGCACTGTACGCACCGAGCAGCAATTGCTGACCGGTCTGCCCGCGTGCATAGAAGGTGCGGCTCACTTGCACACCACCGAACGAGCGATTATCGAGCAATCCACCGTAGTCGCGAGCGAAGGGCACGCCTTGCGCCACGCACTGATCGATGATGTTCGCGCTCACTTCCGCGAGACGATAAACGTTGGCTTCGCGTGCCCGGTAATCGCCGCCCTTGACCGTGTCGTAGAAAAGGCGGTAGGTGCTGTCACCGTCGTTCTGGTAATTCTTCGCTGCGTTGATCCCGCCCTGCGCGGCGATGCTGTGCGCGCGACGGGCGCTGTCCTGGAAACAGAAAGCCTTCACGTTGTAGCCCATCTCAGCCAACGATGCGGCTGCCGCACCACCGGCGAGGCCCGTGCCCACCACGATCACGTCGATTCGGCGCTTGTTCGCGGGTGCAACGATGCGGATGTGCCCCTTATGGTCGGTCCACTTCTTGTCGATGGGGCCGGGAGGGATCTTGCTGTCGAGTTTCACTGACATGGTCGAGGAGTTCTGAGGGGCTTCGAGCCGCGAGCCATGAGCCACGAGCTTGCTGCGTCCGTGGCAAGCTCGTGGCTCATGGCTGCTAGCCCGCGGCTGGATTTCGTGGATCCACTTGAAGTACATGCTTACCGGCATTGCCGCGAAAAGCACGGAGATGATGATACTGAACGCCGTGCCCGCCATAGCGATGATCGGGTTGTAGCGTTTGTGGTTCAAGCCCAGGCTCTGGAAGGCGCTCTTGAAACCGTGCATGAGGTGCCAGAACAAGCTGAAGCAGCCGAGCACGTAGATCACCACCACGATCGGGTTCTCGAATGTCTGCATCATCGCGCCGAAGAGGTTCTCCTGTTGTGCATCGTCCAGGCCGTATTCATGCAGGCCCGTGATGCGGCTCTTCACCCAGAAATGCCAGAGGTGCAGGATGAGGAAGAGCAGAATAAGCGTTCCGAGGATGCCCATGCTCGCGCTGTACCAGGTGCGGTTCGCGCGGCCGTTTTCCACGGCGTACTTCACCGGACGGGCTGCGCGGTTCTGGCTCCAGAGCATCAGTCCATCCACGATGTGGGCGATGAGTCCTGCGAAGAGCACGATCTCCATCGTGCGGATCAGGATGTTGCTACCGAAGAAGTGCGCCACCATGTTGAAGGTGACACCGCCATCGTTCCAGAAGATCATGGCGTTCACGGCGGAGTGAACCACCAGGAACGTGATAAGGAAAAGGCCCGTGAGGGCCATCCAATACTTCTTGACGAGCGAGGAGCCGAAGAGACCTTGACGAGCCATGCTGATGCGTTGGTGCGCGAGGGGCGCGTTGCTTTCGGGCGCAAACTTACGGGCGGGGCGCTTGGCGATGAAGCAAGTAGCCAACGCCGGGCTGTTTGGAATTGTTCTTGGTTTATGGTCAATCGGGTCAAGCGCCCGCGGGTCCCTGCTCTTTTTCGCACATCGAGCCTCCTTACATTCGCATCATGCGTTACAGCCCCCTCTCAGCGTCCACCTACCGCGAGCACCGCGCCCGTTTCCGCCAGCACATGGAGAAAGGCGGCCTCGCCATCTTCCACAGCAACGACATCATGCCCACGAGCGCCGATGGCTCATTGCCCTTCAAGCAGGCCAGCGACATCTTCTACCTCAGCGGCATCGACCAGGAGGAGACGATCCTGCTGCTCTTCCCCGATGCGGTGGACGCGAAGGACCGCGAGATCCTCTTCGTGCGCGAGACGAGCGAACTGCTGGCGATCTGGGAGGGCGCGAAATTCTCGCAGAAGGAAGCGACGGAGCTGAGCGGCATCGCCACGGTGCTGTGGACCACGAGCTACGAAGCGACGATCAAGCGGCTGGTGCCGCAGTGCGAGCACCTGTACCTGAACAGCAACGAGCACCTGCGCCAGGGCAACGAGGTGGAGACGCGCGAGGAGCGCAAGAACAAGGAGACGCGCGCGCAGTTCCCGCTGCACAGCGTGAAGCGCAGCGCGCCTATCATGCACCGCTCGCGCAGTCGCAAGACGAAGGAGGAAGTGGAGCAGATCCAACGCGCCATCGCGATCACGGGCAAGGCCTTCGAGCGCGTGTGCGGTTTCGTGAAGCCGGGTGTGAAGGAGTACGCCATCGAAGCGGAGATCACGCACGAGTTCCTGCGCAACGGTTCGCGCGGGCATGCCTACACGCCGATCATCGCCAGCGGCTACAACGCCTGCGTGCTGCACTACATCACCAACGACCAGGTGTGCAACGACGGCGATGTGATCCTGATGGATTTCGGCTGCGAGTACGGCGGCTACGCGAGCGATCTTACGCGGTGCGTGCCGGTGAACGGCCGTTTCACGAAGCGCCAGAAGGACGTGTACAACGCGGTGCTGCGCGTGAAGAACGAGGCGACGCAATTGCTGCGCCCCGGCACCTTGATGGCCGACTATCACAAGCAGGTGGGCAAGATCATGGAGAGCGAATTGATCGGTCTCGGCCTCATCGACAAGAACGATGTGGCGAAGCAGGATCCCGAAAAGCCGCTCTACAAGAAGTACTTCATGCACGGCACCAGCCACTTCCTCGGCCTCGATGTACACGACGTGGGCCTGTGGAACGAGATGATCCAGCCGGACATGGTCTTCACCGTGGAGCCGGGCATCTACATCCGCGAGGAGAAGCTGGGGATCCGGTTGGAGAACAACATCCTCGTTACGCGCGATGCGCCGATCGATCTGTTCGCCGACATCCCGGTGGAGGCCGATGCGGTGGAGGAGATGATGAAAAGGAAGGTGGTGCTGGCGTAATGTTGTTAAGGCCACTTGCGCAGTTCGCGTTTCTGGTCACTTAGTATGCGTGCTTCAGGTCGGCTTAGTTGCTTAGTGCCTCTTCCATTTCTCAAGGATGTAAAGGACGAAGCCCCTCGATCGCTCGAAGGGCTTCGCATGGATGAGTTTCACCCGGAACTACTCTTTCACTACCCTTCCCGTGCAGCGCGCCTTCGCGGAGCGCACCTCGCAGCTGTAAACGCCGCGAGCGAGCGAACGGATATCGATCACGTTCAGCCCTTGGGAGAGCCTATGCGTTGCCACGATCCGGCCAGTTGCGTCACGCAGGGCTATCATTTCGCCAACGAGTTCAGCTGTGGCGCTGATCATCACCCTATCGGAAGCGGGCACAGGAAATAACACCAGGATTGGGTCAATTGGCTTAGGGTCTTCGACATGCCCAACCGAGATCGCGTCGCACGGAACCCCCTGCTGCATGCCGCTGTACCAGTTTTGGGCGGCTGCGAAAGTGCGAACACTATCCACACGGTCTTGAAGCGCGAGAACGCTTGCTTCCGGACCACCACTGCTGGCGCGCGCATATACGAACGCGATGAGGATCGAGTTGGTGGCTCCTGGCTCCAAGGTGATCGGGCCCATGCTCCCAAGACCTCTTCGATCGAAAGGCGCGTTCCCTCCGCTCGCTTCGCTCCAAGCCGGTTGAGGCACGCTGCCGGTGCCTAGGCCTAGCGGATCCGAACTTCCGGGAAAAGCGAAGCGGGCTGGGATAGTACCTCCATATCCGTTGCCGTCGTAGGTCAGCGGAGTTCCATCCCTCCAAATACCCCGGAGTGCGTTATAGTGCTCCCCGCAGTTCATCGGTTCCCCCATGGGCGAGTTGTCGTTGCTGCTCCAGATGAAGTGTGTAAGCCCCAAACGTTCGTTGTCGATCACGCCATCACCGGAACCATACCCATTGAAAAGGGCAAGTGCCGAATCCTGCACGTGATCGGTACCGTCGTGATCGGCCGCAACACCGTATAGAATGGTCGCCCCGAAAGCCGGAGGCTGCGCGCCGTAGCCCGGTGCCGCATTGCAATCTTCGTCGAAGGCATCTCCATTGTAGCCATACCAGAGGCTTCGTTCCACGTCGCACCCTATGTAGTCATCATTCGCGCAACCCAGATCGAGATCGGTGAAAAGACCCACGTAAAAATCTGTGAGCGTTTGCGAGCTCCGGTTGATGATCCGGTACTGGACGAACACCGTGTTCGCAAGTGCGGCGGTGGGTCCAGCGTATGCGAACGGCGTGGTCTGCACCTCAACGCCGATGGGCAAGCATCCGCTCTCGCTATGCGGCGCCAGTTTGTCGTTGAAGATGAAGAAGAGCGACTGGTCGCCGCGGCTACAAGGAGCATCGCATGCGCCCGCGTCGTATTGCCCGTTCCCATCCGCATCATAGTAAGGCGCCAGGTTGAAGTCTTGATCCAAGAAAATATCGCCGTGCGCTGGCCAGTTGAGGAATTCGGTGGGCACTTGGTAACCGGGGAATTGAACGCTCTCATCGCACCCGGGGTCGGCCAAACACGCGCAATAGGCTTGGTAAAGGGCCACCTCGGCGGCGTTCACCGTCCACACCTCATCGTACTGCGCGGAAACCGCCGGTGTGATGGAGGCCGCTCCGCTGTTCGTGAGGGGACCGGGGAACCAGTCCTGCCCGGTCTGGTTGTACTTCGTGACCGCCATGTGTAGTTGGTTCATACTATCCTTCCCACCCATCCATAGACCAGCACTGAACAGCGCGTTGACGCCGCTTCCAACGGGTGCTTCGAAATGGGGCTGTCCGAGGGGCTGGTCAAGCCCGATGATGCCATTGGCATAGAACCGAGCGCGTATGTTGTTCACATCCAACTCGGCGAAACCCTGGGCAGAAAGTCCAGTATCGCACAGAGCCAGCAACGAGTAAGAAATGGCGTAGCGCAATTTCATGGGTGCGGCGCTTTGGATATGACCATAGCGCAACGTGAAACTATCCGACCTGAACAAGTCGGGGAGCGTATGCGCGAGGACCGGTGGTAACGGAACGAGGACCACCGATCCGGATATACAGGTCCGGAACGAAGGATGCTCAGGAAACCGAAGTGATCAGCGCGCCTTCCGAGAAGCTCTTGGCACGAAGGCGTACTGAAAGGTCATCGGTGTTCGGGAGGTGGTATCCGAGCACAGTGCGATGCGAACCTCTCCGTTGCTCTCGATCGTGAGTACGGAACCGACCAACGTCAATGACCGGTAAGTGGGGATGGATGAATGGCGTGTGGTGACCATTACACCGCACGGCGCAAGTGGATGGGCTTCACCGTACTAAGTTCCCCATCCAACACCATCAGGAAGTACTCCTCCCCTTCCAGATCAGTGATGCGCACGCGGGTCACCGGCCCGTTCACATCGCCGGTCTTCACGATGCGGCCGCTCGGGTCCACGATATCGAACAACGCATCCTCCGTGGAGGGGTCGTAGTCGAACATGAGCAACCGTTCGATCTGGTCGATGCGCACATGGATGGGATGCGTAGGCTGGCTGTTCATGGCACCGGGATCTTCGGCCTTCCTACGAACGCGAGGCCCTCAAGGTTCCACCTGAAAACCCAGAGGCCCGGCCCGCCGAACAGCGGACCAGGCCCCCAAACCAAAACACAACATGAGCACTGCGGGGTCAACTCCCCTGATCGTTGAAGATCCAGAGCGAACTGGATGTGGTAGTGATGTTCATAGCAACAAGGGTTTGTTCTGTGGCCCCAAACTACAGGCCGCTGCATCCGGTGCATACCTAGGCGCGAGCAACGGTCGCAGCGGCGGCACCAGCGGTCGGAACGGTCGTGCGGCGCTACATTCGCTCTCCATGCCCGGCACCTTGCTACGCGCCCTCATCGTGGATGATGAGGAACCCGCGCGGGAAAACCTTCGCTTGATGCTGGAGGATCTGTGCCCGGAAGTGCAAGTGGTGGGCACTGCGGACGGACAGTCCAGCGCACGCCGGATGATCGGCGAACTCGACCCAGAGGTGATCTTCTTGGACATCCGCATGCCAAGCGGCACCGAGGGGCTTGATCTGTTGGCGGATCTGGAGGGTTTGAAGGCCCTGGTCATATTCGTCACCGCCTTCAAGGACTACGCGGTGCAGGCCTTCCACACGCACGCGGTGGACTATTTGTTGAAACCAATCGACCAGGATGAGCTCCAGGCAGCCGTGGGCAAGGCGGTGGTCAGGGTCCGGCAAATGCGCGGGACACCGAGTGATGCGGAGGCCTATAGACGAACGCTCGGTGAGGCGGTGCGGCAGGTGGCAGGTCATTCCGGCCGGATCATCATCGACCATGCGCGCGGCTTCAAGCTCTTCGACCCGCGCTTGATCGCGCACCTGGAAGCTGAAGGGAACTGCACAGTGCTCCATTTCACGGATGGCACACGCTACTTGGACACCCGCACGCTCCGGGTCTACGAACAATTGCTCGACCCATCCGTGTTCTTGCGCGTGCATCGCTCGCACATCATCCACTTGGACCATCTGCGCGAATACCTGCGCGATGATGGGCATTGGGCGATCATGCGGAACGGAGCACGTATCCCGATCGCTCGGGAGCGGCTTTCCGACTTCCTCGAACAGGTGCGGTGAACGATCCACGTTCCCAGTGGCACGATCCGCTCGATCAGGAACGACACTCACGCGATCGCCACGCTCGGGCACTGCGCACCGGATAGCTTTCCGCTCAAACCCCTGTTGCCATGCGTGTGCTGATCGTGGATGATGAGACAGATGCTCGGGAGAACCTCCAACTGATGCTGGCGGACCTCTGCCCGGAGGTGGATGTTGTAGGGCAGGCAGCCAGCGCACAGGAGGCACGCACGCTTATCGCTGCACTCCACCCCCAGGCGCTTTTCCTGGACATCAAAATGCCGGGAGAGGATGGGTTCTCGCTGCTACATTCATTGGAAGGTTTAGAGCTTCCCGTCGTATTCACCACGGCCTATGATGAATACGCGCTCCGAGCCTTCAAGGAGAACGCGCTCGATTATTTGGAGAAACCCATCGATACCGATGATCTGAAACGTGCCGTTGGCAAGTTGCGTCGATCGGTGAGCGACCCAGAAATGGGTCAGCGACACGCCGGGGCTATAGCCGCGTTGCTGCAGGACCCGGATTCACCCCTGAGCAAACGCATGGCCGTACCAGGGAGGGATGGGCTCACATTGCTGAGGCATGAGGACATCCTCTACCTCGAGGCGAGCGACAGCTATACCACCATCCATTTGAAGGATGGCAAACGACAGATCAGCAGCAAACACATCCGGGTGTTCGAGACCAACCTGGACGCGAAGCGCTTTTTCAGGGTGCATAAGTCCTATATCATCAACCTTGAACACCTCAAGGCCTTCAGCCGATCGGAAGGCAACATGGCCGTGCTGAACAATGGCACGATGATCCCGGTTTCACGCCGCAAACTGCCTGAATTTCTAGCCTTGATCCCCACCTTTTAATGGTGTTCATGCGGTCCGGCACACGGAAATTGTTGCTCGTTTTAGCTGCGCTCCTTGGTACGCAGGTCACAGCCCAGCAGTACGGCTTCGTCCAATACACGACCGAGGATGGCCTCGCGCAGTCACAGGTACGGTGCATCGCGCAGGACGCGCAGGGGTTCCTCTGGTTCGGCACGCTTGGAGGAGTGAGCCGTTTCGATGGACACGAATTCGTGAACCACGCGCTACAAGGAGGGTCTGCCTGATGCGCAGGTGAGTGCTCTGTTGCGTATGAGGAACGGTGATCTCTGGCTGGGTACCGGTTCCGGGATCGTGCGGACCCAGAACGGCAAGCAGTTCCTCCCTGTTCCGGTCGCCGCCGACCCCGTTCCCAGGATCATGGCTCTTGCAGAAGGACCGGATGGAGTCGTGTATGTTGCGACGGACGATCAGGGCGTTCTCGCAGTAAGTGGGGGTGCCAGCACCCTGCTTCCGGGTTATCCAATTGACACCGCGAACACCGTGCGCGCATTGCTTGTCCTGCGCGATGGCAGATTGGTGATCGGCTTGCGCAACGGCTTGTTGCGATGGAATGGTGGCAGATGCGAACGCATACCCCTGGGGGATGGTCCACCGAAGAGCATCAGCGCCCTAGCCGAGGGCCACGATGGCGGACTATGGGTCGGCACGTACGGGGAAGGATTATACCACCTATCCGCCAGCGGGAGCATCGCGGAGTATGATGAGACCAATGGCCTGCTCCAGAACAACGTCCGCACACTGCTTATGGACAGCGAGGACCGGCTTTGGATCGGGTCCAAGTTCGGTCTCAACCTCTATGCCCATGGCAAGATGCGGGCGTTCACGATACACCAAGGCATGCCCAACGATAATGTGTGGTGCGCCTTCCAAGACACAGAAGGGGATCTCTGGTTCGGCACGGATGGCGCTGGCGCCATGCGCTACGCCGGGGATCGGTTCGTAACCTATACAATGAAGGACGGTCTGTGCAGTGATCAGGTGATGTCGATCACCGCGGATGAAGCGGGTGATCTCTGGCTGGGGACATACGGCAACGGTATCTGCAGAATGGACGGAATGGCGGTAGTAACCACCTTGGACGGGCTTCCTAACAATACGATCTGGAGCGGGCTCCGCGCACGGGACGGAACACTATGGTTCGGAACGAGCGATGGCTTATGCAGAATGCGCAACGGCACAGTGGAACCATTGGAAGACAGCGTTGCGCTGCGCGGTCAGCGCGTGCTTGCCATCATGGAGGACCTGGATGGAGGGATCCGGTGCGGTACGCGCGAAGGCATCAGCCGGCGTCTTTCCGAGTGCAGCCATCCTTTCGATGCCAAAGCGCCGCGAACGGGCACGTTGCGCTCGGTCCGAGACCTCCATCGCGACCGACGCGGCAGGCTTTGGGCCGCCTGCGAACAAGGGGTAGCTAGGCAAGAACACGACGAATGGACGATGCTCCCGGTAGTGCCTGGAAACCCATCTGTGGCCGTTCATTGCCTCGCCGAAGATGCTTCTGGGCGGATCTGGGCCGGCACGGCGAACGGGCTGGCCTGTTTCGCCGACAGTGGCCACCAGACCATCCTTATCGGGACGGATTTCGCATCCAACTTCATCAGCTTGTTGCAGCCCGACCTCAACGGCATGCTTTGGGCCGGCACCAACAACGGTCTTCATGTATTCCAGCCCGATAGTCTGCTCGCTGGCGGCAGCGACCTTGCGTATCGGCCGAAGCGACGGTCTAAGAGACCTTGAATGCAACCTGAACGCATCGTTCCAGGATGAAAGGGGCCGGATCTTCCTTGGCACCGCAGGAGGCCTGGTGGTGCATCTGCCAGATCTGAGTGGCGACCCGCTGCGCGCATCGCCTCCCCGGATGTTCATTACCGGGCTCCGGTCGTTTCTGCGACCTTCTCGCTGGGAAGGCCAGAGCGATGGGGTCGATACCATCACCGGGCTGCCGACGGGACTGAGTCTGCCCCACCAGCGCAACCATCTTACGTTCGACTACACCGGCATCAGCCTCGGCGCTCCGGAACAAGTCCGATATCGTTATCGGTTGCTGGATTGGGACGAAGATTGGCTACCCGCGACCAACGTACGCTTCGCGACCTATTCGAATCTGCCCCACGGTCATTACACCTTCCAGGTCATGGCAGCCGGCAGGAACGGCGCTTGGGGGCCAACGACCGAATTCCATTTCGAAGTGCTTCCCCCTTTCTGGTCGCGCTGGTGGTTCTATGCCCTCATGGTCCTGTTCATCGCTTCGCTGATAGGCGGTGTCCTACGGTATCGATCGGTGCAGCAGGAGCGGAAGGAAAAAACCCGGCAACTCATCCTCCGTTCGCGGATGCTGCAGCTCGAGCAACAAGCGCTCAACGCCAATATGAACCGCCACTTCGTCTTCAACGCGCTCAACAGTATCCAGTATCATATCAATCGACAGGACCGCAGCACTGCCAATCGCTATCTGACGAGCTTCGCGAAGCTCATCCGCAAGAACCTGGACGCCAGCCAGAACGACACCACCACATTGGCGGAGGAACTGGAACGGCTAGAATTGTACTTGGTATTGGAGCACATGCGGTTCAAGGACAAGTTCAGCTATACCATCAGCATAGATCCCAATGTCGAGACCCGGCTCGTTAACGTGCCTGCCATGATGCTGCAACCCTACGTGGAGAACAGCATCTGGCATGGCATCCTCCCCACCGAAAGGCCGGGCCAAGTGCGCATTGAAGTGTGCTCGGGGTCCGCTACGACCGTTAAGATCACCATCAGCGACAATGGCATGGGGATAGATCGGAGCCGGGCAAGCCGGAACCATGAAAGCGACCACATCTCCCGGGGCATAGAGATCCCCAAAGGACGCGCGGATGTGCTGCGGAAATTGCTGGTCACCGACATCCGGATCACAGGTCCTGAGCAGGTGCATGGGGCGTCTGGTGAGGTGGCAGGGACGCGGGTGCTGATCGAACTCCCTTACAACCCTCCGTCACAGGGTCCGCCCGAAAACTTGCGGAACACACCTTCGCACATTACATTTGGTACATAATGCGCGGGCTGACCAATTGGACTTGGGGGATATTGACCGTCCTCGTGCTGCTTCTCGGCCTGCACGAAAGAGGCTCCCGAAGGGCCGTGCTCACAGCATAGCGCAACCGGAAGCGAGAAACGGGGAAGCGAAGGATCCGACCCTTCGGCGAGCAGTGATGACGAGGGCTCCGATGCCGGGATCGATGATGAGATAGATGGCGACGATGGCATCAGCGATGATGGCGATGATGAAGCGGACAATGAGCGCAACAAGAAAAAGCCGATCTCCCCGAACTGAGATCTTCTCCATATTTTGAACGCGAAAGACCCGGCATTTGCCGGGTCTTTCGCGTTGAAACCGGTTTAGACCGCAACTTTCCCTGTATCGGCCGTTCCTCGTGCCCAGCGCACAATGGCGCATGGCTGCATCTAGCTTGCCAGTACCGGTCAGTATCCCTATCCGGTTCATACCATGTCGAACCAAGCCCATGACCACGTGCACCGGCTCATCCGTTCGATGAGCCCTTCGGAGAAGCGCTATTTCAAGTTGCACTCGGCGCGGCATCGTTCCACCGGCGGCGGCAACCACGACCTCCTCTTCAACGCGATCGCCGCCATGGCAGAGTACGACGAGGCGCAATTGCTCAACCGTTTCAAGAACCGCGGTTTCGCGGCGCGCTTCCCCATCGCGAAACGGAGGCTCTACGAGGCGGTGCTGAACAGCCTCGCCGCCTATCACGCCGAGTCCTCCGTGGATGCCCGGCTTCGTCGGCAGATGCATGAAGTGGAGATCCTCTTTCAGCGGGCGCTCTATGAAGACGCGGACAAATTGCTGCACGGCGCGGTGAAACTCGCCGAACAGTATGAACGTCCGCACATTCTGGTGGAAGCCCAACAATGGAAGCGGAAATTGATCGAACGTTCCAACTATGCCGGCACAACCCAGGCCGATCTGGATGGGGAGCGCGCTGAATCGGGGCGATTGCGGGAACTTTTCGCCGAGATCGATGCCCTGTGGGCTTTGAAGAGCGACATGCTCCTCACCCTGTACCAACGCGGTCCGGCACGCAGCCCCGAACATCTACAAGAACTAACGAAGTTGATGGGCCAGCCCGTCGCGAGCGGGAACGCTCCGGGCGGATCGGCTCGGGCCCGATTCCTTTTCAATCATCTCCACGGTGTGGCCGCCTTCGCCATGGGCGATCTGGAAGGTTGCCATGAGCATCTTGCGCGGAACCGGGCTTTGCTGATCGCGGAGCGCGATCGCTTCCTTGACGAACCCAATCTGGTCCTTTCCGTGCTCAGTAATCTCACCTACGTGTGCGCACGCACAGGACGCTTCGAAGCAGGAAAACAACACTTGCGAGAATTCCAGCTCACTCCATCCATGTGGCGGATGCCAGAGAACGAAGACCTGGATCCGAGCTCTTCGCCACCAGCTACAGTCTTGAACTCACACTACACACCCAACTCGGTGACTTCGACAAGGCAAAGGCTTTGATCCCGCAAGTGGAACGCGGCTTGGCCAAACATGGCAACAGCTTGGGTGCGTTGCGGAAGGCTGGTTTCCAGTATCAGATGGCATACACCTGCCTAGGAACAGGCGACCTTGGCGCGGCCTCCAGGTGGTGCCATCGACTCTTGAACGAAATCAAGTTGGACGAGCATGAGGAGATCGTCTGCTTCACTCGCATGCTCGATCTTCTGGTGAGGATCGAGGCCGGGGACCATGCGCTGCTGTCCTACGCATTGCGGAACACCGAGCGTTATTTGCGAGGCAAGGCGCATGCACACCGCTACGAGCAACTGTTCCTGGACCTGGTGCGCTCCTTGCGCAAAGCGCGCAACGCGGAAGCCACCCGCGAGGCCTTCGAGCACTTTCAGAACAGGTTTGCTGCCGTTGGAAAATGACCCGTTGGAACGCTCCGTGTTCGATCATCTTGATCCCATCGCTTGGGCGGAAAGCAAACTGACCGGCAGACCCTTCGCGGTACTGGTGCGTGAAAGGGCGCTGCGCCACGAGCGCTGCATAACAGGCGGATCGAACACTGGCATTGTTTTGGGCGTCCTACAGGCACACACCTAGGACCATGCGAACGATCGCTGCTTCCCTTCTCCTCTGCTCCAACTACTTGTTGGCCGCAACCTTTCCACTTGTGGCGGACAGTACCGGCTTACCGGGTGATCACTTCGATCTCCCCGGAGCTTTGGAACTTTTTCAAGAATGCCAAGGACCTGGAATCGTTCGAACGGTCGCTGAACGATCCGAACAAGCATGTGAACAACCTCGATCTGAACGCGGATGACAACGTCGATTATGTCCGGGTGGTGGATCTCGTGGATGGCACCACGCATGCCGTAACGCTGCAAGTGGTCATCGGCCCGAAGGATGCGCAGGACATCGCCGTTATCGGTGTTGAGAAGACCGGAGATGGTCAGGCGGTAGCGCGGATCATGGGTGACGAGGCCCTTTACGGAAGGACGCGATCTGCAGAACCGATCGAAGAAGATCCAGAGGAAGGGGGCTGGCGGACCGTCTCTGGGTGAAACCTACTACCCGGTTCTGTGGGTGAACGCGTGGGGTTGGCCCTGCGTGAGTTGGTTCTACGGGCCCTCGTTCGTCGTATGGGTATCGCCGTGGTACTGGGACTACTACCCGGGCTGGTGGAGCCCGTGGCGACCATGGTCCTGGCGGGCGCATTGGGGCTATTGCGCGCACTACCACGGCTGGTATCGCCACTCGGATGTGATGCATATAACGCACGCCAATGCTTACTACGGCCCTCGCCGCACGACGAGTGAGCAGGTGAGCAGGCGCAATGCCGGGGAGCGGTCACGATCCATCACAACGGATCCTGCGCGACGCGATCAGCCCATTCAGGGAGGCGGGCAGCAGGATCGCGTGGCACCTCCATCGAAGGCACCTGCGGAACAACGCGTGCGGTCCACAGAGAAAAAGCCCACCAGGTCGGAACCGCAAGTGGCGCCGCGAAAAGAGACTATACCAAGGGCGACGCCAACACCATCACGAAACCGCCCTTCCCAAAAACCGGCACCCTCCAAAAGTCCCGGGCACGGGAAGGGGAGCTCGCCACAGCTGCGTCGCTGATCACCATGGGGGTCCGAGAAATGCGGCCCCTCTTCTTTCACCCGCACAAGGCGATCCGGGGAGGGGTGAAGTGGTCTTTTGAGTGGTTTGGTCAACGCTCGCGCTCGTGCTCTGTGCGAATGCGTGGACCTCACTGGCCTGAATGCGGGCACATACCTGCACTCCGCCGATGGCCGCAGTTGCTTGTTGAGGAAGCAGTGATCGGTCACCTCCGCAAGAAGGCATCCCAGCCTTGGGCGCGCAACTCGTGCAGTCCGCCCTGCCTGTCCATCAGTGTGTAACCGCTCGCCTTGTCGGTCATATGTCCGATCACAGTAAGGCTCGGATCGCCTTTCACCTTATCGTAGTCGGCGTGCGCAATGGTGAAGAGTAGTTCGTAGTCCTCTCCGCCATTGAGCGCACAGGTGCTCGGGTCCAAGTTGAAATCGCGCGCTGTCTGGAAGGTACTTGGATCGATGGGTAGCTTCTCATCGTGGATCCGAACGCCCAACGCTGAGCTTCGTGCGATATGGATCGCTTCGCTGGCGAGCCCATCGCTGATGTCGATCATCGCCGTTGGCATCACATCGAGTTTCTTCAGCAGATCGATCACATCCTTTCTCGCCTCCGGCTTCAACTGCCGCTCAAGGATGTAGTCATGTCCCACCAGATCGGGTTGTGCACCGGTCTCGTTGAACACAGCCTTCTCGCGCTCCAGCACCTGAAGGCCCATGTACGCTCCGCCCAGATCCCCGCTGACCACCAATAGGTCATGCTCCCGGGCACCGTTGCGATACACCAGATCCTCCTTTGCCGCCGCCCCGATCGCGGTGACATTGATCACCAGCCCGCTGGTACTGCTGCAGGTGTCCCCTCCCACCAGATCGACCCCATAGGCGCCGCAAGCCAACAACATACCCTCGTACAGTTCATCGATCGCCTCCACGGGGAAGCGGTTGCTGATGGCCAGCGCCACCAGCACCTGGCGGGGTTGCGCGTTCATGGCGTACACGTCGCTCAGATTCACCACCACGGCCTTGTAGCCCAAGTGCTTCAGCGGCATGTAGCTCAGGTCGAAGTGCACGCCCTCCACCAACATGTCCGTGGTGACCACCTGATGCAGGCCACCTGGGTCGATAACCGCCGCATCGTCGCCGATGCCTCGCACCGAGGAAGCCTGACCGAGTTGAATGCGTGAAGCGATACGGTCGATCAGGCCGAATTCGCCTAATTGGGCAAGCTCAGTGCGTGAAATGCTTTCGGACATATTGGGGCCGCCGATGGAAACGGTGATGGCGCGCCGCGAAACTACCGAGCGAATTGTTCCTTGTCTCCAAAACCAGCCATGTACATGGCTCATCCGCTGCCCGCAGGGTGCTACATTTGCATCCGCATCTGTTTAGACGCATTCTAAATAAGCATCGGATCCATGATCAAAGTCAGCGAGAACGCAAAATCAGAGGTAACCAAGCTCTTGGGCATGGAAGGCCGTGGCCCCGATCATTTCGTCCGCGTGGGCGTAAAGGGCGGTGGCTGTAGCGGCCTGATGTACGACCTCGACTTCGACGACCAGATGAAGGACGGCGACAAGGTCTTCGAGGACAACGGGGTGAAGGTGGTGATCGACAAGAAGAGCATGCTCTACCTGTTGGGCACCACGCTCGACTTCAGCGGCGGCCTCAACGGCAAGGGCTTCCAGTTCGTGAACCCGAACGCCAGCCGGACCTGCGGGTGCGGGGAGAGCTTCAGCATCTGAGCCCAGAGACACCAACCGGACAACCGATGGCACAGGACACCGATGATATCCTCCGCGAGGTCACCTCGAAAGAGTACGCCTACGGCTTCGTCACGGACATCGAGAGCGAGAAGGCCGCGAAGGGGCTGAACGAGGACATCGTGCGCTTCATCAGCGCGAAGAAGAACGAGCCCGAGTGGATGCTGGAGTGGAGGCTCGAAGCCTACCGCATCTGGCTGAAGATGGAGGAGCCGCATTGGGCGCACGTCCACTACCCGAAGATCGACTACCAGAACAGCTACTACTACAGCGCACCGAAGAAGAAGCCGACGCTGAACAGCCTCGACGAAGCCGACCCCGAGTTGGTGAAGACCTTCGAGAAGCTGGGCATCAGCCTGGAAGAGCAGAAGCGCCTCGTGGGCGTGGCCGTGGATGTGGTGTTCGACAGCGTGAGCGTGAAGACCACCTTCCTAGCGGCATTGAAGGAGAAGGGCATCATCTTCATGAGCTTCAGTGAGGCGGTGAAGGAGCACCCGGACCTGATCAAGAAGTACCTCGGCAGCGTGGTGCCGCGCACGGACAATTATTTCGCCGCGCTCAACAGCGCCGTCTTCAGCGACGGCAGCTTCTGCTACATCCCGCCGGGCGTGCGCTGCCCGATGGAGCTCAGCACCTACTTCCGCATCAACGAGGCCATGACCGGCCAGTTCGAGCGCACGCTGCTGATCGCCGATGAAGGCGCGTACGTGAGCTACCTCGAAGGCTGCACCGCACCCATCCGCGACGAGCACCAGTTGCACGCCGCCGTGGTGGAACTCGTCGCGCTGAAGGACGCGGAGATCAAGTACAGCACCGTCCAGAACTGGTACCCCGGCGACAAGGACGGCAAGGGCGGCATCTACAACTTCGTCACCAAGCGCGGCATCTGCCTCGGCGAGCGCAGCAAGATCAGCTGGACGCAGGTGGAGACCGGCAGCGCCATCACCTGGAAGTACCCGAGCTGCGTGCTGAAGACAGCGTGGCGGTGACGAACAACCGCCAGCAAGCCGACACCGGCACCAAGATGACCCACATCGGCAAGGGCACGAAGAGCACCATCGTGAGCAAGGGCATCAGCGCGGGCTTCAGCAACAACAGCTACCGCGGCCTGGTGAAGATCGGCAAGGGCGCGAAGGGCGCACGCAACTTCAGCCAGTGCGATTCACTGCTGCTCGGCGACCGCTGCGGCGCGCACACCTTCCCCTACATCGAGAGCGAGAACCCGACCGCGATGGTGGAGCACGAAGCCACCACGAGCAAGATCGGCGAGGACCAGATCTTCTACCTCAACCAGCGTGGGATCGAGACCGAGAAGGCCGTGAGCCTGATCGTGAACGGCTACTGCAAGGAAGTGTTGAACCAGTTGCCGATGGAGTTCGCTGTCGAAGCCCAAAAGCTATTGGCTGTAAGCCTTGAAGGATCAGTAGGATAACCACCTGTAGCGTCGACCCACCGGGTCGACCTCTGCATCATAAGCGACGACGACACAATGCTGAAGATCACCAACCTCCACGCCAACATCGACGGCAAGGAAATCCTGAAAGGCCTGAACCTGGAAGTAAAGGCCGGAGAGGTCACATGCCATCATGGGCCCCAACGGCTCCGGCAAGAGCACGCTGGCCAATGTGCTGGCCGGGCGCGACGGGTATGAAGTCACCAGGGGCACCGTGACCTACCAAGGCGCGACCTGCTGGAACTTTCGCCCGAAGAGCGCGCTTGGAAAGGCATCTTCCTCGCCTTCCAATACCCGGTGGAGATCCCCGGCGTGAGCAACATGAACTTCCTGCGCACGGCCATGAACGAGACGCGCAAGGCCAACGGCCAGGCCGAACTCGGCGGCAAGGACTTCCTCACGCTGGTGCGCGAACGCGCCAAGCTGGTGGAGATGGACGCCGACCTGATGAACCGCAACCTGAACGTGGGCTTCAGCGGCGGCGAGAAGAAGCGCAACGAGATCTTCCAGATGGCGATGCTGGAGCCCAAGCTCGGCATCCTCGACGAGACCGACAGCGGCCTGGACATCGACGCGCTGCGCATCGTGGCCGGCGGCGTGAACAAGCTGCGCTCGAAGGACAACGCCTTCATCGTGGTGACGCACTACCAGCGCCTGCTGGACTACATCGTGCCCGACGTGGTGCACGTGATGGCCGATGGCCGCATCATCAAGAGCGGACCGAAGGAGCTGGCGTTGGAACTGGAGGCGAAGGGTTACGATTGGGTGAAGGAATCCACGGGCGGGAATTCCAGATGACAACGATGACCGCCACCGACCCCAAGGCCACTGTGCTCCCGCTGCTCGAAGGCAGTACCTGGCCCGGCGCCGCCAAGCGCTGGCGCAGGTGCACGCCCTTCCCGTTCCCAGCGTCAAGACCGAGGCCTGGAAATACACCCGCGTCGGCAAGCTGTTCAAGGACGCTTACGTGGCACCACAATGGTGATGCGACGTCCCGCTGCCCGCCCGCCTGACTTTCGACACCACCCGCGTGGTCTTCGTCAACGGCCACTTCCGCGCGGACCTTAGCGATGATCTCAAAGCCAACAAGGGCATCGTCGTCGACAGCCTTAAGCACCACCTCTCCCACGGCCCTGTAAAAGCCCATTACGGACAGGTGGCACCCATTGGTGATCGCCTCTTCACGGCGATGAATGCCGCCTCCCCTACAGACGGCCTGATCCTCCTCGCCACGAAAGGCACGAAGACGAGCAAGCCGATCCATGTGCTGCACATCACCACTGGTGGTCAGCAATTGATCCAGCCACGCGATCTGTTCATGTTGCATGAAGGCGCGAACGTGGAGGTGATCATCGAACACATCGGCACCGACGCATTATCCTCACTGGTCAACAGTATCCGCGAAAGCGTGATCGGCGAAGGCGCGAACCTCACCATCCACCTGCTGCAGAACGAAGTCAACGGTCCTGCACACATCGGCCTCGATGGTGTGACGATCGGCGCGAAAGGACGCTTCAGCATCGACACTACGACCTTGAACGGCTCGCTGGTGCGCAACGAAGTGAACGTGGCCCTCGCTGGTCCCGAAGCGCATGCCGAACTGAACGGCGTTTATGTCCTCAACGGCACCACGCACTGCGACAATCACACCTACATCGGCCACGACGTGCCGGACTGCACCAGCGACGAGCTCTACAAAGGCATCATCGCGGAGAAAGGCACGGGCGTGTTCAACGGCAAGGTGTACGTGAAGCAGGATGCCCAGCGCACCCGCGCCTACCAGAGCAACGCGAACATCCTGCAAGGCGATGACGCGCGCATCTTCACCAAGCCCGAGCTGGAGATCTACGCCGACGACGTGAAGTGCAGCCACGGTTGCACGATCGGTCGCCTGGACGAGAAAGGACTGTTCTACCTGCGTTCACGCGGGGTGAGCGAGGCCGAAGCGCGCCGTATGCTCTCACACGCCTTCATGACGGACGTGTTGGAGCGGATCACGAACGAGGATTGGCGGAAGCACCTCGCATCGCTCATCGATGCGAAACTCGAAGCACTATGAGCACCAAAGGCGGGACACGATCGCGAAGAAGGGCTACGACGTCGAGGAGATCCGTGCGCAGTTCCCGATCCTGAAGGAGCTGGTGCATGGCAAGCCGCTCGTGTACTTCGACAACGCCGCCACCAGCCAGAAGCCGCGCCGCGTGATCAAGGCCGAGAGCGCCTACTACGCCACGATCAACGCCAACGTGCACCGCGGCGTGCATACGCTGAGCACCAAGGCCACCGAAGCGCAGGAAGCCGCACGCGAGACGATCAGAGAGCACATCAACGCGAAGCATGCGCATGAGGTCATCTTCACCAGTGGCACCACCGCGAGCATCAACCTGGCTGCGCCAGTCTGGGTCAGTTGCTGCTGAAGAAAGGGCGACGAGGTGGTGATCCTCGGCATGGAGCACCACAGCAACATCGTGCCCTGGCAGCTGGCTTGCGATCGGCACGGCGCCACGCTGAAAGTGATCCCGATCACGGACAGCGGAGAGTGGGATCTGAAGAAGGTGCCGTTCTCCGACTACACGCGCATCCTCGCCATCAGTCACGTTAGCAACGCGTTGGGCACGATTAACCCGGTGAAGAGGCTGATCGCGCAAGCAAAGAAGAAAGGCATCGTCACCGTGGTGGATGGCGCGCAGGTGATCGCGCACCTAGATGTCGATGTGCAGGACCTCGGCTGCGACCTCTGCGCCTTCAGCGGACACAAGGCCTACGGCCCCACGGGCACGGGTGTGCTCTACGGCCGCGAGGAGTTGCTGAACCAGATGCCTCCCTGGCAAGGCGGCGGCGAGATGATCGATGTGGTCACCTTCGAGAAGACCACCTACGCCAAGCTGCCCTTCAAGTTCGAGGCGGGCACGCCGCACATCGCCGGCATCATCGGGCTGGGCGAGGCCTTCCGCTGGATGGAGGACTACGACAAGCAGGCCATGGCCGCGCACGAGCACATGCTGCTGGAGCACGCCACCAAGGAACTGCTCACCATCGACGGCCTGCGCGTCATCGGTACGGCGAAGGAGAAGGTGGGTGTGATCAGCTTCGTCATTGAAGGTGTACACCACTACGACCTCGGCACCCTGCTCGACCAACAGGGCATCGCGGTGCGCACGGGCCACCATTGTACACAGCCGCTCATGGACCGCTTCGGCGTGAGCGGAACGTCACGGGCGAGCTTCGCGTGCTTCAATACGATCGTGGAAGTGGATGCGATGGTGGCGGCCACCATGAAAGCGGTCACTATGCTGCGATGAGCACGACGCTGACATTGGCCCAGGCCCAACAGGACATCGTCGACGAGTTC
>JADJRW010000026.1 GCA_016712025.1 Flavobacteriales bacterium
GCGCCGAAGAAGCTGGACGGTACGCTGCAGATGCGCATCACTTCGCTCGATTACAGCAGTTTCCAGGGCCGTATCGCCGTGGGCCGCGTGCGTCGCGGATCCATCGCGCCCGGGCAGAACGTGAGCCTGGTGAAGAACGACGGCAGCATCAAGAAGGGCAAGGTGGCCGAATTGATGGTGTTCGAAGGCCTGGGCAAGGAGAAGGTGAAAGACCGTGAACTCTACAGCGGCGAACTCTGTGCGGTGATGGGCCTGGAGGGCTTCGACATCGGCGATACCGTCGCTGACTTCGAGAACCCGGAAGGCCTGCCCGGTTTCAAGGTGGACGAGCCGACGATGAGCATGCTCTTCACCATCAACACCTCGCCGTTCTTCGGCAAGGAGGGGGATTTTGTCACCAGCCGTCACTTGCGCGATCGCCTTTTCAAGGAGATCGAGAAGAACCTGGCGATGAAGGTCGAAGAGACCGGATCGCCGGATAAGTTGCTGGTGTTCGGCCGGGGCATCCTGCACCTGGGCATTCTGGTGGAGACCATGCGCCGCGAGGGCTACGAGTTCCAACTTGGCCAGCCCCAAGTATTGTACAAGGAGATCGATGGCGAGCGTTGCGAGCCGGTGGAGATCCTCACCGTGCAAGTGCCCGAGCCCTTCAGCAGCAAAGTGATCGATCTCGTTTCGCGCCGCAAAGGCGAACTCCTGAGCGTGGAGCTGAAAGGCGATCGCGTACACATCGAGTTCAACATTCCCGCGCGCGGCATCATCGGCTTGCGCAACCCGTTGCTCACGGCCACGGAAGGGGAGGCGATCATCGCGCACCGCTTCAAAGGCTACGAGCCCTACAAGGGCGAACTTGGTGTCCGTCGCGCGGCGAGCATCATCAGCCAGGGCACCGGCACGGCCATCGCCTTCTCCATCAACAAGCTCCAGGACCGCGGCAAATTCTTCGTGGATCCCGGAGATGAGGTCTACGCGGGCCAGGTGATCGGCGAGAACCCCAAAACGGACGATCTCGTGGTGAACGTGCTGAAGGGCAAGCAGCTCACCAACATGCGCGCGAGCGGCACGGACAACAAAGAGAACATCGCCCCTGCGGTGAAGTTCTCCCTGGAGGAGTGCATGGAGTACATCGCCCACGACGAGTACTTGGAGGTAACACCCAAGAGCCTGCGCATACGTAAGATCCTACTGGACGAGAACGACCGCAAGAAGGCCGGTAAGTCGATCGAGGCGTATAGCTAGATCGTTCATTATTGAACACGCGAACGCCGACCTTTTCGGGTCGGCGTTCTTCGTGAAGCCTGTTGCATCCCCGGCGAAGCATGGGAATGGGGGTACTTCAGTGCATGGAGTACATCGCCGATAACGAGTTCCTCGGGGCGATGCCAAAGAGCCTCGGCATGTGCAAGATCCTGCTCGGTGAGAACGACCGGAAGAAGGTGGGCAACCGGATGGTGGAGGGGGAGCGTGCTTAGCGCTGTATGAGGATAGGAACGCGGGAAGTCGCGTTCCCCAGGGTGTACCAGTAGACCCCGGGGCTAAGGCCGGATACATCGATCGCGCAGGAAGGCGGAACGCAGCGTTGTATTGCGACGACACGCCCCGTGCCATCCACAAGCCGGATCGTTCCTTGCTCCGAAGCGGCGATCGGTAGGGTGCATACGTCGAACGCGGGGTTCGGCCAAACGGACAATGATCGTAGTGGCCTGTCTTCTTGCACGGAGACGCTACCAACGAGCCATGCCAGTGCGTCCCGCACATGCGTGCGGAACAGTGTATCGTTGGTGAAGTTGGAAGCAGCATGCCCGAGCGCGGTGAAGAACACCCGGCCACCTTGCGGTAGTTCGCGATACCAGCTCATGGGTCGCGGCGCATCGTAACTGTTCACCTGGTTGTTCGGTCCGATGGTCTCTTCCACCTCCAACACCGCGATGTTGTCCGGTCGATAGTAGCCGTTTTCCCAGTAGTAGTATTCCTCGTTCTTCAGCCAGGGATCCGGCAGGTTGGCGGTGGACGCGTGTGCGCCGATGGTGCACGGCATACAGCGGAGTGCCGCTCACATGGTTCGGGTTCTCTTGCACGCTAGCGCCGATCAGTTCGGCATAGAAATCCCAGGTCCCGGTATTAGCGCCATTGGCCGCGCTGTGGCGGTAGGTATCGCTCGCGGCATGGATGCCGAGCACCGAGCCGCCAGCCGCCACGTAAGCTGCGAAGTTCGCGCGTTGCGCCGGATCCAGCAGTGCGTCGCCGCTAGTGTTGCTGAAAACGATCGCATCGAACGTCGCGAGGTTCGCGAGCGAGTTGAAAGCAGAGCCATCGGGATCATCGGTGACACTGAAGCCGAGCTCCGTACCGATATCCTGGAAGAACGCGAGCGATACCGCGCGTGTCTGATGGTCGAAGCCCGAAGTCTCCGCATAGTGCAACACGGACTGAGCGGACAGGTGGGCCAGGGAATGGCCGAAGAGAAGAAGTAGGGGAAGGCGCATGCGATGAAGTTACGTCCGGATCGAACCTCCACGAACGAGCCGTGTACGGGTGTTCGAACACGCCTGATCAACTACCCCCAGGCCAAACACCGAAGACCATGAAGACCCGATGGACAATCGCCCTGATCACAGGGCTGTCGAGCACCGCGATCCTGCTGCTCGTCTCGTTCCGCCAACCCGCCGTGCCGGGTGACCATGCGCAACATGCACCGAAAGGCTGTGTGTTCAAAACCGTATACGAAGGTGAGGGGCTCGACACCGCCTTCCTGATGCCGACGACGGCGCAAGTGCTCACTTCCGAAACGCGCGCTTACGATTGGATGGTGAGGGCCCAGAACAACGACGGTGGATTCGCGGCGGGCTCGCATGCCAGCCAGAACGTGATGGACCCGCATGCTTCACCGAGCGATCCGGCCACTACGGCGATGGTGAGCATGTCACTGCTGCGTGCTGGCAGCACGCCGGAGAGCGGGCGCTTCGCCAATGCGCTGGCGCGTACCACCGAGTTCCTGTTGAAAGCGGTGGAAGGAAGTTCGGACGACGCGCTGAACATCACCGACCTGCAGGGAACGCAGATCCAAGTGAAGTTGGGGCAGAACATCGATGTGGCGCTCACCGCGCAGTACCTGAGCAACCTGATGGGCCGAATGGCCTGCAACGATCCGAAGCACGATCGCTGGTTGCGCGCGCTGAACAAATGCACACGCAAGATCCAGAGGTCGCAGACCTCCAACGGCAGTGTGGCCGGCAATGGCTGGGCCGGTGTGTTGCAGAGCAGCTTCGCCACCAATGCGTTGGAAAGCGCACAGCATGTAGGCGCCGACGTGGATGAAGTGGCACTGGGCAAAGCGCGCGACTTTCAGAAGGCCAACTTCGACGTGAACACAGGATCGGTGACTACGGAAGCAGCAGCGGGTGTGACCCTCTACGCGGTGAGCGGCAGCACGCGCAGCAGCGCCAAAGAGGCGCGTAAGGCCGAAGAGGACATGGCGCGCGCCCGTGCGGAAGGCAAAGTGGATAAAAGCGCCCCAGTGACCGTGAAGAACTTGGAGCAGGCCGGTTACACGAAGGACGACGCCGAGAAAATGAACACCGCCTGGCAGGTCTACAACGCCGCTAAGACCCGCGCGCAATCGAACGAGGTGATCAGCGGTTTCGGTAACAACGGCGGTGAGGAGTTCCTCAGTTTTCTCCAGACCGGCGAATCATTGATCATCAACAAGGACAACAGTTGGAAGAACTGGTACGGCGCCACCAGCGCCCGCCTCGTGGAGATCCAGAACAACGATGGCAGTTGGAGCGGCCACCACTGCATCACGAGCCCAGTGTTCTGCACGGCTACATCGCTGCTGATCCTCAGTGTGAACAACGACATCGAGCAGTTGGTGGCACAAGGTGCCACGGTGAAGAAGTAGTTGCTATGGGTGGAAGGTGCGGGGTGGGGGCGAAGTCCCCCATCCTTCGCCGTTCCTACTTGTTGAACATCGCCTTCAGCGGCTCCCAGTAGAATTCGCGCCAGCCGCTCTTGAAGTTGTCCATTAGGTCCGCAGGCACATGTTGATGATAGAACACGATCCGCGTCCGGTCCTTGTCGATGGCGTTCAATTCGAATCGGATCAAGGAGAAGTGGTCCTTGGGCCATTTCGCTTCGTTGGCGCGCCAGGTCTGTACGATCCGTTGGCCGGGCAACAACTGCAAGTTCTCCCCGTGGGCATAGCCGTCGTAGACCTCGTAGGTGCCGCCCACCTTCTGTGAGAGCCTCACCTTCGACCCTATCAGGGCGCTGTGCTTTTTCGCGTCCATCAGCACCTCATAGATGGCTTGCGGTGTTGTGTGAACGGTCACTTGTTGCTTGAAGGATGCTGTCTTCATCTCACGGGAGTCGTTCCTGGCGTGTGTTGTTCGGCGTAATACCGCCGATGTTCACAAGGATGGGATCGCGGTCGTTCCGGGCACCGGCGTACTTCACTACGCCGTCCAGGTTGCCGTCCTCATTGCTGTAGATCACTTCGGTATTGTTCGGCGTGAAGCCGCCCACGCGCACCAGGATCGGGTCGCGGTCATTTCCGCTGCCCGCGTACTTCAGCATTTTGTCCTGCACCACGTTCCCCGTCCAAAGCACCTGGACACCATTGATGTCCTTGCGCGCCTCGACACCGAAGGTGGCGGTTGACGACGAGGTGAGATCGATGGCGTTGGGCGCTGCCGCCAAAGCGATCGCCTCCGCCGTCATCACGCCCAGATGATTGCGATGGCGCAGGGCCACATGGTAGCTCTCGGCAGGAAGCGCGAACTGTACGGGCGATGTTCCGTCCATGTCAACCACATCACCATCGCGTTGGATGAGCGCTGCTTTTGAGCCCACCACCTGCGAAGGAACGAAGCGGTCCCGCAGTTCCACGAAGACCCAATCCACGATCGCATTGGCACCCGTGTCGGCGAGCAGTGCTGGCGCGATGGTTGCCGCGGATGGCTCGCCGAGGTGTGGGAAAACACCGGGATATGGGGAGGTGGTCGGGATCATTCCGGCCGAACGCAGATCATCGCGCATACGTCCAGCGACCGGATCGAACGGACCTTCCAGGAAAGCCTTCACCTCCACCTTCACAGGTCCGAACGCTTTACGGATATCGAAGTGGTCGATCACTTGGCCTTGGTCGTTGAGGAATTTTCCGGAAAGCGTATTGCCGAGCACATCGATCACCATGCTGCCCCAGTAAGCGCCCGAGCTGAAGTACATCGCCGGATGGTTGAAGGTGCCGGTGGCATCCTTCTTCCCGCTCACGCCGCACACGGCGTAGACCGTTCCCATATTGGGGGTGACAGGGCCCGGCTTTACGTAGGCCCCGTTCCATCGAGCTGGCCCGCAGTGCCGTTCAACTTCATGGTCGCTGCGTTGAACGTGGAGGAAACCCCGTAGTGCCCATTGATCAGAAAGGAGCGCTCATAGCTATGGCTATGCCCACAAAGCACCAAGTCCACGCCGTGCTGCTCCAGGATGGGCACGATATTCTGGCGCATGTCGAACGAGATGCCACCGCTGTCTCCGGGATCGTCGGTATTGTGCGATCCTTTGGAATAGGGCGGATGATGCCAGTAGACGATGATCCATTGGCGGTTCGCTTGCGCTTGCGTGATGTCGTTCGTCAGCCAGGTGGCCATGGCCCCGGTGACCGAGCGCGATACACCATAGCTGTCCAGTGAGATGAAATGCACGTTGCCGTAGTCGTAACTGTAGTACGCCTCGGTATTGCTCGGAACGCCACCACCCTCCCCCAGTTTGGGTGGAGCGAAGAGCGTGTAATACGTCCCGGTGTTCGTATTCCCGTTCGCACCGCTGTAATAGTCGTGGTTGCCGATGCAGGGAAAGAGCGGGGTGTTCCGCAGTATCCCCTCGTACATGTTCTGGAAAACGCCTTGCTGGTATTCGCATTCCCGGCCATGGTTGTATGCATTGTCACCGAGCATCAACCAGAGATCCGCTTTTCTGCCCGTGGCAATGAAGTTGGTGTAGGCGTCGCGCACATGGGCCTGATTGATGTAAGCGGTGCCGGCATCGCCGACCACCCAGATGCGGAGCGGGCTTACGCTCCCTCCGGGCGGATGGGTGCGGAAGAAGCAGGTGGTTTCATCACCTGCCAGGTCTGTGGTCGTTGTTCCGATAGCATAGAAATACGTGGTGTTCGGCTGCAGGCCGGTGAGGGTGACCTCATGTTCGAGAACTTGTGCGGCAAGGGTGGCGGAGAGGTCGAGGGCCCCAACCGTGCTTCCATAACGCACGCGCGAATCGGTGGGCACGTCGGTCTTCCATTTCACCACGATGCTGGTGGGCGTCGAGGCCTGGAGATAAGGCCCGCGAAAGAGGGAAGGCGAGCCATCCAACCCGAGCAGTTCCAGGTTGAAGCTCAGATCGCTGCTGGTGCCAGCGCTCTGGTGCATTTCGACAGCGATCGTATTGTCGCCATTGACGAACTGGGCCGGCGTGAGCACTTGCCGCATCAACTTTGGTTCTTCACTATCGGCGATGGCCTGGTAAGCTAGGGTGGTGTAAGTGATCGTGACTTGGTCCAGGTTCTGCCGCATCACCTCAGTGCCGTTGAGATAGACCACGAAGCCATCGTCCCGCTTCACGCTGAGGAGGTAGCCGGCATAGGCGTTCACGTCCGGAATGTTCAACGTCTTTCGGAAATAGGTGGTGATGTATTTGGCGCTGGAGTTGGGGCCATAGCTCACTACAGTGGCCTCATCGCCATCGCCGTACCCAAGCTCGGCGGGCCCGCTGGCCCAGCCACTATCGTTGAAGCCAATGGCCCGCCACGGAATGCCTTGGTTGCTGCCGTTGTCGCGGTATTTCCAGGTGGCGCCAAAGGGGATCAGGGCGATATCCTGCGCGTGGAGGGTGAAGTATAACAGCAGGGCGATGAACGCAGAGGGGATGCGGTGCGGTGTTCCCATGGGCTCAAGTTAGGGGTATACGGCGGTGCGGGAAGTGATCGTGGTCATCGGTCTGCCACTGACGCGATCGAAGTGCGGGGTGAGAAGTGTGCTGGGCGGTCGGTTGGCTGGAGGGGAGGTAAGAGGTACGAGCGCTCTCGCTCGCACCTTTACCGGCACACCGCCACTTCCTGTTGAAAACCCTGCGCATGCTTGTTTGGATCGTAATGGCGCTGATCGCGCTTTCCCTCATCGCCTTGGTGCTCTACTTCCGCCTGGCCCCGCGCATCGGGAGCGATCCCGCAGGCGCGCGCCAGGCACGCATCGAGGCCTCTCCCAATTTCCGCGATGGCAAGTTCCAGAACCTGGCACCTACGAACATGGACATGCCTGTGAGCGTCATGGGCAAGGTGATGTGGGAGATGCTCAAAGGTGGCGAGGGCCGCGAGCCGGTCGATACCATCCCGAACGTTTCCTTCGATCGCGCGGCTTGGGAGCAACTGCCGGATACCGGCTTCGCCATCGCCTGGTTCGGTCATTCCTCCCTGTTGGTCAAGATGGACGCCATCACTTTCCTGGTGGACCCTGTGTTCGGGGAGCGTGCTTCCACCTTTTCGTTCGCTGGTCCGAAGCGGTTCCCCTTCAGCGAGCACATGCGGGTGGATCTGCTGCCCAAGGTGGATGCCGTGCTCATCTCGCACGACCACTACGATCACTTGGACCACGAGACCATTGCGCAACTGAAGGACAAGCGCTTCATTGTTCCACTGGGCGTTGGCGCGCACTTGGGGTCCTGGGGAATACCCTCTTCGGCCATTACCGAGCATGATTGGTGGCAGACCACCCATGTCGCCGGGGTGAAACTGACACTGGCACCAGCGCGGCATTTTTCCGGGCGCGGCCTCACCAACCGCTTCAGAACGTTGTGGGGTTCGTGGGTGATCGAGGGCAGGGAGCGGCGTGTGCTCTTCGGCGCGGATTCCGGCTATTCCCCCACCTTCAAAGAATTGGGATCGCGCTTCGGCGGATTCGATCTCGTATTGCTCGAGTGCGGGGCTTACAACATGCAGTGGTCAGAGATCCACATGATGCCGGAAGAGACCGCCCAGGCCGCAGTGGACCTGAACGCGGCCGTGCTTATGCCGATCCATTGGGCCAAGTTCAGCCTGGCGTTGCATCCTTGGAAGGAGCCTATCGAGCGGCTCTCGAAGAAGGCGGCCGATCTTGGTGTTCCATTGCTCACGCCGCGCATCGGGCGTATCGTGCAAAGCGCGGACCGCTCGACGAGTGAGCGTTGGTGGGAAGCGATCCGCTAGCTCTTGTGCAGCACCGCGTGCGTGAAGGGGGAGGTGCCTCCGCCGAAGATCCGGAGCATGCGATCGAACGGGGAAGGCGCCGCGAGGATCCGCAGCGTGCCTGGTCCTCGCAAAGCAGCGAGGGTATGCGCACTGTAGTGTTGGGCCATTGCAGGCATGCGTAAGCCCGCGAAGTAAGCAAGGCTCCTTTCCTCTGCGGCCTGCGCGGAGATCTTGCTGGCATAGAGGATCGAATCGAGCACATGCACCGTTCCGCCAGGCCGCAGCAATGTCAATGCGCGTTCCAGCGCGTGCGCCGCATCCGCGAAATATTGGATGCTCGCTGCGAAGACGACCACATCGAAGTATGCGAGGGGCAAAGCGGAATGGAACGGATCGCAGCGCGCGAAGACGGGACCGCTGGGGAAGACGCGTGCGGCTTGCTCCAGTTCCTTTGTGAACACATCGATGCCGAGCACATGATGACCCTGTGCATGGAGCAGCGCGCTGAGCCAGCCGTTGCCACATCCCACCTCAAGGATCCTCAACCCATGCCCTTGTGCGGTCAATGCGCGCAACAGGCGCTTCGCACTTCGTGAACGGATCCGCCATTCGGCCTCGTTCCATAGTCCCCTGCCGTTCGGTAACGCGCGCACAGCAGTGTCGCTCAGGATCCGCTTCTCCTTTTCGCGAACGATGGCATATCGTTCTTCAGAATCGGAATGATCACTGACGAGGCGCACGCCGTTGACCAGTGGAAAGGAAGCGAAGAGCTCGTTCATGACCGCTTGCGCAGGATGATGAGGAAGTGGTCGCCGCCGTTGCGGAACGGCCAATGGTGCGCGGTGGCTTCTTCCAACCCGTGCAGCAGGTGGTACAGCCGGGGCCAGCGCGTTGGAAAGCGCTCCATGTGCGGTGGTGGCACGAAGTAGGAGAGCGCGCGTTGGTGGACCACAGCATATTCTTCGCCGAGGTGCTTGCGCACGAAGTCAGGTGAGTAATAGTAGCAAGGGAAGGACACGCCTTCCACCTGCGCTGCGGTTCCTCCCGTTCGCCAACGTCGAAGCGCCAATTTGAAATGGCCCTTCAAGAACGCGAACGTTTCCCAAGGGCTGAAGCGTGGCATGATCACCAATGCGCATGTGCCACCTGGTAGTAACACGCGATCGATCCACTTCAGCGCGTTGTCCAAGTGCGCTGTGCAGTTCAATCCGCCGAAGTTGCTGAAGACGTGATCGAAGCGGCGGTCGCCGAGCCGATCCAGTTCGAGGAAGGAACATTCCATCACTTCCAGCGGGAGCTTTGGGTTGGCGACCTGTTTCGCCTTTATCTGAGCGATCATGCCCGCTGCTGCGTCGGTGGCCAACACGCGGGTACCGCCTTCGGCGAACCAGACGCTGTCGATCCCGGTTCCCGCGTTCAATTCCAAGAGTTCAGCGCCGGGTTCGATGCGTGCGATAGCTGCATCCCGCACGATCGCGCGCATACGCGCGATGATGGGGTTGCCTTCATCGATGCCATCGAAGACCGGCGCTTGCCGCGAGAAGGCCTCAGCGGCGGCTGTGGATCCAACCGCTCCCTTCATGTACGTGTAAGCCCGTTCAGCCGGATCCGCTCAATGGCCGTGGCCGGCACGTAGTAGAGCGCGGACAGCATTCGACGCGCGGAAGGGTCCCTGCCGCGTAGCGCCAACAGCGCCTGTTCGCGTCGATAGCGCTTATGTACGTACCGTTGAAGTCGCTTGTAGTAGGCCGGCTTGTGCGCGTTGCGGAACATCATCGCCAGGTCGTCACTATCGGTCCAGTTCGCCTTCGCGTCCATGCTCGACTTCACCGTGTCGTGGAATTTGGTGCCGGGTAGTGGATAGGAGATGGATACTCCGATATCATCCGGCATCAGTTCCTCGACCATGCGGATGGTCGCTTCCACGTCCGCTTCCGTTTCGCCGAGGTAGCCGAATTGGAGGAAGAAGCACACGCGCACGCCTTTCTTCTTCAGCAGCATTGTCGCTTCGCGGATCTGCTCCACGCGCGTTCCCTTGTCCATGGCGTCGAGGATGTGCTGGCTGCCGCTTTCGGCGCCCACCCACACTTCCTCCAGCCCGCTGGCCACTAGCGCATCGATCGTGTCGCTCTCCAGCAGCAGGTCCACCCGGCTCTGGATCTTATAGCGCAGCTTCATACCCCGCTCGCCAAGCACATCGCGGAAGCGTTGCACCCAGCCGGGCTTCAAACCGAATATGTCGTCGGCGAACCAGATGTGACCCGGAGCATGCAGTGTTTGCAGAAGTCGCAACTCGTCCACGACATGTTCCGGTGAACGGCTGTTGTACCGGTTGCCATAGATCGGTTTCGCGCACCAGTTGCATTTGAAGGGGCAGCCGCGCGTGGTGGCCATGTTTAGTGAGAAGATGCCACGCGAACGCAAGTGCATCTCGCGATATCCGCTCAGGTCGATGAGGTCCCATGCCGGTAACGGAAGGCTGTCGAGATCGCGCAACACGGCGCGCTTGGGTGTGGTGCGGACGTGCACTGCTTCAGCAAAGGCGAGGCCTGCGACGTCCTTCCATTCCGCGTTCGCTGTCCAACGGGCCATCAGTTCCAGCAGCGTTGGTTCGCTTTCGCCTAGGATCACGGCGTCGGCGCCTGCGTTCAAATAGTCAGCGTATTGGTCTGTGGAGTCCGAGCTGTTCACTACCACGCGGCAATTCGCTTGTTTGCCCAGCGCGATCAACCGGAAGGCGGCCTCGCGCATTACGGTGAGACACATCTTCGTCAGGTAGTTGAACCCGTCATCGTGGACCACCCGGATGTCCGGTGCGAACTGTTCCAGTTCCGGCGTGATCTCCTCCGGTGAATGGCGCAGGCCGGTATCGAAGACGCGCACCTCATGCCCAGCGCGTCGCAGCACCGCGGCGGCGAGCAGGGTTCCCAATGGCGGATAGGGCCGCCCATCCTTCCATTGTTTGGGGTCGAGGCGGTAGAAATACCCGTGCGTGAGCAGGACGCGCGCCATGATCACTGCAGCGTTGTCCCGAGCTTCCGTTCCAGAGCGGCAACGCGCAATTGGTAGCCATCGAGCACTTTGTGCTGGAAGTTGCTCGGATGGTGCTTGCTCACATAGGTGCGTGTGCGCAGCGCCAATTCGAAGGTGCGTGCGTCCAAGTGATCGAACTTCCTTTTCCAATAGTGCCAGGTGATGTTCATGCACCAACCATCGAGAAAATCACCGAGGTCCCCGCCGAGCGCTCGCTCGAGCGCCCCTTTGCGTCGCGCGGTCCCGACCGATACTTCGCGGCTGCGTGGGCGCGGCATTCCGGGGTACATGGCGAAGGCCCATGCGTTGCGTTCGAAGAAGGTCTCGGTGGTGCCATTGCCGTACGTGGGGATCAGCGTCACCACTTCCGTTGCGGTAAAGCGGTTGCGATCCTCCACGGTGAGGTGCTCGGTGTCGAGGAAGTAGTTCACGCAGAAGTCGCGATGGCTGTTGAGCAGAAAGAGCTTTTTGTAGAGCACCAACATGGTGCGCGCCACCCAGAGCCGACCGGGGACCGTGATGATGAAGTAGTCGATATCACCATCGGGAGCTAGGCTGCCCTTGCTCATGCTCCCGCTCAGGAACACGGCCCGCACGAAGGGGAATCGTGCGATGCGTCGCGACATGGCCAGCGCCTTGGGCATGCGTTGGCGAGCCCGGGTCTCCGCTTCTTCGCGTTGCGCCACCGCAGTGGTGCAATCCATGAGCGACCAGTGGTCCTTATGCCTGGACACGATCCCTTTTTGCTCCAGCGCACGGAGCGCATGCAGCAGGTCCTCG
This sequence comes from Flavobacteriales bacterium, assembly GCA_016712025.1. Taxonomy (GTDB): domain Bacteria; phylum Bacteroidota; class Bacteroidia; order Flavobacteriales_F; family PHOS-HE28; genus PHOS-HE28. Next base: position 12,032 of record JADJRW010000026.1, read on the forward strand.
GCCGGTATGGGCGTATGATCGCCGAACCGTTGGATCTCTTCCACGGTGAGCGGGTGGCGGAACACATCGAAGTAGGCCAGCGTTCGCAGGATTGCCCCTTGGGCGACCAGCGGATCTCGCGAAGTGGCGGTGAAGTGCATGGGCCGGTGTGGTGCTAAGTAGGTTGCCGGTCCGTTAGGACGCGGTAAACGCTCGGAACGTGGCCTCGGTCGTTTCGTTACCCATTCCGCTGCACAAGGTAGGTATGCTCCCCCGCCGATCATGGCCGGTGCGAAATGCCCGAGCGGAAGAAGCCGCAAGTTGCCATGAACGCCTGCCAGTGAACCATCATCGGCGAAGAGGGGGGGGCGTTCCGAGTAAGGTTTCGCGCCCAACGGAACAGATTCGACCAGCGGCGCCCGCGGACCGAACCCGCGGACCGCTGCGACCAGGCCACAGAGGTAGTAGCCATGGAGCGTGGTATGCGCAGCATGGCCACGGACTGGGCGAGCGGGTATTGCGGCTGGAGACACGCCCCGCTTCCTTCCGTACGCCAACCAAAGTGGCGGATGACCTTCATTGCGAATCGGATCGAAGAGGTCGATGAGCCCATTGCTATCGCGGGCCAGGCACCACACCTGCATCTCGTCCAACCACATGCCGCCGCGCGCGATACCTGCGCAAATGATCAGCGAATAGATGCCCCAAAAGGTTCATGCGATAAGCTTATCCATGCTGTTGCTCCGGTAGGCGTTGTACAAGAAAGGACACACCGAGCAATTGGGTCCATTGCCCGAGCGCTGAGGCGGCCAAGCCACCGGCCACACCCCACCTTGGCACCAGAAGCAAGGCTCCGATGGCGATCGTCCCGGCCGCTGCGAAGGAAAGCAGGGCCACCTCCCGTTCGCGGTGCGCGCGGTACAGGATCGGGTAAAGCGGCACGTAGCCGTATGCTGGCAACACCGCAAGGCACCCGGCAACCAGCACACCCCATCCCGGTGAAATGTCGAAGATGCTACCGAGGAGGAACCAGACAAGAACGGCTTGCAGCGGTGTGCCCAACAGCGCCCACTGGAGCGCGCGTTGCGCCGAACGCTTCAAGGTGGAGCGGTCCAATCGCAACATGCCAGTGCTGAAGGGCCTGGCCCACAACCCCGGCACCAGTTGGAACTGCATGAAAACGGACGCGATCACCTGGTAGCGGCCGAGTGCTTCCGCAGGCAGCCAGGTGGTCACGGCGTACACATCGATCCTGGTGGCCAGCAACCCACCGAGACCGATCAAGACAAAAGGGATCGCCTGGCGCAAATGGGTGTGGGGATCGAAATGTGCTGGCCACGGCAGCGGTCTCCCGCAGACCCACCAAAGCAGCATGGCGCGCACCGCATGGTGCACTGCGAAGGAGCGGATGATGACCGCCGCGTCCAAGTCTTCGGCGGCAACCAGCGCGACGAACTGTGCGAGCAGACCTGCGACATCCGCGAAGAAAGCGGGCAAGAAACGCTTGTCGCGGATGATCAGCGGATCAAGACTTCCCCCGAGCATGGCGCACAATGCCCAGACCAGGAGCCACGGCGCAGCGGCCGGGCTGAACAGGGTGGGCAGTGCGAGCAGCGGAAGGGCCAGCGGCCAGCGGGTGAAGAGGTTGTCACGCCAAAGCGCGCGGGGATCCGCATCGCCGGCGCGCAACATGCGCACGAGCAGGTCGCGTTGTCCCCATTGCGCCAGATGAACGGCCAGTTGCAGCGTTACGAGCGGCACCACCACGCTGCCCCAAAGAGCAAGGGACCCGTTGCGCACCACCCACCACGACACAGCGAGCGAACCCAACGGCACGACCGCATGCCGCAATGCCGCTCCGGCGATCGCAGCGATGCGTCGTGGTGGGATGCCTGCCATGCGGGTAAAGGTGCCGAAGATCCCCAAGAGCTATGGGCCGGTTACATTCGGCCGTGTGCCGATGAGGATATCCGCCCGAAGTTCATGGCCCACGTTGCTGATGCTGGGCGCCCCGCTGTTGCTCGCCTGGGCCTGGATGCATTGGAGCGGTTACCAAGGCCTCAATGGTCAGGACGCACATGACTACCTGCGCATCGCAAAGGCATGGGCCGCTTGGGGCCAGGGCGGAACGCGTCCGGTTATGGCTGAACATCCACACGGCTACCCGATGCTGGGAGCGGCGATCGGCAAAGTGTTCGGCTCGGAGCTATGGGGCCTTCGGATCCTCTCCGCAGCGGGGTTGGTGTTGCTCCTTGTGGTGTTCCACAACCTGCTTTATCGTGCTTTTCCGGAGGCGCGGTGGATCGGTCCTTTCCTGCTGCTCGGTTTTGCAGTTGCGCCTTTTCTATTGCGCTATGCGCTGGTGGTAATGAGCGATGTACCCGCGATCGCATTGCTGGCGCTTTCCTTCCATGCCACCGTGCGGTGGATCGCTCAACACCGGGCCATGTGGTTGCTGGTGGCCGTGTGCGCTGCGGCGCTGGCGGTCTGCATGCGTTTGGCGGCGGTGCCGATGGTGCTGCTGTTGGCGGTGGCTTGGGTGCAGGGCGGATCCGAGGGGAGGGTGGTGCGTTGGCGCATCGCGATCGCGGCATTGGCGGTGGGTGGGTTGGTCCTGTGGTGGGCATTACCGCTCCAGCGTATCCAGGCGGCCATCGCCGGATCGCCCCTCGCCGAATGGTCGCTGCTCAACCTTTTCCGTCGCGAGCAGGTCTCTGATGATGGCGTGCTGCGCTATGCGGTGCCGAACATCGCATACGTGCTCGGCGTGGCGGTGCACCCGGGCTTCCTGCCGATGGGGCCGCTGCTGTTGCCCTTCCTTCGGCGCCGTGATCTTTACCCCGCACATGCTCGTCTGGCGCTGGTGTTGTTAGCGGGCTACCTGCTCTTTATCGCGGGCATGCCGTTCCAGAACGATCGTGTGCTGCTGATGGCGCAGCCTTTCGCGCTGGTGCTGTTGTTCCCGACGTTCGAGCGGGCGATGGACTTTCTGTTGGCGAAGGGGATCCGTGCGGGGTGGGTGGTGATGGTATTGGCATTGGTGCAGTCGGGGTTGTTCGTGCGCGCCATATTGCCCTTTATGCACCAAGCACAGGTGGAGCGCGAATTGGCCGACCGGATAGCGGACCTGCGTGCGCCGCGCATCTACACGCATGGCATGGGGGCTGCGCTCCATACCTGGTGCCCGGGTACACCGGTCACCGAGTTGTGGTACAAGGAGATCGATCGGTTCGAGGCAGGAGCGATCATCTTGGTGCGACCAGCGAACCTCACGGCGCAATGGACGGGGCTTCCCCCAGCGGTCAACTGGCAGCGCGCACAGGCGCAAGGCGTGGAGACCTTGGCCCACCATCCGGATGGTTGGGTGATCTGCCGCGTGCGTTGATCGCGCGGATCCAGGCGCTACCTTCTAGGCGCAAGATCGACGCGATACTCGTCGATCCAGCGCACCATGTACCTCAACTGCCACAGCTGGTTCAGTTTCAAGTACGGGGTGATGAAGCCCGATGTGCTTTTGGAAGAAGCGCGGAAAGCAGGCGTGCGCACACTCGCGCTCACCGACATCCATTGCACGGCGGGCATCCCCGACTTCGTGCGGTTGGCGGAACGTTACGGTGTGCGACCCCTCGCTGGCATCGAGTTCCGCCAAGGAGCGCGCTTGCGCTACATCGGCATCGCGAAGAACAACGATGGCTTCCAGCGGCTTTGCGAATTGCTCAGTCCGCACTTGTTGGATGACGAGGCGCTGCCCGAACGCCCACCCGAGTTGGAGGATGTGTTCTCCATACTTCCCTTCAGCAATGCTCCCGTGCGGTTGGCTCCCAACCAAAGCATCGGCATCGCGCCGCGCGATCTCACCCGCTTGCCTTTCAGCCCATGGGCGAAACGACCGCAGGACCTGGTGGCGCTGGTACCGGTGACCTTCCGCGACAAGCGCGACTTCAACACGCACCGCTTGCTGCGCACCGTGGCGAAGAACACCGTGGTGAGCATGCTGCCTGCTGAAGAACTCGCGCTACCGGACGAGATCTTCCGCTGCGAGGACGAACTGCGGAGGATCTATCGCGACTTCCCGGCACTGATCGACAACGCGGAGCGTTTGCTGGAGCAATGCACCATCGCATTCGACAGCACCGACAAGACGCAGGAGGTCTTTGGCGCAAGTCGCGCGCAGGATCGCGAGAAGCTATGGACCGACACGATCGCCGGTGTGCAACGCCGCTATCCGAAGGCTTCACCCATCGTTGTCGCACGCATGGAGCACGAGCTCGATGTGATCGAGCGCATGGGCTTCATCAGCTACTTCCTCATCAACCAGGACATCGTGCGGTTCGCGCGGAGCAAAGGCTTCTTCCATGTGGGGCGTGGAAGCGGCGCCAACAGCCTGGTGGCCTATTGCCTGGGCATCACCGATGTGGACCCGATCGAACTGGACCTCTACTTCGAGCGCTTCATCAGCACCGCGCGCAAGAAACCGCCCGACTTCGACATCGACTTCAGTTGGAAGGACCGCGACGAGGTGTACCGCTATGTCTTCACCAAATACAACGAAAGGAAAGGCTGCCATCATCATGTGGCGCAGATCGCCACCTACACCACCTTCCAATGGCGCGGCGCCGTACGCGAGCTGGGCAAGGCCGTGGGGCTTCCGCCCGAAGAGATCGATGCGCTTTCAGTAGGCGATCACGGCTACTACGCGCGCGGCAGACCCAGCGCGCGCGCCAGCAGCAGCGGGCTGGACAAGGTGGCGCAAGCGGTGATCCGCTACGGGAAGCACCTGCTCGGCATGCCGCACCACCTGGGCATCCACGCGGCTGGCGTGCTCATCAGCGAACAGCCCATCACCCGTTACACCGCGCTGTATCGTCCGCCCAAAGGTTTTCCCGTTACGCAGTTCAGCATGCTGGAAGCGGAGGACCTCGGCCTGCACAAGTTCGATCTCCTCAGCCAGCGGGGGCTGGGACACATACGCGATGCGGTGGAGTTGGTGAATACCCACCGTAGCGTCGACCCACCGGGTCGACCTACCGTGGACATCCACGACATCGCCCGCTTCAAGGAAGATCCCTGCGATCAAGGAGCTCATCAAGGTCGGCAACACCATCGGCTGTTTCTATGTGGAAAGCCCCGCCATGCGCATGCTGCTGAAGAAGTTGAAAGTGGACGATTACCTCGGGCTCGTTGCCGCGAGCAGTATCATTCGTCCCGGCGTGGCGGAGAGCGGTATGATGCGCGAGTATCTGCTGCGGCACAACGATCCCGAGCGCGTGAAACTGGCACCACCCGAGCTATTGCGCATCATGCCCGAGACCTATGGCGTGATGGTCTATCAGGAGGACGTACTGAAGGTGGCGCACCACTACGCGGGCCTCGACCTGGAAGAGGCGGATACGCTGCGGCGCGGCATGACGGCGCGCTTCCGTGAACGGCCGGAATTCAAAGTGGTGCAGGAGAAGTACTTCGCCAACTGCAAGGCGAAGGGCCACCCCGATGCCGAAGCCGCGGAGATCTGGCGGCAGATCGAAAGCTTCGCCAGCTTCAGTTTCGCGAAAGGACACAGCGCGAGCTACGCCGTGGAGAGCTACCAGAGCCTCTACCTGAAAGCGCACCACCCGCTGGAATTCTTGGTGGGCGTGGCCAACAATTTCGGCGGCTTCTACCACACGGAGTTCTACCTGCACGAAGCGAAGCGCAGCGGCGCGACGATCGAAGCCCCGTGCATCAATACCAGCGAGCAGCTCTGCTCGTTGCAAGGCGAGCGGATCGTTCTCGGACTGGGGAACGTGAAGAGCCTCGAAGCCGGAACGATCCAACTTATCCTGCATGAACGCGAACGCCGGGGACCATTCACCGATCTGCAGGACCTGCTGAGCGCGTGTGCCGTTGCATGTGGAACAGGCGCGGTTGCTCATTCGCGTCGGAGCATTGCGTTTCACGGGCAAGAGCAAGCCTTCGTTGCTGTGGGACCTCACGCTGTTGTACCGGCCCGCCATGGTGAGCACCACGGGCGACCTCTTCATCACCAAAGTGGAAGAGCCCAAACTGCCCGACCTGCAGCACTACCCGCTCGCCGACGCCTATGATGAACTGGACCTGCTGGGTTTCCCGCTGTGCGATCCGTTCACGTTGGTGGAATGCGATACCACCGCCACGACGCCACGACGCAACGGCAACGCAACGGCAGATACCAGCACTTCACACCCCACACCTCACACTTCACACCTCACACCTCCCCCCCCTCCTCTCATCCTCAAGCGCGACATGCACCAGCACATCGGCAAGCGCGTGAGCATGCTCGGCTACATGATCCACGTGAAGACCACCACCACGAACCATGGGGCAGCAATGAGCTTCGGCTCCTTCATCGATACGGCTGGCGATTTCTGGGACAGCACGCAGTTCCCTTCCGTGGCGGAGCGCTTCCCCTTCCGTGGACGCGGCGTGTATCGCCTCACCGGCTACGTGGAAGAGGAATTCGGGCATGTAAGCCTGCGTACACAGGTCATGGAGAAGCTGCCATGGAAACCGGACCCGCGGTATGGGGAGAGGTAGGAGTGATGACTCTACGCCTCTTCGATCATCCTTTCCCTCCGGGTAGAAGAACAAGTAATAGGGATGCCTACTTCACCTCCACCTTCTTCTCGTTATCCGTCGGCACGCGATCGAAGAACAAGTGCATGGGATCGATCGCGGCCTTCTCAGGAAGTTCTTCGCTGCGCAGCACCACTGTGTTCTCACCATCCTTCAGCCGCACACGTTGGTAGGTGATCACCGCGCCCTCGTCCTCCTTATCGGTAGGTTCCTTCAGAAGGCCAACATCGATCCAGTCGTTCATCGGGATATGCGTTTCGCGGCCCAGGCTGTCGGCATGGTTCTTCTCGCAGGTCAACTTCACGGTTACTTCATAGCTGCTGTCGGATAGCATGCGCGCTGTGCTTTCCACCACGCGATTGTCGTACAGCGTGATGTACTTCAGGTGATCATCCAGGAGGTAGGTGAGACTGTCCGGCGTCACCTTGCGCAGCTCGCGGTACATATCCAACGCGGTGGGCCATGGTGGTTCGGCATAGCCGAAGGAATCCACCAGCGCGCGGAAGGCTTTGTTGATCGTGTCCTCGCCGAGGAATTCGCGCAGACCATAGAGCACCACGCTGCCTTTGTTGTAGTGGATGTAGCCTTGGTTCTCCACGTACATCAGCGGCGTTTCGCCGATCGTTTCGCCACCACGAGCCTCTTGGTATTTGTCGCTCTCGTACTTCAGGAATTTGCGCATGTGGGCGCGGCCGTATTCCCGTTCCATCACCATCAGCGCGCTGTACTGGGCCATGCTCTCGCTCAGCAGTGTGCTGCCCTGCATCTCGGCGCCGATCACCTGATGCGCCCACCACTGGTGCCCCATTTCATGCGCCACCACATAGAACACCATATCGATGTCCTCGTCCGCGGTGAGATCGGTGATGAAGCCGATGCTCTCGCTGTAGGGCATGGTACCGGGGAAAGCCTGCGCGAAAGAGGCATAGCGCGGGAACTCGATGATGCGCGCCTGCTTGTTCGAATACGGCCCGAAGTGTTCCGTGTAATAGGTCAGCGCCTTGCGCATGCTGTTCAACATGCGGGGTACGTTCACCGCGTGTTCCTTCTGGTAGTAGACCTCAAGGTCCACATCATTCCATTTTTCCCGCGCCACCTCGTAGCGTGCGCTCATGAAGGAGAAGAAGTTCAGGGCTTTGTGATCGAGCTCGTACTGGAAATAGCGTTTGCCATCGGCGGTCCATTCCTTCTTCAAGGAACCGGGAGCGATGGCGATCTGGTCGGGCGAGGTGCTGATGGTGGTACGCACCGTCATCCAGTCGCTGTGGGCCATCAGGTAGTTCTGCATCCGCTGTGCGGATCGGCGGTGAGCTTGGGCATGCGGTCGTTCGGCGGCAGGCCATGTTTGCGGCGATCGGCGCGGTCCTGTAGTTCGCCCGAGGTGCTGTAGCCGATGGCTGGCAGCAGGTCCATGTTGTTGAAGAAGCTGCCGTTCTGCACCAAGCCGGTGAACTCCGTTTCGTTCTCGATGCCTTTCTGCTTCCACCCTCCGCTCACTTTCACGGTGAGTTCAGCCCCGGCGGCCAGGGGAGGGGAGAGGCGGTACATCCGCTGGTCGAGCGCGTCATCGTTCAACACGAGTTCGCCACCGGGGATCTCCAACTTCACGTTCATGCGGTGCGGCACGTTGAGCCACAGCGTGTCGATCGCGGTCGTGTTCTTGTTCTTCAGTGTGATATCCGCGGAATAGCTGATGGTGCGTGCCGGGGGATCCAGATCGATGGTGAAGCTCACGGCGGTGTAATGTGGTTGGGCCATGTGCTCGTAGCGTTTGAACTCCTTCTCATAGCGCACCTGGCCCTCCTCCAGCACATCGCTCGTCTGGTAGGTGTTCAGCACTTTGGTCTGGTAGTAGCCGAAGCCTGCCATCAGCAGCCAGGCGCCGCCCAGCACAGCGGCCACGGGCCAGGAAGTGCGGAAGCGCTGCTTCGCCTGGTGGATCCGCCAGCGGATGGTTGTATCGTTGCCGCGCACCACGAAGAGGTAGGTGAGCAGTACGATCAGCCCGGCGAACAGGATCCAATAGACTTTGAAGAACATCCAGTTCTTGAGGTACGGACCGAACGCGTTCATGTCCGAGTAGCGCAATCCCGGCGAGCCGCTGAACAGGACCAGGTTGGACTCCACATCCACCAGGGTCCAGGCGAAGGTGTTCAGGATGAAGAGCACAATGAACACGAAGAAGCCGAGGTACTTGTTGTTCACCAGCACATGCACCAACAGCGCCACCGCTGCCCAGCCCGCGAAGAAGAGCGTGCCGGGGATCACGAAGTACGTGAGGTACACCATGGGCTCAAGGCGCGTGTAGCCGTTCAGCAGTTGTGTGGTCATACCGGCCCCGACAGCGAAGAGGTGTACCACGAACACCACGGTGATCAAGGCCGCGAACTTGGCCAGCAGGCTGGTGCGCGTGGCCATGGGTAACGCGTTGATGATCCCGTCGAACTTGGGATCGCGTTCCGCCCTAGCGCCATGATGATGATGAACGGCGTGCTCTTCAATATCCCCACCAGTTCGGTGCGGTAGAGTGTATACCATTGGCGACGTAAAGCGCTGCGGTCGAAATGGAGCGCGACCTTGGGAAGCGGTGTCGCAGCGTTCGGGACCGCTCCGTTCTCCGCGATCCGTGCCTTCGCTTTTCGCACGCGGTCGGTGAAGGAGAAGCGGGAATAGCCGAAGAGGAACACCAGCGCCGACACGCCGATCCAGAGCAGGCGGTTCCAGAGAACGAGTCCGCTTACGGGCAGCGCCGCCAGGTTCTTTTCATCCACGGTCCAGTATTGTGTCGCTTCGCTCACCGCAGTAGTGCCGAAGGGGTCCAGCATGGCGGCGAGGGTCTGGTTGTCCATGTCCTCCATGCTGCTGCTGGCGATGGAGTAGCCCACGAACAGCACGATCGCCGTAATGAATGAGGCCATGGTGGACCGCTGGATCACGGCCACGGCGAAAATGATGGCGGCGGAGAACAGGACGTTCGGAAGGCCCATCACCAGGAAGCCTTGTATATGGGGCGATAGCGTGTTCGGCCCCATACGCAGCGGATCCACCCAGGGCATCCAACTCCCCACGATGACGCCGAGCGAAACCCCGATCAATGGCAGCGATGCCACGAACGTGCTGCCCAGGAACTTGCCGATCAAATAGCCGGACTTCGACACCGGCGTGGAGAAGATGATCTGCGCGGTATTGCTGGTGAAGTCGCGGATCGCGGTGCCGTTCACGAAAGCCGTCACCATCAACAGGGCGATGAACGACATGATCCCATAGAAGGTGTACACCACGTAAGGCGCGTTCTTGAATACGTTGCCCACACCACCGCCGATGTTCACGGAGTCCGAGGCGGTGGCTCCGAAGGTGAGCAGTGCGTTCACGAACAGGAAGATGTACACCATGGGCTGGCGGAGCCAGTAGCGCACTTCGAAGAGGAACATGCGCGCTATCATGCGGAGGCGTGTTCCAGGTTGCCCTTGCTGATCGCGCTGAAGAACACGTCCTCCAAGCCGGGTTCCGCGGCTGCGAAACCATCTTCGGGATGCGCCTCGCTCAGTACCCGGATCACTGGTTTGCCCGCGATCAGTTTATTGCTGATCAATCGGCCGGAAGCGGCGTAACGTTCCAGGTCGCTCTTCGCGATCGTCTTCTCCCACACGCGCCCGTGGATCGCGCGTAGCGATGCGTCCGGCGGACCGGCATAGAGCAGTTTGCCCTTATTGATGATGGCCATGTTGCCGCACAATTCCTGCACGTCCTGCACGATGTGGGTGCTCAGGATCACGATCACGTTCTCGCCGATCTCGGTGAGCAGGTTGTAGAAACGATTGCGCTCGCCGGGATCGAGGCCGGCCGTGGGTTCGTCCACGATGATCAGGCGGGGCTCCCCGATCAGCGATTGTGCGATGCCGAAGCGCTGCTTCATACCACCGCTGTATCCGCTGAGGCGGCGCTTGCGGTGCTCCCACAGGTTCACCTTTTGTAGCAGGGCCTCCACCAGTTCCTTGCGTTCGCGCTTGTTCGTCACGCCCTTCAGCAGCGCGATATGGTCCAGCATCTCTTGGGCGTTCACGCGCGGGTACACGCCGAACTCCTGCGGCAGGTAGCCCAGCACCTTGCGCACCTCTTCCTTCTGGTTCAGCACTCCAGGCTTGTCCCGGCCTCCGAGCCGGGATCACCGAGCATGGCCATGCCCGCATCCGCTTCCTGGAGCGTGGCGAGGATCCGCATCAAGGTGCTCTTGCCCGCACCGTTGGGGCCCAGCAGGCCGAACATGCCCGTGGGGATGTGCAGGCTCACATCGTCCAGCGCCTTCACGCCGTTCGCGTAGGTTTTGCAGAGGCCTTGAATGCGGAGTTCCATGGGAGCGGTAGTGCGTTGGTTCGCAGCGAAGATGACCGATCGGGCCATGTGATCCGGGCCGATCACATGAGCGGTTGGATCCGTGATCCGAGCGGGAGGAAGGCCGTTCTTTACGATCGCCTGTTCGCCAGCAGCACCGGTGCCTGCCCGTCGAAAGGGTTGTCCATCCGGCCGATACTGTGCGCCTCCATGCCGCTGGCGCGCATCACGGTGCGATCGCCGAAACGTTTGCGGATGCGGTCCATCGCCTGGTAGAGCCCCATGGCCTCCTCGGTATCGGTGAAGGCATCGATCTGGTGGCCGCCACCTACCAAGTGGCTGAAGCGCACACCGACCAGGCGGATGCGTTGGCGCCGATCGTACAACGTGCGGAAGAGATCGTGTACGACAGGCAGCAGCAGATGGTCGCAGGCGGTGTAGCCCATGCGCAGTTGCCGCGTATGCGTGTTCATATCGGCGTAGCGGATCTTCACCGCCACGCAACTGGTGAGCTTCGGGCCTTTGCGCAATTGGAAGGCGAGGCTCTCGGTCATGGCGGTGAGCATGCCGCGTAGCATCGCCACATCGATGGTGTCGCGTTCGAAAGTGCGTTCGGTGCTTATGCTCTTGCGTTCGTGCCAGGCGATCACCGGGCTGTCGTCGATGCCGTTGGCCTTGCGCCACAACACCGGGCCGTGCTCGCCCAGCAGGCGGTGCAGCAGGTCCGTCTTCAGCTCCTGCAGCGTGTTGATCTTCGCCACGCCCATGCTGCGCAGCAGGTGCGCCGTTTTGCCACCCACGCCGGGGATCCGTTCGATCGGCATGGGGGCGAGGAAGGGTTTCTCCGTGCCGTGCTCCACGCGCCATTCGCCATTGCCGTGCTTGGCCTCGCCGGTAGCCACCTTGCTCACCGTCTTGTTGCTGCTTAACCCGAATGAATTGGGCAATCCACTTTCCTTGATGATCCGTTGGCGCAGTTCACCGGCCAGCTTCCAACTGCCGTGGAAGCGATCGGTGCCGCTCAGGTCCACATAGAACTCGTCCACACTGCTCTTCTCGAACAGGGGCACCGTTGCGCGGATCATCTCCGTCACCTCATCGCTCTTGCGCAAATAGGCCCCGCTATCGCCGCGCAATATGATCGCCTCGGGGCACAACTGTTTCGCCATGCGCATGGGCATCGCGCTACGCACGCCGAAAGCGCGGGCCTCGTAGCTGCAACTGGCCACCACGCCGCGGTCGCTCTCGCTGCCGATCAGCACGGGCTTCCCGTTCAACCTCGGTTCGCGCAGGCGCTCCACGCTCACTAAAAAGGTGTTCAGGTCGAGGTGGAGGATGGTGCGTTCCATGGGATCAGGGGCAGGATGCAATTGGACATTCTACATTCATTCATCATTTTTCATTCCCCGAGAGGCATACCACCCTGAGCAGTATGGAGGGGTGGCCGCCTACGGGCTGTCCGCTTTAGCTGCCTCGGTTCAGCGGGGGTGCTTGCCGCTCCGGTCGCTTCCTCTGGTCGCGTCCTCGCTTGGTAGCATCCCTGCGCTTCGCCTTCGGCAGGCTGCCGCTTCCATCCCGGGCGGGGAATACCGTCCGGCACGTGGTTTCTTTCTGACAAATTACCCGTCATGTTGCATCCGGTAAATTAGTCATTACATTTGTCCGGCAGATAACAGGCCAACGCGATGATGCATTCCCTGGCAACGGAACCGCCCCCGATCTACAAGGGGATCGCACCGCCCGATGCCGCCATCACCGGCCGCATCCACCGCATCCGTGGGCAAAAGGTGATGTTGGACCGTGATCTCGCCGAGCTCTACGGGGTGGCGACCAAACACCTCAAGCGCCAAGTAAGAAGGAACTTGGGCCGTTTTCCGGAGGACTTCATGTTCGAACCCACCGCAGCGGAATGGGCTTCTTTGAGGTACCATTTTGGCACCCCAAACGATGAAATACTCTCAGAACGAGGCGGTTCCAGGGTACTCCCCATGGCCTTCACCGAACAAGGTGTGGCCATGCTTTCCAGCGTCTTGAACAGCGAGCAGGCCATCCTGGTCAACATTCACATCATACGGGTCTTCAGCCGCATGCGCGAGGTGCTCCTTTCACATCGCGACATCCTCCAGAAGCTGGAACAACTGGAAGGCCGCCTCACCGGCCACGACGAGGAGATCCAGGCCATCTTCGATCACCTCACGGAATTGGTCTCACCAACGGAACAAGCGCGTAAACCCATCGGCTTCAAACCCGATGAAGCATGAGCACCGCGATGGATACCCTGGTCATGGAGCCGCCGCCCACATACACGGCGATCGTCCCACCCGATGCCGCGATCACGCAGAAGATCCACCATCCGTGGGCAAAAGGTGATGCTGGACCGAGAGCTCGCCGAACTGTACGGCGCGCAGGTCAAGGCACTCAAACAGGCGGTGCGCAGGAACATGGAGCGTTTTCCGGAGGACTTCATGTTCGAACTCACATTGGAGGAGGACCGGGCTTTAAGGTCACAGTTTGTGACCTTAAAGCAGGGCGAGCACACCAAGTACCCACCCTTCGCCTTCACCGAGCACGGCATCCTCATGCTCGCCAACGTGCTCCGAAGCGAGCGAGCGGTCGCGGTCAGCATCCTCATCATCCGTGTCTTCAATAGGATGCGCGAGGTGCTCCTTTCACATCGCGACATCCTCCAGAAGCTGGAACAACTGGAAGGCCGCCTCACCGGTCACGACGAGGAGATCCAGGCCATCTTCGATCACCTCACGGAATTGGTCTCACCAACGGCACTAGCCCGCAAGCCGATCGGCTTCAAACCACAGGATCCCTGACCGCACCCGGATCCAAGCAACCGTCAACAGTCATAGGACATAAGACACTCTTCAACATGGCAAACCCACTCTTCGGTCCCAACATCAAGCTCCTCCGGCAGCGCCGTGGCCGCTCACAAGAAGAAGTGGCCCTGGCCCTGGAAGTGAAACGCTCCAGCTACAGTGGCTACGAGAACGGCACCGCCGAACCGCCCTTCGATCTGCTGGTGCGCATGAGCGAGTACTATAAGGTGAGCATCGACAAGTTGCTCAAGGACGATCTGCCCTCGCTCAGCGAAAGCCAACTCGGCATTCTGGAACGCGGCGGTGATATCGACCTCAGCGGAAGGCGCCTGCGGATCCTGGCCACTACGGTTACCAGCGATAACCGCGAGAACGTAGAGTTGGTGCCCGAAAAGGCCACGGCCGGCTATGCGCTGGGCTACGCCGATCCGGAGTACATCAGCATTCTGCCCACCTTCCACATGCCGTTCCTGGCGCGCGACCGCAAGTACCGCACCTTCCAGATCAGCGGCGATAGCATGCCGCCCGTGGCGAACGGTTCCTGGGTTACGGGGGAGTATGTGCAGAACTGGCAGACCCTGCGCGATGGCCAACCCTACATCGTGGTCACCAAGGAGGATGGCATCGTGTTCAAGGTGGTCTACAACAAGTTGAAGGACAACGGCAACCTGTTGCTGTGCAGCACCAACCCCATCTCCTCGCCTTACGAGGTGCCGGTGAGCAACGTGCTGGAGGTCTGGAAGTTCGTCCACTTCATCAGCAGCGAACTACCCGAGCCCAATTTGAGCCGCGATGAGTTGGCCCGCAGTGTGATCGATCTGCGCAAGGAAGTGAGCCAGCTTCGCCACCACATGGAGCAGCAGGGGCGTCTGGCGTTCTGAGCCCGGCGCGTTCTACTTGCAGGTATCGCCCGGGGCCGATATGCGCGTCGGGGCCAGCAGGCTGTCCGTATGTGCACCATGCGCTAGGATCCGTCCGAGCGGGTGGTGGTAAGGCTGCGTCGGTGCGCAACCGGTCCGTGGTTCCGCGCTCGCCCAAGCGGCCACGGCCCAACTGATGGCGAGCAGCAACAGCAGGTGGCGGCGAAGGAAGGGGAGCAGGCGCGCCATGGTGTTCGTTCCGGTGCGACGAAAATGGATGCGCACCAACGACCCACCCCGCACATTAACACCGGAATGGGAAGGCTTAACGTTTGTTGGGATACTGGTTGTCAGTTGACAGTTGGTAGTTGCCGGTCAACCCACGACTTCCGGCCTGCTGCCACTGTCATCTGCCAACTAAGAACTGGCAACTGCCAATGAGAACTGGTAACTGAGAACTGGCAACTGAGAACCGCCAACCGACAACTGGCACTACGGCATCTGTTCCGCCCGCGTAGCAGTGGGTACCGTACCCCCGATCGCCACGAGGATGCGGTCACGGTCGTTCACGGCGCCGGCGTATTTCACCACACCGTCCATGTTCACATCCTCGCTGTAGTAGCCGCTCACCGTATTCGTGGGAGTGCCACCACCCACCACCTGGAGGATCTTGTCGCGATCGTTGTTGCTGCCCGCGTACTTCAGCAGGTTGTCCTTGCGGGCATTGCCTGGCCACAGCACGCGCTTGCTGCCGATCACCTGCACCGGGTTGGTGCCGTAGCCGCCGAAGCCATCGGCGAATTGGTAGGTCCAGATGCCACCACCCGGGTAGGGCACGGTGTAGGAGGCGAAACTCATAGTACCTAAGTGATTGCGGTGCCGCACTGCGACGTAATACGTGCTTGGCGCGATATCGAACAGCACACTTTGACTACCCGTGGTGCTGATCACCGTTCCGTTCTGCAACACGAGCGCCTGCCGCGTAGCCATAAGCAAGGTCGGGTCGTTGAATTTCCGCAGTTCCAACCGCACCCAATCCACCACGCGGCCACCCGCATAGGTCGCGTTCAGCACGGCGGGGGTCACGGTCTCGCCGCCGCCGCCGCTCACCTGGGGCCAACCCAGCGCGGTGTAGGGTTCGGTCAAGGGCACCAGGCCTTGCTGCCGCAGTGCATCGCTCATGGTCTGCGTCAATGGATCATAAGGGCCCCCGAGCAGCACGTTCCCAACGAACTGTGCTTTCCAGGGTTGGCTATGCACGGCGATGTGGTCCAGCTTCATCTCCAAATTGCTCCACGCGAAGGCATAGATCAGCACACCGAACTGGGAGTTGGGCAGGTTGGAAGGCTGCCCCGATTGATTGTAGAAGAGCGTGGTTCCATTGTCGCAGCTATAGACGTGGGTGTATTCCCCCAGCCCGGCAATGTTCGGATTGCCCACGGCCGGATCCCACCAGACCAAACCGGCGTATATGCTCACCGAATCGCTGAAGCCACCCGTATGGCTGCCGTTGAAGCTCACATTGTACATCGCCAGCGGATCATACGCTACCGGGTGGAACATCCAATGCGCTCCCACGCCGCCCCAGAGCGAGTCGGGTCCTTGATGCACATCCTTGCGTGCGCTCCAACTACCATACTGGCAGGCGGGTGCGGCCACTGGTGCGTTCCCGTCCCATACCCACAGAGGCGAGATACTGTAGGCCCCGTTGGTTTCGAACGCTTCGGTGAAGATGGTGGTGGTCTGCGCCTGCGCGGCCGCACTGGAGAGGAGCGCGACAAGAAGGGTGGGGCGGATGGCGAGCATGCTTGGATAGACGTGCGGGTGCAATAGGGTTGCCGAAGGTCAGATCTCAGTTGTTCGTTGTCAGTGGTCAGCGGGTAGTAGGCAGGCGGCTGACCGACAACTGGCAACCGCCAACCACCCACCAGCACAAACGTGGAAAACTACCCCACCGCAAGCCCTTGGCCGTGAGGGGGCAATTGGTAGGTTTGCACGACCGGGGATACCTCCCTGGCACTCACCTCCGCACGCCCCAACGATCCTTCCCATGGCCCAGCGTTACCCCGTTCTCCGTTCCCGCCTGTCACATGCCCTCTTCTTGGGCCTTGCTCTGCTCCTTGCCGCCGGGGCCCAGGCGCAGGTGCTGGTGGATAATTTTAACGTTGCGAACACGAACACAGTAACCGGTTGGACCGAAACCGAAACGGTCTCACCGACCTCGATCCAAATCGCCAGCAACGAGTTGCTCATGGGAAGCGCTATCGCAACTCGGGATTTTGTCGCGCGAACCACGCCGGGCACGTACAACACGACCTTGACGACCAATACATGTGTGTTGGAATGGGCGTTCAACATGCGGTCCTCACGCACGAACCCTTCCGGTTTCGATGCGAGCAATTATGGCGTCGCGGTGATCCTGGCGGCCACCAATGCGGACTTTACTTTGGGAGATGGCTATGCGGTCGCACTTGGTAACTCGGGTACCACCGATCCCATCCGGCTGATCCGCTACACTGGTGGTTTGGACGCAAATGCGAATACGCAGACTCTCCTTAGTGCGGGTGATTTTGACAACAGCTACTTGGACGTTCGTGTGACCTACGACCCCTCCACGGACACTTGGGCCATGTTCTACACGGACAATGGTGCTGCTGGTCCTTTTGGGAATCCGCTGGTTGCCGCCACGAGCGCAGGCTCTACGATAGATGCGACCCACACGGGCGTTAGCACACCCAACATCGGTTGCCTTTGGAACCATGCCACGGCAGGAGCGGAGAACGCCCGTTTCGACAACTTCTACGTGCCCGATGCCTTGCACCACTACCACAGTACAGTTCACCGGCGCTTCCGCCTCGGTAGGCGAGGCTGGTGTTTCCACCACTTTGACGGTGAGCATCACCAACCCCGACGCGATCAATGCCACCACCGTGGATGTGGTGCTCACCGCAGGCACGGCTGCACGCATCGGCGGCTACACCACGCAGTCGCTCAACTTCCCGGCGGGCAGTGGTGCCAGCCAGAACGTGACCATCACACTCACGGACAACGGCGCGTGCGATGGGGATGAACTCTTCACCTTCCAACTGCAGAACGTGGCCGGTGGCAACAGTGCTGTCGCCGGTACGCCCTCCTCCTTCAACCTGACCTTGACGGACAATGAGTTCACCGCGAACCAGCTGGTCGCGCGGCAAGCCTTCGATGGATTGGGCACGGATACATGGAGCATCACCGCAGGTGCGGGGAACATCAGCGCCACGCCGGGCGCCACGGATGTACCGGTGAACCAGCGGATCCTGAGCGCTACGCAAAGCTGGCAGGTGAACAATGGCAACGTCACGCTCGATCTGAATACCGTGAACGTGTCGGCCTATACCAATTTGGTCGTTCGCGCGCGGCTTTCTAGTCTCTCCGTAGGTGGCGGTGGCAACGGTGCGGACGCGGGTGATAACGTGCGGATCTTCGCTAACATAAATGGAGGCGGCTTTCCCGGAACAGCCGACATCACGATAGCTGGTAACGGCAACGCGCATTGGGGCTACAGCACGGGTACCGGCACGGTGACAACCACCGCTGGTACGCCCGTGAGCGTGGCGCCTGCGAGCGGTGGTGCGCGCACCACGGATGGCTATTCCTTCATCGTGCTCAACATCCCTCCAGGTACCACCACGCTTGCGCTTCGTGCGATCGCCCTGAACAACAACGCCAACGAAGTGTGGGCACTGGAAGATTTCGAACTCCGCGGCGATCTCTGCCGCCCCATCTACTACAGCCGCAGCAATGGCAGCGAACTCACGGGCACTTGGAGCACGAGCCGCACGGGCAGCCCCGCTCCAGGCGTGGTCACCTTCGATCAGAACGCCAGCGGCGTGATCCAGACCGGGCACACGGTAACGACTACGGGTGCCACATGGACCACCTTCAACCTGGATGTGGAAGCAGGCGGCAGCGCCGTGCTCGGCACCACCAATTTGGACCACTACGGCACCAGCTTGGTGAACAACAACAGCTTCACCATCGGCACGGGCGCCATCACCTTCCGAAACAGCGGCGCGGTGAGCGTGAGCGGTTCAGGGACCTATGACTTGTACGACGTTACCGCGAACAACGCGGACGTGACATTGAACAGCAACTTGATGAGCGTGCGCCGCACCTTGGAGATGACCAACGGCGGCACCTTCAACGCGAACAACAGCGGCAACCCGAACCGCAACCTGGTGCTGGCGAGCAGCGCCACAGGCACGGGCCGCTTGGGTCCGGTTAGCGCGGGGCCCTCATTCCTCGGCCAGATCCGCATGGAGCGTTTCGTTCCTTCCGGCGTCACCAACTGGCGCCTCATCAGCGCGCCCACCAATGGCAATGCGCTCAGTTCGTTGGAGGATGATTTCGTGACCGCGGGTTATCCGGGAAGTGAGTTCCCATTGTTCGATCAACCGGTGGGCAGCAACATTCTGTGGCCGAGCATCCGCACGTACGATGAACCGAACGCAGGCCCGGCCTTGATCGACGGTCTTACCGGCGCTACCGGCGACAACATGGTGATGGCCGCTGGGCAAGGCTTCGCGGCTTGGAGCGGCACAACCCTCCTCGGCACCAGCGCGTTCACCATCGACCTGCGCAGCACACCGCGCCTGGGCCTCGCGCCGATCAGCTTGCCGGTCACCTACACGACCAACGGTTTTCCTTCTACTGACGGCTGGAACCTGGTAGGCAATCCGGTACCGAGCCCGATCGATTTCAGCTTGGTGAGCAAGACCAATGTGGACAATTTCTACTACGTGTTCGATCCGGTGGCCGGTAACAACGCGAGTTGGGACGAGGGCCTCAGCGTGAGCATTCCCGCCCTTTCGCTGAACGGGAATATCCAGAGCTTCCAAGGCTTCTGGGTGAAGGCGAACGCCGCCGCACCGACCATGAGCGTGGAGGAAGGCGACAAGGTGCTCGACCTGAACGGCGGTGGTCTCTTCGGCGGCAGCGAACAAGGCCCGCAGCCCATGTTCCGCGTGGAGATCAGCAGCGGCATCAATGCCTTCTTCGATGAAACGCTGGTCCACTTCGGCACCGGCGCGCCCGCCAGTGGTGATGAGCACGACCTGATGAAGTTCACCTTCAGCCATCCCGAAGCCCCTCAGATCATGAGCCGCACGGCCGATGGTTCGGACATGACCTTGAACGCGTGGGGCCCGATCACCACCGCCACCGAGATCCCCGTCTCCATCGACGTGGCCATGACCGGTGACTATACACTTCGCATTTTCGACGCGATGGGCCTGATGGGCATGAGCTGCCTGGTGTTGGAGGATCTCTTCACCGGTCAGAGCATCACATTGAGCGAGGGCAGCACCTACACCTTCACAGCGGATGAAGCCACACCGGCCGAACCCGCGCGTTTCCTCGTGCATGCGAGCGCACCTGTGCAATACAGCTACACGGATGTGGCCTGCAACGGCGGCACCACAGGCATGGCCAGCGCCCTCGGTGAAGGCACCGGACCGTGGGATTACATCTGGATGGACGAGAACGGCACGGTGCTGTTGGAGCAGTTCCAACTGAACGGCACGGGCCAACTGGCCAACCTGCCTGCGGGCGACTACCAGGTGTCCGTGAGCAGTGCTGCGGGCTGCGGCACTTTGGTGCAGAGCTTCAGCATTGATGAACCCGCTCCTTTGGATGGCGCGCTCACTGCTACCAGCACCACCTGCGCCACTGTGGCCGATGGTGCGGTTGACTTGATGGTGATGGGTGGCGCGTTCCCGCACACCTTCGTTTGGAGCAATGGCGCCGTCACGGAAGACCTTACCGATGTGGTTGCCGATACCTACGAAGTGACCATCACCGATGGCAACGGTTGCACCCTGGCGCCGATCAGCATCACGGTTGATGCGGGCGCTGGTCCTGCAGCCGCCTTCCTGCCGAGCACCACGACCACCTTCACGGGGGAGCCGGTGGAGTTCTTCAACCTGAGCACCTGGGGCGCACAAATGACCTGGGATTTCGGCGATGGCAATGGAAGCACGGACAACGAGCCCATCCATACCTATACCCTGCCCGGTATCTACACCGTTACGCTCACGGTGAACGAGAATGGCTGCGTGGCAGTGACCACCCAAGAGGTCATCGTGGACATGAGCACCGGTGTGCAACAACTCACCAGCGATCTGGCGCAGGTATGGCTGCAACAAGACGAAGTAGTGGTGGAACTGCACCAAGAGCAAGCGGACGAAGTACTGATCACGGTGCTTGACGCCCAAGGCCGCAAAGTGGCGGAACGCCGCACCCGCATCACCGGCGGGTATGAGCGCATTCCCGTGGGCCATGTGGCGCAGGGTGTGATCCTCATCCAATTGCTGAAAGGCGATCAGGGCCGCACCTTCAAGTTGCCGCTCACTCGCTGATCACCTCCGAACTGACAAGTACAGGGCCTCCTTCGGGAGGCCTTGTGCGTTCCACCGCATCCGCTTCAACCCTCCTACCTTGCGGCCAACCCTTTTCACCATGCTTTCCACTTCCCCCTTGAACATGCTGCGCCGGTACGCCCTGCCAGCGGTCCTGATCGTGTCGCTCAGCGCCTGCCTCACCATCGAGGAGAACTACACCTTCAAAAAGGATGGCAGTGGCACGATGGAGTACGTTGTGGATATGAGCGCGCTCGCAGAAATGATGGAGGGGATGGAGAAGATGAGCGAGAGCGTTGGGGGCGATGATGACGGCATGGGCGAAATGGACATGAAGGCGGAAGCGGAAAAATTGAAGACCGTGCCGGGCGTGAGCAAGGTGAAGGTGAACACCAAGAAGAAGTTCGTTCAGCGGGTAAGTTTCAAGTTCCGCGACATCGCGGCGTTGAACGGAGCCCTCAATGTGTTGATGCCGGACAGCACCGGCGTGCAGCACACTTTCTATGCGTGGGAGGGCAACACGTTGGTGAGGACCAACAACAAGCACGCTACCGACCTGGGTAGCGACATGGGCCAGGACGCGGGCACGGACAGCATGGATCCCACCGCCTTCCTGCAGAGCATGCATTACAAGTTCAGCTTCAAGTTCGCGCAGCCCATCACCGGGCGGGAGCTTGCGGAAGGCGTGATCCAGGAGAGCCCCAGCAGCAAGGAGTTGAAGCTGGACACCGACTGGAGCGTGATCATGAAGGAGCCCAAGGCCCTGGACCTCAGGATAACGCTGGACAAGTAGCGGTTCAGGCCGCGGGGGGGGAAAGGGGGGGGGGGGGGGGGTGGATACTCTGGAGCTCCGGCAGTGGGCGTGAAAGCCTCGGGGGCCCAAAGGGTAACTTTGACATGGCGAGGGCCGAGCCGTGCCATCAGCGGTTCGGGCGCTCGGCTATCTTCGCCGTCCCTAAACCGGTACCGATGAACAAGTCGTATTTCCTTCTGCTCGCCCTGCCGCTCGCTGTGTCTTGCGGGAACGGGGGTGATGACACCACTGCCCAAGCGGCTGATACCGTTGTTGTGGCGGATAGCTTCAAATGGGAAACCGAACAGTTCGAGGATGTGCGCGTACTGCGCTACCAAGTGCCCGGGTGGGACCAATTAAGCCTGCAACAAAAGCAACTCTGCTACTACCTGAACATGGCAGGCCTCGCGGGGCGCGACATGCAGTGGGACCAGAACTACAAGCACAACCTGAAGATCCGCCGTGCTCTGGAACGGATCATGAAGGACTACAAAGGCGAGCGCTCCGGCGCGGACTGGGACCACTTCATGACCTATGCCAAGCAGGTGTTCTTCAGCAACGGGATACACCACCACTACAGCAACGACAAGCACACGCCCCAATTCCCGCAGGCCTATTTTGAAACGCTGCTCAAGGAGAGCGGCGCAACCTTGGCGCCTGAGGTGCTCGCGGCCATCTTCGACCCGGCCGTCGATGCCAAGAAGGTGAGCCTGGACGCCAGCAAGGATCTGGTGCTCTCCAGCGCGGTGAACTTCTACGGGGACGATATCAACCAGAAGGAAGTGGAGGACTTCTACGCCGGCATGGACAAGAAGGACGACCCGCAGCCTCTGAGCTATGGGCTGAACAGCAAATTGGTGCGCGGCAAGGACGGAAAGCTCATGGAGCAGGTATACAAAGTAGGCGGCATGTACGGCCCCGCCATGGAAGAGAGCGTGAAGTGGCTGGAGAAAGCCGCCAGCGTGGCCGAAACGCCGGAGCAGAAGACCGCGCTCGATCTCCTCATCCAGTATTACCGCACGGGCGATCTGAAGACGTGGGACGATTTCAACGTGGCCTGGGTGAAGGACACCAAGAGCAGCGTGGACTATATCCTGGGCTTCGTGGAGGTTTACAACGATCCCTTGGGCAAGCGCGGGAGCTATGAGAGCATTGTGGAAGTGAACGATCCTATTGCCACGAAGAGCATGCGGGCGATCCAGGAGAACGCACAATGGTTCGAGGACAACAGCCCGCTGCTGCCCGAGCACAAGAAGAAGAACGTGGTCGGTATCACCTACCGCTTCATCAATACCGTGGGCGAAGCAGGCGATGCCGCTCCGGCCACCCCGGTAGGCGTGAACCTGCCGAACGCGAACTGGATCAGAACAGCGCACGGCAGCAAGAGCGTGAGCTTGGGGA
Organism: Flavobacteriales bacterium; assembly: GCA_016712025.1. GTDB lineage: Bacteria > Bacteroidota > Bacteroidia > Flavobacteriales_F > PHOS-HE28 > PHOS-HE28. Next base: position 35,211 of record JADJRW010000026.1, read on the forward strand.
ACATCAGTGATGCCTATGAAAAGAGCAGCGGCAGCAGCACGCTTGAAGTGTTCTGCCACGATGCGGAGGAGATCGCCCGCGCCAAAGAGCACGGTGCGTTGGCGGGTATGCTCCACACCGCGTTGCACGAAGTGGTCGGACATGCCAGCGGCCAGTTGGAGCCGGGCGTTGGAGAGACGGATGCCACATTGAAGAGCTTCGCGAGCACCCTTGAGGAAGGTCGTGCCGATCTGGTCGCGCTGTACTTCGTGCTCGACCCCAAGTTGGTGGAACTCGGTGTGATGCCCAGCCTAGAGGTCGGCAAGGCCGAATACGATGGGTATATCCGCAACGGGCTCCTTACCCAGTTGCGTCGCATCAAGCCGGGCAAGGATGTGGAAGAGGCGCACATGCGCAACCGCATGTGGGTGAGCGCATGGGCCTACGAGAAGGGGATGAAGGACAGTGTGATCGTGAAGGTCGACCGCAATGGGGAGACTTACTATGACATCCGGGACTACGACAAACTGCGTGTGCTCTTCGGCGAGCTGCTGCGCGAGGTGCAACGCATCAAAAGCCAGGGGGATTACGCGGCCGGCAAAGCACTCGTGGAGAACTACGGTGTGAAAGTGGACCAAGCACTGCACGCACAAGTGCTGAAGCGTGCCGAGAAGATCAAGACCGCACCCTATTCCGGTTTCATACAGCCGATCATGGTCCCTGTTACCGATGCCAATGGCGGGATCACGGACGTGAAGCTGGAGTTCCCGGACGACTTCGTGAAGCAGATGCTCCACTTCGGCGAGAAGCACAGCTTCTTGCCCGACGAGAATTGATCCTGGCAAATGAGCACTCGCGGCCCCGGCAACGGGGGCTGCGGTGTTTTGGCCGACGCTCCCGTTACCTTCGGTGCATGCGCGTGCTACTGCTCCTCGGCTTATTGTTCCCATGCACAACTTGGGCTCAGAAGAACGTGCGGGTCGATCACACGCCGTGGAACACGGTGGTATCGATCTACGTGGGTGCGGATGGCCTTGTGGACTACAAGGGAATTGCTGCGGACCCCATCTTCCAACGCTATTTACAGGTGCTTCAGCGTTTCGCACCGGAGGCCACATGGCCCGAGGTGGAGCGCAAAGCGTGGTGGATAAATGCTTCGAACGCCATGGTCGTTCAACTCGTCGCTCGTCAGCTCCCGATCGACAGTGTGGGAGCGATCACATTAGCCGAACAGAAAAAGGTACTGGTCGTGCAAGGCACTTCATTCACTGTGGATGAACTAATGGACCATGTGGTGGGTCTTTTCGGCGATCCCCGTGTGATCTGTGCGCTCCATCGGGCCTCGCGGGATAGTCCGGTGTTGGCGACTGCCGCCTACACCGCCGACCATTTGGATGAGCAGCTTGAAGCCGCGGCGCGTCGCTTCGTGAACCATCCGCGCAGGAACGTGATCGGCAGTGAGGAAGGCCGGATCTCCTGGCTCTTCAGCCATTACGCAGCCATGTTCCCGGGATCCGACGGGCTGCGCTCTTTCCTATTGAAGTACAGCGCCATTCCCCCTGCCGCCAACGTTCGGTTGAGGACCATGCCCCGTGATCCGGGTCTCAATGCCCGATGACCCGGGAACGGTCGCTTAGGCTTCCTGTCGCGGATCTTCCGCGGTATCCTGAAACCAGCCGGGCCCTCGGCCCGTAACAGCCCTTGTCCAAGTAGTTCAGAGTCGATCTGAAGAGTCACGTCACCCCTGCCTAGGGCCCAGCCCGGTGGGGGTTTCGTGCTTTCCGCCATCTCCATTGCACAGGATGTTGGCGGCCCAACTCGCCATCAGTAGTTCGGGCTTGGTGCGTGCTTCGTAGCCATGGGCGCGCACATAGCCGATCGCGGCGCTATGCAAGCGATGAGATGCGAATTTCGGATCGCTGTTCAGGTCCAAGTCGATACAACGCACTTTCACCCGGCCTTCTTGCGTGAGCCACTGCGCCACGGTGATGCTGCGTTCCACTTCGCCCCAGAGCCGCGTCCACAGGTCATGTATACGGGCATTGCGTTCACGACGGTAGAGCACATTCGCCCCGTTGCGGCGGTAACGCAGCACTATGGCGGTGGTGTAAACGGTACGGTCGCCGCGGTTGTGGCTGTCGCTTCCTACCAGAACCTCGGCATTGGGATGCAGGTCCAATTGCGCGCGAACGTGCTCCAGCACGCTCACCGTGCACCCATCACCCATATGTCGGAAGCCGGTCATATTGTTTTTAGGGGGTGTTCGAAGGTAGCGAGACAGCTCGCGCCGTAGGCGTTCGGCGGCTTGGGGCCAACCGCTATATTTGCGCCCCCTGTGAAGAGAAATTCCACTTACCGAAGTGGCGGAATTGGTAGACGCGCACGTTTCAGGGGCGTGTGACCGTAAGGTTGTGCGGGTTCGAGTCCCGCCTTCGGTACAAGCGGAGCGGCGGAAGCCGCTTCGTCGTTTTCTGAAGGATGAGAAAGCCCGGGTCCTCATCGTTGATCGAATAACGGGGGCACAACACGGGTCGGAGCCCACAACGCGGGACTACCTTTGATGCTAGATGGTACGCGGCAAACGGTTCCGAACGAAGCGCCTCTGGCACAATACCAAAGCTTGGAGCTATGTCGGCTCGGCTCTGGTGATGGCTGGGATCATAGGCTCGTTCAGCACGGGTAAAGTACTTTTCATCGTGATCCCCGTGATGATCCTGCTCGCGGGGTACGTCATGGCCTACCTGCGCGACCGGGGCAACGAATGCCAGTATATCGTGGACGAGAAGGGGCTTTGGTTGCGCACGACGGGAACGGATCTGCGCGCGGGTTTCGACGAGATCATTGATGCCAGCCTCGTGGACCGGAGCGCTTCCCGGGATTATATCCGACAATTCATTAAGGACGAAGAAGCGAAGCAAGTCACACGGGCCCGTGAACAAGCCTTCGTGCGTTTCTGCTCGGTGGACATCGGGTTGCGCTCGTTCACGTTCGGGCTGGGTCGGCGGATCATCGACCGTATGCCGAACTCCAAGGACGATCTGGTGCTGTTACGGCTCTCGGGTGGCCGCCATCTGGTACTCTCGCCGCAGTACAATCAGGATCTGGTAGACACCCTGACCCGTGCGTTGGTGTCGCAGCGCGGCAGGACGAACAGCGTGGCCGGATAGAGCGCAGAGGGCGGCCTTACAGCGTGCGCAACTTCTGGCCGACGCGCAAGGTGCTCCTGGCCGAGATGCGGTTGATCTTGCACAAGCGGGCCACGCTGGTCCCTTGGTGCCTTGCAATGGCGGAGAGGGTATCGCCGCGTTTCACGCGGTAGTAGCGAGCGGCGATGGTCGGAGCTTCAAAGCTCTTGGCGGAAAGGTGCAGGCGCCGGGAGACCAATTCGCCTTCCGGGATATCGTAGACCATGGCGGGATCGATAGGACGTCCCAGATAGCGCACTTCAAAATGCAGATGGCTCCCGGTGGAACGCCCCGTGCTTCCGCCAAGGCCGATGCGTTCACCCGCTTCCACCGTTTCCCCCACGTCCACGGAAAGTCGGCTCAGGTGACCGTAGAGCGTTTCGAGACCGTTCGGATGGCGGATCACCACGACGTTCCCGAACGATCCATGATAGCGAGCGATCCGCACCATCCCGGCGAATGCCGCTACTACCTCATCGCCGGTCTCCAGATCGAGATCCACCCCGTAGTGCATGCGTCCGTTCCGTGGACCGAAGGGGGAATTCACATTGCCACAGATCGGCATCGCATTGTCGCAAGCCGCGTGGCTCAATTCCAGATCGACAGGTGCCATTGCGGCGCGCTGGTCATGGTGACCGAAAATGCTGCTCGTGTTCCAATCGCAATAGAGGTCGTAGCAAGGGATCAAGGTGAGAGAATCATGCAAATTCCAAGCGGTGGATACGGCGTATTCGGACTCGGTCAAGGATGCGTCCGGGGCAACCGGGTCAACTTCCTCGTATACGCTCCCTTCCTCCGGCCCTCCGATCGCCGCACTATCCATCTGTGCCCGAACGCCGGACCCTGTCAGTAGGAAAAGCGCGATGGAAATGAGAAGTGAGGGCGTGCGGTGCATGGACGCGCAAAACTATCCGTACCATCCGGCCGTGCAAATCCGCGAACGTTAAATAGTTTCAACAGCGCTGCCGGAGGAACTGTGCGATCGGCCGTATTCCATGAGGTGAACGCGACCATGGCGTGAAGGTCCGGCACGATCTTCGTGCGATGGTCGCGATGCAAGGCAACGAACGATCAGCAATGAGTGAAGAGGGCGTGCGCGCTTTCAACATGATCGTCCTGTTCCTCACGGCCGTGGTGCTCTCCATGCCTTTGTTCATCGTGGTCTATCCGCATGTGCCAGTGATGCAGCTTCCCTTCGGTGATCACGCAAGGATCGATCATATGGTCACCTTCTTCATCATCATTGCCTGTTTCTATGTTCTGCTCCGCAAGCTTCGGCTCGTGCTCTTCGTGGTCCTGGTCTTGGGAGGCGTGGTGCTCACCTGGAGCGGTTTCACGGGCCGCTACGGCCCCAATGATCTGATCGAGGACTATCGCGGTTTTCTTTTCGCATTGAGGGACAATACCGTCTTCGTTCCCTTGTCCGCAGCGCGGCTGAAACCATTCGAGGATGCGGAAATGATCCGCTCAAGGATCGATCACGACGACGCTCGTGTGCGGACGTTCGCGGTGCGGGCCGCGACCACGAACTTCAAGCGGGCATCAGTGACCGATAGGGAAGTGACGATGGTACAGGCGTTCTCCGTGTTCAAGGTGATCAACGGAAGTTGGAACTACGTGAACGATGCGAAAGGCGGGGAGTATTTCGCACATGCCAGCGAAAGTGTGGAACTGATGGCCGGGGATTGCGACGATCATGCGGTCCTCATGGCCGCGTGCGTCAAGGCTATCGGAGGGGAGGTGCGCTTGGTGCGGACGGAAGGGCACCTCTATCCGGAAATGCTGATCGGCGACGCCAAGGCCATGGAACGAGCGGCGTACCTGGTGCGCAATGTGCTTTTCAGCGATCAGGTGGGGTCGGCGCCACTGCACTACCATACCGATGCGCAGGGTCAGCGATGGATCAACCTGGACTACACGCGCAACTATCCAGGCGGTGAAGTGATGGACGAGAAGATCGTGGGGATACTGCCTGTTTGATCCTATCGGTCATGGAAGTTGTTGGGTGCGCACGGCCGTAGGGATCGAGCCGCCGATATTCACCAGGATCGGGTCTCGGTCATTGCTGCCACCCGCATACTTGACCACCCCGTCAAGGGTGACATCTTCCGGCCAATAACCCGCGGTGGTGGCCGTGGGCACCACCCCGCCGATCTTCACCAGGATCGGGTCGCGGTCATTGCTACCGCCCGCATATTTCAATTGGGTATCGCGGATCACGTTCCCGGCCCATAGCAAACGGGTGCTACCATTGATCTTCTGGGCATTTGTGCCGAAGGTGGTCACGCTCCCGTTCGTGAGATCGACCGCGGCGGGTGGGGTCGCGCTGAGGACGACCGTGGCGAGGGTCATCGCCGCCAGATGGTTGCGGTGGCGCACCGCGATGTAGTACTCATCCGGGACCACCGGTATGGTAAGCGCGGAAACGCCATCCAAAGCCACCACGTCACCATCTCTTTGTACCAGGGCGCTTTGGGTGCGGAGCACCGTGGTGTTGCTGGTTTTGGAACGCAGTTCAACGAAGATCCAATCCGTGATCGCATTGCTACCCGTCGCGGTCAGAACCGAGGCCGCGATGGCCTCGCCACCACCACCCCCCACATGCGTGAACCCGAGGCTTGTGAAAGGTTCGGTGAGGGGGAAGGAGGCCAGCGAGCGCAGGGCATCGTTCATCACCCCTGTGCCGGTGTTGTACGGGCCTTCCAGGAATACTTTAAGCGCGATCGTTACGTTCGTGGGCGGAGTGGGCACCGCCTCGGGAACGAGACCATCGAACGGTAGGGATCCGTTCGTGGCACCGGCGAAATTGGTGATCACCCCGACAGCATTGGTGCTCGGGTTGTAGCGGAAGATGGTTCCCAATGCAGAGGATCCGCCTTGTGTGCATACCCCGTAGAGGCGGAGGTCCGTACCCTGCACCAAGCTGCTCTCGGATAATATGCCATCCGTGGTTTGCATGTCGTACAACTGGGTGTACACGGCGTTCGTGATATCCCAACTATAGATGCAACCGTTCAGGAAGCCACCACCCTCGCGGCAAGTGCCGTAGAGTTTGCCGTCCGCCGCTTGCACTGGTTTACCGGCCGGGCCGCCGCCCTGGATGCCATCGAAGTTGTACAACTTGAGGAAGTTGTTGGTGCTTGTATCGAAGGAGAAGAGCACTCCATTACCGAAATCACCGTTCTCGCTCAGTACGCCGTACAGGAGGCCGCTGCCTACTTGCATCAGGTCCGCGATAGGGGCGGAACCGGTGGTGTTGCTCAGCGTAACGAGCGGGGTGAGGGTGTTGGAACCGGTATCATAGGAAAGAGAGTTCCCAAGTTGTTCGTGGCACCTTGGGAGGTCATGCCGTACAATAGCCCGTTGGCAGCTAGGAATAGTCCCGTGCGCGGTGCGATGCCCGATGTGGCGTCCAGGTCCTGCAGCTTGGCGAAGGTGTTGTTCGACGGGTCGAACGAAAAGAGCGTACCACCACCGGTAGCACCACCGGCGCTGCACAGACCATAGTATTTGGTGCCTTTCAGCGCTAGCGTCCCGACCGGAAAATCGCCCAACGTTCCGCCCATGTTCGAGCGCCGAACGTGGGTGTTGGTCGCTGGATCGAAGGAGAAACAGGTGCCTACCAAGTTGCTTCCACCCGAGTTGGTGAGCCCGTAGAACAGGCCATTGGCATTGCGTACCAACCGTCCCTTGGGCTGGCTGCCATTGCTCGAGCCGAAGGCCGTGAGTTCCGTCATCGTGTTGGTAGCTGGCACATAGCGGAAAACGGCGCCGGTCCCACCCGAGCCGTCATTGTTACATACGCCAATGAAGGTCCCGCTAGGGTCTTCGATCAACCCCGACCAACAATCGCGGAAACCACCTTCGTACATATCGAACAGCGGCGTGTACACGTTGCCCGTTGGGTCGAAAGAGAACAGCACGCCAGCGCTTGTGAGCCCGCCGAAATTGGTGACACCATAGAACAGTCCGTTACTCCCTCTGCGCAGACGCCCCAGCGGCCGGTAGCCGATGGTCGGGTTCAGATCGACCACATCGGTGTACGTGTCCGTGGTGATGTTATAGCTGAAGATCACACCCTGACCGGTGGCGCCGCCTTCTGAGGTGGTGCCGTAGAGCAGACCCCCGGCACCGTTCTGCGCGAGTTCACCGTAAGGGACGGAACCCGTGGAGACGTCCAGATCGACCAGGTTGGTATAAATACCGGTGCTCGCGTTGTAGCTGAAGAGTACCCCGTCGGAGTTCGCACCGCCCTGGGTCGTGGTGCCGTACAGAAGATTGCTCGATGCGCGGAAAAGGGTTGCGTAAGGGCGCGCGCCGCCCGCGAGGGTGAGGTCGATCTTTTTTGTGAAGACGGTACTTCCCCCAGCGTTAACGAGCAGTTCGAAGATGATCCCCTGGTTGGTCGCTCCGCCGATCTGTGTCGTCCCATAGAGGCGCCCGTTCACAGCCTCCACCAGCCCCCCTCTCGGTGATCGACCGTTCAAGTTGGCACCAGCGTTCACGAAATCGTGGCGTTTGGTGATAAGACCGGTCGTAATGTTGAAATCGAAGATGGTGCCGAAGCCGTTCGTGCCCCCAGCGCTGCATGTGCCATAGAGCCGACTACTAACAGTGGACTGCACGAGCCCGCGTATCGGTTGCTCTCCGTTCGTGCTGTTGAAGCTGGCCAGTGTAGTGTAAAGGTTGGTCGCGGGGTCGTAAGAGAAGACGGTGCCGAAGCCACCCGCCCCGCCAAGCTCCGTAACGCCGTAATACTTCCCATTGGTGGCCTTGAGCAGATCGCACTTGGAAGCGGCCCCGGACACTTGGGTGAATTCGAACTTCTTCGTGAAGGTGCTGGTCTCCGTAATGGAGAAGAGGGTGCCGATATCGCTGGCCCCGCCAGCGCTGGTCATTCCCCAATAGGTCTGGGCGAAGGATCCGTGAACGAGGAGCAATGCTCCTGAGAAAAGAGCGACGCGGCTATATCGGGTCATCATGGGGGTCGGAAAAGGGAGGCAAAAGTTAAGAAGGATCCCCGGCTCCCCGACCAACCAGAGCCCAACCTCGGTTCGGGCGCTTGGATACCTTTGGAAGATCCGATGGACAACGAGCGCATCGTCGACCCCGCCGACCTTGCCCGGGCCAGCCACATGCGGCCCGGGGATCCCCGGATCACCCTCCTCACCGAGGTGAGCGGGCTGAAGGGCTTGCAGAAGATCTACGAAGGTGCTCGTCACCTTCACGACTTGGACTTCGTGCGTGCCGTGTTCGCGCAGTTGGACCTCGAGATGGAGGTTCCGAGCGAACAACTGGACCAATTGCCCCGCGAAGGGGGACTGATCCTCGTGGCCAACCACCCTTACGGGGCCATCGACGGACTGGCCTTGGTGGACATATTCGGCCGGATCCGACCGGAGCTGAAAGTGATGGCCAACTTCCTGTTGCAGCAACTGAAGCCGCTGGGTCATCGGTTCATCGGGGTGAACCCTTTCGAGCAGTTGCGGAGCACGAGCAGTTTCCAAGGGATGCGCAGCGCACTGGAGCATGTGAAACAAGGGGGAGCCCTTGCCTTGTTCCCTGCGGGGGAGGTGAGCAGTTGGCGTACCGAGTTGAAAGCGGTGGCCGATCCCCGATGGAAGACTCCGGCCCTGAAGCTCGTTCAACTCGCTGGCGTTCCCGTGGTACCGGTCTGGTTCGACGGGGCCAACAGCGTTGTGTTCCAAATGTTGGGCATGATCCATCCCAACCTGCGCACCATGATCCTGCCGAACGAAATGCTGCGCATGCGCGGTCGTCAAGTTCGTATGCGCGTGGGGAAGCCCATACCTGCCAAAGAGATCGCGGCCTTCAGTTCCGCGGACCAGCTTGGTAGGTACCTGCGCGCCAAAACTTACGCGCTTGGGTCGGGCGTCCAAGTAAGACGTGAGCAGTTCAGGCCGTTGTGGTTCCCCCGCAGGCCGAAGGAGATCCCGGAAGGCCCTTCCCCGGAGGCATTGGAGCGCGAGCTTGCAAGTCTCCAGGACCTTCGTATCAACAGCCAGGCGGAGTTCGATCTGTACATCGCGGGCAGTGATCGGATCCCGCTCATGCTGCGAGAGATAGGGCGCCAACGCGAGCTCACGTTCCGCGCGGTGGGTGAAGGCACCAACAAGCGCATCGATCTGGACGAGTTCGACCTGTACTATGACCATCTGTTCCTATGGGATCGCGACAAGCGTCGGCTGGTAGGCGCATACCGCATCGGTGACGGACAGAAGATCATTCCGCGTTACGGCAAGCGGGGTTTCTACCTCAGTACGCTCTTCAAAATGGACCGGGGGATGGACCGGGTACTGCGACGAAGTTTCGAACTCGGCCGATCCTTCATTTCGTTGGAATACCAACGGCACCGGTTGCCGCTGTTCATCCTCTGGCGTGGGCTGCTGATCCATATCACCTCCCATCCCGACCATCAATTCCTCATCGGGCCGGTAAGCATCAGCAGCAACTACAGCCACTTCTCTCGCGCGCTTATCATGGCATATGTGGAGAAGCACCATTACGATGTGGAACTGGCCGCCCGCGTGAAACCGCGCAACCGGTTCAAGGTGAAACAGGACGCCGAGGGCAGTCAAGCATTGGTGCAGGCCTCGGCAGCAGACCTCAAGAAGTTGGACCGACTGATCGCGGAAGTGGATCCCAACGAGTCCGCCATGCCGGTATTGCTGAAGAAGTATCTACTGCTGAACGCCAAGATCATCGGCTTCAACAGCGACCCCGCTTCAACGATGCATTGGACGGCTTGATGGTGCTCGACCTCTCAAAGGTGCCACCGCGCACGATCGAGGATCTGAAGAAGGGGATGGGCGATATCGCCGGATAGTTTCAGTCCACTGCGACGCTCTCTTCCTCGACCAACGCCTGCCCCGATGCAACGGCGTTGGCTTCGTGCGCATACATGGTCCACGCGCCGTTGGCATATTCCAGAGCGCTCATGTGTTCGATCCAGTCACCGGAATTCAGATAGCGGACCGAGCCCTCAGGGGTGTGGATGGTGCGCATCTGCGGTTGGTGGATATGTCCGCATACCACCACGTCATAGCCTTCATGCACCGCGATGGCCGCTGCCGTCTCTTCGAAGTCGCTGATGAAGCGCACTGCGCGCTTCACACTGCCTTTGATGCGCTTGCTGAAGCTCATGCGCGGCCTTCCGAAGCGCTCCAGCGACCAGTTCACGATATTGTTGATGCGCACCAACAGGTCGTACCCCACACCGCCGAGCTTGGCCAACCATTTGGCGCTCTTCATGGTGGCATCGAACAAGTCGCCATGGAAGAACCAGTAGCGCTTGCCGTCCACGGTGATCACCAGTTTGTCAACCAAGTGCAAATTCCCCAACCGGCTGGGGCTGTAACGACGCAGCGCTTCGTCGTGGTTCCCGGTGATGTAGTAGACGGGCACCTTCGCAGCCAGTTTCAACAACCGCTTCACCACGTCCATGTGGCTTTTCGGGAAGTAGCGCTTCTTGAACTGCCAGATGTCTATGATGTCCCCATTGAGGATCACCATGGCCGGTCGCACGGTGCGCAGATAATCCACGAGCTCCTTGGCGCGGCATCCGTAGGTGCCCAGGTGAAGGTCGCTGAGCACAAGGATGTCGATGGGGCGTTTCATTTCGATGAACAAAGCTCCATGGAGCGTGTGGCGTGATCGTTCCTTTCATATTAAACCAGCGGTCTTATCCACCACCCCCTGTTGATCCAGTCGCATCTTCGCACCGTGGCCGGCAAGATGACCTTGGTGTTGGGCGCAAGCGCCAAGCCCGATCGCTATTCCTACTTGGCGGTGCAGCGGCTGCTTGAGAAGGGTCACGCGGTATGCGCTGTAGGCGTGAGAGAAGGTCGCATCGCGGACCAAGCGATCGTGACCACCATCCCGGAAGGCAGGTCCTTCCATACGGTGACGATGTACCTGAACGCTTTCAACCAGCGCGTTTGGCAAGAACGCATCCTAGCCCTTCGCCCGCAGCGGATCATCTTCAATCCCGGCGCGGAGAACAAGGAACTCTCCGGTGCCGCCGAAGGAATGGGCATCGAAGTGGTGGAGGGTTGCACGTTGGTGATGTTGAGCGCCGGGACCTACTGAGCGGCAGGACCAGAGTCGCTTCACAGAGGTAGGGCTTCCGGAACCGAAGCACCCTACCTTTTCCCCATGCGTGCCTCGGTCACAGCGCTGGTCCATCTGCTCGCCGGCATTGCCGTGATCGCGGCACAGGACCCCGTGCATCGGCGGTATACCACTGCCGATGGCTTGCCTTCGAACACGATCTACACCGCGCTACAGGACCGGGAAGGGTTCATGTGGTTCGGCACGGATGCTGGGGCCGTCCGCTTCGATGGCCGGGAGTTCCGTGTATTCGGCACCGAAGAGGGCGTGTCCGATGTGGAAGTGATCAATCTGGCGGAGGATTCGCACGGGCGGATGTGGTTCCTAACCCTCAACGGCCGCTTGTCATACTACCAGAAGGGCCAGGTACACAATGCACGCACCGATCGGGAATTGGGCCGGTACCAATGCGCCAGCGGCTGGCAATCCTTCGTGGAAGACGCCGAGGGTCTGCTGTGGTTCGGTGGTGTGCGAAGGAACTTGTTGCGCTTGGATCTGGAGGGGGCGCGAGATACACTGTGGGACGTGGCCAGTGCGGATCTGTCTCTACTGACCGGCGCGGATGGCGAGGTTGTCCTAGTAACCGACGAGTCCATTTATCGGATCGCGCAGGGCCGGTGGGTGCTAACGGATTCATTGCCCGTTTCTGGCGCCAATTCGATCGTGCGCGACCCGGTTCCGGGGGGACCAGGGGCGATAGCGATCGGCCCGAACGGTTTCATGCACGTAGTGGATCGCCACTGGGAGAAGGTGCCCTTGTTCCCCCACCACGTGGAACCCCTCGCGAACCGCAACGCGGTCGCCGACCGATCTGGCATCATTTGGCTGCTCGATCGTTCCGGAGTGGCGTCCGGCTACTGGCCTTCGCCACTGGAGAAGGTCCACCGCAGCTTTTTTTCCGGCATCTACACCAACTACCTCTACGAGGACCGGGAGGGGAACCGCTGGTTCTGTACCGCGCGCAATGGTTTGCTGCGGGTCACTGCGGACCAATGGCGATCGGCCCACTACCCGGATCCCAAGCCGGGAGGGAGCGGCATGTTCTTATCCCTATTGAAGGATCGCGCCGGAACGCTTTGGGCTGGAACGGCGGACGGCATCGTGGTGACAGTGGAGAACGGTACCATGTCCGGCAATTTGTTGAGCAATAGCTCGGAGCGCGGACGGGTGATGGAATTCGTCGAAGGCCGGGATGGGGTCTATGCGGCCACCGACCGCTCTGTGGTCTGGTTCGGCGATCGAAAAGAGGTCCACGATATTCTTTTGGATGGTGTAATGGCCAGCGGGCAACGCAGTATTTTCCCCATGGCGTCGAAATCCATTAGTGCCTCGCGGGAAGGAACCATTTGGTCCTCCTACTTCACCATCAACAAGATCCACGATCGAAGTGATGGAAGATTCTTCGAGGTCGTTCCTGGCACGCCTGCTTGGCAACGTACGCAATGCATCCATGTCGACCCGGCGGGTGTTGTGTGGAGCGCTACAGGCAACACGCTCTACCGCTATAAGGATGGAAAGACCACCTCTTTCCCGCATAGCGATAGCATCATGGGTCTCCGCATCACCTCGATCACGAGCCTATCCGCTGATACCCTCCTGGTCTCCACCTTTGGGAAGGGCATCGCCTTATTGAGCGATGGGCGGTATGTGGGATCCATCAACAAGGCCCACGGTCTCCCGTCCAATGACGTCCGGCGTGTCCGGATGCGCGGTGACACACTGCTCGCTGCTACTAACGCGGGCTTGGGTATCATGCGGTTTCATACGGGGCGACCCGACGAGGTTTGGGTGATCTCCACCGCCAACGGTCTGCTCAGCAATGAGGTCTACGATGCGGAGATCGTCGAAGGCGATCTGTACGTCGCCACGGCCGAAGGCTTGAGCAGATACCCTTTCCCGCAGCCAGAACTACCCGGCGCGGCGCCCGCCACGCATTTTGCCAGCATTCTGGTGAACGGCGCGCCAAAGCCGCAGGGATCGCTGTTGACGTTGGATGAAGGCAAGGACCTGCTCCGCGTAAAATTCCACGCCATCACCTTCGCGGCCCCGGAGCGGGTCGAGTACAGCTACAGTTTCGCGGGCGATACGGCATGGACCAAGAGCCTTGACGGCACACTCGACCTAGCGGGCATGCGGCCTGGCGACCACCGGCTCACCTTTCGCGCGCGCCATCCGGGCGGGCCGTGGTCCAAGCCCGAAGTGCTCGCCTTCCAAGTGCGCCCATTCTGGTGGAACGAGGTGTGGGTGCGCGTGGTGGCGCTGGTATTGGCCGGAGGGATCCTTGTACTGTTGTCGAGGTATCTCCTGAAGCGGCGCTATCGGACCGTGTTCCAACGGCTTCGGGAACGCGAGGCGGTGAACGAAGAACGGAGGCGCATAGCCGCCGATGTACATGATGATCTCGGTGCCGACCTCAGCCGGTTGCTTCTCCATGCACGCCAAGCCGAACTGAAGCCGGATCAGGCGGTATTGAAGCAGGTGACCGATGGATTAGGAGCCAGCATCGAGAAGATCGACGAGATCATCTGGTCCCTCGATCCCCGCAAAGACAGCCTGCTCGCCACCATCGCCTTCATCGAACAGCAGGCGCGGGAGTACCTCGCGCTGAACGGGATCGACTTCCGGACGTATGTGGAACAGCCCGGAACGGACATCTCCGTATCCGCCGAAGACCGGCGGGCCATGTTGCTCATTGTGCGCGAAGCCGTGCGCAACGCGGCCGAGCACGGTGCGCCTTCCGTTGTGCTGATCGAGTGGCGCATGGAGCGGAGCAGGGTCCGCTGCGCGATCATCGACGATGGGCGCGGCATGCCCGTGCAACCCGGTGGTACGGATCGTCATGGATTGCGCAACATGCGCGAACGCGCCGCCATGATCGGGGCCACCCTCACCTGGACAGCCCGCGAGCCACACGGAACGGTCGTGGAAATGCGCTGGCCGATGTCTGGAATCATCTGATCTGATGATGGAGCTCTCAATAGCGTGTATGATCTTTCACGCATGACCCCCTGGGAGGATACCGGTTCGCAAGTGGAAGTGCTCCTTGTGGAGGACCACGACGAGTACCGGCAAAGTCTGGAGTTCTTCCTGCACGCCAGTGGCCGGGTGCGGTGCGTGTCCTTCCAGCGGTGCGATGATGCGCTGGCGCAACTGAATAAACGCCGCCCGGATGTGGTGATCATGGACATCCACCTTCCCGGCATGGATGGCATCGCATGCACGCGTCTCATCAAAGAGCAATGGCCTGAAGTACACATCCTCATATGCACTGTGCATGAGGATGACGAGAAGATCTTCAACGCGCTGCGTGCGGGTGCGAGTGGTTACCTGCTCAAACGCAATAGCATCGACGAGATCGTGGAGGGGATCCGCCAAGTCCTCGCCGGCGGCTCGCCCATGAGCCCGGCCATCGCGCGCAGGGTAGTGAGCAGCTTCCGCCCGCCCAAACTAACCGAAGGCCTTAACGGCCTCAGCGACCGCGAGCAGGAAGTGCTCGACCTGCTCTGCACCGGCATGAGCGCCAAGGCGATCGGCGACAAGCTCTTCGTGAGCACGAACACCGTGCGGACGCACATCCGGCACATCTATGAGAAGTTGCATGTGCAGACACGGGTGCAGGCGGTGAACAAGGGGAGGAGCGGGGGGGGCGGGCGAGGTGCCTGAAATCATTCGATCGAGCGAGACGGGCTGTAGGCGAGCGCCGCACATTTCGGCAAACACCGAGATCATGCTCTCCAACTTCGGACCGGCATCCGTTACTTTCAGGAATGCGTCCATTGGGCGTGTGCTGCGCATCGTCTTCTGTCTAGGGATGTTCCTTACCAGCGTGGCGATCAACCTCCGCGCCCAGCCCCAATTGGGATGGTCGACACCATTTCCCGGGACGATCGGAGCGCACCAGGAGAATATTCCGCGCGCTCTTCTGTATTCAGGTCCATCGGCTTATCCCATATCCGATCTGACCATCTTTCTCGGCGAGCAAGAGGAATCGCCGTTTGCTGCAGTCACCACGCCAACATTGACCTGGCGCAATGGTGCTTCCATAGGTACGTATACCGTGCAACTGGATGGGGACAATGTTTATTCGCTGGTCTGGAGCTACCATTACGGTGAATCACAACGACGAGATCCGTTTTCAAGTAACACCCTGCTGTGGTGTGAAATACGTTGACGAGCCGGGTGGGATCGTGAGTTCGTACCTCGTGAGAATGGACGAAACCATCCAAGTATCCGGTGGTTACACATTGACCGGACCCAAGCTGAAATGGGGGGCCTTCTCCGGCCTGGGTGTTCAAGTTGGAAGTACGGATGTAGAGGCGGAATTGAGGTTGTATGAAGAGAACACCGCCGTAGTTCCGGGTGGGTTTGTGATCCTCCATTTCGATCCGGTCGAACTGAACGTTGATCCACCAGTGCCACCGATCACGTTCCTGAAGTTCGGTTCTGATCAGTATGATCCGGATCCGGACGATCCGGAGAAATTCCGCATTCCCGTCTCGGACGCACTGTATGCGGCCATGTTGGGAGCGAGTTCTACTTCCGCACCGGCTATTGAGATCTTCTTCGACCTGAGCGAATATTGCACGCTCCCATCGACCGTGCACCGGAGTTACGACGCGTTGGTCGGTTGGTCGCGCGATGGTACCGTTGACGAGCTATGCGATCAGGCGAAGAAGCCCCTGACCCTGGCCATTGAGCCTGCACATAGGAATGTGCAGATGACCTTGGGGACGCTCGACATCAATGGGGAATGCGAGGAGTGGACCCTGGAGAACGCGTTGGATCCTTGTTACGCGGATGGGGATGAGGCGCACCAGTATTTTCAGGTGCCTTATCGGATCACGAACCAAGGTGGGGAACCGATCAAGATCCGCCGTCTGGATATAAACCGGCACACGACCGGGAGCATTCAACAACTGGGCCTTGCTATCTCCTCTGCGATGGGAGGTTGCGTCATAGCGACCGATGCCGGTCACCCCGTCTGGATATCCGCCCCGTTCGATGGCAACCCCTGTTCAGCACCGGAGGTACCGGCACCGGTGGAACCTCACATTAATGACCGATGCGTCACCGGCGACATCGTTGATGATAGCGTATCCGGACGAAAGCACAGCGCTGGAGATACTTCCCGGGTATTCCGCGGAGATCCGCGTATGGATGGAGGTGGACTTCGAGGATCCGGGTCTTCCTCCGCAACGGAATTGGGATGCGCGTCTGCTTAACCTGTTCCTCCTCCATTACTACCAGGCCTGGTTGGTCTATGATTGGGAATGCGAGAGTGATCGAATCGTTCTATTATCCTCCTCCGGTCCATTGCCGCAATGCGCCTAAGATTCTCACCACGATGATAGGATGTGCCAATATTCCGGATCGTCACTACGCATCCTGACAGCCCGCGAACTGGGACGGCACCTACGCCCTTGGCACCGCGAAGTCGATACCGCATGGGATCGACCCACAATGCGAACTCGGCCTGCTTCCTTGAAGATGATGCCTACCAGGTTGGTGGGGACTTGGATTGCATTGAGCCTGGGGAGACGGTGGATGGATGGAACATCGAATACCAGCTTCCTGCCGGTGATATGCACTTGTGGCCGTCGCTCGGCACACCGAACACGGAGGTATTGGGGTTGGAGATCATTGTGGACAAATACCTGTACCTCAATCTCGGGGATTTGACCAGTGAGGAACATCCGATCACCTTAACGCTTGCTGATGGCACGGTGTATTCCACCGGACCAGTGCAGAACGCACTTCCTCTGACCCCAGTGTTCACAGTGAACGGGCAGATTGTTCCGGGCTTCTGTCGTGAACTGGACTGCCCGAACCTGGCTGAGGAGCACAACGGTTGGGTGGACAATATGAAGCTGCTCCTGCGGTTCGACGATTTTCCATCAGCGGCTTGGTTAGGGACCAATTACTTGCCAGGCTACCGTTCGATCTCCCGTTTGGCGAACGCACGCTTGAAGATCCCATTGCGGATGCATTGTCCGGGAGATGCTTCCGATGTGGATTGCCTTTGCGCGTATGCACCTGGATGCGATGAAAGTCCGGCGGATGCCGAGGCGGTCCCTCTACCGGAGCCCAGAACCGCAAAGCCGGTGCATCGCCCAATACCAGTTGCGGCGATCCGTGCAGCTGCCCAACATCACCCTCTGGCTTGGGTGCGAAACGTTTCGATCCACTGTCCGGGTTGTACGCGTATCGGCCTGCACAACAACGGCTATATCATCGAACGAGGGAACTATGGTTCGCTGGTAGCGCCCGGTACACCTCGCATATCCGCTGTAACCTATGAGGAGCATAATCGGGACTATGTGCTCGACAATGGAGCTCCGTTCCGCCGCGACCTGGCCATGGCCGGCGACAAGTTGTGGAGCGAACTCCAAACTTCGATCGTTTCCCTGGTTCCGGACTATGGCCCGTACATCGATGATCCGACTGTCCCGGCGGTACAATTGAAGCATATGTACTTCACCACCGCGTTCGACCGGGGAGCGCCGGAAGGATCGGGTGCCACGAACCTACCGCTGTCAGAGCCAGCGCCTCACCGACGAGTACCCGAGATCGATGATGCGAGGAACCATATCGTGCGCGTCGGCGATCGGCTGGTGGTTCCTGGAGAGGAGGATCCAATAGAGATCATAGATATCAACACCGACCAAGGAACCAGCTATGTGACCCTGGCGTCGTCCATTACGTTGGTCCCAGGGAGCTTGAATGCGTGGCTGTATTGGGGGCTGTTCACCCCGGTGGCGACGCCGCTGCAAGCCGAGTTGGAATTCCTTGAGCCGGTGCCGGATAATGATCCCCTTTCCCTTCATCATATCACGATCGACCTTACACGTCCGGAACTTCTGCCTGGAGGCAGCCATCAGATCCTATATCGGGACGAAGGGGATGATCTGTGGAAGTTCGATCTGAGCCCGGCTACCTTGATCGAGCTTTTGGAACTGGATCCTTCCCCGCTCACCGTGGATGGGCAGGGTCTGGACTACCTGGACGATGCGTTCGATTTCACGCATCCGCATTACAACGGTCTGTTGCTGAACATCCGGGTGCTTTGGCAGGCAGCAACATCGGCCTGAGGCTAGTACCGGTCGACGTGGATCCCCACGCGTACCTCACCGCCCGGGCCGTGGACCCTCAGGTCATCCCGTTCCTCAGCGAGTTCGACGAAGATCCGGAGTGGACCGATCCGGAGACGGGGGTCGATTTCAACGTTCCCGGTTTTGCAATAATCCTCCCGCTGAACCGTGACTGCGTTTGCGACGATATCAAATACTTCTGCACCAAGGCGGGTGCCTCCTTCAACTTGATGGGTTATGCCTTCGGCGGCGAGGCCAATCGGGTGGAATCCAGGAAACCCTGCGATTTCGGTCCCGGCTTCGAGGCTACTTTGGAGATTGGGGAAGCGGGCGTGGGGGGCGATGCCTTTCCGAACGAGTTCCGGAATTGGTTCCAGTTGGTGCATGCCTCTTGCGCTTTCGACGGCTCCAATGATGGGGACTTCCTTGGGTCCGCCACTTGGAACAATAGGGATGCAGGCTGGAGCAGCGCTTCGCATTGGCCGGTCCAGGTGTACGAGGATTATGGGGTGGGATTCCCATTGCGCGCGGTCCATCACGATGAACCGGATCCAGGGTCCGAATTGTACGATCCGCTCGAGACGCTGCCTTTTGAGTCCGCGGATGGCACGGAGGCGTCGGAGGCGGATCTTACCGATGGCGAACTCGCTTTGGCGGACGATGGCATTGCATCATTCGGTGTCAATTTCCACTATCAAGGGGACCAGACCACCCTCTCCGGACCGTTCAGTGGGCTGCCACATCCCGCTTACAAGTTCGCCCAGAGCTATACGTTCAGGATGGATCGGGAAGGCCGTCTACCTTGCCCCAATGGTACCTTACGGGTGAGTGAGGGGTGTCTGATCGAGGGTCTCCGGCGTATAGAGTACGTCCAGCCCGCCCCGTCTTTCCCCGGGAAGTATCAGGTAGGTGTCGAGGCAACCGCACTGTTCGACCCCGCTGATATCAATTTCCCCCCTGGTGCGAGCAGCCCGCTGCCTTATGTCTGGGTGGATTTCTGCGAACGTTTGCCTACCGAAGAGGGCTTGGAGGTTGTGGGCCTTGTGGCGGAGGGCATTTCGATCGACCCGGTAGACCCGCAGATCCTGGGTGAGGATGACGACATCTTCAAGATCGTTGCGTTCTCCATCCCCGTGAACCCACTTTCATTGGAGGTGGAGGTTGAACGCCTTGCGCGATCCGGCAAACCGCGCCACACTTTGATGTTCCGGGCAGCACGCGATCGAGAACGCTGCGGAGATCCTCATGCGTGTGATGGACATGTGAGGATGAATACCCGGCGGACATTGTTTGCCCCGAGGATGCGGACTGCGGGGAACTCATTCCCATCCACCGCTTGGTTCGAGTTGAACCGGAACCAAGGGATCGCGGGGATCGCGACCGCGGAAGTAGTATCCGGAGGCTGTTGTACCACGCCAGTATGCTGGTGGAGAACATCGGCGAAACGGATGTCCCGGACGCCAGGGGGGGTGGCCATTTCGACCCCAGGCTGGGAGTATGTTGCGGGTACAGCCCAGCTCACGTGGATCGATGCGAACGGCAATGCGCGGATGTTTGGAACATTGGCCCCTGGGGCTTGCTGGACCCCGAACCGATCACCGATCCGGGGGCGTGGTGCCAGGGTCAGACCCCGCAATTGGGTTGGGTGTTGACCACCGAGCACATTTGTGATGGATGCCCGCCCGGAGGCACTCTTGGGGGGCCGTTGGATCCAATGATCGGCTTGTCGCCGAATGAAAGCCTTTTGGTGGAATTCCACATACGGCCACAAGATCGAATGAACTGTTCCGCGCCCGATGCGGTCAAGATGTTCCTGACCGATAACGAGTGCCAGTACGATTGCGTGCATGTGGACCTCGTCGTTACTGAGCCACCAGCGGTTCCCCAGATCGACCTTTCCTTGCACGTCAATGGCTCTTCCGCCACCCTCACGGTGGACGCGACGCTGCCTGCATCACTCAGCTATCCGCAAGAGATCATCATCGACATACCGGCCGGCCTACAGATGAACGGGGGGGCGAACATCCAGTGCGGCTCCCAGAGCACGGCACAATTAACGAACGGAGATGTGATCTGGACCATCGCTGATGCGAACGATCCCTGCACCTTGGTGATCGTGGTGGGCTACTCGGACCCCCTGGATCAGGCCAGCTATGTGGTCAGTGCCGGACCGGAAGGCGGTTGCTGCACCAAGGAGGTCATCTTCCAAGGCGAGCAAGGTCCTTGCAATGCCACCGCGACACTTGAATCCTCCGGCTCCGCTTGCAGCGGCCCCTACCAAGTGGATTGCATCATCCTGCCCTACGCTGGCGAGCAGCCGATCAACGACAACACCGGCCTCGCGTTCCCCGCGTTCACGGGCGGCATGGGTGAACTCACCTTCGGCAACGGACAGGGCGTTCTCATCCAGCACTTGCAGGGCACCATTTCCATCACGGGCAAGCTCCATCAGGCTAACTCATCGAACGTATGGTGGATCCAACTCTATCTAAACAACGCCAGCGCGGGTGGCAACCCGGATTGGCTTTATTACGAACTGGATCCCGGCCTGCCGAGCCTGTTCTCGCTATATGATGGCGATGAAGTACACGACATCGCGGCCCTCCCTGCGACCGACCCCGAGCGCTGGTCCCAAATGGGGATGGGGGCGAACTTGTTCAATTCCGGCGACGGGCTATTCGGCAAGTTCCTGGTCGACGTAGGTGGGTCGTGGTTGCCGATCGAGATGCACTTGGAGCGTAATTGCACCTATGATTGGGTCTTCAGCGAATGCTCCGGGAAGATCACGGTGGTGCCGGGTCTGGGCTTGGCCGAACCGTATGAGGTCTCGATCACCACCGGCTCGCCGGTCTTCGAAGTGGATCACCAGATCGGGCTGTACGGTACGTACAACATGCTCAACGCGTGCAGCGGGCCCCACGCGGTGACCGTAACCGATGCCAACGGTTGTGTGTGGAACGGTGATGTCACTGTGCCCGGTTCGACACCAATGGACGGCGAGATCGTCTATACGCACGATGCATGTGAGGATGGCGGTTCCGCGATGGCGGTCGATGTGACCGGTGGTACGCCCTTTAACGGGAACTATACGGTCACCTGGCACCCGATCAACAGACGACCACGCAGGATGAGCTACAGACCGGATTGAGCACGAGCGACGAGAACTGGGTGCGGGTGGAAGACTCACAGGGTTGCTATTTCACCCAGAAGTTCTTCATCAACGAGATCCCGAACGATCTCATTCTTGTTGCAAGCGGCACTGCCCCGGACTGTGGGCAGAGCAATGGCATGGTGGAGACAGAGGTGGCCAATGCGGATGGGCAGATCAACTACGTGTGGGATCCGCCTGCCGGCAACGTGTCTGCGATCACTGGTGTGGGCCCAGGCACATATACCGTCACGGTGACGGATGCGAAGGGCTGTTCGCGCACGGAAACCGTGGCACTTGAGGCGGAGGAAGGCGTGCTCACACTGAGCGGCACTCAGCCCAAGTTGCGATGGAGGCAACAACGGCACGGCCACGATTCTGGACATCCATGGAACTCCGACCATTCTCTGGAGCAATAGCCAGACCACCGTCACAGCCACGGGCCTGGTGGCCGACACCTATACGGTGACCGTGACCGATGCAGGTTGCGTTTCGACAGGCTCGATCACCATCACTGGTCCCGCTGCGTTCACCGCATCGATCGGTTACACCAACCCATCCTGCCCCGGTGCACCGTGCAACGGTTCGGCCAGTGCGAATCTCAGTGGGGCACAAGGCACGGTGGCCTATGTCTGGACGAGCAACGGTAGCACGGTCGGTGGCAATTCCGCCAACGTATCGAACCTGTGTGGAGGACCACTGACGTTGACCGCCACCGACGCGAACGGGTGCATCGCCACCGCGAACGCTACGATCTCCGCGGTCACCTGCGGACCGGTGATCAACAACTGCGGGAACCTGAACAATATCAGCAGGACCACCGGAAGTTTGAGCGTTGGAGCTATATCAGGCGCGCTCTACTACCAGTTCCAGTTCAACACGCCCTGCGGATATAACCGGAACAACACCACGTCCGCCGGATCCACTGTGATCACACTAAACTGGGCCACCCTTCCTCTGGAGGATTGCCAGATTTACGGAGTAAGGGCCCGGGCGTTCATGGACCTGCCGGCCCCTACGCCGGACGACTATGGTCCTTGGGGCGATTGGTGCACCATGACCATGAACGGTTGCGCGACCCCCATGCAGCTCAAGCCGGCGCACGTATGGAGCCCGAACCTGACACCAACTACCGGTTTCGTGGAAGTGAACAAACGCGTCGACGCATATCGGTACCAGTTCGAGTTCTGGAGCGTGGATGCGAACGACGCCCCTATGAGCCTGGTGAAAACGGTGTCGCCCGTCGCACAAGGCCAGACCGGCTATGTCTACCAAAGCAACAGAGCCAATTTGAACCTCGCACCGCAATTGAGCGCTTGCACCAAATACAAGGTGCGTGTGCGGCGCAGCCAGGATTGCACAACGAACTGGGAAGGCACATGGGGACCGTATGTGCTGATCAAAACGAACGGGACCTGCCCGCCCGGAATGGTGGTACAGCCCGGTAATGGCCTTGCTGGAGCGATGTTCGCGCAGGCTTGACCCTCTTCCCAAATCCTAACGATGGCACTCAACTGAACGTGGTGTTGACCGGGATCGAAGTGTATCCCGCGCCGGTTACTGTCGAACTCTTGGACGTGCTGGGGCGTGCGGTATCCACGCAGGTTTTACAGGCACAGGACGAAGTACTTAGCACGGTGGTCCCGCTTGATGCGCAGTTGTCAGCAGGGATCTATACGGTCCGCGTCGTCACCGGTGAAATGAACCTTACCAAGAGCGTGGTGATCGAGCGATGAGTCCTTTGGAAGAACGAGCGAAGCCTAGACGCTCCTTCTGGGCTTCGCTCGTTTTCCGGCAACCCTCACCACAGGACACAAGCGATGAAAATCACGCGATCGGATGATTTGCCTCGACTTGTGCGGATGTTCCTTTGTAGAGAACCTATCTCACGTACCGAGTGCTCCTTTAACACCCCCCTACAACATGCGGCTGCTATCGATCTCATTTCTCACTTACACAGCATTGGTCGCGCTTCCTACGGATCTGCGAGCCCAATCCGTTCTGGGCAACCCATCGTCCACGGCATTACCCGCGATACATAACACGCGATTGGGTACGCCTGTGAACGCCGAACCATCATTTGAATTGGAGGTGACTGGAAGCGATATCTCGACCGTGGGCGGATTAAGCGTGGGCACTTTGGGAAGCGGTACCCAGTCCTGGGGTCGTGGCCTGTTACTCAGACAGCCGCCGAGTACTGCGGGTAGTGCGGGTAGAGGTTCCGCGGTGGTCTGGGATGAAGGAACAAGCAATGGTACTTTGGGGGTGAGCTACTACATCGCCGGTCCCCAAGGCAATGCTTTTACATACAAGGGTGATTTTTTCACTGGTGTCGTGAACCGATTGCTGAACCCCAATATGGTTGCTACTCCGATCAGCCGTATCAGCGGAAATGTGGATCCTGTATTCGTGGCCGCCACAGATCCGGAGTTTGGTCACACGCAGTACTTCCGTGACCTTTACATCACGAAGGACGGAACAGTTCCGCTCGCGAATCGAGTTTATCCTCGACTCGGTATCAATACGGGCCGGACTACCACTGCGAGTTTGCACGTCGGTTGCAGGATCCGGGTCTGTTCGGCACTGTACGTTTCGAGTGCCTTCCTGACCTTTACACCAACGCGTAGCATCCTCTGCGATGATGATGGGAACCTCACCTATGGTCTATTGTCAGCCGACGATGACTGTAGGTGGAAGCTAGACGGTATAGGGACGTGTACACCGCTTTTCTCAGGGAATACGCCCGGGTGTCCGATCGAAACGAACGCCGTCGGTGTTAGGCTGGATCTTTGCTGCCAACACCGCGTTAGGGAAGTTACATGTGAAGAATGAAAACTATCCAAGCGGCGTCTATATAAGTTCTACAAATCCAGGAGATGTCCGGGGTGTTGAGGTTGCTGCAGTGGCACGGGAAATGTTGTTCAAGGCGGCCATGTCACTGCCTCAGGAGGCACACAGTTCAATACGGGTATTCAAGTTCATGCTACCGGGCCCGGTAATTTTGGTTGCACGAACACAAATGCCGGAGCACCCGTGAATCAAGCACTCGACGACTGTTCGAATGCGGGCATTCGTGTAATACTTGATGGGAACGCGAACCGCACCAGAGGTGTCTTCGCATCGACTTCTGGCGCTACTGTAACGGCATATGCTGGGCGTTTTGAAGCCTTAGATGTGTGCGGTACCGTGAGGGGGATCGAAGGCCAGGCGTGGGGAGGCGTTCCCGTTACCGGCTCTAGTTATGGTTCGAGCGGGTTGGTATATGCATCGGCCGCGATGAACTGTGGCGTGTACGGGCTGGCCTCCCAAGGTTTCTCAGCCCCAGTTACTGTACCGAGCGGATACACCGGCACAGCGGGTTGCTTGGCGGTGAACCAGCCAACGGGTCGTGGCGTGGCCGGGTCAGCAGGTCAGGCCGCGATGCCGGGCTATGCCTCACGGGTCGGGGTGCAAGGAACAGCCTTTGACGCTCAGGCGGGCAACGTCACGATAGGCCTACTTGGTGAGGCCAACACTGTATTGATCAACGGTGTGCCGGATGGATCCCACTGGGCGGTCTTCTCTAACGGAGAACAGTTCTCGACGAGCCAAGCAACATGGGTTCCCAGTGACGCACGCCTCAAGAAGAATGTCGAGCCCTTAACGGGTGCATTGGAGGCAATACGCAAATTGGAACCAAAGACGTACCACTTCGACCTTGGTGCCCACGAGAATATGAACCTTCCAGGCGGACCCATCATCGGATTGATCCTCAGGAAGTGGAGAAGGTGTTACCTGGCATAGTGAGGGACGTTGTCTATCCGGCTCAGCTGGATGAGCAGGGCAACGTCATTCATGAGAGTTTTGAGATCAAGGCGATGAGTTACACCAGCTTGATCCCCGTCCTTATTGGCGCGGTCAAGGATCAGCAAACGGCTCTGGACGACAAGCAAACCCAGATCGACGCTCTCCAAGAGCGCGTGGATCGGTTGGAGGAACTGCTCCTAGGCGATGCCGGTAATGCGCGCCTGAACGAAGGAGTGCTGCGGCCGCACAAAGCCTCACCATCTCCCCAACCCCTTCGGCGATCGCACCACCATCACCTACGCGGTGAATTGCGCATGCCGCGTGCGTTTGGATGTGACCACAACGGATGGCAAGCCGCTGGTCACCTTGCTCGACGAGAACCGTTCGGAGGGCAACTACACCTACGACTGGAACACGGAGAGCATCGCGCCGGGGATGTACATCTGCGCCTTGGTGGTGGATGGAAAGCCCACGGTGAAGCAGGCGGTGAAGGTGTCGCGTTGAACAACACGGATGATCGAAAGAACGGCTGCCTGCGGGCGGCCGTTCTTCATTCGTTCCCGACCTGGTCGAGCTGCCTGAGGATCACCGCGCAAGCCGCCCTCACTTGTTCTTCCGTGATCATCAACGGTGGCGCCACCCGGAACGCCTCCGGGCAACTCAAGAACCAGAACCCCAGCACGCCTTGCTCCAGACATCCATGCACCACGCGCTGCACCATGTCAGCGTCGCCCAGATCCACCGCGAGCATCAGGCCTTCGCCGCGTACCTCTTTGATCACCGGGTGAACGAGTAGCTCCTTGAACAACTGCCCCATGCGTTCCGCATTGGCGATCAACTCCTCTTCGAGCAGAGCCTCCAACGCCGCCAGTCCGGCTGCGCAAGCGATGGGATGCCCGCCGAACGTGGTAATGTGACCGAGCACAGGATCATGCGTGAGCAAATGCATCTGTTCACGTGAGCTGATGAACGCGCCCATGGGCATGCCGCCTCCGAGGGCTTTGCCGAGCACAAGAATATCAGGCACCACGCCGAAATGCTCGAAGGCGATGAGCCTGCCCGTGCGGCCGAAGCCGGTCTGCACCTCGTCGAAAACCAATAGGGCGCCCGTGGCCGTGCATCGTGCGCGCAGCGCCGTCATCCATGCCTGGTCCGGAACGCGCACACCGGCATCGCCTTGGATCGGTTCTACTACCACGGCTGCGGTGCGGTCATCGATCAGTGCGAGCTCCGCCGGATCATTGAAAGTGATGTGCGCCACATCGGGGAGCAACGGACGGTTCCGGAATTTCTTGGTCTCATTGTCGGTGAGGCTGAGGGAACCGTGGGTGCTGCCATGATAGCTCTTGCGGCAGCCTATCAGCCTTGTCCGGCCGGTCACGCGTTTCGCGAGCTTCAAGGATGCCTCGATCGCCTCGGTGCCGCTGTTCACGAAGTAGACCGAGTTCAGCGAAGGTGGAAGGAGCGAGGTCAGCTTTTCGGCGAACCGCACCTGCGGTTCCTGGATGAACTCGCCGTAAGGGATCACGTGCAAGTAGCGGTCGCATTGGTCCTTGATCGCCAGCACCACCTTCGGATGTCGGTGCCCCACATTGTTCACAGCGAGCCCCGCGACCAAGTCCAGGTAACGCCGGCCATCGCGGGTAAGAAGGTGGCAACCCTCCGCCTCGATGATGTCCAGCGCCAGCGGATGCGGGCTGGTCTGCGCCAGATGCTTCAGGAAGCCTTCGTGCAGGTCGGTCATCGCCACGAAGGAAAGGGATCCGCGGCAGGGTCCCTTTCAGGTGACCCTGCGGGGACGGTCAGCGACGGTCGCTGGGTGGTGGGCCGGGTCGATCGCCGCTTCGTTCCTTCATGCGGCGCAATAGTTCGCGATTGAACTCCCTTTCGGAACGCGCCAGGAGCAGGGTCTTTCGCGCACCCACGGACTTGATGAAGTCCGGCACTGTAGCGCTTTCGCAGGTCGAGTTCCCGCTGCTGACTGGCCAGTTCCTTCTCAATGGCGGCGGTGGCTTCCGCTTCGCTCACATCGCCATCGGCACGCATCGACTTATGGACATCGCGCCGCTCCTTGCGCAGGGCATCGAGTTCCTTGTCGTACTGGTTGTACACCGGCCAGAACTTCTGCGACTCCTCCGGCGTCAGACCCATCTTCTGGGTGAGGTAGGCGCTCTTCTGGGCCTTGATCTCCTGAAGACGCTCCGGGGGGATCGGTAGTTCGTCGTCCTGTGCTACCACGGTGGAACCGAGTAGTAGGCCACCGGCGAGCAGAAGGGGGCGGAAAGAAAGGAAGTGTGTCATAGGTTCTCGATCAGGTCGGTGAGGTCCGTACCGGTCAGTTCATAGTAAGCGGCCAGTTCGTCGGCTTCCAATGCGGGAGCTTCGGAGGAAGCGGCGTGTTCGGGCAGTTCCTCAGGGGCCAGGTCGGCGAGCAGACCGTCCTCTTCCAGGATGTAAAGTTCTTCGGTGCTAAGGCTTTCCGTAGTGGCCACTTGATCGGCAGGAGGGTGCTGAGGGAGGGGGCGGAAGAACCACCAGCCCCCGACCAGCAGTGCCAACAAAGGAAGCGCGAACGCCGCACGGCGCACCCATACGGTGGACCATGCGCCCCGCTTCTCATGTGCCAGAAGGGTCTGCACTTGGTGTGGGAAGCGCTCGAAGAAGCCCTCCTCTACGCGGAAGGGATCCACCTTGGGGATCCGCGCCAGGTTCGGAGCGAGGCGTTCGAGATCGTCGTTATCTAGCTGGGTGCTCATTGTGCGCGAGGGTAGGACGGCGGCAAGCTCATTTGGTTCGATCGTCGGTGACCCATTGTTCGATCTTTTTCACGGCGATATGGAAGCTGCTCTTCAGCGCGCCCACGCTGGTGCCCGTCACGGTGCTCATCTCCTCATATTTCATCTGCTCGAAATACTTCATGGTGAACACCGCGCGCTGTTTCTCAGGTAGTTTCATTACGGCGCGTTGCAGCTTGCGCTGGATGGCGTCACCGCTGAAGTGCTCGCTGCTGTCCAAGGTGGTCGTGAGTCGTTCGATCACCGCATCGTGGTTCACGAACAGTCCGCGCCGCATCCGTTTCAAATGGCTGATGCTCTCGTTGTGCGCGATGCGGTAGAGCCAGCTGTACAGTTGGGCGTCCTCGCGAAAGCGGTCGAGCCCGTTCCAGGCTTTGATGAACACGTTCTGTAGCACGTCCTTGGTCTCATCGGGGTCCGTCACCATTCGACGCACGAAGCTGTGGAGCCGTTGCTGGTATTGGCGCACCATCAGGTTGAAGGCATAGTGGCGGCTTTCTTCCTTGCGGAAGAGGGCGAGCAGTTCTTGGTCCGAGAGCTCGCTCATGCCAGGATCGAGCAGCGATGGTTCCTAGGAACAGCAGGAAAGAGGGAACCACCCGCAATCCCTCCTTGCTCGGTCCGGTGGAGTGCTCCACCGGACAGGAGGGGAGCTATTTCAATTTGCGCTTCAGCGCCCGCTCCGCGGCGGCGATGATATCGGGCACGTCCAAGCCGTACTTCTTCAGCAATTGATCGGGTGTTCCGCTTTCGCCGAAGGTGTCGTTCACGGCGACCAGTTCCAGCGGCATAGGAAGGTGCAAGGACAGCACCTGCGCGATCGCATCGCCCAAGCCCCCATGCCGATTGTGTTCCTCGCAGCTTACCGCACATCCCGTTCGCTGTACCGATGCTAGGATGGCGGCGGCGTCCAATGGTTTGATCGTGTGCATGTTGATCACTTCGGCATGGATACCGCGCTTCTCCAGTTCCTCGGCGGCCTTCAACGCACGCCATACGAGGTGCCCACAGGCGAAGATGCTTACGTCGTTGCCGGTGTTCAACACCTGCGCCTTGCCGATCTCGAAGGGCATATCCGCAGGAATGAACACCGGCCACTTCGGCCTGCCGAAACGCAGATAGACCGGCCCCTCGTGCTGTGCGATGGCGAGCGTGGCGGCCTTGGTCTGGTTATAGTCGGCGGGTACGATCACGGTCATGCCGGGCAGCATGCGCATCAGGCCGATGTCCTCCAGGATCTGGTGCGTGGCGCCATCCTCGCCAAGTGTGAGCCCGGCATGGCTGGCACAGATCTTCACGTTCTTGCCGGCGTAGGCGATGCTTTGCCGGATCTGGTCGTACACCCGCCCGGTGCTGAAGTTGGCGAAGGTGCCGGTGAACGGGATGCGTCCACCGATGGTGAGGCCCGCGGCCACGCCCATCATGTTCGCTTCGGCCACACCCATCTGGTAGAAGCGCTTCGGAAAGGCCTTCGCGAAGGCGTCCATCTTGAGCGATCCGGTAAGATCGGCGCAAAGGGCTACCACGGCTTCATCGCGTTGGCCGGCTTCCAGCAAACCTGCGCCGAATCCGGAGCGCGTGTCTTTTTCGTCGAGGATGGGGTAGGGGGTCATGGGGCTCGTATGGCGTGGATCGTTTCAGAAGGTCAGCGTGATGGAGCGTCCGCTCTCCACCGTGGCGGGCTTGGTAAGGCTGTATTCGGTACGGCGGGCGTTCTTGCTGCGGTAGTTCACTTCGTAGGTGCCGGGCAGCAGGCGGAATTGGTTCTGCGGGCTGCGTGGATCGAGATCAGCTACCCAGCGGCGCTCGCTGCCTTCCAGCAGGAAGAGGGCGCCATCCCCCGGCGCACCGGCTTGCACGTTCAGCACGCCCTCCTGTGGCACCTGCACGGTATTGGTCTTTCCCTGCTCAATGCGCACCCCGGGGATCAGCATGCGCGGAAGTGTGAGGATCTCCAGATCGTAGGTACCGGTGCGGTAGCGATCGGTGCTGTTCACCGGTTGCACATGCAATGTGGCGCCCCTACCCGCCTCGCGAACGATGCACATCGTGCCATACGCATCGGCCATGCCGTTGCCCAGCTTCACTTCCAGCAACCCCTGGCCCGCCGCAACTTGCACCACATTGTGGATCCCGGGCTTCAGCACCACGTTCTCGCGCACGATCTCCGGGATCGTATGCACCACCAGGCGGTAGGTGAAAACAGGATCCAGGGTCAACGTGTCCGGCAGACCGCGCTCGTTCAGTGTATGCACAAGTTGGTAGTGCATCTGGCCGGTGCGTTGATCGTAGAGCGTCATCGCCACATCGGTTTCCGTGGGCTTGCTGCCGTCGGTCAGCAGGTCGATCTGCGCGGTGGTGTTGTTCAAGGCTTGCGCTACGACCACGTCGAGTACATGCGCGAAGAGCTCAGGCGAACTGGCGTCGTAGTAGTTGCCCACACACTGTAAGCTGAACTTCTGGTCATCTTCGAGACCCACTCCGATCACAAAGGGTTTGAGCACGATACCCCGCGCCTGCAGCGCCCGGCTCACAGCACAAGGGTCCTCATCGCACGCTTCGATACCATCGGTGATCAGGATGATGATGTTGCGCACGCCCTTCTCATCGGGGAAATCACCAGCCGCTTTTTCCAGCGAACGCGCGATCGGTGTGGTGCCCACACATCGCACACTGTTCAACACGCTGCGCATGCCCGGGATGGATGCATTGCTGAACGGCACTTCCAAACGCGTGTCATCGCAATCCTGCTTGCCGGGTTCGATCGGCGTTCGGTGCCCGTAGAGCCGTAACGCGAGTTCGAGATCGTTGCGGCCATCGAGTTCGCTGAGCGATTCCAGAAGCAGTTCGCGCGCCGTATTGATCTTCGGCTGGTTTCCCCAGAACGCGTTCATGCTGTTGCTCGCGTCGAACACGAACAGCATGCGGGTTAGAGGTTTCTTCGGCGTTTGTGCGAACGAGGCGGCCGAACAGCAGGAGGCCAGTAGAAGCGTGATCGTGCGTGATCGCATGGTCGGCGCTCCAAGCAAACGCGGTACCACCTTGCCAGGGTGTTCGCGCCTGCGGAACGGTGCTGCGAGCATCAGTAGTCGCCGAGGGTCTCTGGAAGCTGTGCCAACGCCTTCTGCAACTGATCGTTGTTCGGGGCGATGCCGTGCCAGTGGTGGCTGCCCATCATGAAGTCCACGCCTTGGCCCCATCTCGGTGCGCATCAGGATGCTACGGGCCGACCGTTGCCGGTGCGGCTCTTGGCTTGCTCCAACGTTTGGAGCAGATCATCCATGTCGTTTGCCGTTCGTTTCGAGCACATCCCAGCCGAAGGCGAGCCACTTGGCGCGCAGGTCGCCTAATGGCATCACGTCGTCCACGTCGCCATCGATCTGGCGTCCGTTCCAGTCCACGGTGGCGATGAGGTTGTCCACTTTATGGGCTGCGGCGCTCATCGCGGCTTCCCAGATCTGGCCTTCTTGCAACTCGCCGTCGCCATGCAGGGTGTAGACCAGATGGTCATCGCTGTTCAAACGTTTGGCCAGCGCTGCCCCGATGCCCACACTCAACCCTTGGCCCAATGACCCCGAAGCCATGCGCACACCCGGCAACCCTTCGTGCGTGGTAGGATGTCCTTGCAATCGGCTGTCGAGCTTGCGGAATGTGGCCAGTTCCTTCACCGGAAAGTAGCCGCTGCGAGCAAGTACGCTGTACCATACCGGGCTGATGTGCCCGTTGCTCAGGAAGAAGAGATCCTGGCCCGTGCCGTCCATATCCCAGCGCTTCGGATCATGCCGCAACACATGGAAGTACAGCGCGACGAAGAACTCGGTGCAGCCCAGCGATCCGCCCGGGTGGCCGCTCTGCACGGCATGCACCATGCGGACGATGTCCCTGCGTACTTGCGAGCAGATGGGGGATAGGTCCTCCATCGAAGAGCTGGAAGCCTTGGCAGCAGCGGGTTTTACTTGATCCATAGGGGCGGGAGCGCCGCGAAAATACCCGGTGCCCCGGCGGCAGCGGGCGCGTGTGGATAACTATTGAAAACCGGAGCCGTGGTTCAGGGTCGGTCCGGGCCGATCGCAGCGTTGGGAGCCTGCGCGATGAGCCAGGTATTGATCAACGCGAACAAGAGCACCCCCCATTGCCGATCCAGCGCGTCCTCGGTAAGGCAGTTCAGCAGAAAGAAGAGGAGGAAGGCCAGATGAAGGTGATCGCGATGCCTCCATGCGTGGTGGGCCGAGAGGCCGAAGAGCAGCACGAACGCCAGCAGCCCCGGGAGTCCGAGTCCGATCCACCAAAGCAGCGGTTGCATGTGCGGGCCGTGGTGCCCATCGGCCAGCGCGCCGTTCGCGATCGGGGCGAGACAGGCGTCCATGGCAGCGCGCACACGGTGCGGCCCCATACCGATCAACACACGTTCTTCGAGCAGATCCACCGCGCAGTGCAGCACGGCGATGCGCTCGTTCACACTGTTCAGTCCAACGGACGAGGGTAGTTCGGCCGGAGTGCTCCAAGCCTCATGCACCCTTTCGCGCACGGTCGGTAGCAAGGCACCTGCGATGATCAGCGTCACGAGCGCGATCAATGCCGGACGTTTCGCGGCTCGCGCTCTGAAAAGGATGATCGGAGCCGCACCAACGAACGCGATGATGGGCATACGCGAGGCGAGCAGGAGACCAAACAACACGAGCAAGGCGCAGGCGGACCAACGCAGCGGGGATCGCCGCTCCGTCGCCGCATGGAGTTGTAGGAGCGCCGCCGCGAAGAAATAATAGGCCGCATAGACCGCATGGATCCCGGTGTGCGCGGCGAAGGCTTCGCGAAAGTCGCGCGCCGTTGCCATGAAGAGTTCCGGATCGACCCAAGCGAACCCGAGGTTGGTGTAAAGCCCGAGGGCTACGGCGGCGATGCTGAACACATCGAGCACGAGCGTCCGTCCCACTGGTGGGGCGGGCATCAGCAACATGCAGATAGGAAGCACCGCGAGCGCGAGGGTGCGCTCTGCCACGATCCAGGCCGCGCCATGATCGGTGGCCACCAAGGAAGCGATGGCGAGCAACAGGAATGGAAGTGCTAGACCGGCGACGAGCAGGACGCTTCGTCGTTCGATCACCATGCGGAGTTGTACCGCACGCGCTATTTGCACTACAGCGAAAATGATCACAGCCAACGCGCCCAGTTGCAGGGGCAGGATCGGCTGTGCCGCCAACAGCAGCAGTGCACCGATCGAGAGGCGGTCAAGTACGCGCATGGGCAAGTGCGTCGTGTACGATGCGCGTCATCGCTTTTCGGAAGTGTTCGCGGGAGAAGGGTTCTGCCGCAGCGCGAAGTTCCTCGGGCGAGCAGGACATCCCGTTCCGCTCGAAGCGAAGTACAGCGTCCTTGATCGCCTCGGGCGAAGCCTCATCGAAGAACAAGCCGGTCCTGCCTTCAGTGATCGTCTCCTGATAACCGCCGCGACGCAGCGCGATCACCGGAGTTCCGCAGGCCAACGCTTCCACCGGAGTGAGACCGAAGTCCTCGTCAGCGGCCGCGATCAGCGCATGCGCTTGTTGCATGGAGCGCACGAACGCATCGTGCCCCACATGGCCACGGAAGATGACGTTCGCCGGTGCGTCCCGCTGCAGTCGTGCGCGTTCCGGACCATCGCCGTGCACCACCAGCGTGCGCTCAGGAAGTTCGCGGAACGCGGCGATGATGCGATCGATGCGTTTGTAAGGCACCAGCCGCGCCGCTGCGAGGTAGTGCGTGCGCGGTCCCGACCCGAGCGCAAAGCGTTCCAGATCCACCGGTGGGTAAACGACCTCCGCCTCGCGCCTGTGTATCCGTTCGATCCGTGCAGCGGTATTGTGACTGTTCGCGACCAGCCGGTCAACCCGCGCGGTGACGCGCAGATCCCAGTTCCGCAGGTAGCGCAGAACGCGGCGCAGCGCCCATGCCTTCGGACCGTTCCCGATACCGTGGTCTTGCAGGTAGGCGTCCTCCATCACCCACGCATAGCGCATCGGGGTATGTACATAACTCACATGCACCTGACCGGGATGGGTGCGTACACCCTTCGCCACGGCGTATGAGCCGGAGATCACCAGATCGTAGCCACGCAGGTCGAGACGTTCAATGGCGGCAGGAAAGAGCGGCAAGTACCAGCGGAAGTGTTTCCGCGCGAAGGGCAGATGTTGAATGAAGCTCGTCCGCGCGTGCTTGCCGTGAAGTATCGCCTGGCGGTCTTCATCCGAAAGGAAGTCGACAAGGGCGAACACATCGGCATCGAAGAGGTCCACCAATTCACGGGTCACCTGTTCGGCACCGCCATGCACCACCAACCAATCGTGCACGAAGGCGACTCTCATGCTGTGAGGAGCAATGGGTCGAGTACGTTGCGCAGGGCGGTGCGGGTGCGTTCGCGCGTGAAAGAGTCCGCAACCGCACGGCCGAGAGCGATGCGCGCATAGCGGAACGATTGCGATGCGAGTTGTGCCAGCGCCTGATCCAGATCGTTCGGAGCCAATACATCGGCATAGAGCACCGCATCCCCGAAGCTCTCGCGGAACACCGGCAGATCCGTGGCGATAACCGGGCAACCGTGGTGCATCGCTTCGAGCAGGGTAAGGCCGAAGCCTTCGTAACACGACGGCTGGATCAGCGCGATGGCACCTTGGTATAGCGCAGCAAGTCGGGCATCATCCGCATCCGTTAGGTGAATAAGACCCTTCACCTGCGGGACCGGCTTATGGATGAACGCACGTCCCGGCCGACCCACCCAGACGAATTGGAACGCGGGATCCTTCAAGGTGGCATACCACGCGATGGCATCATTTGTCCGCTTGCGCGGATCCATCGAACCCACCAACAAACAGTAAGGTGCGCCGATGCCCGGATCGTTGTTGCCTCCATGCATCGGTAAGAGGAAAGGGGGAACGACACCGATCCGATCGGCTTTCACCCCGAAGGACCGCATTACCGACGCGCGCACCTGTTCGCTCGGTGTGATCACCTGCGCAACGCGTCGCGCCAGACGGGGAAGCAGCCACCGGTACCACCGCGCGAACGAGGCGTTGAACCATTCGGGATGCTCCAGAAAGGCGAGATCATGGATCGCCAGCACCTGCTTGCGTACCGAGAGCGGGCCGGTGTTGGCGAGGGATAGTAGGACATCCCCCTTGTTGAGACGGAGCGGAAGTACCAATTGCTCCCAGGCGTGCCCGGTCGTCGCCCCTTGCGGACGTTCGATCCGGCAGTCGGCCTTTTCGGCGAGGATGCACGCGAGCGCACCGGCATAGCGCTCCACGCCGGTCACGGGCCGATCCAGGTAGCGGCCATTCACCACGAGCGCCATGGCGGCCAAGGTAGGGCGGCCCGCGAACGCCTTCGGCTAACTTGCGCGGCATGAGCGGCACAGCGGTTTTCCGGCAGCAAGGGCTGCGTGCCCTATCGTGGCCGCTCTTGTTCGAGGTAGCATGGAAGAACGTGCGCCTGCGGTACAAGAGTTCCTTGCTCGGCTTCGTGTGGACCCTTCTGAATCCGGTGCTCTACCTGCTCATCTTCCTGTTCATCTTCAGCAAGGCGTTCGCGCAAGTGGAGAACTATCCGGTCTTCGCCCTTTCCGGGCTGATCCTCTGGACTTTTTTCGCGACCACCTCAGCGCATGTGCAAGGCGCACTGGTGGAGAATTCCGGCGTGCTTCGTTCGCTCGCGGTACCTCCGTTGGTTTTTCCTTTGGCGCAATGGATGGCCGGTGTCTTCAACCTGGTGTTGTCGCTATTGCCCTTCGCGCTGATCCTCGCCGCGTTCGGTTGGAGGCCCGCTCCGGTGCATCTCCTGGTGCTGCCCGCGCTCTTGGTGTTCACCCTCTTCGTTTTCGGTGTGGGCCTCGCGCTCAGTGCGCTGCACGTCTTCTTTCGCGACGTGGGCCTGCTCTGGAGCGCCTTGCTCCCGGCCTTCTTCTACCTCACACCGATCGCCTATCCGCCGGATCTGGTGCCGGAGGATCTGCGTTGGGTGGCCGGTATGAATCCGCTCTATTGGTTCGTGGATCTGTTCCGAACCGTGGTGTGTGACAGCACGCCACCTGCGTTCGAACAATGGGTGCGCACCATCCTGCTCGCGGTCGCGGCCCTGGCGATGGGCATGCTGGTTTTCCGGTCCCTCCGTCCCGGGTTCATCGCCAACTACTGAAGCATGGACGCCCGGGTGATGATCGAACTACGCGACCTGCAAGTGGACTACTTGGTCCAACGCCACGGCTATCGGTCCATCAAGGAGTACCTCGTTTCGTTCGGGAGCAAGAAGTTGTTGGAGCGCAAGCGGATCATCGAGCAGGTGGATCTGGACATCCACACGGGGGAGTGCTTCGGTATCGTGGGGCGCAACGGCAGTGGCAAAAGCACCTTGCTCCGCGTGCTCGCGGGTATCGTAGCACCTTCCGGCGGAAGCGCACGGGTACACGGCCGTGTGGCACCGATGCTGGCGCTGGGCGTAGGCTTGGAACCGGAACTGAACGGTCTGGAGAACGCACGTCTCTGCGCCGCGCTGTTGGGTGGTGATCGCAGCGCCATCCAGCGCACTTTGGAACATGTGCGTGCGTTCGCCGGTCTCGCGGAGGATGATCTTGGCATGCAAGTGAAACGCTACAGCACCGGCATGATGGCCCGCCTCGGGTTCGCCATTGCCACCGCGAACGATCCTGAGATACTGCTGATCGATGAAGTGCTCGCCGTGGGCGATGCGGAGTTCCAGATGCGCTGCTACGCGCACATCGACACATTGAAAAGCAAGGGAAGCACCGTCATATTCGTATCCCACTCCCTCGGCGAAGTGCAGAAGCTCTGCGATCGCGCGGGCTGCATGGAGCATGGACGGATGGTGATGGTGGGCGGGACCCACGAGGTCGGCATGCACTATCATCGGCTGCTGGGCATTCCCACGAACCCATGAACAGCGAGCGGCCGATCACCGCAGGCAGGTCCGGAGCCGATCGCACTGCGCAGGTGCAGGTGGTGATCCCCTGTTTCAACGATGGGCTGTTCCTCGCCGAGGCGATCACTTCACTGGGCGAGGCCTACGCGAAGGGCGCTGGTGTCGTGATCGTGAACGATGGCTCCACAGATGCGAGGACCCTGGAAGAACTCGGGCGCCTCCGTGCGATCGGCTTCCAGGTGATCGATGGTCCGAACCGCGGGCTTGCGGCCGCGCGGAACATCGGCTGGCGGGCGGCAACGGGGCCTTACGTCCTGTTCCTCGATGCCGACAACCGCATCGACATCGCATTGATCGAACGCGCCATCGCGGTGTTCAGCAGCGATCCGCTGGCGACCGTGGTGTATTCGGACAAACTGGAGTTCGGCGATCGCGAGGGGGTGGTGGCGCAACCGTTGGTGAACCTCGCAACATTGCTCAGCGGGAACCGCATCGATGCGTGCGCCGTGGTGCGGCGTGATGCGCTCGAGGCGCTCGGGGGATTCGATGAAGCGATGCGCGATGGCTACGAGGACTGGGAGCTGTGGATCCGGATGATGCAGGCGGGCTACCGCTTCGTGCATCTGGAAGGCGCCTTGTTCCACTACCGCGTGCGGTCCGGTTCCTTGCTCGGCCGCGCGGCGGATCCCATCGTCCGGGTCGCTATTCTCGCGCACATCACCGCCAAGCACCGTGACCTGTTCGCCCGCCACGCCGGTGAGGTGGTTACCGAACTGCACCGCATTCAGGCCCACGATCATGTCTTGTTGCGGACCGCCGAAGGGGTGCTGCGCGATGCCCAGCGCACCGCGCTACGATCGGCGGAACAGGCGGATGGTCTCTCGGTAGAACTGGACGAGGCCCGTGCGCAGCATAAGGATGCGGTGGACCGGCTGGACGACCTGCGGCGGGGGATCCAAGAGGAACGCGAACGAAGCGAGGCCGAGAAGGCCCGGATGCTGGGCGAAGTTGAACTGCTCCGGGCAGCGGCGCTACGCGATGCGGACCGGATCGATGCGTTGGAACGCAGCAGGGAGAGTCTGTCGATCGAGGCGCATCGACTTGTAGGTGAAGTGGACAAGGCCATGGGCGCGTTGGACGCGCAACGCGAGCACGGACGCGCGCTTCAAGCATTGATCGCCCAGTACGAAGCGCGGATCCGGGCCATGGAGAGCAGCACGCTCTGGCGCTTGCGTGCGCAGTACCACAAGCTGCGCGCGCTGCTCCGCACCTCCAGCGACACTTCGAGCCGAGGCTGGAAGTGGCTCAAACGGATCACCTTTCTGGTATCGTCGAAGGGACGCCACTTGCTGCGGAAGTTCCTGGCCAAAGTGTTCAAAGCGCTTTACCTGCTCACCGAAGAACGCCCGGTACGGATCATCCTGGGCGACGAGCAACAACAGCTCTTCGCCGTGCAAGGCGATCCCTACCACCAGTGGATGGCGCACCACTTCGCCCGCCCTTCGGATCTACGTGATCACGCAGAACAGGTGCGCGACTTCTCGTATCGCCCGCTTGTGAGCATTGTGATGCCGGTGTACAACACCCCTGTGGAATTGCTGGAGGCGGCGATCCGATCGGTGCGGGCGCAGGTCTATCCCGATTGGGAGCTGTGCATCGCGGACGATCGTTCCACCAACGCGGCCACACGCCGGAGTTTGGAACGTTGGCAGCGGGAGGATCCACGGATCAAGGTGGTGTTCCGCACGAGCAACGGTCATATATCCGCTGCCAGCAACAGCGCGATCGAACTGGCCACCGGCGCTTTCGCGGCGCTGATGGACCACGACGATCTGCTCGCACCCGACGCGCTCTTCCACATCGTGAAGCGCCTGCAACGGGAGCGCGACCTGGACCTGCTCTACACCGATGAGGACAAGATCGATGAGCAGGGCCGGCACAGCGATGCGCATTTCAAACCGCAATGGTGCCCGGACCATTTGCTCTCCCGTAACTACTTCGGCCACTTGGTGGTGGTGCGCACCGCATTGCTGCGCGATGTGGCCGGGTTCCGCCTGGGCTTCGAAGGCAGCCAGGACTACGACCTCCTGTTGCGTCTCACGGAGCGCACCACGCGCATCGCCCATATCCCCCGTGTGCTCTACCACTGGCGCATCCATGCGGCGAGCGCTGCGCACAGCGAAGCGGTGAAACCGTACGCGTACGAAGCGGCCCGGCGCGCGCTCACCGAGGCGTGCGAGCGCCGCAACGAACCGGCGCAGGTGAGTTACCTGGACGGGTTCCGGGGCTACAGCATCCGCTTCACCCGGCCATTGGAAGGGCGCGTCTGCGTCATCATTCCCACCAAGGACAAGGCGGATATCCTGGGCACTTGTTTGCGTTCTGTCTTCGCACGCACCGACCACCCGGACTTCGAAGTGATCGTGGTGAGCAACAACAGCCGGGAGGAGGCGCTTTTCGAGCTCCTGAACGACTTCCGAACGAAGCACCCCGACCGCTTCCGCTGGTACGCGTACGATGTGCCCTTCAACTTCGCTGGCCTCATGAATTTCGCCGCCACCAAGGCGACAGGGTCCCACCTGCTTTACCTGAACAACGACACCGAGGTGATCCATGCCGATTGGCTGAGCGCCATGCACGAATGGTCGCAACGTCCTTCGATCGGTGCGGTCGGGGTGAAGCTGCTCTATCCGAACGATACCATCCAACATGCGGGGGTCGTGATCGGCTTAGGCGGCGTGGCGGGGCACACGTTCGTGGGCTACCACAAGGATGGGCCGGGTTATTTCAACTACATCAACACCATCAACAACAACAGCGCCGTTACTGCTGCCTGCATGATGGTGCAACGCAGCAAGGTGGAGGCGATCGGCGGTTGGGACGAAGCCTTCAGCGTGGAGTACAACGACGTGGACCTTTGCCTGCGGCTGCGCGAGAAGGGTTTCAACAATGTCTATCTCCCGCACGTTTCGCTCTACCACTTCGAATCGCTCACACGCGGTCATCCGCACCTGACCAAGGAGAGCTACACCCGGCATCTCCACGAAGTGGGACTTTTCCAGGAGCGCTGGGCGCGTTACGTGGAGGACGATCCCTGCTATAACCCCAACCTGGGTCGTGGGGTGCATGATTGGCAGTTCGCGCTGTGATCAGAGATCCTCGCGCATGTTGTCATGCGTCAGGTCCTTCAGGAAGACCTCCAGAAGTTCCTGCACCACAATGTCCGGCCGCTCGCTTTCCACAATGGCGGGAATGAAAATTGGGGACCAAACGTAGACGCTCCTGCTGAAGTGCTCGCTGAGGTAGGGGATGAGGTACACCGCGAACGAATCGCGGAACATGAGCAGCTTCGGCGCCTGCGGGTCCGGCCCTTGCTTGAACACCGGTCGGTACTTGAAGAAGCCGGAGCCGGCCAGGGTTTCTTCGGCGAGTTCGCGGGCGCGGAACGGATCGCGCGGCACCATCATGGGCGTAACGCGGGTAAGCAGATCGTTCAAGGCCAGTTGCATCGCCAGGTCCCCTGGTCGTTGGTATCCAGTTCCACGACGTAGTCCTCGGCCAGGCAGGGGGCACCCACTTCCGGATGGTCCTTGGCGATGCGCTCCATCAACGTGCGG
Source organism: Flavobacteriales bacterium (assembly GCA_016712025.1). Lineage (GTDB taxonomy): Bacteria > Bacteroidota > Bacteroidia > Flavobacteriales_F > PHOS-HE28 > PHOS-HE28. Next base: position 75,846 of record JADJRW010000026.1, read on the forward strand.
TACCCAACGAACGCGCCCCACGGGTTCCAATGGATGTCCGTCGTGTAGTAGGTGTCGCGCACTTCACGGGCAGCGCGGAGCGGTTCGCGCATATCGACCAGCTGCACGGAGGTGTGCGCGGCAAGATGATGGATCAGTTGGTCGAGGCCTCCTTGACGGTGAAGGGAGCGGAAACGGTCGGGGAGTTTATCCGGATAGATGGTGCTGGCCATTGGCGCTACCGTGATGTAGTAAGCGATGCCGCGCTCCGCCAACCACTTGCGGCGCGCTTCCAGGCGTGCCGCGATCAGATCCAACTCGTTGTTGGTGAAGATGGGCAGGCCACGGTATTGGTCCACCACACCATCCCGCATCAGGAAGAGATACCCGTCCTTGCCGAACACCACATTGCCCGGCAGCGGGGAAGAGCGCAGCACATAGGTGTAGAACATCGCGTTCGCGCGGAACAGCGCCTTGCGGAAGCCGAAATGGTCGCTGAAGAATTTGGTGTACAGCGCCGGGAAGCGCTCGATGGAATGCATCCGGGCGAGCGGCTTTTCGGCCATGGGGCGCTTCTCGGTGTCCTCCAGATAGGGTTCGATCGGCAACCAGTCCGCCAGCAGCGGTGCCCAGAGCAGGCCCACGAATGCGATCACGAGCGCCACCTGATGGCCGGTGGCGGTGCCGCGCGCATGATCCAGACGCGGTTGTTGCACCAAACTCGTGAACGCGAAGAAGCCGACGATCAGCGCGAACGCCAGGGGCATTGGGCCATTGCCCGATCGCGCTTGCAGATCCTCCAGCCGCGTGCGCATGTCCGTATCGCTGAACAGGAAGGGGTCGTTCCCAGAAAAGACCATGCGCAGTCCCTGCCCCGCTACCTCGTAGGTGCGCACCTGCTCGTTCACATGGAACAGGTCGAAGAGTTCCTGCGGTCCGTAAACGGTGCGTTCATCGTTGCAGCGCAGCACCATGCGCCGGATCAGCAGGCTGTCTTGTTGATCCCCCGGATCGAAACGGAGGAAGCCAAAGGCGGTATCCGCTGGCATGCGGAAATCCACCAACTGCGGTCGGGGCGATCCGCGCAAGGAGGCGTTCACGAAATAACCCTCCTTGAAATCCCCGGTGCGTGCCGCATGGAACATCTGGAAGTTGTCGCCTTGTGTGGCCACGAGTTCCAATTCCACGTGCACCGCACGGTCGCGGAAGTGGATCGCGTGTACGAACCCGAATGTGAGCAAGGCGGCGACCAGGCTGATGGCGGCGGCGATCAACTTTCTTTTGCGCGGGATGGGAACCCCGCGCTGAGCGGGTGCCACATCGATGGGGCGCGGCTTTCTGGGGCGTAGGATCAATTGAAGTACGAAGAAAAGCAGCACGGAAACGACGAAGGCGATAAGGAATGGACCGATCACCGGGCGCACCGGATCGAGCGCTTCCTGCACGATCGGCGCGATGTCGCGCGTGGTACTCATATACGGGTCCTGCCCGGTCGCTTCCAGAACGATCGCCTCGCGGACCGAATCGATCCGGAAGGGTTCCAACTGGTTGGTGGGCGCGAACAACTCCAGGATCCGCTCCGGTGTTAGCCGCACCGTGCGGTACGGTCCCTCCAACACGATGGCATGGAGCAACTGCTGCGTTCCTGCGGTGGATGGATCGAGGCGAAGTCCCTGCACCCGCGCGATGCCTTCAGGCAGATCGAAGTGGATACGTTGCCGCTCGTGCGCTGCCACCACCTCGTGTTGTATCTGGCGCGAAGGATCATAGACATAGGTGAGGTCGTCGTAGAAGAGCGTATAGGTATCGTCGTAGGTGGTGGTCACTTCCAACACCACATGCAGGCCCGGTGGCGCAGGGGCCACGCGCACCGCACGCCAGACACCGCCGAAAGCCAGCGTGGCCACGAGCAGCGGAAGCCAGACGGTGCGGGTCGTGCGGTCCATCAGAAACGGAAGTAGATGAACGGACTGTAGGTGGAGCTTGCCACGGACATCGCTACGAGCAGGAACAACGTGAGCAGCCCCACCACTTCGAGCGTTCCGCGAGCTCCCGTCGCGAGCTCCTGGCCCATGGGGCGGAGTTTCAATGCGCGGCCGATCAGTATATGCACGTTCATAGCGCCCAGCGCACCTATCGCCATTGCCAGCGCGGTGACCGGGGTAAGGAAGAGATCCGCAGGGTGCAGGACCGCATCACCCGGGCGTATCCCATACATGCCCAGGATGTAGTGCCACCCTTGGGTGATATCCGGCAGGCGGAACAACACCCACGCGGTGATCACGATGAGCAGTGTATAGAGGTGGGCCAAAGGACGCGGTGCCTTGTCCAGGAGCTTGCCGAGCCCCGCGCGCTCGATCACAAGGAACAGCCCATGCACCAACCCCCAGATCACAAAGTTCCAACTGGCGCCGTGCCATAGGCCGGTAAGGAAGAAGACGATGAACAGGTTGAGGTACGTGCGCGCCGGGCCCAAGCGGTTCCCGCCCAACGGGATGTAGAGGTAGTCGCGGAACCAGGTGCTCAGGCTGATGTGCCAGCGCTGCCAGAAGTTGCGGATCGAGCGGGCGATGTAAGGCCGGTCGAAGTTCTCCCGGAACTCGAACCCGAGCATCCGTCCCAGGCCGATGGCCATGTCGCTGTACCCGCTGAAATCGAAGTAGATCTGCAACGCATAGGCGATCGCGCCCAACCAGGCGGTCACCAAGGGGACTTCGTCCGAGGGCACGGCGAAAATGGCATCGGCCACGCGTGCGCATTGATCGGCGATGAGCACCTTCTTGGCCAGGCCAACAACGAAGCGACGCACGCCATTGGCGAAACGCGCGGTGTTCAGGGTGCGCTCCAGGAACTGTGCGGCCACATCGTGGTAGCGGATGATCGGGCCTGCGACCAACTGTGGGAAGAGCGCGAGATAGAGGGTGGTGATCGCCGGACTGCGTTGTGCCTGCGCCTGCCCTCGGTACACATCCACCACGTAGCTGATGCTGTGGAAGATGAAGAACGAGATCCCGATCGGCAGGTGGACCGGTTCCAGTCGGATGGGTTCATCGAGCTGATGCGCGAAGAGCGCGTTCAGTGTATCGACGAAGAAGTTCGCGTACTTGAACCACGCCAGTGCGGCGAGGTTCACGGCCACCGCCAGTACCAGCCAGGAACGCCGACCGGCGCTCCGATCGATCGCCAACCCGCAACCATAGTTCAGCACTACAGTAGCGAGCATCAGGAGCACGTAAACTCCCTCGCCCCAGGCATAGAACAGCAGACTGGCCGCCAAGAGCACCGCATTGCGCGCGGCCGTAGTACCTGCGAGCCACACGGCCAGCAGCGTGAGCGGTAGAAAGAGGAAGAGGAAGACCGGCGAACTGAATACCATGGCCGAAGGCCGGCGAAAGTAGCGAGCTACACACCGCCCCTAGTGGACAAGTCAATGTTAAGCCAATGTGAATTCCTGGTGAAACGATCCTTACCTTGGTACCGTTAAAGGCGATGAACCAGCTCCCCATGCGTACTCTGCTTCTCGCGTCCATCCTGTTCTTCAGCCTCTGCTCACAGGCCCAGGAACTGCTCCGCCAGGAGCGGTTCGATAACGGCCGCTTGAAGTCGTCCCTATACAAGGAAGGAGGGATCGTGCGCTTCATCACCTTCTACGAGAGCGGCCGCGTCAAGGAGCAGGGCGCTTTCCTCAGTGGAAAGAGGGAAGGGGTCTGGCAACAGTTCGCCGAGAACGGCACCATCCTGGCCAAAGCGGAATTCACCGGCGGCATGCGCAGAGGCACCTGGGAGTTCCGCTCCTCCACAGGGCAACTTCAGGGACGATTGTCCTATCAGAACGGGACCTTGACCCGCGGTGAGGAGATCGGCGCCTATGGCGAACTCGTCGCCCAGCGCGACTACTGATCGCGGCGCGTGGACGTTTCCATTCCCGGTGTTCGGGCGGTAGGGTCCGATGCGCTATCATTACGACGGGTTCTTACTCCTCGATCAGCGTATGCACATTCGGTGGATCATGGTCATCGCTGCTATAGGCACCCTGTATGTGGCGGCCTGCAAGCACGGCAAATGCGAGGATGGAGGTTCCAGTTCTGCTGGTCGAGGAAGCCATAATGCCGGTCAGAACTGTTTTTCATGCCACCACCCCGACGGCCCCGGTGAAGTGTGTTGGAAAGTGAGCGGCACCATCTACAACAGCGCGGGAACCCTTCCGGTCGCGGGAGCGCAGGTCCGTCTTTTCACCGCGTCGCACGGCGGCGGCAACGTTGCGCTCGATCTGTCCAGCGATGGGAGCGGGAACGTCTACACGTCTCAAGAGGTGCGCTTTGGGAATGGCCTGTTCCCTGCGGTCATCAACAGTGCGGGAGATACCTCCTTCATGGTGGAGGCCGTTCATGATGGCGCGTGCAATCGATGCCACGGATCGAGCACCGAACACATCAAGTTGCCGTGAAGAACTTCAGTTCTTTCGGAACAGGTCCTTGGCGCTCTCGAACGCTTTGAACTCGATGGCGTGCCCATCGGGGTCCTCGATGAACATGCTGACCTGTTCGCCCACCTCACCCTTCATCACCGTGCGTGGCTCGATGAAGAAAGGGTAGCCCACCTTCTTCAGTTTGTCGCGGAGCTTTTTCCAATCGGCCATGGGTAGTACAATGCCCCAGTGATCGCTGGGTACGCTGCTCTTGGGGTTGTAGATGCGCGCGGTCTTGATCAGCTTCGGTACTTCCTGGATGGTGAGTTGGTGGCCGAAGAAGTCGTAGTCCCACCCAGCTAGGCGCGCTGCGGCCTTCCGCGCAGCCGAGGAATTTGCCATAGAACGCTTTGATGCGTTTCAGGTCCGTGGTGGCGAAGGCGAGGTGGAAGTTGCCTTTCATGCGTTGCACGCCGAAGCCCGGCGTAGGTGTTGGTGCGCGGTTGTGGCCCTAAAGTAGGTGCCGATGCCATAGGTAATACCATTTGGACATTCAGATCAGGCTGAAGATGCGCCGCTATTTTTTCGAAGGACGAGCCGAGGAGAGCATTGCGTAGCGGGGCTACGGGATGGTCTCATCGGTGAAGTCATGCGGAAAAAGAGCAAGCAGATCGGACGGATCTGAGTGTCTAAATGGTATAGGCAGGACCACCGGGGTGGGCTTGTCAACAGCGGGAACGAAGAACGCCGCTCATCGAGCGGCGTTCCCATGTTCTCTTGGAATGAGCGGGCTATCACTCTTCGTCGTCGTCCTCGCCAGCGTCTTTATCAGCGTCCGCATCATCGTCATCGTCATCGGGGGCATCGTCCTTTTCATCTTCCTCCTCCTCCTCGGCGGCACCATCGTCGCCGGTGGCCAGGTCTTCACTGTCCATATCGTCGCCTGCGGCGGGAGTGGCTTCCTCCTGATCGAGGAACTCTTCGATCTCGGCGCGGCTCTCCGGGTTGATCTTGATCAGGTAGATCGCCTCGGCGGTGCGCAGCTCGATCACACGCAGCGTTTCGCCTTTGGCCGTGCTTATCGCGCGGATGTGCGAGTTGTCGATACCATCCGGGAATTGTTCCTGGAGCTTCTCACGCAGTTCGTCGGTGAGGGTGTTGAAGGATCTGATCAGGCGTTGCATGGGGGCAGCTTACATGTCCAGGATGTACGCGAAGATGAGGGGCGCCACAATAGTAGCATCACTTTCGATGATGTACTTCGGGGTATCGATATCCAATTTCCCCCAAGTGATCTTTTCGTTGGGCACGGCACCGCTATAGCTGCCGTAGCTTGTAGTGCTGTCGCTTATCTGGCAGAAGTAGCTCCAGAAGGGGATGCTGTCCCGTTGCAGGTCCTGGTGCAACATGGGCACCACGCAGATCGGGAAATCGCCCGCTATGCCGCCGCCGATCTGGAAGAAGCCGATGCCGTCGGTGCCCGCTTCCTTGGTGTACCAATCGGCCAGGAACATCATGTACTCGATGCCGCTCTTCATCATGCCGGGCTTGCAATCGCCGGTAATGCAGTGGCCGGCGAAGATGTTGCCCAATGTGCTGTCCTCCCAACCGGGACAAATGATCGGCAGGTTGCGTTCGGCGGCGGCCACCATCCAGCTGTCCTTCGGGTCGATCTGGTAGTACTGCTTCAGCACTCCGGAGTTGATCATCTCGAAGAAGTATTGGTGCGGGAACCGGCGGTTGCCGCTCTTGTCGTCCGCCGTCCACAGGTCCACCACGTGCTTCTCCAGGCGGCGGAACGCTTCGTGCTCCGGGATGCAGGTATCGGTCACCCGGTTCATCCCGCGGTCCAGCAGATCGCGCTCTTGGGCTGGGGTCAGGTCGCGGTAGTTCGGCACGCGCTCGTAATGGTCGTGCGCAACCAGGTTCATCACATCCTCCTCCAGGTTGGCGCCGGTGCAACTTATGATGTCCACCTTGCCCTGCCGGATCATCTCCGCGAAGATCTTGCCCAGCTCGGCGGTGCTCATCGCCCCGGCCAGCGATACCAGCATCTTCTTGCCCGCGGCCTTGTGCGCCTTGTAGCCCTTGGCGGCATCCACCAACGCGGCCGCATTGAAGTGCAGGTAGTGCTTCTCAAGGAAGCCGGAGATCGGTCGGTTGCTCATTTCTGCGAATGGGGGCGAAATATAGAAGCAGGATGTGATGCGCAAATGCCGCGATCGCAATGTGACAAGTCTGAACCTCCTCAGTCTTTGCCGAGGACGCTGGCCAATACCACATCAAACGTCGGCCATGGGGTGGGCGCCCGTTCCAACGCGAGGATGGTCCTGGCCTCGACCGTATGGACCGAAACATGGTCGTCCGTTCCCTGGGCCCTCAGAATCTCGAAGAACATGCGCTTATCCACTTCACGACCGGTTGCACCATCGATGAATGTGATCCTATCGTGCGGCCCGATGCTCCTCGCTCTTTTCCTTGAAGCACCACGCGGAAATGCGCGCATGACGGAGCGTTCTGTTTCCGAGAGATAGGGGAGGCTATCCGACCCAAGGCTTTTGATCACGGAACCGGCGAAGAACTTGTTGTTGATATAAAAACCCGGTGTTCGTGTGCCGCAAATGATCTCGATCTCTTGCGCTTGGCAGAGCCGCACCAGAACGAGGAGTAACGCACCGATATGGCCGAGCCGGATCATTGTAGCTCGAAGGTACGGTGGGAGTCCTGAGATGGTCTATTTCTTCACCACCTCCTCCATCGGCAGATACCCCAACAACTGCAGCATCCGCTCCGCACTTTGCTCCGGTGCGAACAACATATCGGTCAGCGAGCCATCCGGCAGTCGGTCCACCAGCACATGCTTGGGTTTGGGGATCAGGCAATGCTGTATGCCGCCGAAGCCGCCCAGCGTATCCTGGTAAGCGCCGGTGTTGAAGAAGGCGATGTACTGCTTGCTGTCCTCCCGGAAGCGGGGCAGATAGATCGCGTTGATGTGCTGCTCGCTGTTGTAGTAGTCGTCACTGTCGCAGGTCATCCCACCCAGGAAGACGCGTTCGTATTCGGAATTCCAGTTGTTCACCGGCAGCATGATGAAGCGCTTGCTGATGGCCCAGGTGTCGGGCAGGGTGGTCATGAAGCTCCCATCGATCATGTTCCAGCGCTCCTTCTCGTTCTGCTTCTTCTGGTACACAATGCTGAAGAAGGTGGCGCCGCTGTCGCTCACGGTAAAGCTCCCGAACTCGCTGAAGATGTGCGGGTCCTTCACCTTGTTCTCCTCGCACACGTCCTTGATCCGTCCCACGATCTCGCCGATCATATAGTCCAGGTCGAAGCTGAAATTCAGGCTGTTCTTGATCGGCAACCCGCCGCCGATATCCAGCGTGTCCAGGGTGGGGCAGAGCTTCTTCAGGTCGCAGTACACGTTCACGCACTTGCTCAACTCGTTCCAGTAGTAGGCGGTGTCGGTGATGCCCGTGTTGATGAAGAAGTGCATCAGCTTCAAGCGGAATTTCTTCTGCTTGCTTACGTTGCGCATGAAGGGGATGATGTCCTTGTAGCCGATTCCCAGGCGGCTGGTGTAGAACTCGAACTTGGGCGCCTCCTCCGCCGCGATCCGTATGCCTATGTCGCACGGCCCTTTGATCACCTCGTCGAGAAGGTAGATCTCCGCCATGTTGTCAATGATGGGCACCACGTTCATGCCGCTGTTCGCCAGCCGACCGATGTTCCGGATGTAGCGCTCGTCCTTGAAGCCGTTGCACAGGATCGTGGCGTCCTTCGGCATCTTGCCGCGCTCCAGCAGCAGCTCGATCATCTCCAGGTCGTAGGCGCTGCTCGTCTCCAGCGTCACACCCTTCTCCAACACCTCGTTTATGATGTAGCTGAAGTGGTTGCTCTTGGTACAGTAGAAGTAGGTGTAGTCGCCCTTGTACTTGTGGTCCTTGAAGGCCTTGGCGAAGCTGGCGCGGGCCAGGTCGATCTTCTCGCCGATCTTGGGCAGGTAGGTGATGCGCAGCGGCGTGCCGTACTTCTCGATCAGCGGCACCAGCGGAATGTTGTTCCAGGTCAGCTGGTCGTTGTCCAGGCCGAACTCGTCCTTCGGGAAATCGAAGGTCTGCTCGATCAGATCGATGTAACGGGTCTTCATGCGCGGGAGGCCGGTAAGCTGGGAACGGTTGTCGGTGGTCGGTTGCAGGTAGCTCGCGACGGACAACCGTCAACCAGTAACTGACAACTAAGGGAGAAGCGCGTACCCCGGTCGGTGGTTGCGGCAGCGCGCAAGGTTCCGGAGGTGGCGCGCGCGAACATCAGCGGAAGCGGAAGTGCGTGCGGCAGGGGCCGCCCACAGCGGTCAGCAAGGCGGACCACGTCTGGTCACATACGCCGGTAGCTCGCTTTCGGTCCATAAGGAGTGCAAAGTAAAAGCAGCGCACCACGCGCGGACCGATGTGGGCCAAATT
>JADJRW010000027.1 GCA_016712025.1 Flavobacteriales bacterium
GCTGTCGTCCTTCAACTGCAGCAGGAAGCAGCTGCTCATCTGCGGCTTCGGGGTGCCGGCGTTGAACAAGGTCGGCGTGGCGTGCGTGTACCAGCCTTCGCTCAGGTCGTTGTAGGTGGCGATGGCGGCATCGAGGTCGTTCTTGTGGATGCCCACGGCCACACGCATCAGCATGTGCTGCGGGCGCTCCACCACCTGTCCGTGCAGACGGAGCAGGTAGCTGCGCTCCAGGGTCTTGAAGCCGAAGAAGTCGTACTGGAAATCGCGGTCGTAGATAATGGCGCTGTCCAGCAGCTCGGTGTTGTCCAGGATGATCTGGTGTACATCGTCCGCAAGCAGGCTGGCGCGTTCGCCGGTCTTCGGGTCCTTATAGTTGTAGAGGTCCTTCATCACCTCGCTGAAGGACTTCTTGGTGTTCTTGTGCAAGTTGCTCACCGCGATGCGGCTGGCGAGCTGGGCGTAGTCCGGGTGCTTCACCGTCATGGTGGCCGCGACTTCCGCAGTAAGGTTGTCCAGTTCCGTAGTCGTGACACCGTCGAAGATGCCGTCGATCACCTTGAGGGTGACCTGGGTGGCGTCCACAATGGGATCGAGCCCATAGCAGAGCTTCTTAACACGGGCAGTGATCTTGTCGAACTTCACTGCCTCCCGGCGTCCGTCGCGCTTTATTACATACATGTTCTCTCTATGCGTTTGTGTTTGTGGACCGGCTCGCTTCGGCTCCCGCTTGTTCGTTCCGGCGTTGTTTTTCCTGTCAGAGCAGGGCTTCCAAGATTGGGGCCTGCGTGGTGCTTTTCTTAGGGTGCTGTTCGATCGTTATTCAACCGGGTGATGTTCAATTCGCCTCCGGGCTCAAGTCTTTGGTCTATGGTCCAAGGTCTTAGGTCTGTTGGGTCTATGGTCGCTGGTCTGTGGTCTATGGTCGCTCAACATTCTGGCCATAGACCTAGGACCATAGACCAACGACCTCGTTCCTAGAAATCCGCGTCCAGCGAGAACTTGTTGCCTTCCTTGTTCGTGTTCATCACCCCGGCCTTCTGGTATTCGCCCACGCGCTTCTCGAAGAAGTTGGTCTTGCCTTGCAGGCTGATCATGTCCATGAAGTCGAAGGGGTTCATGGCGTTGTAGACCTTCTCGTTGCCCAGTTCCACCAGCAGGCGGTCGGCCACGAACTCGATGTATTGCTGCATCAACTTGGCGTTCATGCCGATCAGGTTCACGGGCAGCGCGTCGGTCACGAACTCCTTCTCGATCTCCACCGCGTCGGTGATGATCTTCTCCACGGTCTTCTTGTTCAGCTTGTTGATGAGGTGCTTGGTGTAGAGCAGGCAGGCGAAGTCGCAGTGCAGGCCCTCGTCCCGGCTGATCAGCTCGTTGCTGAAGCTGAGGCCGGGCATCAGGCCGCGCTTCTTCAGCCAGAAGATGCTGCAGAAGCTGCCGCTGAAGAAGATGCCTTCCACGGCCGCGAAGGCCACGAGCCGTTCCGCGAAGCCGCCCTTGTCGATCCACTGCATGGCCCACTCGGCCTTCTTCTTCACGCAGTCCAGCGTGTCGATGGCGTGGAAGAGGGTGTCCTTCTCCTGCGGATCCTTGATCAGGGTATCGATCAGCAGGCTGTAGGTCTCGCTGTGGATGTTCTCCATGGCGATCTGGAAGCCGTAGAAGAAGCGCGCCTCGGTGTACTGCACCTCGTGCAGGAAGTTCTCCGCGAGGTTCTCGTTCACGATGCCATCGCTGGCGGCGAAGAAGGCGAGCACGTGCTTGATGAAGTAGCGCTCGTCGTCGTTGAGCTTGGTGGCCCAGTCCACCTGGTCGGGGCTCAGGTCGATCTCTTCCGCGGTCCAGAAACTGGCCTCATGCTTCTTATAGAAGCTCCAGATGTCGTTGTGTTGGATCGGGAAAATGACGAAGCGGTCCTTGTTCTCGCTCAGGAGCGGTTCTGTGCTGGCATCCGTGCTGGTGGGCACGTCCAGGCTCATCTGGTTCTCTTTGTGGGTGGCGGACATGGGCGTTCCGGTGGTCTCGTTAGGGGCGACAAAGCCTTGAAGGGTGGCGGCACCCTTTATGGACATTCCAGTGATCGTACTTCGTGTTTCCCGGCGATCGGTGGGGACATCGTCGGCGGGTCACAAATGTGGATCCGATGCGGGCCATTGACAAGAGGGAAGTGCCCGGATGTTCCCGGAGTTTTTAACACGGCCCGGTTCCTCAGGATCGGCGGGACATGGTGCCGTTCGCGATCTGTGCAAGGGGAAGATCTTCACGATCCCTTAACAACGCGGCAACCGCCCGTGCAGTGTGGGATAGCAAGGTCCCAAGGCCCTTCATCGCGTGTTCCATTGGGGCTTGCGCGCGGTCAACGCGATGCGATCCAATGATCCGTGCTCGGCGTACGCCGCATCGCGCGCTCAAAGGCCCGTGCGGTGGGCGCAAGTGATCGTGCTCCGCCACGAAAGCACCGGTACGGGCGGGATCTTGATCGGGTGGAGGTGCGCCGCGCGCCCGCGATCACTTCGCACGCTTGCGCGCCACCGGCTTCCCCGACGTGTCGGGATGCCGACGCTTCGACCACTCCTGGTAGATCACCTCCAACTCGGCGTACCACTCCGCACCATACGCACGCGTTAACGCGCCCTTGAGGAAACGGTACACGGGCACCTCCAGTTTAGCCCCACAGGTGCAAGCGGGCGCGCAAATGTCCCAGCGGTCGTAGTTCAGGCCGTCGTACTCCTTCAGCTTCGCCACACGGATCGGGTACAGGTGGCAACTGATCGGCTTGTTGAATGGGATCTTGCCGTCGTTGTATGCTTTCTCGATGCCGCACATCCACGTGCCCGTCGTGTCCTTCTTCGCATACACGCACTCGGCGTACTCCTGCACCAGGGGCGTCACCAGTTCGCCGTCCATATCCACCAAGCTGGTGCAACCCTGGTCCTTCAGCGACTTCTTGCCGCGCGCGGTCATGTACGGTTCGATCTCCTTGATATGCTTCGCGATCAGCTTCGCCTCTTCGGTGGTGAGCGGTGCGCCGCTGTCGCCTTGCTCGCAGCACGCGCCTTTGCACGCACCCAGGTCGCATACGAAGCGCTTCTCGAAAATGTCCTCGCTGATGAGGGTGCCGCGGTGGTGGATCATTTCGGAGCGCAAGCTACCAGCCACCGGTCGCTGGCTGCAAGCTGCTAGCTGCAAGCCTGCTCGTTAGCTCGGGCTGGCAGCTCGAGGCTCGCGGCTATATCTTGACCATAAACGCAACCCCCATGAAAGACTACAAGAAACTCCTGATGTGGCAGAAGGCGATGGACATCAGCGATATGGTCTTCGACATCTACGAGGACCTCCCTTGGCAGAAAGCATCCGAATTGAAAGGCCAGTCGACCCGCGCGGCTATCTCCATCGGATCCAACATCGCCGAGGGGAACTCGCGCCGGAGCGAGAAGGAAAAGCTCCGATACATGGAGATCGCGCTCGGCTCTGCCTTCGAACTCGAAACGCAAACACTTGTACTTCAACGAAGGCATTGGTCGCCCAAGAAGGAAGTGATCGTCCTGCTCAAAGCGATCGAGGAACAACAGAAGATGCTCGTCGGGTTCATGGACCGCCTGAACGCATAACCAACGGATCAAGCTTGAGGCTTGGAGCTTGAGGCTCCAGGCTTGGAGCCGTCGCAAGCGACGCGTAGGTGACCTCACCAGGAGTCGAACCTGGATCAAGAGTTTAGGAAACTCCTATTCTATCCATTGAACTATGAGGTCGTGGCGGCGCGGCCAGACACCGCCGGAGCGGGCGGGCGCGAAGGTAGCCCGATGCACCTTTTCAGCAGGCCCGCAGACCGCCGCCCCCGCTGGCACGTTATTCGGTGGATAACATGCCCCTGTGGATGAACGCGCTGTTCAGCCGGTCGGGCCGCCAGACACCCCGGATACCTTGCGTCGCTTCATGTCCCTCCTACTGCGCCGCGCCCTGCTGGGGGCCTGCCTGCTGCTGGCCGTTCTGGTCGGTGGCTTGGTGCTGCTCGCCACGGTGTATGAGGATGAAGTGAAAGCCCGCCTGCTCGGCGCTTTGAACGAACAACTTACGGCACCAGTGAAGGTGGGACAGGTGGACCTCACCCTCATCCGCCGTTTCCCCAAAAGCCGGCCTGCGCCTCCAGCACGTGCTGGCCATGGAGGACCGCGCCGACAGCCTCCCGGCCGATACGCTGCTCTACGCCCGCGATCTCTACCTGGAGTTCAGCCTGTGGGACCTTTACCGCGGCGATTACACCATCGACCGCATCCATGGGGTGGATGTGCGCGCCTACCCCGCGCACGACCCGGCCGGTCGGCCGAACTACCGCATCTGGGGCAAGGACACCATCGCTTCGCAACAGGAAGCCCTCGCACTCCGGCAGGTCACCTTCGATGGCCTGATGGTGCGCTACGCGCATGGTGCCAGTGGTGTAGTGGTCACCGGCGCGAGCGATCATCTGCGCCTGCGCGGCACCCTCGGGAGCCCGAGCGAACTGCATGTCGATGGACATATCCACTTGGTGGACTGGGCGCAGGGCACCGATCATCTGCTGGCCGATCGCGAGGCGGAAGTCCTGCTCACCATGACCTTCGGCGCTGAGGACGAAGCCTTCCGCATCATCAACGGCGAGGTGAACGCGGGGGGCGTGCGCCTTACCACCACCCTGGCCGTAGTGCCCGAGGCCGATGGCATCTTCCTCGACCTGCGCGCGGCGAGCGACCAGGCCGACGTGAACAAGCTGTTGGCCTTGCTCCCCAGTGCCGTGAAGCGCCCGCTGGCGCCTTACGCGTTGAAGGGGGAGACCGATGTGGTAGCCCGCTACAGCGGCACGATCGGGGGCGAGCTCCCGCCCACGCTGGCCCTGCAACTGGCCGTGCGCGATGGCCGCATGAAGGAACAATACAGCGGCGCCACTTTCACCCATATCCAAGGCTGGGCGGACCTCACCTTGGCAGCGAGCGGCGCACTGTCCGAGCTTACCATCAAAGAGTTCCGCGCGCGCAGCGGCAGTGGGCATGTGAGCGGTGGGATCGAGTTGCGCGGTGGGAAGAACGCCCATGTGAAGGGCGCGATGAACGTGCGCATGGATCTGGCGGAACTGCTGCACTTCGTTCGGCTGGACTCGCTGGAACTAGCTCAAGGTCAGTTGGCCGCCGACCTCCATGTCGCCGGAAAACTTCCGCGCCTGCACGACCTCACCGCCAAAGACTTCAACGGCCTAACGACCAGTGGAAGCCTGACCCTGAACAACGCGGCCTTGAAGCTGAAAGGCCTGAACGCCCACATCACCAACCTGGATGCGGAACTGGCTTTGGACGGCAACGATGCCCGCGTGCGCAGCTTGAGCGCCGATCTGCAAGGCGAGCGGATCACTTTGCAAGGCACCCTGCACCAGTTGGTGCCCTATCTCCTTCTGGATGATCAGCGGCTCACCATCGAGGCGAACGGCTCCGCAGCCCGGTTGGACCTGGCGCGCTGGCTGGACCGCACCAGCACCGCCAAAGCGGGGGATCGCGCGCTCGCCCTGCCTTCCTGGCTGGCGTTGGATCTGGAGATGAGCCTAGGCGAATTGGTGCTCGATGACTTCAGTGCACGCGACATCACCGGCCATCTCGCCTTGCAGGACCGTGTGCTGAGCGCATCGCAGGTGCGCTTCACCACCGCCAACGGCCAGGTACAGGGGAACTTGCGCCTCGATGGTCGCTCGGCGATGGCCTATCCGCTCTCCATCCAAGCTTCGCTGCAGGGTATGGACATCGCGCAGCTCTTCGCCGAGTTCAACGATTTCGGGCAGGACTTCATCGGGCACCAACACCTGAAAGGCACCGGCCGTGCCGAGGTCGATCTCCAAGCGCCGCTCAGCCCTGCCCTCGCGTTCGATCTGGACCGGCTTACCTGCACTGCGGACATCACGATCGACAATGGAGCACTGAAAGGACATGCGCCCTTGATGGAAGTGGCTTCCTACATGAAGCAGAAGAAACTGGCCGGGTTGCTCATCGACACCGATCAACTCGCCAAGCGCCTGGCCGATGTACGCTTCGCCACCCTGTCGAACCACATCGAGATCCGCGACCGCCAGGTGTTCATCCCCTTGATGGAGGTGAAGAGCACCGCCCTCGACATCGAGCTGAGCGGCACGCACAGCTTCGATGACCGCATCGACCATCGGCTCAATTTCCGCCTGGGCGATCTGCTACGAAGCGGTGAGCGCGAAGATGCGGGTGGCGCGGTGGCCGACGATGGCACCGGTCCACGGCTCTTCCTGCGCATGCAAGGCAGCGCCAGCGATCCGCAGTTCAGCACCGATGCCGAGATGGCCGCGCTGCGTCGTAGCCGCCAATGGAAGCAGGAGAAGGAAGAGCTGAAAGCCCTGTTCAAAGAGGGGTCCGCACAGAAAGGAACGCACGACGAACGTACCGTCTCCGCAGTGCCCGGCACGGTCCACTTCCATGTGGAACAAGAGGATGCCCCGGCAAAAGAGCCCGCACCCCCGAAGAAAGGTCGCGAAGAAGCGCCGCCCCCGGTGATCATCGTTGTGGAAGAGGATTAGCAGGGGAAAGGAGGAAGGCGGAAGGAGGAAGGAGAAAGAAGGAAGAGCGCCGTCACTGCACGTGTGCCTGTCACGGGACCCAAGAACCCCGATCTTCACGGCATCATCCTCGACCGTATCGATCCCGGTCGCGATCCATGGACCTCTATTCGCGGAAGCAACGTTGGAAACTGGTGCTCGCCCTGGTGGCGCTGCTCATGGTGGTGGCTTCCCTGTGGTACAGCAACCGCATTGTGGACGAGGTGCGCCAGGAGGAACGGCGCAAAGTGCGGCTATGGGCCGATGCCGTGCAGAACCGCGCAGGGTTGGTGAACTATACCGAGAAGCTCTTCGACCGGCTGCGCGAGGAGGAACGCAAGAAGGTGCAGCTCTGGGCCGAGGCCATGCTCCGTTTGGTGGGGTCCTCCGATGCCAGCGACCTCTCCTTCTATCTGAAGGTGGTGAGCGACAACACCACGGTGCCCGTGATCATCACCGACGCCAAAGGCGATGTCAAGTTCCACCGCAATCTGGAAGAGACGATCACCAAGGACAGCCTGCTGCTGCGTGCCGAACTCGACAGCATGGCCAAGCTGCGCCCGCCGCTGGAGATCGCCGTGTACGGGGACCAGAAGCAATTCCTCTACTACAAGGACAGCAAGGTCTTCAGCGAACTGCAGGAAGTGATGGAAGGCATCATCCGTTCGTTCATCAGCGAAACGGTGATGAGCACCGCCGCGGTGCCGGTGATCTACACCGATAGCACGCGCACCCACATCATCGAGCACGGTAACATCGATGCGGAGACGGTGGCCGATAGCACCGCCATGCAAGCGCGTATCGCCAGCATGGCGAAGGCCAACCAACCCATCGCCATCCAATTGCCCGGGCAGGGCCGCAACTTCATCTTCTATGAGGAGTCGTTGGTGATCACCCAGCTACGCTACTTCCCTTACGTGCAGCTTGGCATCCTCGCGCTCTTCCTGCTGGTGAGCTACGCGCTCTTCAGCATCTTCCGCAATGCCGAGCAGAACCAGGTGTGGGTGGGCATGGCCAAGGAGACCGCACACCAGCTCGGCACGCCGCTGAGCTCATTGATGGCCTGGATGGAATTGCTCAAGTCCAAGGGCGTGGACCAATCGGCTCTGAACGAAATGCGCAAGGACGTGGACCGGTTGGAAGTGATCACCGAACGCTTCAGCAAGATCGGCTCCGCGCCGGACCTTACACCGGAGAAGCTCTACCACACCCTGCGCGCCACCGTGCTCTACCTGCGCCCGCGCCTGCCGAACAAAGCGCTGATCGAAGTACAACCACCGCCGGACACCGAACTGCTGGTGCCGCTCAATCGCCCCTTGTTCAGCTGGGTGCTGGAGAACCTGCTCCGCAACGCGATCGACGCGATGGAAGGCACCGGCTCCATCACGATCAGCATCGAGCAGGAACCCGGGGTCGTGCATGTGGACGTCGCTGATACGGGTAAGGGCATTCCCGTGGCACAACAGCGCACCGTGTTCCAACCCGGCTTCACCACCAAAAAGCGCGGATGGGGTCTCGGCCTCTCGCTCAGCAAGCGGATCATTGAGCAGTACCACGGCGGACGCATCTTCGTGAAGAAGAGCGCCCCGGGGAAAGGGACGACGTTCCGGATCACGTTGAACAATACTTAGGAGCAGGGGCAGGGGCAGGCGCAAGGAACGTTCTCTTGCTCCTGCCCCTGGTCCTGCCCCCGCACAATGAGCGGTCTCTATCTCCATATCCCCTTCTGCCGGAAAGCCTGCACCTATTGCGACTTCCATTTCAGCACTTCGTTGGATGCGCAGGACCGTGTGTTGGACGCGATGAGGAAGGAGCTCGCTGACCGCGCTGGTGGGTCTGGTGACGCCGCCGTCGGTACGATCTACTTCGGTGGTGGCACACCGAGCTTGATCCCTGCTGCACGCATCGCTGCCTTCATTCAACAGGCGCGCGCATTGTTCCGTGTGGATGCCGATGCGGAGATAACACTGGAGGCCAACCCGGACGACATCACACCGGAACGGCTGGATGCTTGGAAAGCGGCGGGCATCACCCGCATCAGCCTGGGTACGCAGAGCTTTCGGGAGGATCGTTTGAAGTGGATGGGGCGCGCGCACAATACTGCGCATGCAAGCCGAGCGAGCATCGCCGCCATCGCACGCGCTGGCTTCGCCAGTTGGACGATCGATCTGATCTACGGTCTGCCGGAGATGACGCTCGCCGAATGGGACGAACAACTCACCATCGCGCTGGATCATGGCATGCCACACCTCAGCGCCTATGGTCTCACCGTGGAGCCGCGCACCGCGCTGGCGCACCAAGTGGCAAAGGGTTTGGTCTCACCCGGTGATGACGAAGCACAATCCGCGCAGTTCGATCGCCTCATGGAGCGCATGAAGGTGGCAGGCCTCACGCACTACGAGATCAGCAACTTCGGCCGCGAGGGCCATTTCAGCCGCCACAACACGAGCTATTGGAACGGCACGCACTACCTCGGCATCGGTCCTTCGGCGCACAGCTTCAATGGCAACGTGCGCCGTTGGAACGTATCCAACAACCAGCGCTACTTGGTTTCTGTCGAAGGAGGAACAGCCTTCAGCGAAATGGAAACGCTCACACCGAGCCAGCGCACCAACGAGTTGCTTCTTACCGGTCTCCGCACCCAGTGGGGCGTGGACCTCGATGCGTTGCCCTTGGATGTGCGCATGGTGAATGAGCGCACGATCGTTAGTTACCACGATCGAGGGATGCTGGAGCGCCATGGTGCGCGATTAGTTTTGACCGAACGAGGGCGCCACTTCGCCGACCGCATCGCGATGGACCTCTTCGTCACCGAATGATCGCGGAGATCGAGCACCACGGACGTCGCTTCAAGGTGGACCTCGCCAGGCCCATCGACCTGAGCATCCCGCTGCACAGCGGGCCCGATCAGGTGCGCGCGTGGTACGTGGATCCCGTGCGCATGGAACCGGTGCGCAATGGCGACGTGGTGTATGCTGTGAAGGAAGGCGCTCCGGTGAACTTCCGTAACCTCTTCATCAATCCGCACGGCCACGGCACGCACACCGAGAGCGTCGGCCATATCGATGCGGCGATCACACCCGTGGGTGGCCTGCTGGATCGCTACTTCTTCACCGCGGAAGTGGTGAGCGTGCGCCCGGAAGAACGCCGTGCCCCCGATGGCCGCACGGATCAGGTGATCACCCTGGAGCAGTTGCGTAGTGCATTGGATGAACGTCCGCGCGAAGCGCTCGTGCTGCGCACTTTGCCCAATAGCACGGACAAGCGTTCGCGCGATTGGTGCAACATCAACGCCGCCTATCTGCAGAGCACCCGCGCTGCCTGGTTGCGCAGCATCGGGGTGCGACATCTGCTCGTGGACCTTCCCAGCGTGGACCGCGAAGAGGATGGCGGTGTGCTGGCTGCGCACCACGCCTTCTGGGATTTCCCCGCTTCGCTGGACACCACCCGCACGATCAGCGAGATGATCTTCGTTCCCGAGAGCGTACCCGATGGACATTTCCTACTGGAGCTGCAGCTACCGCACCTGATGAACGACGCCGCTCCCAGCCGTCCCGTGCTGTATGCCTTGCTCGCATGACCCTGGAAGTGTTCCGCGCGCACTGCGCGAAGAAGCCCGGCTTCAGCGAGGACATGCCGTTCGGCCCCGATGTGCTCGTGTTCCGCGTCGCGGGCAAGATCTGGGCACTGATGGACGTCGATACGTTCGCCAGCGTGAACCTGAAGTGCGATCCGGAGCGCGCGGTCGATCTACGCGAGCGCTACCCCGGCATCACGCCGGGTTACCACATGAACAAGCAGCATTGGAACACGGTGGTCACCGATGGCAGCGTTCCCGCGAAGTTGATCCTCGAACTGGCGGACCATAGCTATGATCTCGTGCGAGCATCGTTGCCGAAGAAGCTGCGTGACGGTCTGAAATAGGCGCAGGGGGCAGGCGCAAGCTGTCGGTCACTTGCTCCTGCCCTGCCTACTGCACCTGGCGTTTACCTTCGCCGCCATGCCCCTTCCCCATTTCTGGCGTAGCCTTCTGGGCCACTTCTTGCGCGGCCTCCTGTTACTCGTTCCCATCACCATCATCCTCTGGGCGGTCTGGCAATCATTGACATTCCTGGACGGCATCGTCAAAACCGATATTCCCGGGCTGGGGCTGCTGATCCTCATCGGCATCATCACCGTGACCGGCTGGTTGGGCAGCACTATTCTCTTCCATCCGCTCGCGGACCTGGGCGAAGGAGATCCTACAACGGATCCCTTTTCTCAAGACGTTCTATGGCGCCCTTAAGGACTTGATGGAAGCGGTGGTGGGCAACAAACGCAAGTTCGACCGGCCGGTACTCGTGCGGCTGGGCAAGGGCATGGACATCGAGAAGATCGGCTTCATCACGCAGGACGACCTCGCCCACCTGGGTGTGGCCAGCGGCAAGGTGGCCGTGTAGATGCCGCACGCGTTCAACTGGAGCGGCAACCTCGCCATTGTGCCGATCGAGAACGTAACACCGCTGGACGCGCGCGCTGCGGACGTGATGAAGTTCGCCGTGAGCGGCGGCGTCTCCATGGTGGACGATGAGCACGAGGCCTGAGGGAACGATGCCTGCGGCCCGACGTCAGGCGCTGATCCTGCTGCACATCACGGTGTTCGTCTGGGGCTTCACCGGGATCCTGGGCAAATTGATCCAGCAGCCCGCGGACCAGCTCACCTACGTGCGCTGTGCGATCGCCTTGGGCGGCATCGCGGCCGCAGCGTGGTGGATGAAGACCTCCCTTTCGCCCCGCACACCGGATCTGAAGAATTACCTGCTCGTGGGCATCGTGATCTGCGCGCACTGGATCACGTTCTACGGCGCCATCAAGCTCAGTACCGCGAGCATCGCAGCAGGCTGCTTGAGCACCAGCACGGTGTTCACCGCACTGCTGGAGCCCCTCTGGTTCAAGCGCCGCATCCGCACCTACGAAGTGGTGCTCGGCCTGATCGTGATCGCGGCGTTGCTCTTGATCTTCGGCTTGGAGACCGACTACCGACTGGGCATCGCGCTGAGCGTGTTGAGCGCGTTGCTCAGCGCCTGGTTCAATGTGATCAATGGCGTGCTGGTGAAACGCGACAGCGCATTGCGCATCGGCTTCTACGAAATGGTGAGCGCGCTGGTGATCGTCGGGATCTGGCTCGCCTGGCAACACCGCCTACCACCACCGTTGTGGGAAATGCCTACGAGCGATATCATCTATCAACTGCTCCTCGGCCTGGTCTGCACCAGCTTCGCCTTCGCCGCAGGGATCGCGGTAATGCGCCAGCTCACACCCTTCACCGTGATGCTCGCGGTGAACCTGGAACCGGTGTACACCATCCTCATCGCGCTGCTCATCTGGGGCGAAGAGGAACGCATGCGCACCGGCAGCTACCTCGGCATCGCGCTCATCCTCATATGCCTGTTCGTGAACGGCTGGCTACAGCGCCGACGGGATCCGAACACCATCACGGAACCCGATCCGCTGGCGCAAGGCTAGAGATCGGGCGCCGCCGATCCGGCTTCCGAGTTGATAACTCAATGCCGACGTCTTCGCCGTGCGCGGTCCGTGCGCCTACGTTTGAGGCTGCGTATCAGCGCATTGTCCGCCATTCCTGATCCCATGAAGCACATCGCCAGCTTCTTCCTCTCGTGCCTCGCGCTCACCAGTGCCGCGCAGAACTGCACGGTGACCGATTGCGGTTTCATCCCGAACATCAATGCGGGTTGGAAGTCCATTGACGTGCGGCCCGATGGCGGGCTGGTGGGTGCGCTTGAACAAGGTGTGGACGTGGGCGATGTGCTCGCCGTACGGCTCGATCCACAAGGCCAGGTGATCTGGACCAAGCGCCTGGCCACCACCAACCCCTTGATCCACTTGGATGTGGAAAAAGTAGTTAGCACATCGGATGGCGGCATGCTGGTGTTCGGCTTTGGACGTGTTCATGCGGATGCGACGTTGTCCACGTTCTATACGAACTATTTCAACATCAAACTCACAGCCAATGGTGAGGTTACATGGGCGCGTTACTACATGATGTCGAACGCGATCAGCCTTGATTGGATCGAGACCTCGACCATCGACGCTGTGCCGACCGGCGGTTACCTCATGTTGCTCTCGCGCTCCAATGGCATGTGTGCGGTGCGGTTGGATGACAGTGGGCTTCCGCTCTGGCACAAAAGGTATTCCGGCGTGATGTACAATGGGATCTATCAGCAGGCCGCGAGCGCGTTGCATGTCGAAGCGGATGGGTCCTTCTGTTTCGGAGGGACCATGTATTACGATCCTTTCGTGGTGCGGACCGATCCTATGGGTACGGTCATCTGGGCACGCACTTATTCTTACACCGTATCCTATCCTTTGTCCATTTCGAAAAAGGCCGGCGGCGGTTATCTATTGGCTGGTAACAACGGGTTCGGCTGGCCGGGCGAAGACGGGTTCAGCATGTCCCTGGCCGCCGATGGCACACTGGAATGGTGGAAGGCATATGACACGGACGAAATGAGCGGTTCTTCGGCCTTCGAGCTCCAGAACGGCGAGTTGTTCCTCGCATCGCGCGAAGCCGGTCCGAACATCTGGATGGCCGCGGATGGAACGCCCCTTTTAAAGTGGAACAGTGCAGTACCGTTGACCGGGAAGAACCTGGTCGCCCTCAAGAACGACACGGTGTTGATCGCACTTACTGAAGGGAATGGCATCTGGATGCAGCCCAAGTTGCTCGTCGCCCCGGAAGCTTCTGACCTGGACTGCCAATACACATCCACCACGTCCACCGCGGGCTCCTATACCGCCTTTGCAACAGTAACGGACACGATCGCCGTGGCGATCGATTCCCTGAAGACCTGGACCATGTCCCTCGGAGAAGCGGTGGAACTCGCGCAGCTTGATCTGGATGTGCTGATGGCGAGCGGCCGGGCACGGCCGGGCTTCGACTTCTCTTACGATGCCTTCATCGGGAACGAAGGTGGGCTGGCCTCCGGAGACCTGGATATCACCATGACCTTCGATCCCGCGCTGACCTTTGTGAACGCGACACCCGCGCCTACGAGCGTCGTCGGCAATACGGTATCGTGGTCGGCACAGCCGAGCCTGCCGGGCTTCAATGCGTTCGGCATCCATGTGCGACTGAACGTGCCGGTCGGCCTCGCCTTGGGCACGCCGATCTCCGCAACAATCACCGTAGCACAGGATAGTACGGAGGTCTCGCTCGCGAACAACACTGCTACTGTTAACCAAGAGATCGCGGGCAGTTATGACCCTAACGACAAAGTGGTCTCCCCGGCGGACTTCTACCACATCGAGAACGATTCGGTGCTTTTCTACACCATCCGATTCCAGAACACCGGCACGGACACGGCGTTCACCGTGGTGGTGCGCGATACCCTGCCCTTGGATCTCTCCGCATCGAGCTTCGAGGCCGGTCCCAGCTCACATCAATACACATATTCGCTCACCGGTGAAGGCCTCCTCACATTCACCTTCGCGAACATCCTGCTGCCTGACAGCAATACCAACGAACCGGAAAGCCATGGCATGGTGAGCTTCCGCATCCGGCCGCACCATCCGCTCACCGTCGGACAGGAGATCAGCAACGCGGCGGACATTTACTTCGACTTCAACACGCCGATCCATACCGCGGATGCCACCGTGGTCGTAACCGATGATACCGGCATGCGACCTGTGATCGATCGGGAGCATCTCACGGTGTTCCCGGTGCCGGTGAAGAACATCTTGAACGCTCTACCGTCCGCGGGCTTCAAGGCAATGAGCGCCTGGGCCACCGGTGTGGATGGACGACGCTTCGCCATGGCATTGCCGCCGGTACGCGAAGGACAACTTCAGTTCAGCACGCAACACCTTGGCGCGGGATCCTTCGTGCTCACCTTGCAAGGCCAGGATGGCCGGCTGGTGAGCGCGCGCTTTACGAAGGAGTAAGCTCAGCGATCAGCGGATAGGGAGATGCGCTCATCGCCCGGACTGTGATCGATGTACGTGATGAAGAACTGCAACATCTCGTCCGTGGTGCGCATGAAGCGGCTGTCGGTGCCAGTGACGTCGCGCGGCGGATCGAAAGGCTGGTTTGGATTGGCGGCCGTGTTGTCGAAGCTCCCAAGCACATGGACCACCGTTCCCTTCGTGAGCGGAAGAAGCCTCGGGAATGTGTAGGCATATTGCCAGCGGAAATCCCAATCGTTGATCCGCACCAGCGGGATCGTATCACCGGAAGGAGCGACCGCGAAGGCGACGAACTTCTTGCCGAGCAAATGCATGTGCGGGTTGACGGTGAGGACGCTTATGTCGGTCGTGAGCACATAACTCGTGTGGAAGCTCTTCACCTCGCCGGGTCCGAGATGCAACGGCGGTTCCACCAGCGTGTGGTTGCTACCCATGGAGATCTCCTGCAACGGCCGTGAGGGCGCTTGCGGTGCGAACCAGAGGTTGAAGTGTGATCGGTCGCTGGTATCACGCGCCGAAGGACCATAGTGCAATGAGTTCAGCAGGAAGGCACCCTTCTTCTTCACGAAGAGACCGCCGATCCCCTCCGGCGGAAGCACCGGCGCCATGCCGGGCAAATAGTTCACCGCGGAAGGAACGAGCGCCGGCCAGGAGCTGTCGTCGTTCTCCAAGGCGAGCGCCTTGAACGCCGTTGGCCCGGAGGCCTCTTCCGCGTTCACATAATTCGTCGCGCTCCAGAACACATCGCGCTTCGCACCATCCGCGTAGTTGATCATCGCCCCGTTCATATGATGCACGAGACGACGGTTACCTGGAACGAATTCGATGGCGCGTAAGAAGGTGTCGCGCGCCAACTCGAACGGCGCCTTGGTGATCACGAAACGATCGCGGCCATCGCCGGGGATCCGGAACGTATCCCGCAACCACACTACCACGTCGGGCTCACCGAGCAAAGAGGTTCCACGGAACACCGGTGGTGCAGGCAACTTGCTCGTATCCCCGGGAAGCGTTCCCTGTTCCACCCACTTCGTGATCAGCGCGATCTGGCCTTCGTTCAAAACACGCTCCCCCAGAAAGCGGCTGAAGGATGTGTCCGCTGGCCAGGGTGGCATGTACCTCTTGCTCGTCACCAGGCGGATCGTCTTCGCCTTTCGCCTGGCATCCTGGTACGTGATCAAAGAGAAAGGACCCGCCTGTCCGGGGCGATGACAGGGCGTGCAATTCTCCCAGAGCAACGGAGCGATGTGCTGGGCGAAGGTGACCGTGTCGGGAAGATCGATACGCGTTCGTGCCTCATCGGGCAAGGTTCGCTACAACCAAGGGCAGGACGATGCAAGCCAGCCAGAAGAAAGCGAGGAACGGATCAACACCCCTCCTGGCGATCGAGCGCTCGACCGCCGTGCGCAGGGAGGGGTTGGGGTGGGTTCCATTGGTCTTCCAATCTCCGCCGGTTCGCCTACGCCGTCAAAGATGCACGGCATCCAGGCACACACCCGCAGATTCATGGATCATACTCCAGGATGCAGCCCACTGCGGTCACTTCATTCTCCACCGGTCGTTCGCCGCGCAGCACGGCATCGAGCGCATCCGAGAGATAGTGCTCCGTAGCTTGGATCGCTTCTGTCCCGCACGCACCGCGCGGTCATCGATAGCGCCATGGTAGACCAAGGTGCCATGCGCATCCAGCACGAAGACCTCGGGCGTCACACGGGCGCCAAGCGCCTTGCACAGCACGAACTCCGGGTCCATGAGGCCATCGAACCCGGCAGGGCTCCCACGCATGAACTTCGCCGCACTGTCGCGGGAGATATAGGGCGAGGCGAAGACACCAACAAAGTGTACCGCTTCCTGAGCATGCACTGCGGCCAGGCTGTCCAACAACGGCAAATACATCTGGCAGAACGGGCAGTCGGGGTCGAGCGTGATGAGGACGGTGGTTGTCGAGCCAAGCAGGTCCTTCAACATACCCGCACCGTTCCGCACCGGATCGAAAGCGCTTTCTGACAATTCCTGCAACGGCTTGTCCGGGACGGAACATGCGCTCACGAACCACAGAACCAATATCAAGAGCGAAGCGGATCTCGAGCACGGCACGATGCGAATGTAGATGGGCGCGGTCACGCGCTTTCGCCCCAGACTGCTGACCTTCGCAGCGTTCAACGATGCCATGAAACGACCCATAGGCCTGCTCCTTCTCCTCGGCATCGCCCTGCTGGTGTTCTTCATCACGCGCGAGATCTATCGCCCGGACCCGCCCACAGAGCGGATCACCTCCGACGTGTTGCTGGAACGCATCCGACCGGTGATGAAACTGGTGACCGTGGAAGGCGACTTCAGCGAACTCTATACCTACACACAGGCGGATGCCACCTTCGACTGGTTGAAGCGGTTCTCCCCTTTCCAGAAGAAAGCGATCCTTCGTGTAAAGGCGACCGCGAGCATCGGCTACGATCTGGAGGGGATGGGGCTGGTGTTCGATGAGGCCAGCCGCACCGTGCGGTTCACCGGTATGGGCAAGCCACAGGTACTTGCACTATCCCACGACGTGGACTACTTCGATCTGGAGGCTGGCACCTTCAACGACTTCACGGCAGCGGACCATACGCACATCAACGCCCAAGCGAAGCAACTGATCGAACGCAAGGTGGCTGGCAGTGGTCTGTTCCAGGCCGCCGAAGCTCAGAAAGGCGAGTTCCTTCTGGTCCTGCAGGCCGTGGTGGAGAATGGAGGTTGGCGCTTCGAAGACACTACCGCGTCGGTCGATGGCCGCACCCGGCTGAAAGGGTGACTGGCACATGGGACGGACCTGGCCTCCTACCTTCGTTCCCCATTCCTCGCATGACCACCGTGACCGCCGCCTCCCAGCTCTACTGCCCCTCGCTAACGCGCTATGAGCGTTGGCGCACGTTGGCCGTTCCCGTCGGCGACATCGGCATCGGTGGCGACAACCCGATCCGGGTGCAGAGCATGACCACCACGGATACGATGGACACCGCTGGCACGGTGGCCCAAAGCATCCGCATGATCGAGGCCGGCTGCGAACTCGTGCGCATCACCGCACCGAGCAAGAAGGAAGCGGAGAACCTCGCGGAGATCAAGAAACGATTACGTGCGGCCGGGTTCAGCACACCACTTGTGGCGGACATCCATTTCACGCCGAACGCCGCCGAGCTCGCGGCGCGTGTCGTGGAAAAGGTCCGCGTGAACCCGGGTAATTACGCCGACAAGAAGAAGTTCGATGTGCGCGAATACACCGACGCGCAATACCTGGACGAGCTCGACCGGATCCGCGAACGCTTCACGCCGCTGGTGCGCATCTGCAAAGAGCACGGCACCGCGATGCGCATCGGCACCAACCATGGTTCGCTGAGCGATCGCATCTTGAACCGCTACGGCGATACGCCGCTCGGTATGGTGGAAAGCGCCATGGAGTTCCTGCGCATCTGCCGTGACGAGAACTACCACGCCGTGGTGTTGAGCATGAAGGCCAGCAATCCGCAGGTGATGGTGCAAGCCTATCGCCTGCTGGTACACCAAATGATGCAAGCAGGCATGCAGTACCCGCTGCATTTGGGCGTTACCGAAGCGGGCGATGGTGAGGACGGACGCGTGAAGAGCGCCGTGGGCATTGGTGCGCTCCTTGAAGATGGGCTCGGCGATACGATCCGCGTCTCACTGACCGAAGAACCCGAGGCGGAGATCCCGGTGGCCAAGGCGCTCGCCGATCGTTACTCCGCGCGGCGCGGGCACGACCCCATACCAGAACTGCATCATGTGCCCATCGATCCGTTCAGCCACACACGCCGTCATGCGCGCGAAACGCTGAACATCGGCGCGCGACATGTACCCGTGGTGATCGCGGACCTGAGCACCAAGGCCAAGATCACCCCCGCCACACTGTTCCCTTGGGGCTATCACTACAGCGTGCCGCTGGACAAGTGGAACCTTACGGACCAAGCCTGCGACTATCTCTTCTTAGGCGATCATCACCTGGACTTCGAGATCCCAGGCACGCTCGGTGTCATCCAGGAACACGCCACTTGGCTAAAGGACCGGAACAAGCCGCGCCACTATCCGCTCGTTACCGCGGAGGATTTTCTCGCGAACGTGCCCGTGCATCACGAGCTCAATTTCGTCTACGCCACCTTGAAGGGCCTCACGCCCGAACTCATCGAGGCATTGGACGAGGATGAAAGCTGTGTGCTCTTGCTCGATACCTTCAACGAACATGGCTACGCCGAACAACGTGCCGCCTTCTTCAAATTGATGGAGGCGAAGTGCGAAGTGCCGGTGATCATCGGACGCGACTACATGAACCTCGATCCGGAACACTTGATGCTCCATGCCAGCACGGATCTCGGCGCGCTACTGCTGGATGGCTTCGGCGATGGCATCATGATCTGCCCGGAGAAGAGCGGCGGCGATGAACTGGTGAACCGCACCGCCTTCGGCATCCTGCAGGCCACCCGAACACGGATCAGCAAGACCGAGTATATCAGTTGCCCCAGCTGCGGCCGCACACTTTTCGACCTACAGGAGACCACCTCCAAGATCCGCGCGCGGACCAGCCATCTGAAAGGAGTCAAGATCGGCATCATGGGCTGCATCGTGAACGGCCCCGGCGAGATGGCGGACGCCGACTACGGATATGTGGGCACGGGCCCCGGTGTGATCACACTGTACAAGGAGAAGGACGTGGTGAAACGCAACGTGCCCAGCGAGCGCGCCGTGGACGAGTTGATCGCGTTGATCAAGGAAGGGGGTGATTGGGTGGAGGTCGCCGAAGCGAAGAACTAACCCGACTTAACAAGAAATTCCACATGCATCGTTGGCATGCGCTCCTGTTTCCGCTGCTCCCGCTGGTCGCTATAGCGCAAGATCAAGCGAAGGCGGATCAGCTCGCCGCCATGATGATCGGTTCCTACACCAGCGCGGCCCAAGCCAAGGAGGATACGAGCTACTTCAACATCGAACTGGAGATGGTGCGGATCTGGCCCGAGCGCACCGATGGTTGTTGGCTCTATGTGGAACAGGCCACCGCTGACACCAAGTCGAAGCCGTACCGGCAGCGCGTCTACCAGGTGCGCCAGTTGGATGATTCCACCTTTACCAGCGATATCCTCAGCATTCAAGGCGGCGCCAAGTACTATGGCGCGTATGCGGACCCACGCGCCCTGGCCGCGCTATCCGCTGATTCCCTCGTGCTGTTGGATGGGTGTACCATCACCTTGCACCGGAGAGGCGATTCTTATGCGGGTAGTACGGACGGACGGCGGTGTCCGAACAAGCGCGGCAAGGCGACCTATGCGACCAGCGAAGTAGTGCTCACCGAAGGCCGCATGGTGAGCTGGGACCGCGGCTACGATGACAGCGGCACGCAAGTGTGGGGTGCGGAAAAGGGCGGGTACCACTTCGTAAAGAGGAAATGAACGGACGGTGATCGTCCTCGTCAAGAAGGACTGTGACCGCGTCGAGGCGGTGGAATTGAAGAACCCGCCCCACCTAGTACGACTTCGCGTTCGGCAGTACCCGCCGCTTGTCGCCGAACGCACCGATCCACTGAAGGCTGAGTTCCGCGCCACCGCGCATGTGCGTGGCCGCACGAAGCTTGCTCACATTGAGATCGTAACTGAGGCCGATAGCCAGTTTCCGTTTGTATTCGAACTGGGCCATGGGCACCACCGCATCGTTCCACCGGTAGAAGCAACCGATGTGGAAGGCGTTCGAGGTCTTATCGGTCGTATAGCGTGAGTCCTGCCCGATGCGGCGGTGCATAAGCGTACCGAAGATGATCTCGCGACTACTGCCTTGCTGGGAGACATAGAGTTTCGGCATCCAGGTCCAGCGATCGCCGGTGATCCGTAGTTCCGCATGCGCCGTGTAGCGGCGGAACAAACGATCCTCCGAAGAACCGAAAAGTGAAACGCCCGGTTCGTTCAGGTGCATCACGGCGATCCCACTGCGCCATTGCATCCCGCCCTTTGTTTCGCCGCGCCAGAGGAAGCCTGCGCCGAGATCGATGAAGCCACTGGTGCTGCTCGCCATGGTCTCACCGGTAGGTAGGCTCTCGTCGTACCCCGCGCCGTTGTACTGGCTGTCCCAGCGCATGCCGTTCAACACCGCGCTGCGCTGGCCATAGCCGCCTTGCAATCCGAACGCGAGCAAGGTGCGCTCGCCGCTGCGCAATGCGTAGGAGAGGCTCAGGTTGCCCTGTGTGTCGCCGAAGCGTGTGCTTCCCGCGCGGTCGCTGAACCCATGCACACCGATGCCGAGGTAGCGCCCACGCATCCGCCCACGGAAGAGCGGAACATCGTAGCTCATCGCATAGGTGCGGAACGGGCTTCCGGCACTTTGCCATTGGCTTCGGTGCATCAAGGCGGCTCGCTGATCCCCTTCGATGTCGCCCGCGTTCGCCGGGTTCAAGACAAGCGGTGCGGTGAAGAACTGTGAGAAGTGGACATCTTGAGAGAAGACCGAAGGGAAAGGTGCGAGCGTCAAAGCCACGAGCCCTGAGCTTCGAGCCACGAGCTTGACCACACGCAAGACAAGCTCGCGGCTCATGGCTCGCAGCTCGAAGCCACGGGAGGGAGTTGTATGTGGGGCGTTCATCGTACAAGCGTGATGTTCCCGGTTCGTTCCAATTCGTCCCCTTCCGCGGTGCGCGCCTGGATGGTGTACAGGTAGACCCCGCTCGGGCTGGGCTGCCCGTCGGTGATGCCATCCCAGCCGTGATCCACTTGCGTGCTTCGGAACACCTGCGTGCCCCAGCGATCGTAGAGCGCGAAGTCCATCTCCAGCAGACCGGGGCCGCGCACATACAGCACCTCGTTGCTGCCATCGCCGTTCGGACTGAAGGCATCGGGGAGGAAGATGGCCTCGCTATCACGGATGCATACATCAAGCTGCGTGCTATCCGTGCATCCGCCTTCGTTCCACACGATTAGTTGAACGGTGTAGAATCCCGCATGCCCGAGATCGTAGTTCGGGTCGGTGCCGAAGGCGTACGGCACGGTATCGCCATCGATCACCCAGTAGCCGCCCACGGCATTGTTGCTCAGGTCGATGAAGGTGACGTCGCGCTGCTCGAACGGCACGCAAGGCTCGTCCGGGTTCGCGCTGAAGAGCGCGGTGATCGCCGGCCAGCTCGGCACTTGTACCAAGGTGTCATGCGAGCACCCGGTCTGGTCGTTGGCCACTTCCACGTTCACCAAAGCGCCTGCGGAAAGCACGATGCTATCACCGGTCTGCACCGGCGATGTGGCCCATGTGAAGGTGTAAGTGCCTTGCCCGATAACAAAGCCCGCGATGTACCCTGGTTCGCCATAGCACTGCATCGCGCTGAGGGTGAAGCTCTCCTGGAACGGAGGATGCACCACGATCGTGATGCTGTCGATCACCGGATCGCTGCAACCATCCGTGGTGGAAACGACATAGGTATGCGTGCTGTCGGGTGTTACGCTTTGCGTGGCGACGGGGAAGAGCCCATCGCTCCACTGATGGAAGACGGGATATCCGAACGGACCGTCCACCACGGTAAGGGTGATCGTGCTTCCGCCCGCCTCGCATACTGTGAGGTTCGTGGCGGAGATCTGCGTAGTAAGCCCGGGATGATCGACGAAGACGAGCGTGTCGCTGCTCATGCAATTGCCACTGCCGGTGGTGTAGATCAATGTGTAGGTACCATCCGCCAATGTCGACGGGTTGAACAGCGTGTCGTTGATGCCGCTTAGCACACCCCCCGATGGGTAAAGTCCGATCACCACATCCACATCGTTCGAGCAATAGGTATCGTCCACCCCGCTGATCGAAGCTGGTTCAAAGAGCAACACGGTGATCACGACACTATCGCTGCAACCGGCTGGGGTATCATAGTAGACAGTGTGTGTGCCGACTCCAGCTTGCGTCGGATCGAACACACCCGAGGCACTTGTACCCGCGCCCGACCAAGTCGCTCCCGGCGGTACTTGCTCCAGCAGGAAGGGTGCGTCCTGGCTACACACCGTGATCGCGGTCGCGGTCAACTGGGCGGGATGCACCACGGCCAGGATCGAATCGCCGCAGGTGTTCGCGTCGTAATGCAACATGAACGCACCGATCCCCGACGCGGCCGGATCGAAGATCGGGTCGCCATCGCTGTTCGTTCCGATCCCGTTACCGCTCCAAGCTCCATCCCATGGCGTCCGGCCGGTGCTGTTCTCGTTCAATACCAACTCGTCATCACCAGCGCAGAAGAAGAGCGTGTCGTCATTCACCTCGGTCCAGCCGACGAGGATCCCAATGGTATCCACACAGCCGTTGAGCGCAGCATAGGTGATCTCATCCCAGCCATTGCCTGCTTGCACGGGGTCATATGTACCGGCGCTTCCATCGACAATGCCGTTCCCGAACCACGTTCCGCCGGACGGAACAGCTGCTGGCGTTAGCGTGAGCACACCTTGGGATGGACATGCACTTCGGCTGTCGCCGATATCCACGGGCTTCACATGGATGGTGAACTGCACGTCGCAACCGTGCAACACATAGTCGATGAAATGGTCCCCGCCGTCGGCTTCGTCGGGATCGAAGGTTCCATAGATCGAGTCCACGATGCCTGGCCCATACCACCGCCCGCCAAAGGGAGAGGCTACTATGTCGAAGGGATAGGTGCTCTGGCAAACCGTATCCAAGGCGGTCTGTGCTACAATGTCGGCGACGTTCACGGTCACTGTATCCGTACATGCACCCGCGGCATACATAAGCAGATAACTACCCACCGCGCTCGGGTCGAAGAGGCCGTTCGGCTGAACGAAGGGGCCGCTCCATGAACCGCCAGTAGGCGTCGCTTCGTCCAACAGAAAAGGAGCTGTGCCCGGGCAAGCGGCTTCTGTGACACCGGCGTCCATGCTATCGACAGTGATCACGATCGCTTCGCTGCAACCGCCCGGTAGCGTGTAAAGAATAGTGTGAATACCGGGTCCGGCTGTATCTGGGTCCAGGGTGCCCAGCAAGGTGTCCAGGATGCCGGGTCCGCTCCAGGATCCACCGGGAGGTGTGGCGGTAAGAGCGAACGCGGCAGCGGATTGACAGATCGCGGAGGAGGGCCCGCTCACCTGCGGATCGAACACCACAACCGTGGCACTTCCAGTGGCCGTCTGTCCCGTGCCGTTCTCCGTTACGGTAACGTTGTAAGTGGTGGTGGTGGTCGGACAAACACTATGCGGACCGGCGGCACCGCCGATACCATTGTCCCAGACGAAAGTGTACGTCAGGCAGCCCTGCACATCGGCGAAGAGCTGCGTACAAGATCCCGCGCAAATGGTATCCTCAGTGAGCTCCATCAGCACGCCGAGCGGACAGGTGGTGATCTGCGTGCTCGCGGTGATGGTGAAGTACCACAAGGAATCGCAACGGTCCCGAAGCCCGATGGTGAAGGCAATGTCGTAGGGGCAGTTGCGATCAAAGGCGGGATCGATCCCCAGCTGCATCGTGCTCGTTTCACCACCTACACAATTCGTAGGCGTCGCGCTGGTGACCACGGGCGAGTTCGCACCGGTGATAACGAACGCGCCCGGCGATATTGAATCGCACGGGATCGGATAACTGAACGCCAGGTTGATCGTGCTGTTCGCACAGAGCGGTGCGACGGGTACGTTCATCACGGGAGGAACAGGCGGAGCGGCGACGCTGGTCCACTGTGCTTCGAACCCACAGTAGGCTACGTTCTCATCGCTCACGAAATGGATGGTGAGCTGCCCACTGGTGGCGACGATCGGTGGTGGAGCAACAATGCCGGAATAGGCCGGACCGATCTGAGGGCTGGCCGTGCTCGGACCATCATGGAAGGTGAGAAAGTCCAGCCCTTGCTCCAAGCAAAAGGTAGGCTCGAAGATCAACGTGATCGTACTGCCCGCATCGATGGTGAAGACGAAGTCCTCGTTGTTGCCGTAGATGTTCGTGCCCGGTCCTTCCTCACTGTCCAACAGGATCCCCTTGCAGATCGTCACCGTGGTATCCGCCATGTTGAACTCCGGCAACACCTGCGCGTAAAGCGCGGAAGATGCCGTAAGCGCGAGGACTAGGGTGACGCGCTTCATGGATCACGGAGTGGTGGTGGTATCAGCTACCACGGTGATCGAGGACGTGACCAGTTCGTTGCTCTTGTTCCCAGCGCGGTCGGTGATGAAGAACGTGTAGGTCATCACCTCCTGGCCGCTGCTACCCAATAGGAATAGCGGCGTGAGCGTTACTTCCAATTCCCCTTGGATGGCCACTTCGGTATCAGGAGGTGCGAGCGGGGGAATGTGGTAACCATCCGCCGCGTTGAGGCGGCTATCCTTCACCCAGAGGGTATAGGCATCTGGATCGGTCTCTCCCAGATCACCATCGCCATCCTTGTAGGAGAATCGCAGCACCACACCTTCGGCGAACTCGTCCACTTCGGTCGGACCGGCGGAAACGATCTCGATCACCGGCGAGTTAGGCATCACCGCTTCCTTCTTACAGGAGAGGGCCGCAACGGCTATCGCGATCATCCAGGCGCTCTTCATGGGACGATCTTGAGCGTGAACAGATCGGTCACATCGGAGCTGCTGCCGTCGTTGGGTAGTTCCGTAGGATCGGCATGGTCCCCATCGTTCACATGCACACGCACCAGCAAGAGGGTGCCGACCGGTTGCGCGCTCAGATCCAGCACTGCGCGATGTGTGAACGTTGCCGCGCTGCCGCCGAAGTCGGGTCCCACACAGGTTGCCCCGACCTCCAAGGGCAGCTCTGGCACCGTGCCGAACGCGAGCGGCCCCGTTGCCAACTGGTAGGTCTGATAGGTGAACGCGGAAGCATCCGTGCTGTCATCATCGAACGCGAACCACAGATCCACTTGCGCAGCGGGAACTTCGATCGGGCGGATGCCAGCACCTTGCTCGCGGGGATACGCAGCACTCGTGTTCCCGGCGGGGAAAGCGCGGAAGCCGATGGCCTGCGGTTGCCGGTTGCCCAAGGTCGGCGCCTGCCCGAACATGTCCTTGGCGCCGCTGTTGATCCACGCAGTGATCGCATTGATGTACGAGGCTTCGTTCGCGGGCCAGTCGCTGTCCATCAGAAGATCGAGCGGCATCACACCGCTCGTGTTCGGCACGAAGGCGGTGAGTCGTTCATGCAGGAACGAGGCCTGCGCGTTCCCCGGCAACACACGGTAGGTGAAGCTCTCCTGCGGATCGTTCGCGATCACCGGCTGGTAGACCAACGAGTTGTACGCGCTGGCGATGGTGCGGAACTCCGGTTCAAAGGTGCCGTCGTGGCAACCGCTCACCGCGCAGGTTGGGCGGAAGATCCGCTGGTGCAGTCCGGCGAAGTTGGTGAGGGGGAGTTGCTGCGAGACTACGATCTCCTCCGGATGCTCCACCGTGTCGAAGGGATTCTCCTCTTTCTTGCACGCACTGAAGAACAGCACGCCCAACAGGCCGTATGTGAGAAGGCGCTCCATCTTAGATACGATCGAACAAGCTCATGGCCTCCGGGTCGATGAGGCCCGCGGACATCACCTCGCTCTTGATCCCGAGCAACTCGGCGATGGTGGGCACCAGATCCGTAGTGAGGCCGATCGAGTTGCCTTCGCTACCGATCTGCAAATTCCCTTGAACCCCGGCCCCGGCCATGATGCCGAACACACGGTGCGCATTGTCATCGCTATGGTCGAAGGAGTACCAATCGTTCTCGTCGCGGATGGCGTTCGGATCGTCGTTGCGGCCGCATTCCGGGACGGCGATGATCGTGGTGTTGCCGGCCATCTCGGGCACTTGGGTCTGGATGTAGTTCCACATGTGGCCCACGGCATGATCCGCTCGGTGCAGTGCGCCGAGGTAGCCGGTGAAGCTGCTGTGACAACCATCCACACCGCTCATGTTCACCACGGTGAGGGCGGGCTTGAACCACTTCATCACTTCGCAGGCATAGCCCACGGTGGTCAGGTCGCCGCCGTCATGAACAGGAGGATGCGCGATGGCACCGTTCTGCGTTTTGTTGAACATCTCCACCATGAAAGCCTTGATGTCGGCCTTCTCTTCGGCCGTGTTGCCGATGCCGGTGGGCGCGTTCACGATATGCTCGAAGCTGTTGTCCAGGAACGCCTTCATGGCATACACCGGTGCGAGCTGTTCATCGGGGTGGTACACCTTCGCATCGCCCAGATACTGCTGGCCCAGCTGACCGAACGTGACATTGGGTGCGAAGAAGTTGGCGCCATAGCGCGCGCCGTAGTTCGGATGGATGCTGTAGTTGAGCAGCGGCACACTGTTGCCGATGCTGTTGCCTAGGAACCAGGTCTTGGTAGCAGGAAGTCCGGCGTGGCGACGCAGGTATTCGAAGATGGTCGGGTTCAGCGGCTTCTGTTGGAGCCCTTGCGTGGCTGCGGTGTTGCCTTGGAGCAATGCGTTCAATCCCCCGAAGTGGCCCGCGCTCACCGCGCGCATTTCGCGGAACAAGGTGCCCTGCGACTGCAACGACTGGCCCAGGA
The DNA here is from genome assembly GCA_016712025.1 of Flavobacteriales bacterium. Taxonomy (GTDB): domain Bacteria; phylum Bacteroidota; class Bacteroidia; order Flavobacteriales_F; family PHOS-HE28; genus PHOS-HE28. The sequence continues at coordinate 27,033 of JADJRW010000027.1, forward strand.
TCGACGGGATCGGGTTGATGCCACCGAGGCCCGTGCCGTACACGATCTTCATTTCAGGCGGCGTGCCGTTGAGCAGATTGTACATCACGTTGCCTTCGTACGGCTCGTTCTGGCTGTCCGCCAGGTAGCGTTGCAGCACGCTCTCCTGCTGGCGCACGCCGCCCGCGAAGAGCACGAACACCACATGTTGCGCCATGCCCCCGCCGCTGGCCGCGAACAGGCGGCCGCTGGGAAGGATGTACGGCGCAGCGAACATCGCCGCTGCGGCGGCACCGGTCTGTCGGAGGAATTTCCTGCGGTCCATGGACGTGGGGTTCAGTAGTAGAGGTACTCGTTGCTCAAGGCGAACGAGAAGTAGACCAGCTCGGGCGACACGTTCGGATCGGCCTCGATCATGTTGCGGAACCAGGTGCGCTCGGCCTCGGAAGGGTCGCGCACCAGGAAACGGTTGTAGGTCCCATGCACGAACGCGTCGATGTCCGCGCGCATCACGGTATCGCTCGGGATGATCACCCCGGGCTTGTTCATGAAGTTGCTGATGATCACCTCCCGCGCCAGTTCCTTGTCGCCGATGCTCTCGATGCACTGCCCCAGCTCGAACAGGTCGTTCGCGGAGAGCGCGGTCTGGAAAAGATTGGCGTGTAGGATCGCGGCATACTCCTCATTGGTCTTCTCCTGATCCTTGTTCGGGCTGGGCGGACGCAGATCCACTTGGTCCATCTCATAGATCGGCTCCTTGCGGCAGGCGCTCTGAGGCAGCGCCGCCAGCAGCAGGAGCGGAAGAAGGAGGTGACGGCGTTGCATGGCGCGGGAGGGTTTGCTGGGCCTACTCGGCCATAGCGGCCACAGTAGCTTCGGGCTGTGTGGGTTGTTGGCCCGGCATGCGGGTGAGGACGATACCGGCTATGATCGCTGCGATAAGCAGGGCTTGTACGAGGGTGCGCTTCTTCGGTTCCATGTTGTTTGTGTTTGGTGTTCGGTGTCTATGGTATGTTGGCGTATTCGTCCGTGGTGAGGATGGCGCGCTGCAGTTTTTGCAGGTCCAGGTCCTGGGTAAAGCTGTTCATCGCGGTGTAGGTCTCGTAGCTGTTGGGTTCGCGGCCCATGAACGTTACGTAGCACCAGCGCACCAGCCCTTCGAGCGAACCCATGCTGCTGGACATGATCGCCGCGTACTCGCCCTTGTTCTGGCCGCTCTGCCCGAAGAGGATCCCGGGGCTGTTGCTGTCGACCATGCCGTAGCCCGTTGCGAATTCAGCGTTGGTGGGATAGCGCATCATCAGGTTGTCGAACGTGGCGTTCACGTAGTTGAAGCTGTTCATGTTGATCTCGTCGTACACGCTGTTCAGCACCATGCGGCGCATCACTTCAGTGATCCCGATGAGATGGTCCCGGTAGTCGGTGCGGCTGCGTTTCAATGCGCGCAAGCGGCCGAGCTCGCTGTTGGCAGCGTTCAGACCTGCGGTGTTGCCTCCGAGAGAATCGGCCAGCGCCTGTTGTTCCGCGTTCCCGATGAAGCCGTCGATCACCTCATCGCTCACCCCTTCCAGGAAGCGCGCCTTGCACAGCTCGTACTGGCGCATGTAGTACTTGTTCGTGTAGCTGCTGTCGTCCGCCAGGTAGGCGGTGCTCGTCATCAACTTGTTCACCAGCGCTTCGCGCGAAGCCATGGAGAGCGAGGCGCTTTCCAGCGCGTTCACTTCCGCGGTCATCTCCACGTCCAGTGGTTCGCGGCCGAGCAGGTCGATGAAGAGGCGGTTCACATAGTTCTCCGTGACCACCGTCGGCACGCCCGCATAGTCGGGGGCCTGGTTCCCAGGGGATCACCTCCACCTCTTTCTTACAGCCGGACAGAAGAACCAAGGCCCAAACGGCCATTCCGCGCACAGCCGCGCGGAATGCGATGGAACGATGGAGAGGTCCCGGTGTGGAGAACATGCCCGGTTCAACGGGCAGTGGTGGTCAGGGGTGCGGTCCTTCGACGAAGGATCCCTCCGGCCCGACCACCAACTGGATCACGGCTTCAAATAATCCTGGATCGCCTTCACGTATTGTTCGAAGGCTTTGATCCCCTTGGGAGCAAGCTTGCAGGTGGTGAGCGGATAGTTGTCCCGGTAACCTTTGGTGATGGTGATATAGCCCTCGTCCTTCAGCTTGGTGAGTTGCACGCTGAGGTTCCCTCGCGTGGCCCCGGTCTTCTCCAGGATGAAATTGAACTCCGCGCTCTCCACCCCCACCAGCAGGCTCACCACGGCGAGCCTTAGCTGGTTGTGCAGGATGGGATCAAGCGGTGCGAAGGACATCCTCTTGCCGTTTGAGAAGTACCCCGGGAACGATGTAGCCGAGCAACATCGCACCGCAGTAAAGGCCCACCAGTATAGCCGCATCCTGTGTGAACTGCATGGCGATACCGGCCACCCAGAAAAGGATGCCGCCGAGGATCAAGGGCCGGAAGCGCATGATCTGCCCCGTGAGGAAAGTGGGTAGGCCGGTGAGCAGGGTGATGTTCGCCCCGGGATCGATCCCGTTCTTCACGGAGCATACGATCATGATGATCATAGTGATCACGAAGGTGGCCCATACCCAGCCTATGATACGGTCCATCGGATTGGCCACTTGTTCCTTTTTGCCTTCGCGCACCGTGGATGGAGCTGATCAGCCCACCCAGTGCACCGGCTACCCCCCAAGGGATACCCTGCATCGCAGGTGAGCCGTTCGTGCGCAGCAAGTAAGCCGCGACCATGGCCGCGATGAGCAGCACCCCCCACAGAAGGAAGTAGAAGCTCATGCGGGAGAAACTCCGTTTGGCCTGCCCGATCATGCGCTCGATGAGCTTCAGGCTTTCGGCGGGGGTCATGCTTTGTTCCATTGAAATGGTGTTTGATGATGCAAACATAGACTTGTTTATGATATAAACAACAAACACCGAATACTTTTGATCGTGGCCGTCACTCTCCTTCTCGCAGGCGCGACCGGCCTTGTCGGCGCCGAAACGCTTGCTCAAGCGCTCGCGGACGCCCGGATAACCAAGGTGCATGCGCTCGCGCGGAGACCCATGTCCGCTTCACATCCGAAGCTGGAGGCTTGGATAGCACCCGATCCCGACGACCTGCTCTCCGCGCTTCGACCCGCTGCGGTGGATGCCGTGATCTGCTGCCTGGGCACCACCATTCGGAACGTGGGCGGTGACAAGCAGCGCTTCACCCATGTGGACAAGGACCTGGTGGTGGCGCTCGGACAATGGGCCAAGACGAACGGGGTGCGGACCTTCTGTGTGGTCAGCGCTATGGGCGCCGATGCAAGATCTTCCGTCTTCTACAACCGCGTAAAGGGCCAAATGGAAGATGCACTAAAGGCGCTTGACCTTCCCGCCTTGTACATTTTCCAACCCTCGATACTCACCGGCCCGCGCAAAGAGGTGCGCCGGGGAGAACGTGCCGGGATAGTGGTGATGAACGCCTTGGCCCCATTGCTGCGCGGTCCTTTGGCGAATTACCACCCCATGCCGCACCAGGTGCTGGCCGCTGCGCTGCTCAGTGCAGCAGCCCGCGGTACAGCGGGCGTGCATATTCATCGGTACCTGGAGATCCGCGCGCTGGCAGAGGGCTAGAACACCACGGTCTGATCGGCGCGCCCGGAGGCTTGCGCCAACGCATTGATCAACCGATCGCGCTCCTGCGCGAAGCGTACACGATGCGCTTCGGCCACGGGTTCCGCGCTCGGAAATTCTTCGCGGCGGTGATCCACCTGCTGGCCGTTCTTCCAGAAGCGGAAACAGACGTGCGGGCCCGTGGCCAGGCCTGTGCTGCCCACCTCGCCGAGCACATCCCCCTGCGACACGCGCTGGCCCTGTTTCACCAGGATCTTGCGCATGTGCAGGTATTGCGTGCTGTAGGTGCCGTTGTGTCGGAGCTTCACGTAGTTGCCGTTCCCGGCGGTGCGTCCGGCCTTCTCCACCACCCCATCGCCCACCGCGAGGATCGGCGTACCGTACGGCGCCGCGTAGTCCGTGCCCAGGTGTGCCTTGAACCGCTTCTGCACCGGGTGGAAGCGCTTTCGGCTGAAGCCCGAGGAGATCCGGCTGAACTTGATGGGCGCTTGTAGGAAGGCCTTGCGCAAACTATTGCCCTCGGCATCGAAGTAGGTGGTGGCTTCCTCCTGTGTGAAACGGAACGCCTCCTTCTCTTTGTCGCCGCTACGATAGCGGGCAGCGAGCACTTCGGGGTCCCCGTACCGCTCGCCGTCCACGGTGCGCTCCAAGAAGACCACGGTGAACTTGTCCCCCTTCTGGATCCGGTAGAAATCCACCGTCCAGGCGAAGACCTCGGCCAGTTGCATGCTCAGCATCGGGTCCACACCCGCACGTGCCAGATCGTTGTAGAGGGCACCGGTCACCTCCACTTCCAAGGCGCGGTGCTCCTCCTTGATCGGCTTGTGGTGCGTGTTCACCGCGAGCGGATCGGCGGTGGTGAAGATCACCTGCTGCACCTGGTCTGCCTCGTACACGAAGTAGCGCAACTCACGGTGCTCGTCGTCGGTGAAGATGAAGGCGATGGGATGACCCGTGCGCAGCTTCCGGACATCGAAGGTGCCCTCGGCGAGGCGCACCAGACTATCCACCGTGGCGTAATCCACACCATGCTGCGCCAATAGATCGCCGAAAGTGGATCCCGCGCCCACACTTCCGCGTTCCACAATGAAACCCGACAGCGGAATACCGTAGGCACTCGGCGCATCAGGGATAGTGTCCTCCGGAAACACAGCGGTTACCTCCGGCACGTACTCCTCACGCGGTGTCAGGTCCACCGATAGCACGATCACCAACGCCATCCCCAGGAGCGCGACGAGCGAGCCCCACATCCTCAGCTTCCTCATGGAAGGGCAAGAAACAGCACCGCCCCGACAAGAACGCCGGGGCGGCAAGGATCATTTCAACCAGTGATCGGGGAAAGCGGGGGTATCATTCCTTCGCGATGGGATGCACCAAGCCCTCGTATTTGTGCAGCTCCATCTTGATGGAACCCACGAGCACCTTGGCCTGCGCGAGCACGGGAATATGGTTGCCGTCGTCGGTGATCCACACGTTGAGGTCCTCGTTCGTTTCGAAGATGCGGCCCTCTTGCACGATCGGCTGGAACTTCAGGCAGCGGTATTTCCCGCTTCGGAGCTTAATGGTCTCCCTTCCCGCGAAGCGCATGCGGAGGGGCCATACTTGATCGTCGAAGAAGCAATCGATGGTGTACTCCTGGCCTGGCTGCGCGCTGCCGAAGTCGATGGTGCGGGCGAAGTAGAAGGCGCTGAGCATGTCCTGCACGTGCGGTGGCACATCGTGTGTCACCTCTTTCTGGGTCTTCACCTGCCGCTTGCTCTGCAAGTAGATATAGTCCTGCGTGAACTCGTAACCGCCCTCGCTCACGCTCCGCTGAAAGAGCCAGGGAAAAACACCATCGCGATCGAAATAGGTGTCATAGCGGTCGTCCACTTTGAAGAACCAGCTGAACGCTCCGAGACTACGACCCACCCCTTTCGCATGGAGCAATTTGCGACCTTCCATGGTGATGTCGCTTTCCTGTAGTTCGATCACGGCCTCACCAGCATCCAAGGCGCCATAGTGTACCACGTAGGTGAGTTTCTCGCCAGCGCGGAAGGCATTGTGGGGCAACGTGCGCAGGGCCTCCCCTTTCGGGGTCGAAGGAGCTTGTGCGAAACCAAGGCCGAAGGCCGAAACACCCACGACCAGAATCAACGAAAGACGCGTCATGGCCTGGGGAACGCAAACGAAATGCCGAATGCCAGCCTCGAGCCGCGAGCATCGAGCCACGAGCTTGTCCACGTTCTCAAGCTCGTGGCTCACGGCTCGAAGCTCGCGGCCCATTACACCACGATATTCACGATACGCTTCGGCACCACGATCACCTTCTTCGGGGCTTTCCCCTCCAGGCGGCTTTGCACTTCGGGGTTGGCGAGCACTGCGGCTTCCACGCTCTTCGCATCCATCGCTACGGGAAACTCCAGTTGCAGGCGGGTCTTGCCGTTGAAGCTGATCGGGTAGCTGAAATTGTCCTCGACGAGGTGTTGGGCATCCCATTGGGGCCATTGTGCCCCGGTCACACTGTCGGAATGGCCGAGGAGGCTCCACAGTTCTTCGGCGATATGCGGGGCGAACGGGGCCAGTGCGATGGTGAGCGGCTCCAGCACGGCGCGCTTGGTACACTTCAGGGCGGCCAGCTCGTTCACGGCGATCATGAACTGGCTCACGCTGGTGTTGAAGCTCATCTTCTCGATGTCCTCGGTCACTTTTTTCAGGGTGGCGTGCAGGACTTTCAGTTCGGGCTTCGTGGGGGCTTCGTCAGTCACGGCAAATACGTCGCGGTCGACCCGGAGGGTCGACGCTACGGGTGCATCGTCCGTTGATCCAGAATGGAACAGGTTCCAGAATTTCTTCAGAAAACGGCTGGTGCCCTCGATACCGTTCGTATCCCACGGCTTGCTCTGCTCGATCGGGCCGAGGAACATCTCGTACAACCGCAGGGTGTCCGCGCCGTACTTCTCGATGATGTCGTCGGGGTTCACCACGTTGTTCTTCGACTTGGACATCTTCTCGACAACGGGGCTTGTTACAAACGACGAATTACCCTGTATGACGAATCTGGTGAACTCCGGTATTCAAAGCGTTCACCGCAACACCAGAGGCACCTTCGGTCAAGTAGGCGGCATCCCGAATGAAATCTCGGCTCTCCCGCTTGAAGAGCGCCTCGAAGTCAACAACCCCATTGTTGACATAGCTAACATCAAGATTGAACGGCATAGCTTCTCCTTCTCCGACTTTCAATCGCTGAAGCAAATCCGTGCTGAAGAAAATCTTGTGAGGATGAAAGATGTCCGGCAACTCTCTGAAAGTGCCGTCTTGCAGATGCACCCTCAGTCCATGGTCGATTCTGTTTTCGCCGCATCGTATGAATGAGGTGCCCGTAGGCGAAAGCGAAAGCGGAAACCCCCTGAATCATCCCCTGGTTCACCAACTTCTTCGCCGGCTCATCAAAGGGCATCCAACCGCGGTCGTGGAGGAACTTGGTCCAGAAACGGAAGTAGAGCAGGTGGCCGGTGGCGTGCTCGCTGCCGCCCACGTAGAGGTCCACTTGCTGCCAGTAGTTGATGGCTTCCGACCCAGCGAAGCGGCCTTCGTTCTGCGGATCCATGTAGCGCAGGAAGTACCAGCTGCTGCCCGCCCAGCCGGGCATTGTCGTCGTCTCATACGGCAGGCCCTTGTAGTTCCAGTTCGTAGCGCGCGCAAGGGGTGGCTCGCCATCTTCTGTTGGAAGGAACTTGTCCACTTCCGGAAGTACCACGGGTAGATCGCCTTCGGCCACGCCATAAGGCACACCGTCCTTGTAGTAGATCGGGATCGGCTCGCCCCAATAGCGCTGGCGACCAAAGGCGGCATCGCGCAAACGGAAGTTGATGCGGCGCTCGCCTACGCCTTTCGCTTCGAGCTCATCGATCGCACGCGGGATGGCATCGGCCACCTTCAGCCCGTTCAGGAAAACACTATTGGTGAGCGTTGCTTCCTTGCTTTCGTCGGCGCCGGTGCTGATGTCCCAGTTCTCTGTGACCGCGACGAACGGGATCTTGAAAGGCGTCGCGAAATTCCAGTCGCGCTGATCGCCCGCGGGCACGGCCATCACCGCGCCGGTGCCGTAGCCGCCGAGCACGTAGTCGCCCACCCAGACCGGGATATCGAGATGCGTGAACGGATGCTTCACGTACGCCCCGGTGAACACGCCGCTCACCTTCTTCACGTCGGTGAGGCGTTCGCGCTCGCTGCGGTTCTTCGCCTGCGTCACGTAGGCCATCACTTCCGCGCGGTTCTCCGCCGGGCGTGATCTTCTCGATCAGTTCGTGTTCCGGAGCGAGCGTTACGAAGCTCACGCCAAAGATGGTGTCGGGGCGTGTGGTGAAGACCTCGATCACATTACTTCCCTCGCTGAGGGCGAACCTGATCAGCGCCCCCTCGCTTCTGCCGATCCAATTGCGCTGTGCTTCCTTGATGCTCTCGCTCCAGTCGAGGTCGTTCAAGCCATCGAGCAGGCGTTGCGCGTAGGCGGTGATGCGCATGCTCCACTGCGGCATGCGCTTGCGCTCCACGGGATGTCCGCCGCGCTCGCTCACACCATCCTTCACTTCATCGTTGGCGAGCACGGTGCCCAAGGCGGGGCACCAGTTCACCCATGCTTCGCTCAAGTAGGCCAGTCGGAAGCGCAGCAGGATCTGTTGTTGGTGCTTCTCGCTGAAGGTCGCCCAATCGCTGTGGCTGAACTGCACGAGCGGCTCCAATTCCTCGTTGCCGGTGATCGCGCTATCATCATCACCGGTCCAACCATGCTTCTCGAAGCGTTCCACCAATTCCTGGATCGGCCGGGCTTTCTGCGCGGCGTGGTCGTACCAGCTTTCGAAGAGCTGCAGGAAGATCCACTGCGTCCACTTGTAATAGGCGGGATCGCTGGTGCGCACCTCGCGGCTCCAGTCGAAGCAGAAGCCGATGCGGTCCAACTGTTCCCGATAGCGCGCGATGTTGACCTCGGTGGTCTTGGCGGGGTGCTGACCGGTCTGGATGGCATACTGTTCCGCGGGAAGGCCGAAGGAATCGTAGCCCATGGGATGCAGCACGTTGAAGCCGCTGTGCCGCTTGAAGCGCGCCACGATGTCGCTGGCGATGTAGCCGAGCGGATGGCCCACATGCAAACCCGCGCCACTGGGATACGGGAACATGTCGAGCACATAGTACTTGGGCTTCGCGGTGTCGTTCTCCACCCGGTAGGTCTTCGCGTCCTTCCAGTGCTTGCGCCACTTCTCCTCGATCCGCTTGTGCTCGTAAGCCATGGTGCGAAAGTAGAAGGCCGGTTGTCAGTTGTGGGTTGTCAGTTGTCGGGCGCGGGGGTCTGTGGTGGGTTTATCGCCGCCCCTACCTTCGCCGCCGATGGCCATGGACCGCATCTATCGCACCCGCGTGCGCACCGCTACGGCGGGCACGGTGATCGGGATCGCGCTCGTGCTCTTCATGCTGGGGGTGCTGGGTTTCCTGGTGCTGAACGCCCGCGCATTGGAGCGCTATTTCAAGGAGAACGTGCGCGTGGAGGTCTTCCTGAAGCGCGGCTTGAAGGAGCAGGATGTGATGCAGTTCCGCAAGGAGCTGGACACCGAACCCTGGACCCTGGAAACGCGCTATGTGACGGCCGACGAGGCCGCCGAACAGTTGAAACAGGACTTGGGTGAGGACTTCCTCGGTGTGTTGGGAAGCAACCCGCTATTGGCCAGCATTGAACTGCGTTTGAACGCGGACCACGCCCATCCGGACAGTTTGAAGTGGATCGTGGAGCACCTGCAGCAGGACAGCCGATCCCACGAAGTGGCCTACAACGCCGCCGTTGTGCGGAACATTGAGAACAACATGAACAAACTGGGGCTGGCGGTGCTCGGCTTCAGTGCGCTGCTGTTGATCATCGCCGTGGCGCTGATCAACAACACCATCCGACTGGCCATCTACAGCCAGCGCTTCCTGATCCGCACCATGCACCTGGTGGGCGCAACTCGCTGGTTCATCAAGAAACCTTTCCTCGGGCAGAGCCTCTGGCAGGGGATCCTGAGCTCCGTGCTGGCCATCGGGCTGCTGGTTCTGGCGCTTCGGCTGGTGCTTCGTTATGTGCCCGACCTGCTGGCCTTCACGGATGCGACCGTGCTGGGAGGGCTCTTCGGCGGCGTGCTGTTGCTGGGACTGGTCCTTTCCCTCACCAGCACCTGGTTCGCGGTGCGGCGCTACATTCGCATGAATTCCGAGGACCTGTACTGGAGTTGAGAACCCGCGCCGCAGAAGGCGCCTACGAGCATGGCAGCGAACAACGACAACGAAATGCCCTTCACCCGGACCAACTACCGGTTGCTGATCATCGGCCTGGTGGTGGTGGTGGTGGGCTTCATCCTGATGAGCGGCGGTGGAAGCGGCGATCCGAAGGTCTTCGATGCGGAGACCATCTTCAGCGCCCGCCGCATCACCGTAGCGCCGATCGTGGCGCTGGTAGGCTACCTCTTCATCGCCTACGCCATCCTGAAGCGGCCGTCGGCCTAGGCTGCCTAGCCTTCCATGACGACACTGGAGGCGATCGTCCTCGCCATCATCGAGGGCCTTACCGAGTTCCTTCCGGTGAGCAGTACCGGTCATATGATCATCGGCTCCACGCTGATGGGGATCGCGCAGGACGACTTCGTAAAACTCTTCACAGTGGCCATCCAGTTCGGGGCGATCCTGAGCGTGGTGGTGCTCTACTGGAAGCGCTTCTTCCAGAGCTTCGACTTCTACCTCAAACTCTTCGTGGCTTTCGTCCCTGCGGTGATCGCTGGTCTGCTGTTCAAAGATCGGATCGATGCGCTTCTGGAGAACGTTACCGTGGTGGCCATCGCCCTGCTGCTGGGTGGCGTGGTCTTCCTCTTCATCGACCGCTGGGCGCCGGGCGGAACGGATGCCACGCAGAGATCCGTGAGCTACAAGCAGGCTTTCCTGATCGGCTGTTTCCAATGCATCGCGATGGTGCCGGGTGTGTCCCGCTCCGCGGCGACCATTATTGGGGGTACCACGCAGGGGCTTACCCGCACCCACGCGGCGGAGTTCAGCTTTTTCCTCGCTGTGCCCACCATGTTCGCGGCTACAGCGAAGTCCATCTTCGACTACGTGCAAGATGGCGGAACCTTCACCAGTGATCATCTGCAGGTGTTCGCGATCGGCAACGTGGTGGCCTTCATCGTGGCGATCATCGCGATCCGTTCGTTCATCGCCTTCCTCACTCGGCATGGCTTCAAGGCCTTCGGCTGGTACCGCATCGCGGTGGGTGGCTTGATCCTCTTGATGGCCGCGCTGGGCGTGCCCCTTCAACTGGTGGGATGATCCCGGAACCTGTTGGGCCGAACGAGCTCATCGATCTCGAGGCCGGTGGTATCCTGCTGGTGGATAAGCCCGTGACCTGGACCAGCTTCAATGCGGTCGCCAAGATCCGCAGCGCCATGCGCGCCAAGGCAGGTCACAAGATGAAGGTCGGACATGGCGGTACACTTGATCCACTGGCCAGCGGCCTGCTGATCCTTGGTTTCGGCCGCGGCACGAAGTCCCTACCCCTGCTGACCGGCCTGGACAAGCGCTATACGGGAACAATGACCCTGGGCGGGATCACTCCCAGCCAGGATGCGGAGACCGAAGTGATGGAGCAAAAGCCCTGGGAGCATTTGGACGAAACCGCCGTGCGGAACGCCTTCGCCCTGTACATCGGTTCCCTCCAACAACGTCCGCCCATCTATTCGGCCAAGCACCACCAAGGCGAGCGCGCCTATTGGAAAGCCCGGGATGGCCGCGAAGCCGAAATGGAACTCGCCAGCGTGCTCGTACATCGACTTGAACTGGTCTCCATTGATGGACCGCGCGTGACCTTCGACACCACGGTGAGCAAGGGCACCTACGTCCGCACCCTGGCCCACGATATCGGCCAAACACTGGGCTGCGGGGCCTATTTGAGCGCCTTGCGCCGCACGCACATCGACCGCTATGATGTGGCCGATGCACTGGACCCCATGGCTTGGGCCCAACGCATCGCTCCGCGCGGCTAAAATCGACCTATTTCTCTGACGGTCAGTGCAATTAACGCTGGCTTCACGATCGCACTATCTTCGCCGCCCCTAAACGGCTGGCCCGTAAGCCATTCTTCTTACCATGAAGCTGACTTCTTTCAAATTCGAGCTCCCCAAGGAGCAGATCGCGCTCTATCCCACCAAAGACCGTGACGGTAGCCGCCTCATGGTCCTGGAGCGCAAGACGGGCAAGATCGAGCACAAGAAATTCAAGAACATCATCGACTACTTCGACGAGGGCGACACCTTCATCGTGAACGATACCAAGGTGTTCCCCGCCCGCATGTGGGGCAACAAGGAGAAGACCGGCGCCAAGATCGAAGTGTTCATGCTGCGCGAATTGAACCGCGATAGCCTGCTCTGGGACGTGATCGTGGACCCCGCCCGCAAGATCCGCATTGGCAACAAACTCTACTTCGGCAAGGACGATGAATTGGTCGCCGAGGTGATCGACAACACCACCAGCCGCGGCCGCACGCTGCGCTTCCTCTTCGACGGCACCTACGAGGAATTCAAGGCACAGATCACCGCGATGGGTGAAACGCCGCTGCCCCGATACATCAAACGCGAGACCGAGGCCAGCGATGCCGAGCGCTACCAGACCATCTACGCGCAGAACGAAGGCGCTGTGGCTGCCCCGACCGCTGGGCTGCACTTCAGCCGTGAGTTGATGAAGCGCATGGAATTGAAGGGCATCCACTTCGCGAACGTTACGCTGCATGTGGGCCTCGGCACCTTCCGCCCCGTGGAAGTGGAGGACCTTACCAAGCACAAGATGGACAGCGAGCAGGTGATCATCACCCAAGAGGCTTGCGACATTGTGAACAAGGCCAAGGACACGAAGAAGAAGATCTGCTGTGTGGGCACCACCACCATGCGCGCCATCGAAAGCAGCGTGAGCACGGAGAACCACATGAAGCCGTACAACGGGTGGACCAACAAGTTCATCTTCCCGCCATATGATTTTAGCATTGCGGATAGCATGATCACTAACTTCCACATGCCCGAAAGCACTCTGCTGATGCAGGTGGCCGCTTTCGGTGGCTATGACAATGTGTGGAACGCCTACAAGGTGGCCATGAAGGAGAAGTACCGCTTCTTCAGCTATGGCGACGCGATGCTCATCCTCTAATGCTTTGAACCGCCACGACGCCACGAACGCAGCGGTTGCGCTACGTGGCGGGTCCTTGGCGTCCTTTGCGCCGTGGCGGTGAAAGACCCTTCCGTTTCGCGTACCGCGATCATCGTAGCTGGCGGTAGCGGCAAGCGCCTGGGCGGGCCGGTCCCGAAGCAGTTCCAAACGATCAAGGGCCGTCCGCTGTTGATGTGGACGATCGAGGCCTTCCATCGCTTCGACGCATCGATGCCGCTGATCGTTGTCCTTCCTGAAGCGCACTTCGACATCTGGAAAGCGCTTTGCATGGGCCATGGTTTCTTCCTCGAACACCAGGTGGTGGCCGGTGGTGAACAACGCTTCCACAGTGTGAAGGCCGGATTGGACAAGGTGGAGGGCGATGGACTCGTCGCCGTGCATGATGGGGTGCGTCCGCTGGTGAGCAAGGAACTGATCGCACGTTGCTTCGATGCCGCCGACAAGCATGGGACCGCGATACCGGTGGTACCGGTGGTGCCGAGCATCCGCGAGACCACCGCCGAGGGTAGCCGCGCCCTGGACCGCTCGAAGTTGCTCGCCGTGCAAACGCCCCAATGCTTCCACGCCGACCTCTTGCGCAAGGCCTTCGCGCTGCCCTATGATCCCGCTTTCACCGATGAAGCGACCCTGGTGGAACGCCTCGGGGTGAAGGTCAGCCTGGTGGAAGGCGAGGAGAACAACATCAAGGTGACGAACGCAATGGACATGCGTGTGGTGGGTTCTCTGGAGGGGCTGCCTTGGTGGCGTTCCTTTGGGGCCCTTTGGCTCACCTTTTCAGTTCTCCCCGAAGGTTGGCCTTCCTCCGGAGGCGTGGTGTGCGGGCGCTCGCAAGGGCAAATGGTGCTGTTACTGCTCTTCCATTCTGGCTCGCGGAATGGGCGACAACGGATGGTGCGGCCGCGGACCTGCGCGTTTATCCGCACATCGGGCTCTTGGTGTACATCCGGTTGTGGCAGCTCACCATCAATACGTTCCTGAAAGCCGGGGAGGAAAGGACAAGTCCGAAAGTTCCTTAGCCTTCGGCCACGGTTCAGCCGCTATCGGCTGAGACAGTATCCATGGGGGCCATCCACTCCTGATGGCCGACCTTTGCCGCATGGCCACTCCCGTTGACATCCGCACTCTCGCCCGCGAGGAAGTGATCTCGCACAACACGATAAGATGAACAACACCCTACGATCGCTATCGCTCCATGGGATGCTGTTGACCTACTGCGTGCTGCTACTCCTGGCCTTTTTCCCTTGCGTACCTGTGGCCGCCCAGTGGAACTTGATCCAGACACGCCCTACGCCGATCACGCTCAGTTCGGTGCGCTTCTTCAACGCCAATACCGGCATTGCGGTTGGAGGATATGGCACGCTCATCAGGACCACCGATGCCGGTGTCACTTGGTCGCACGTCGCGTCCGGTACAGAGCAATGGCTAACGCGGGTCGCCATTTTGGACGCGCAGACGGCCGTGGTCTGCGGAGACTACTCCACCGTGATCAGGACCACGGACCAGGGCCTCACCTGGACGGCCGTTACCACCCCCGGCCCGCTGGACACCTATCACGACATGAGCTTTCCCACCCCGCTCGTGGGCTACGTCGGGTCCTCCTCGAACTCGACGAATTCCCTCCTGAAGACCTTGGACGGTGGTCTCTCCTGGTCCATCGTTCCACTCGCTGCAGCGAACAATATCTGGTCCGTGTTCTTCCTCACCGACCTCCTTGGCTTTGCTGGCATGAACGACGGCAAACTGATGCGGACAACGGACGGCGGTGCTTCATGGACCGAGGTCTACGATGATCAGTACAACATCGATCTGATCTATTTCCGCAATGCCAGCCTGGGCTTTTTCGGCACATCCGCAGGACTGCGAAAAACCACCAACGGTGGCACGAACTGGGGGGGCTTTATCAGGACCAGGGAAAAGTGTACTCGATGTGGCACACCCCTGGATCCAACCTTCTTTTCGCTGGCGGAACCTATGGGACCGTCGCGCGCGCGGACTCCAATGCGACCTTCTGGACCCCCTTGTTCTCGTTGCTTGATCCGTTCGACATCCAGGGCATCTGCTCTCCTTCGGACTCTCTGGTCATCGCGGTCGGATCCGCCGGGTTGATCTACCGCTCCACCAATGCCGGCGGAGTGTGGACCAAGATCCAGACCGGATACCCTTATACGATCCGCGACGTCCACTTCCGCGATGACTCCCTGGCCTTCTCTTGTGGAGAGCGTGGGACCATCCTGAAGACAACGGACGGATTCTGGAACGAAAGCCGCAAGAACGACAATGCGAACGTGATCCTGTACCGGATAAAGTTCCTGTCACCGGACACGGGGTTCGCCTGTGGGACGGGACGGCGGATCCTGCGTTCCATCAATGGGGGTTCGAATTGGTCGCTCGCACTGCCATCCATCTTCGGAGGCTCTCCGTGCGCGGACATCGAATTCGCCGGGAACGGGGTCGCTTTCGCATGCATGCGCGATGAGGAGTTGATCCTACGCACCCCGGATGGGGGCAGCACTTGGGACACGATCCATCGCGTGCCCGCCGCGCTTCCGGACCTGAACGACCTTCACCTCATCAATGATTCCACACTGCTCCTTGCCGGCACCGCAGGCCTGCTGATGCGCTCCACGGATGCAGGCGCCAGTTTTCAACCGTGTACGGTCGTGGGCGGAAACCCCTCTGCGAACATGTTGGAATTTGATTTCCCTTCCCCGCTGATCGGATACGCGCGTAGTGGGAACAACCTCTTCATGCGCACCATGGACGGAGGAATCACTTGGACACCTTTTCCGTTCCCGCTCGGGTATCTCAACGACCTCCAGTTCAACAATGATAGCGTGGGATATTTCCTTGCAGGGGATGAGCTCTTCTGGACGAACGACGGAGGAAGTACACTCGCCTCGCAACCCATCCCGGAGGGTTTCGATATGTTCCAGATCCACGTGAACACAGCGGGAACGGTCTATCTGTTCGGGGTGAACGGAGCCATCCTGACCAACGATAGCGCAGTGACGGCCACCGTGTTGGAACGGCCACTCCCAACCTCCGCAGCGTTAGCGATCTCCGTATACCCGAATCCGTCATCGGCCGAATTCACCATTGTGCTCGATCCGGACATCCTGGATGACACAGCGGAATTGATGATCACCGACATTTCAGGTCGCGTCCTTTATAGGTCTCTGGTCGCGCGTCAGGCGAGGCTCACCTTGAACCTCAATTCGCTGAACTACGGTGTCTACCTCATTCATCTACTAAGCGGCACCGAGAAGTTCACTACCCGGTTGGTCCGATCTGGACCAACCGAACAACCCTGATCGACCGCACAGGTTAATGCCGCAACCCGGTACCCGACCCTTAACCCATGTCCAGCCCCATCGACATCCGCACCCTCATCCGTGAGGAAGTGATCCTGCTCGTGGAGGAGCTGGGCGAAAAGCCCTACCGGGCCAAGCAACTCTGGGAGTGGCTGTGGAAGAAGCACGCGCATAGCTGGGACGCGATGAGCGATCTGCCCAAGGCCTTCCGCACCAAGCTCGCGGAGCGCCTGCTGCTTCGACCTCTGGTGCTGGCAGAAGAGCAGCGGAGCGAGGACGGCACGGTGAAATGCGCCTTTCGCACCTGGGACGGCCATGTGGTGGAGGGCGTGCTGATCCCCACCCCCACCCGCCTCACGGCATGCATCAGCAGCCAGATCGGGTGCAGCCTTTCATGCACTTTCTGCGCGACCGGAAAACTCAAGCGCATCCGAAATCTGGACGCCGCCGAGATCGTGGACCAAGTGGTGCTGATCAACGCGCTCGCGGAGAAATACTACAAGCAAAACCTCACGAACATCGTGTACATGGGCATGGGAGAGCCGCTGCTCAACTACGCCAATACGATGCGCAGCGTGGAACGCATCTGTGCGGAGGACGGCCTGGGCATGAGCACGCGCCGCATCACCGTGAGTACGGCGGGCATCGCCAAGATGATCCGCAAGCTCGCCGACGATGATGCCAAGTTCAACCTCGCCCTCAGCCTGCATGCCGCGAACGATGCCAAGCGCGATCGCATCATGCCGATCAATGAGGAGAACGCACTCGGCGATCTGAAGGACGCGCTGCGCTACTACACGCGCAAGACGCGTAGGGCCGTCACCTTCGAGTATATCCTGTTGCGCGGTTTCAACGATTCACTGGCCGATGCCCAGGAACTTGTGCGCTATGCCAGCGACGTGCATGCCAAGGTGAACCTGATCGAGTACAACCCGATTGATGGTGGTGGCTATGGACGCACGGAACCGAAGGATGCCGAAGCTTTCCAGCAATATCTGGATCAGAAAGGGATCGTAGCCCGGATCCGTCGCAGCCGCGGCCGCGATATCGATGCCGCCTGCGGCCAATTGGCCAACAAGAACGAGCCCGCGTTGAAGGACGGCGAAAGGGTGATGAAGTGAGAATGCGCTGCTAGCTTCTAGCCGTTGGCTGCTGGCCGATCACCGAATTGGATCGGCCAGTGGCTAGTACCCATAGGCCAGCAGCGCATCAGAAACCCAAGCCAACCTTCACCCCAAGGAAGAACGCAGGCACGATATCATTGCTCGGCTCTACAGCGTAGTCATACCGGGGCGGGTCTGTGGTAGTGTTCGGGTCCGGGTCCAGCACCAAGGTTTCCGTCACCCTTTTGAGGCTGCGGCTCCGCACCGCCACTCCTCCATAGACATCGAACAGCCAATTGCTTGAAGAGCCCAATAGTTGGTAGCCTACCAGTAAGCGGATATCGTCATAGATCTTCTCATCACGGTCTTTCTCCGTCCCGATGCTGCCATCAAGCTCCACATGCTTGATATCCTTTATATACTCTATATGCGCGAACTCCAGTTGGTTGTACCAGCCCTGGGGCTCGAAGTCCACTTGGTGATACCAACGCAACCCGATGTGGTAAGAGGGCCGTGCGATGATGTCTGTGCCACCCCCGTAGTCGTCCGCATCGCCACCGCTGTCGAAGCTCAGGTTCAAGTAATCCCGCCAGGTGAACCCAAGTCCCAGCTCAGCGCTGAGCCGGGGGGACAATTTCCGCTCGTAGTAGATCGGGATCTCGCCACGGAAGAACAAAAGTGGGTTCAGCTTGATCACGTTCTTCACGCACTTCACGGTGTCCCACTGGGCGTTCACCATGTCCTTGTAGAGGAGCACCTGGGGCTTCTTCTTCACGGGCTTATCCTGCGCCACCGCTCGGGGTGCAGCGCACCAGAGGATGGAAACCACCAAAAGCCAGCCGAGCGGAAAGGGGCGGAACAACATGCCGGACGAAAGTACGGTGCGCCGCGCCCACAGCCCGCATTCCGGGGGGCGAAAGACGGCCGCTGCCCAAGCCCGTTCGCCATCTTTGCGACCTTCCGAAGGATAGCAACGAAAACGCATGCCCACCCTTGCCGAGGTACAGCGGCCCATCGCCGCGGAAATGCAGGTCTTCGAGACCCGCTTCCGCGAGGCCATGCGCAGCCGCACGGCTTTGCTCGACCGCGTAATGCACTACATCGTGAAGAGGAAGGGCAAACAGATGCGCCCCATGTTCACCTTGCTCAGTGCGCGCCTCTTCGGCCCGGTGAACGACAACGGCTTTACCGCCGCCAGCCTCATCGAATTGTTGCATACCGCCACCTTGGTGCATGACGATGTGGTGGACGGCAGCCCGTTGCGCCGGGGATTCTTCAGCATCAACGCCTTGTGGAAGAACAAGATCGCCGTGCTGGTGGGCGATTACCTCTTGAGCCGGGGTCTTTTGCTCGCCGTGGAGAACCGTCAATTCGAGTTGCTCGGCATAGTGAGCCGAGCCGTGAAAGAAATGAGCGAGGGCGAACTGTTGCAGCTCGAGAAAGCCCGTGGACTCAACTTCAGCGAAGAGGTGTACTTCGACATCATCCGGCAGAAAACGGCGAGCCTGATCGCCGCCTGCTGCGCCAGCGGAGCCCATGCTGGGGAATTGCCACCGCCGATGAGGTGGAACGGATGCGCACCTTCGGCGAGCTCGCCGGCATCGCCTTCCAGATCAAGGACGACCTGTTCGACTATCCGGGTGGAGGCATGGAAGGCGCCACCGGCAAGCCCACGGGCCTTGACATCAAGAGCGCAAACTCACCCTTCCATTGATCCATGCCCTGCACCAAGTGCCCGAAAGCGATCGGCGCTGGATGGTGCGCGCCGTGAAAGCCCGCCACCAGGATGCGCGTGACGTGGCCCGCGTGGTGCAACGCGTGGTGGACGTGGGGGGCATTACCCACGCCCGGCAATGCATGCTGCGCTACCGCGACCAGGCCTTGGCCGTGCTCCATACTTTTCCTGATAGCGACGCGCGCCGCTCCCTGGAAGGGCTGGTGCAACTCACCGTAGATCGCGAGAAATGAGATCCGCTCCTTTGCTTTTGGCCCTGGTGCTGGCGGCTTGCGGGCAGCCTCCCGAACAACGGGCGGCCGAACCCGCACCGGTGGACAGCTTGTCCGCACCGGACAATGGCAAGTACACCGAGACCATGCCCGACGGCACCCGCTTGCAGGGAGCCATGCGCGATGGCAAGCGCGTGGGCATTTGGCGCAGCTTCGCGCCCGACGGCAAAATGCGGAGCCAGACCGAGTACAAACAAGGGAAGCCGCACGGGCCTTCGGCGGTGTTCCATCCGGGCGGAGCACTTTACTACACCGGCGACAACCGCAACGGCGTCCCCGTGGGCGAATGGCGTTTCCTTGATGAAATGGGCACGATCCTGAAGATCGTGGTCTACGACAGCACCGGCCACAAGATCGCCGAACGGTAAGCGCGACCTATCCCACCATCGGCCCGGTCAAAGCGTAATTTCGATCCCTTTCCTCAACCCCTGTGATCGCCCCCGATGCCATTCAACGTGTGAAGGACGCGGTCCGCGTGGAGGAGGTCGTGGGCGAATTCGTGGCGCTGAAGCGCAAAGGGCCACGCTACCTCGGCCTCTGCCCATTCCACAACGAGAAGACGCCTTCGTTCAACGTGAGCCCGCATCTGGGCATTTACAAATGCTTCGGTTGCGGCGAGAGCGGCGATGCGATCGGTTTCCTGCGCAAGCATGAACATCTGGGCTACGTCGAAGCGGTGCGCTGGCTGGCGAAGCGCTACAACATCGACTTACCGGAAGAAGAGAGCACACCGGAACAACAACTCGAGCACAGCGAGCGGGAGAGCCTCGCGGCCATCCAACGCTTCGCCACCGATTGGAGCATCGCACAACTTTGGGAAACGGATGAGGGCCGCCGCATCGGCCTCGCCTATTTCCATGAGCGCGGGTTCCGCGACGATATCATACGCACCTTTCAGTTGGGTTATGTGCCGGAGATGGGTGCGGCCTTCTCCGTCGCTGCGCGCGCGCAGGGCTTCGACGCCGAATTGCTGGAACGGGCAGGCTGGATCAAACGCCGCGAGGATGGGAACGCCTGGGATTTTTTCGCGGGCCGCGTCACCTTCCCCGTGCATGGCCTGAGCGGCCAGGTGATCGCCTTCGGCGCGCGCACGCTGAAGAGCGACAAGAAACTCCCGAAGTATTTCAACAGCCCGGAGAGCGCGCTGTATGTGAAGAGCCGGTCGCTCTACGGCATCCACTTCGCGAAGAAGTCCATCGCCGACAGCGGCATCTGCTGCCTCGTGGAAGGCTACACCGATGTGATCAGCCTGCACCAGGCAGGCGTCCACAACGTGGTGGCGAGCAGTGGCACCAGCCTCACAGAGGATCAGGTGCGGTTGATCAAACGCTACGCGCAGCAGGTCACCATTCTGTACGATGGCGATCCGGCGGGCATCAAAGCGAGCTTGCGCGGTATCGATCTGATCCTCGCCGAAGGGCTCGGCGTGAAGGTGGTGCTGTTCCCCGATGGCGAGGATCCGGACAGCTTCGCACGCAAGCGCCCCAGCGCCGAAGTGGAAGCCTACATCCGCGATAGCGCGAAGGACTTCCTGGCCTTCAAGACCGAACTGTTGGTGCAGGACACCGAGGGCGACCCGGTGAAGAAGGCCGCCGCCATCCACGACATCGTGGAGAGCATCGCGAAGATCCCCGACCAGGTGCTGCGCCAACTCTACATCAAGCAGTGCAGCCGCTTGCTGGAGGTGAGTGAGCAAGCGCTGTTGAGCGAGATGAACAAGGTGCTGCGCAAGCAGTACCGCAAACAGATCGGCGGTGAGCAGGTCGCCGAAGAAGTGGTGGCTCCCGAGCTTGCAGCGCCACAGCCGGACCCCATCAACACGGGCACCACCGCACAGGAGCGCGACCTGCTGCGCATGCTTCTCAACTACGGCCACGAGCGCATCATCGTCCCTTTCCAGAACGATGATGGAAGCACCAGCGAAGAAGAGACCACGCTCGCCGAAACGCTGTTCTTGATGCTCGCCGTGGACGACATCCTCTTCGACGAACCGCTGTTCAAGGAGATCTACATCGACTACCGCCACGCCAGCAACTTGGGCACGCCGGTGCATGGAACGCGCTATGCCTCGCACGACGATCAGAACTGGCGGAACCTCTGCATCGACCTGCTCACGGACCGCCACCTGCTCTCCCCCAACTGGAAAGCGCGCCATAACATCGCTACCACGCATGAGCGCGATATCCTATTGGACGCGCTGGAAGAAGGCATCGACATACTGCGCGAACGCCGCGTGGACCGCATGATCCGCGATAAGCAGGAGTTACTGCGCACCGAAAAGGAGGTCGATGTCGTGACCGGATTGCTCACCGAGATCCAGGTGTTGAACGAGGCCAAGCGGGGATTGGCCAAGCGGACAGGGCGGGTGGTGGTGGGCTGATCGCACGGATCCTCCGCTAGCTTTCGCCCCGCAATGAGCGAGACCCCTGACGCACAAGCGCGCCAACGCACCTTCGGCACTTGGGTGAAGGCCCATACCGCTGATCTGCTGCGCTACGCCAGTGCCCGTGTAAAGGAGAAGGCGGTGGCGGAGGACCTCGTGCAACTCACCTTCGTGGCGGCGTGGGAGACCATGGACCGCTTCGCCGGGGATAGTTCGCCGCGCACCTGGCTCTTCGCGATTCTGAAGCACAAGCTGGCGGATCATTACCGTCGCGTCTATCGAGAGGGTAAGCCGGTGTCAGGCATCGACCTGTCCAACGACGAAGAGCCCGGCCGCTACTTCAGCACCAACGGGCACTGGGAAGGAACCCACGCACCTGCGGATGCAGCGGCCTTCGACGATGAGTGATCAACAGGAACGCTTGACCGCGCCTTGCGGCATTGCCTGGACGCCTTGCCGCCCCATTGGCGCAGCGCGGTGGAAATGAAGTATCTGATGAACAAGGACAGCGGGAAGATCCAGGAGGCGCTCGGCCTATCCGAGACGAACTACTGGCAGCAGCTACATCGCGCGAAACTCAAATTGCGCGCATGCATACAAGGACGCCTGAACGAACGAACCCACTGATCGCATGGCCGGAACCTCTACCCAAGGGACCCATTGCCGCAAAGCCACGGAACTCGATCGAGGTGCGCGAGCTCCGTGCGTTGGCCTTGCGCGAGCGCGTCGGGCTCTGGATGCACTTGCGGGTCTGCACCGCTTGCCGCGCCTACCGGAAGCAAAGTCGCATGATCGATCGCTGGTTGGAACGGCGCGCCAACGCGGGCTCGACCATACAGAGCGAAGCGCTCGAAACGCGGATCATCGACGCGATCGCACGACGTTCGTAACCTGGCCGCCGCTCCTGGCGTCTTAATGCGCGATCACCAAAAGACGTGCGTGGACGTCCCGCAAGACCATAGGCATAGACCCCGAGGCCAGGTCTTGCACATCGATCACTGCGATCGATCCAGCAGCCCCGCGATCCGGTCGCGCAGCACCCGTCCGCTCATGTCGCGGAATTCCGAGACGTCCACCAGCTCCCATCGCTTCCACGGAACGATCACGTGGGTGGCCGCCGGGTTCGGATAGGCGGGGCCGATCCCCGCATCGAGCGGTTCTACCGAGGTCGGTAGATCCATTGTTCGACGCCGCTGAAGCGACCTGATATACCTCCCGTAGTTGCTGCCTGAAGCCGCCTCGCTCACAAATACCACCGTCTCGCATTGGGCGATGTCCCAGTCGGTGGGCACGGTGAACGAATAGGTGCGCGTGATGGCATCCCCTTGGGAGGTTGTCGTCACTTCATCACCCTCCAGCGTTGTCAGGTACGCGCGCAATACATGGCGATGATCGTAGTTCGGCTGGTTGCCGCCAGAGCCATAATCCGTCTGCCAACCGGTGATATGGTCTTCTGTCATAAGCAAGCATCCGATCATTGCCTGCCGGGCTGTTCGCGGTGTAGTAGAGGTCCACGGTAACCAACATCCCACGCGTCCCGGTATCGAAGTCGCACATGATCCCGATGTTCACCGGAGCGGGTAGTTGAAGCACCGCGTCCACCGCGCTGCTCCACTGACCGCTGGAAAGCAAGCTGGTCCCGCTGTAGTCCCTGCGGTTCACCACGGCAAGGGGTGAATGGTACGCCGAAGTCCGTGTGCAGGTCCGTGCTCCAAATGTTGCGGAAGTCAGGCTGTCCCGCCGAAGGGACCGCGAGCGACCCGGCATGCAAGGCGACCACCACCACTTCCTGCGGATGCGCGTTCATGATGGCATTGGAGATCACATGCCCGCCGGACAGTTGCCGCAATGCAACGCCGTGAACTGTTCCACCAGCGCCTTGCGCGGCTGTGGGTCCTGGCCGACCTGCGCGAACGAGGACGCGGAGAACAAAAGGGCGAAGGCCAGAACAGGAATTCCAGCCGGAGATGGGACCATTCGGAAAATTCGGAGCATCGCGGTGTGCTTGAGTGGCAGGTACGTGGATCGGCGCCGCGACGGATCGGCGCGACGACCCATGGTCGCCGCCTTCCGTTGAACCTGACGATCCGCGATCAGTGCGCCACCGGCGAACGATCCGTCTCCGGAGCCGCTGCCTTCCCGCTGCGCTCCACCCGCGTTATGAAGTAGGTGGTTTCTCCGCGCCAAGGCAGACGCGCATAGCGTTCCACGTAGTGCAGGTTCACGCGCTCTCCGCTCAGGGAAGCCTCTTCCAATTCACGGTAGAGGGACTCCTCTCCTCTTTCCACACTGAAACTGAAGACCTCGTTCAACGTGCTCGCGCGTGGGTCCATGGCACCGAAGGTCTGTAGGTTCATCTGCCCCTCCCAGGTCTTGAACACCATGCCGCGTTTGCTCAATTTTGATCACCATGCCACTGCGGCTTCCTTCGCTGTAACTGGCGTAGTAGAGAAAGAGCACCCACGCGATCAACAGAGCGCCCACCACGAGCAACAGGCGCCATGCGGTGCGTTTCAGCAGCTGCCGAACGATCGTTTCGGGGTGGGGTGTGGTCGTCTCGCTCATGTGCTAAAGATAGGCGCGGGGCCCGGCTGTACTTTCGCGGTGTGTCGCACCACGAATCACGCGCATGGGCATGCCCATCCACATGCGCCCGCTACTGGGACGTTGCGCGCGGCCTTCTTCCCTCAACCTGTCATTCACGCTGGTGGAACTGGTGGGAGGGCTTTGGACCAACAGCTTCGCCGTGCTCAGCGATGCGCTCCACGATCTGGGCGATTGCCTGGTTCTAGGCACCGCGTGGTATCTCCAACGCGTGGCTTTGAAAGGACGAGATGCGCACTACAGTTATGGCTATGCGCGCTACAGCATGCTGGGAGGTTGGGGCAGCGCCCTGGTTCTACTCCTCGGTTCCGCGCTCGTTTTCGCGGCGGCCATCCCGAGGCTGCTGCATCCGCCGTTGCCCCATACCCAAGGCATGATGGCCCTCGCCGTGTTCGGCGTGGTAATGAACGGCGCTGCAGCGTGGATGCTTCATCGCGGTTCATCGCTGAACGAGCGAGGCGCCTATCTCCACCTGTTGGAGGATGCTCGGTTGGGCAGCGGTTCTGGTGGGTGCGGTCGCGATGTACTTCACCGGCTGGGCGCGATCGATCCATTGCTCAGCATGGCCATCAGCGTGTTCATCGCGGTGAACGCCTTGCGCACCCTGCGCGCGGGAACGGGGATCCTCATGCAGCGCCTCCCGGAACACTTCGATGCGGAAGGGATCCGGAAAACGCTCACAGCGTTACCACATGTGCGCGATGTGCATGATCAGCATGCCTGGTCACTGGACGGGAACTACGTGGTGCTCACCGTTCACTTGGTGGTGGACACGACCGATGCCGACCTCCTTCGCAGTGTGAAGGAGCAAGCACGACATGCCTTACATCACCAAGGCGTGCAACATGCCACCATTGAGATCGAACAGCCCGACGAGGTCTGTGAACTCCAGCACCATTAGCATGGATCTGCGCAAGTCCCTCTTCCGCACGGTGGCGCACTTGAACAAAATGCTCCTGCCGAAGCTTTGGGCAACGGATCTGCTCCGCCTCACGCCGCTCCAGAAGGCGCTCGTAGCCTACCGGTATTGGGTGACGCGCAACGCGCTTGAAACATCGCCCCCGCCGTTCGGAAGAACAACGGGGGCGATGCCAGCTATTCCTGCGGTCAGCGAAGCACCAACCGACGCGAGGCGGAGCCCGTGCCGTTGATCACGCGCACGACATACAGACCCGCAGGTAGAGCGCTCAGGTCCAGTTGTTGGCGCAATGCCCCTTGGCCTTCGCTGCGCAAATTGGTGGTATAGGCGATGCGGCCGTCGGTGTTCAGCACCTCCAATTGAAGGTCTTCCCCATGGTTGGGTGGGTTCAACTCCAATGTGACCAAGCCACGGCTCGGATTGGGCATCAGGTCAAAGTGGGTGAATGCGGCGGTGGGTTCCTCAACGCCGTCACATATCACCACATGCACTCCCAGGAGAGCAGTGTCCGGCACGCAGTAAGGTCCGCTGACCACATAGGTATAGGGATGCATGCCCGCCCCGATGAATGGGGGGTCGATCTCTGTGTCCCATCCGCCAAGGGCAACGTTTCCGGGATCGTACCACGTACCCGTTGTATCCGGAACACCGGTTATGCCGTCGAAAAGAAAGAACGTGGTCTCGTCATCACATATCGTCACAATGTTCCCGGTCCCTGCGCTAAGGGGAGGTTCAACGAAGACCGTTGCCGTTGAATTCACCATGGCACAAGGCAGGGTGCCGCTCAATGAATAGGTGTATACACCTCCTGGTCCGACCCGGAACAAAGAACTGGTCGTGTGGCAAACCATTGTAGGACCACTGCTCCTCCTGTGTCGGGCGTGCCGCCCGCGATCTGGAACAACAATGATCGGGGGACCATCATCACACAAGGCCAAGGTGTTCCGCAACACCGGCATCATTCACCTGCGGAAGCAACGATGGATACTTGTTGTACCGCCGTGGTGCATGGAGCCAATGTGTTTATCGTGTAGGTGTATAATCCACTCGGGTCCGTTCACGGCAAGAAGGTACCGCTATGGTTTTGGTTCTGCGGTCCGGTCCATACGCCATCAGGATCAGGCGACCCGTTCAGCACGCCGAGCAGGTCGAACCCAGAAGCATCCGTACAGATCGTGTCGCTCCCAAAGAGTCCTGCGAATGGATCCACGCCAAAGTATATAGTCTTGTTGATGGTATGTATCAACGAGATTCCTGTTCATGATCATGTTCGTCACGCATCGAATACCACCCAGCCGGATATGGTCCCACGGGGGATGGGCTGGCTGAAGGACGCTGGTCCGCCCCCCTTGGCCAACGACCAATTCAACCGTGATCGTCGTCCCGGTTTGGACCACAGTGGATCCATAGGGAGAAGCACCACCGGGAACGTTGCCGCCAATGGTGATGGGGAACTGGTCGCATTCCGTAACGTAGTTCGAGGTATCCGAACGCTGATGATCGTTTGCCCATGGCAGAGCATCTGCATTGCGCAAACACATCCGCTAACGGTTAGAATTCGATGCACTTGAACAGGGTCCACGAGGTCAAGATACTTCAAACGCTCAGGCTTCTCGGCGATCTACAAAGATCATTCGCCCTACGGCGTGCACCGCGCTCTAAAACACATCGCCCCCGCCGTTCCGAAGAACAACGGGGGCGAACGATGGTAGCAACGAATCAGCGCAGTACCAATCGCCGCGCGGCAGAGCCCGTGCCGTTGATCACGCGAACCACGTAGAGGCCCGCGCCCAGTTCGCTCAGATCGAGCACTTGGCGCAAGGTGCGCTGGCCCGCGCTGCGCAACGTGGTAGTGTAGGCGACGCGACCGTCGGCGTTCAGCACCTCGATGCGCAGGTCCTCCAACGCGTTGGAAGATCCAAGGTCCATGGTCACATCCCGTCCGTAGGGTTGGGCAACAATTCGAAGCGATCGAGCCCAGCCTTCTGCTCCTCCATACCAACGGTACAATCAAGCGATGTGGAGTCGAGCAGCACCACTTCCACATACGCGGTATCCGAAGGACAGAACGGACTGGTAACGATGTAGGTGTAGATACCTCCCCCATTGATCGCCGGGATGATCTCCACCATGTAATTACCCAAGACGAAAGGCCCGGTATACCACGTACCGGATTGATTCGGCGTTCCCGTAAGCCCCGTGCTCAAGGCGAAAATGGAATCGTCCTCGCACACCTCCACGGTGTTGCCCGTGCCCGCGTTCGGCGGAACTTCCAAGGTGACAGTCACGCTGGCGCTTACCGTGGGGCAGGGTGCCGTACCGGGCAACGTGTAAGTATACACCCCTTGTGGATCCGTAAGCGGGTTGAACTGCGGTCCGTGGTTCGTGCCGTTGAAGGACCATTGCCCACCCGTATCCGGCGTGCCGCCCAGGTAAGTGAACAGATCAATAGGCGCACCGCCCTGGCAGGCGCTGGCATAGCCCGAGGTGCCCGGGTTGTTGACCTGGGCTACGTATTGCACATAGACCTGCTGGTAGGCCGAGGTGCACGGAGCCAGTACTTCGAGGGCGTAGGTGTAGTAACCGGCGAGCGAAACGCCCGGATCGAAGGTAGCGGAGCATGGCTGGTTCAGCGGGTCAGTCCAAGCGCCGCCGGGATCGCCACCGGTAAGCAAGCTGAAGAGATTAAAATTGGCCGCCGATGTACAGACCGTGTCCGAACCGAATTGGCCAGCATCAGGGTTCACACCCGCTGTCACCGTCTTGGGGATCGTTTGAGAAGCCACGACGTTTCCGTTCACCACCATCTGGACAATGAAGGTGTAGCTGCCCGGGGTGTATGGTCCGAATGGTCCTACCGCCTGGCTAAAGCTAGCAGGGCCGCCACCAGCCTGAACTTCAAGCGGAAGGGTGACCGTATTGCCGACTTGCGAATAGCCAATGGAAAGCGGCGTGGCACCACCCGGGAGGTTGCCATTGATAGTCATACCGACCAGGTTGCACTCCGTGATATTGTTCGGGTTGAACGTAACGCTGGTAATGGCCTGCCCACGGCAAAGGCCGACAGCGGAAACCAGCGCGGTTGAGAGTGTAAGGGTGCCGGAGCATGGATGGCTTTCTTTTTGTCGACCGCAAGGTAATAGGGCCCGACCAAGTTGTGCCACCACCATCCCCACCAATGAGGCACATCGCATTGTGGACAGCCTTGATCACTTCGGCCGTTGGGTCAGCGGCCGCGCAAGGGGGTGTTGGTGAACGAGGTGTGTCCCATTTGCCCGCTGCCTTCCGGGCGCCAGCGGTTGGGTGGAACTTATAAACAGCGGGCCGGGCGCGGTCGAAGTATCAGGCCTAGTCTTCCAGGTCGGGCCGTACAGAGCGCAACTGGATACGCACCACCTGCTCGCCCCAAGCGCCTTGCACTTGATCCCTTTGCACCCTTCCCCAGACGGGAACGCCGACCTGCCGCTCCGACTCCCCGCGACCGGCGGAACTTTGTTGCTCTTCGCTGCTGGCGGCACTCGGATGCTGGATGCGTTCACCTGGCCGCTAGTGCCTCCCGGCATCTCCGTGGGCCGCCGGCCCGACGGGGGTGCGGACTGGAGTTTTTTCCCGACGCCTGGACCCGGGGAGCGACAACGGAGCGCTGCTCCACGCATCCGCGCGGGGGCTCTCGAGCCCACGATCCAAGTGCGTCATGGAACCCTGGAGATCGAGGCCTGCGAAGGCTGCGATGTGCGGTACACCACGGACGGCTCACCCCGGATGGACCATCGGCGAAAGCCTATCATGGCCCGCACGACACATCCGGCATCGCGGTGCTACGCGCGTCGGCATCACGCAACGATCTTCTATCCTCGCAAGCAACTCCTTGGATAAAGGACATGGAGGGTGCTGGGGTCGCGGTGCTGATCGATCCACGGGAATTATGGGATGCGGAGAACGGCCTGCTCACGGAAGGCGAACGTTCCAATTTCGCACGCGAAGGACCGGGGTGGACGCGGACCGCACAGTTGGTGGTGCGTAGCGGCGAAGTCGAAGTGGATCAGCCGGTCGCTTTGCGCATATCCGGCAGTGGCTCGCGGAGTTTCCCGAAGCGGTCGTTCAACGTGTCCGGTCGCACCGCCCTCGGCAGCAAAGGGCAACTACTGCTCCCGGACAGCACGGCGTGGAACAATTTGGTGCTGCGCGCCGATGCCACGCCACACGCCCTATTGCATAACCTGCTCGCCACCGCGTTGGTCCATCGTGCAGGCGATCGCCTCGCCGTGCAAGCCAGCACCCCGATGCCGCTCTACCTGAACGGCGCGTATTGGGGAGCCTATCGGGCCATGCCCGCCAAGAACGAAGAGTTGCTGTGCAAGTTGAGCGGGGCCGAGGTCCCGACATCGTGGAAGGTTCGGAAGGACGCATAGTGCGCGGTGGGCGAACGCACTTCGAAAAGGCCATGGCCATGTTGGAGCGCGGAGCTCCGCTGGACAGCATCGCAATGATGATCGATGTGGAAAGTCTGATCGAACTGGCCTGCTTCGATCTGTGGACCGGACGCGCTGACGCGGACCTGAACATGCGTTGCTATCGCCCCGCACAGCCGGGTGGTCGCTGGCGCTGGGTGCTTTACGACATGGACCTGTGGGCGCCGCCGGAGGATCCAAGCGTGGAGCGTCTCTGCGATGGACCCTTTCCCTTCCGCACCGTATTTGCCCCAGTTGCTCGGGCATCCCGGAGCTGCGGCCGCTTCTGCTCTCCCGTTTGAGCACCTTGCTCGCCACCGTATTCTCCAAGGCGGAAGCGCTGCCGCTTGCGGATAGTCTCTACCGAGCGCACGCCGCCTTGCTCACGGCGGATCACGCAAGGTGGAAAGACATGATGACCGCACCGCGACCGGAAGAGACACGGGCTGCGATCGAAGAACATATCACGCAACGCGGTGAATTCTTGCGGCGCGATATCACCCGATACATCGGCGCCCGCACCACTGAAGTGCGCGTCATCGCACCATCGCCGCATGAAGGTTCGCTGGTGTTGGAGGGGATCACGCTCACATCAGGCAAGCATGTGCTCCGCACTTTCGAGCACGTGCCGTTGCGGTTGCGCGCCGTGCCCGCGGAAGGCATGGAGTTCGCGGGGTGGAAAGGGATCGACGCGGTTATTCCCGAGGTCTCAGTGGACGCCGACTTGGTATCCAGCGTGCAGCCATTGTTCCGCGCGGAAGGGCGCTCAGGCGGGAACGGCTTGCAGAAGCGATTCGAAGATCGCCTTGCCGTCCGTGTTCCTAGCTCGCGCATCCGCAGCGCGCTCTGGGTGCGGCATCATGCCGAATACGTTGCGCCCTTCGTTGGTCACCCCGGCGATGCTCTCCCGACTTCCGTTCGGGTTCGCTTCAAGGGTCACCTGCCCAGCGGCATCGCAATAACGGAAGAGCACCTGATCCTTATCCTGCATCCGTTTGATCTGGTCCGTAGATGCGAAATACCGGCCTTCGCCATGGGCGATGGGGATGCGGAGCGCCTTGCGTTGAATG
The DNA here is from genome assembly GCA_016712025.1 of Flavobacteriales bacterium. Classification (GTDB taxonomy): domain Bacteria; phylum Bacteroidota; class Bacteroidia; order Flavobacteriales_F; family PHOS-HE28; genus PHOS-HE28. Next base: position 57,704 of record JADJRW010000027.1, read on the forward strand.
GTGGCCGTAAGCGGTGCGCGGCGCGTGGCCGGAGCGATGTACACATTGCGGCAGATGAACCGCTGTCCTTCATTGTGGAGCAGGGCGCCGGGCAACAACCCGGCCTCGCAAAGCACTTGGAAGCCGTTGCAAACACCGAAGACAAGCCCTCCCTTTTTCGCATGGGTGGCCACTTCCTGCATGATCGGCGAGAATCGGGCTATAGCGCCGGAACGCAGATAGTCCCCGTAGGAAAAGCCGCCGGGGAGCACGATCAGTTCACAGCCTTTCAGGTCGTGCTCCTTGTGCCAAAGGCGCTCCACCTTCTTGCCGAGGGTGGTGCCCAGCACATGCACCATGTCCTCATCGCAGTTGGACCCTGGAAAAATGACGACCCCACACTTCATGCGCCTTGCCCCCGGCGGAAAGTGCGCGGGATGCGCCGCCAAAAGTAGATCAGCCCGCCCACTGGCTTGCCAGTGCTACCGCCAGCAAGGCATACACGGCCAGCTCCGCCGGCCAGGTCCTGCGCGCTGTTTGCAAGGGGTACGCGAGCAGAATGGCCATAGGACAGGCCAATAGCACCGTCGGCATGGGCCGCCCCAGCAGCCATTGCAGACCGAGCAACAAGGCCATGGCGAACGCGAACGCGAGATAGGCGGCACGGGCGTTCTTCTCGCGCATGATACTGCGCCCATAGAGCCGCGCGAAAGAAATGGTGGCCGGTACCGCCACCAGCACCACCAGCGCTGGAGCGATGCGGTCATGCAGAAGCCCGGCACCCATCCCTGGCGATCGAACGACCGACATCGTGGCCGCGAGGTGCCAGCTTCCTGCGGCGTACAACCCGGTAAGGGACCACGCGGAGACCATCACCACCCCGAGGCCCAGGGCAGGCACGAGGTAATCACGCCAGCCGAACGGACGCATCACCGCGATCGAGGCCCACAGCACTACAAGGAGGAAGGCATAGGGCACATAGAACAACGCCGCTAGGCCCACAAGCGCGCCGGCATCGAAGAGATCACCCAGCGCTCGGGCACGGCCCTGTGTCCCCCACGTTCGGCGCAATGCGAACAACACCAGGGGCATGCCGAGCAAGGCGGGGTCCGGGGCCATGTGCCAGGGCCCGATAGCCAGCAGGATCGGGAAAAGCAACGCGGCCAAATGGTTGCGCCGCTCGAACAGATCCCGATCGTTCGCCAGGGCGGCCACCTGCACCGCGAGCCCCATGGTGACGAGCACACCGATCAATGCCGTGCTCCAAGGCACGGTCGCGAAAAGGCGAGCGAACGGCTGGAAGAACAGCATGTACTGTCCCGGTTCCACTGGGGATCCTTTCACCAACACCCCGGACCACAGCGCCGGCACCAGGACCAATAGGCCCAGCAGCAAGGTGGGGCGGTGGGTTCGGAAAGCGCTTACCAGCATGCGGGCTATCGCTACGATCCTATCTTTGGCCGGACTTAAGCCCTTCCGCCATGCGCGACATTTGGTTCGGCCTCGGACATTTCTTCCAGGACACTTTCAACTGGTTCCTTACCCCGTTCGGCTGGACGCCTCCCATCCTATTCACGCTCGTGCTGACCTTCGGGTTCTTCTATTGGCTGGTGCTGCAGGGGCGCTACAACCGCAAGGCGAAAGAGACCGGCGGCCGCGCCTGATCGATCGGTTCAGGCCTGCTGGGTCGCACTCGCCTTCACGGTAGGTTGTCGCACCAGATCGTGGCCGATGTCGTGGCGGTGCTGTTTTCCTTCGAAATCGATCAACGTCGTCTGTAAGTAGGTGTTCAGGATCGCGTGTTCCAGATCCTTGCCCACGGCGGTCACTGCCACCACGCGCCCACCCGCGGTCACCAAGCCTTTGGGACCTTCCGCTGTACCGGAGTGGAACACGAGCGCGTCCTTCACCAGGTCAAGACCCACAATAGGGCGACCCGTCGGCACCTTGCCCGGATAGTTCTCGCTGGCCAGCACCACGGTCACGCAGGTGCGATCATCCACATCCACATGGCGTTCGCTCAGGGTATTGCTCGCGATCCCCTCGAACAGGTCGAGCAGGTCGCTCCTTAGCCGCGGCAGGATCACCTCCGCCTCGGGATCGCCCAAACGCACATTGTACTCGATCACATAAGGTTCGCCGTGTACGTTCATCAGGCCCATGAAAATGAAGCCCTGGTACGGAATGCCTTCCGCAGCCAGACCGCGCACGGTGGGTGCGGCGATGCGGTCGTGTACTTTCTGCATGAAGTCCTTGTCCGCGAAAGGCACAGGAGATACCGCACCCATGCCGCCGGTGTTCGGACCGGTATCGCCATCGCCGATGCGCTTGTAGTCTTTCGCGGCCGGCAGCATCTTGAAGGCGGTGCCGTCCGTGATCAGGAAGGCGCTCACCTCGATACCTTTCAAATGATCTTCGATCACCACGGTGTCGCCCGCACTGCCATACTTGCCTTCCTGCAACATGTGTTTCAGCACACGCGCTGCCTCGGCCTTGTCGTCGGTGATCACCACACCCTTCCCTGCGGCGAGGCCATCGGCCTTCAGCACATAGGGCGGACGCACGCGCTCGAGGTGTTCAACAGCCTCTTTCAATTCGCCCTTGTGGAACGTGCGATGCGCCGGTGTGGGGATGTTGTGCCGGAACATGAACTCCTTCGCGAAATCCTTGCTGCCTTCCAGTTGCGCGCCGATCTTCCGCGGACCGATCACCGTGACCTTGCCCGCCAACTTCGGATCGTCCGCGATCCGGTCGTGCAAACCATCTACCAAGGGTCCCTCCGGACCCACCACCACGATGCTGATGTTCTTGCCGAGCAGGAAGGTGCGAAGCCCTTTCTGATCCTCCAGATCGAGGTCCACCAACCTGCCATGCCGTTTCATGCCGGGGTTGCCCGGGGCGATGTAGAGAGCATCGAGCAACGAGCTCTGCGCGAGTTTCCAAGCCAGCGCGTGCTCGCGGCCACCGCTACCGATCAACAGGACATTCATCGTTGCGCGCTTTCGGGCAAAGGAACGCACGAAGAGGGCTGCCCTCAGGTCCTTGTTTTCAACAGCGAAGCCGACCTGTGTGGTCGGCTTCGCGATGCATTGTGTGTGGTCGGATCAATGCTGGTGCTCCACGCGCTTGATGCTGCAACCGATGTTGCGTGTGGTGGCCGGATCGATGGCCTTGCCCGCTGCCAAATTGGTGATGGCGTTGCGCACTAGGGCACCTGCACTTTGGGCGCTCTCCACATTGTCGTCGATGGCGCCCTTGTACACCAGCTTCATATCCTTGTCGAAGAGGTACACATGCGGCGTGGTGCGCGCGCCGAAGGCATCGGCCACCGCATGGCTCTTGTCCAACAGGTAGTAGTGGTTGTACTTCTTCGCGGTGAAGTGCGTCTTCATATCCTCGAGGCCATCGCCCATTTCGCGCTTGGCTTCGTTGCTGTTCACCAGCGCCAGGCCCACGCCGTTCTGCCGGGCGAAAACGCCGAGCTCCGGATAGCGGCCTTCCCAGCCTTCGCTGCCTTCACTGCCTACCACGAATGGGCAGGTGTTGCAAGTGAAGACCACGAGCAGTCCGTTCTTGGCGGCCAGTTGTTTCAGGTTGAATTCCTTGCCGCTCACATCCATCATCATGTGGTCGGGCATGGGCATGGCATCGCCAATGTTCATGTCTTTCAGTTCTCCGTGCGGAGCGAAGGCCATAAGGGCCAGAGCGGAAGCGGCAGCGATCTTGATCATCGGTAAGGGGTTGTGCGGGATAGACGCACGAAGGTAGCCATGCGTTCGCCGAAAGGAACGATCCAGATGGCGGTAAGTTCGCTCCGTGCTGTCCGCCGCCCTGCTCCTGCTGGCCGCCTTCGGGGCCTCCTTGCTCACCTTCGTGAGCGGGTTCGGCTTGGGCACCCTGCTCCTTCCCGCTTTCGCGCTTTTCGTGCCGCTGCCCGTGGCCGTGACCCTCACCGCCGTGGTCCATGTGCTGAACAACTTGTTCAAGTTCAGTTTGTTGCGCCCGCACATCCACCGCCCTACGGTGGTGCGTTTCGGTCTGCCAGCGATCGGGGGCGCGTTGCTTGGCGCCTGGCTGCTGGTAAGTCTGGGGAAATTGGAACCACTCTACTACGGTGTGAACTATCCGGTGGCCCCGCTGAAGGTCACCATCGCGCTGCTCATGGTGGTGTTCGCCCTCCTCGAACTCACTCCGGCCATGCGCAACTACCGTTTCCCAGCACAAGCCCAGACGCTGGGCGGACTGGTGAGCGGTTTCTTCGGTGGCCTCAGCGGGCACCAAGGCGCATTGCGCAGCATGTTCCTGGTGCATGGCGGGCTTGAGCAAGGAAGGCTATGTGGCCACCGGCACGGCCATCGCGCTGCTGGTGGACTTCACCCGGATCCCCTTCTACTTGGGGAGCATGGATATCGCCCTGCTTACCGAGCAACTGCCCTTGCTCATCGGCTGCGTGCTGGCCGCTTTTACCGGGGCCTGGTGGGGACGCAAGCTTCTACCCTCGCTCACGTATCGGGGTGTGCAATACGCGGTAGCGGTATTGCTGCTCGGCATCGCGGTAGCGTTGCTTGGCGGGGTGATCTGAGACAAATACCAACTCTATTACGGAAAGGCACGGATCGCATATCCGCGCCAGCGAACATCGGCGTTAACCGGGGGGGGCTGATCAGTCTTTACGCCTGCGGCGGAAACATCTGTAAGTCCATCTCACGAGCAACAGCACACATAGAACCCCGACCACGAGCGCCATCCATCCAAGTGGCGTTAGTGTGATGAAGTACTGGTCCTCGAGCTCTATGTCCATAGATCAGCGATAGCGAAAATTGACGTTGGTCGAGGATCCTCGCGACGACGATCCTAGTCGCAGATCCTGGATCCGTGTCAGAAAAAATTCACAACGGAATATTCCCATGCTTCTTCCGCGGCAGCTTGTCCACCTTGTTGCGTAGCATGCGCAGGGCGTGCATCACTTTGATGCGTGTATCGCTGGGGCGGATCACTTCATCCACATAACCGCGTGCGGCTGCCTCGTACGGGTTGGCGAACTGCTCCTTGTATTCTGCCTCCTTCTCCTGCCACTTCTTCTGCGGATCCGTCGCCTTGGCGATCTCGTTCTTGAAGATGATCTCCGCAGCGCCCTTCGCGCCCATCACGGCGATCTCCGCGCTGGGCCAGGCATAGTTCATATCGCAGCCGATGTGCTTGCTGTTCATCACGTCGTACGCACCGCCGTACGCCTTGCGCGTGATGATGGTGATGCGCGGCACCGTGGCCTCACTGAACGCATAGAGCAGTTTAGCGCCGTGATCGATGATGCCGCGCCACTCCTGCTCGGTGCCGGGCAAAAAGCCGGGCACGTCCACGAAAACGACGAGCGGGATGTTGAAGGCATCGCAGAAACGCACGAAGCGCGCGGCCTTGATGCTGGCATCGATGTCGAGCACGCCGGCGAGAACCGCCGGTTGATTGGCGACGCAACCAACAGTACGGCCTTCAATGCGCGCGAAACCGACCACCATGTTGCGGGCGTAATCGGCATGCACTTCCATGCTGCTGTCCGGATCGATCACCGCGTTCATCACCTGCCGGATATCGTACGGCTGGTTCGGGTTCGCGGGGATGATGGTGTCCAACCCCGGGCGGCGTTCATCGCCGGGTGTGTATGGTAGCGCCGGTGGCTCCTCCTCGCAATTGCTCGGCATGTACCCGACCAATTGGCGGAGTTGCCGGATCGCGTCCAATTCGTTCGGCGCGGTGAAGTGCGCGACGCCGCTCTTCGATGCGTGCGTTGTGGCACCGCCCAGTTCTTCGGCCGTCACTTCTTCGTGCGTTACGGTCTTCACCACGTTGGGTCCGGTGACGAACATGTAGCTGGTGCCTTCCACCATCATCACGAAATCGGTGAGCGCCGGGGAGTACACCGCACCGCCCGCGCACGGACCGAGGATCGCGCTGATCTGCGGCACCACGCCGCTGCTGCGCACGTTGCGATAGAAGATGTCGGCATAGCCACCCAAACTCACCACCCCTTCCTGGATGCGTGCGCCGCCGCTGTCGTTCATGCCGATCACCGGCGCGCCGTTCTGCATGGCGAGGTCCATGATGCGGCAGATCTTCTCCGCATGCGCTTCCGCGAGCGAGCCGCCCAGCACGGTGAAATCCTGACTGAAGACATAGACCAGTCGCCCACCGATCGTTCCGTAGCCGGTAACGACCCCATCGCCGAGGAACACCTGTTCCGCCAGTCCGAAGTTGGTGCTGCGATGGGTGACCAGCTGGCCGATCTCCTGGAAGGATCCTTCGTCCAGCAACATGTCCACCCGCTCGCGCGCGGTGAGCTTGCCTTTCTTGTGCTGGGCGGTGATGCGGTCGGCACCACCGCCCAGCAGGGCTTGTTCTTCGCGGGCGGCAAGGGTCTTGAACGGATCGCTCATCGGGCTCTCGGTTTGAGACTGGGGCTCTCTTCAAGCGCTCCGGGCGCCGATGCCCCGCCGAGATGTCCCAGACAGCGCTACGCGAAAATTCTCCGACTTCGCTGCGGCCCATCATTCAGGCCCAAACAATCTCTAGAGGGCGTTAGCCGAGGCATGGCCCCGTCCGCTCCACTTTCATGGCCTGGCGCTTCGCCGACCTTCCCGTCCGCACCAAGTTCTTGGTGACCTTGGGCATTCCCGTGCTCGGCCTGGTGCTGCTCATCGGCAAACAGGTGGACGGTAGCCTGAAGCGCCGCGATGTACTGCGCTACATCAACATCCAGGCGCGTAACATCGATCGGTTGGCCGGACTACTGCATGAACTACAAGAAGAGAATGCCCAGAGTATCGCCTATCTGGGCGGGGTGCAGGTGAACCAGCCCCGGCTCGAACTCCAACATTCCCGGACCGATGCCGCCGCCCAGCGGCTGAACGATCCCGAGTTGGCCTTGAGCCAGGAAGTACAAGGGGCCAATGCGCTCACCGGCATCAGCTTGCTGCGCCAACGTGTATCCGAACAACGCATCAACTTGGGCGATGCCGACCAGAGCTATAGGCAGATGCGCACCGCACTGCTGGAGGACCTGAGCCGCGTGGCCAAACTCGCCTTGGACCCCGAGACCAAGGACCGGCTCTATTCCCACCTCAGCCTGTTGAACTCCACCGATGCGTTGGCGAACGTGCGCACTTCGCTGGGCCGGGGTTTTACCAATGGCTGGCTACCGGCGGGGGATCTTGGATGGCTCTATGACCAGCTCGCGCGCTACTCCACGAGCCTCTACCTCTTCGAGCGCGACGCACCGGCGGAAGTGCTCGCCGCTTTCCGTGAGACCTACCAGGGACCGGATGTCAACTTCGTGCGCACCGTGATCGGTACCGTGCAGGAGAAACGCAGCCTGACAGGGTTGAACGTGGGGGCCGAGGAATGGAAGCAGCACAGCGACCAGGCCATGGCCAAATTGGACGATGTGGAGGCGATCTCCATTGCCCGCATCGTGGAGGCCACCGATGCCAACCGGCGCGATGCGGAGTCCCGCCTCTTCATCGTACTGTTCGCGCTCTTCGGAGTGGTTTCGGCGGTGGGCATCATGGCCTATGTGATCATGCGCGGCATACGGCGCACGGTGAGCGAGATCACCGAAGCGGCGGGCGCGCTCGCCGAAGGCGACATCCGGGTGGCCGTGCCGGTCACCAGTGATGATGAGTTCGGCACCATGGCCCGCTCCTTCAACCGCATGATCGAGAACGTGCGCGCGTTGAGCGACAGCGCCGAGGCCATCGGTAAGGGCAACTACGATACCCCGGTGCCGGTGCGCGGACCCGATGATGTGCTCGGTGTGGCCCTCACACGCATGAAGGAGAACCTGCGCGCGGCCCGCACCATGGACGCCGAACAGAAGGCCGCCCTGCAACAGGAAAAGGCGAAACTGGAGCAGGCCAACGTGCGCATCAATGTGTTGATCAAGGAGATCCACCACCGCGTGAAGAACAACCTGCAAGTGGTGGCCAGCTTGTTACGTCTTCAGCGTGCCACCATCGATGATGAGCGCTTGCAGGAGGTGTTCGACCAAAGCCAGAACCGGGTAGCGTCCATGGCGCTGATACACGAGAAATTGTACCGTGGTGATGAACTGGTCCACTTGGATCTGGGCGTATACATCAAGGAGCTGTTCGCCGAGTTGATCCAGTTGAACAATGTCCGCGACACCATCCGCTACACGGCGCAGGTGGAACCCGGATTGATCTTCGACCTCACCACGATGGTGCCCTTGGGTCTGGTACTGAACGAACTGATCACCAATTCCTTCAAGCATGCCTTCAAAGGCCGCGACGGCGGCGCGATCTCGCTGACCGTGCAACGCGCTGCGGAAGGCGCCTTCGACCTGCTCTATGCGGATGATGGTGTGGGTATCCCCCAGGAGAAGATCAGCTCGGAGGGAAGCAACACGCTCGGCGTATCGCTGATCGAAAGCCTGGTGGAGCAGATGAACGGACGGCTCTCCGTGGAGAGCAGCCCGCAGGGCACCAAGTACCACATCCGTTTCCGGGCGGAATAGTGGGCTATCCCTTCGCCAGTTCCGCTTCCACCTCTTCGCTCAACTCCATGTTGTGGTACACGGCGTTCACGTCCTCGTCCTCATCCAGTAGGTCCACAAGTTTCATCACGTTGCGCGCGGTGGTAAGGTCGGCGGGGATGAGGGACAGCGGAAAGCGCTTCAACTCCGCGCTCTTGGTCTCCACGCCGAGTTGTTCGAGTTTCTGTGCCATGGCCCCGAAGCTGGTGAAGGGCGCGAGGATGATGAAGCCCTCCTCGTCGCGGATCACATCATCGGCACCGGCATCGATGGCTTCCATCTCGAACTCGTCGGCATCCTTGCCTTTCAATGCCGCGTTCTCCACCACGAATTCGGCCTTGCGCTCAAACACATGGGCCAGCGATCCGCTGGTGCCCAGGGTACCCTCGCACTTGCTGAAGAAGCTGCGCACGTTGGCCACCGTGCGCGTGGTGTTGTTGGTGGCGGCGTCGATGAAGATGGCCACGCCACCAGGCGCGTAACCCTCGTAAGTGATCTCGGCGAAATCCACGCCCTCCCCACCAGCGGCCTTCTTGATGGCGCGGTCCACGTTGTCCTTTGGCATGTTCATGCCGCGGGCGTTCTGCACGGCCATGCGCAGCCGCGTATTGGTCTCGGGGTTGGGGCCGCCGGCCTTCACGGCCATGGCGATCTCCTTGCCGATGCGGGTGAAGAGCTTGCTGAGCTTCGCGTTGCGGGCGAAGATCCTGTGCTTGCGTTTTTCGAATACTCGGCCCATGATGGTGGTGGTCGTTCGGTGAGGGTTCGCCTTCGCTGTGTACAGGGCAGCGCCTTCGGCGAGCGCGGCGCGAAAATACGCAGGCCGCGCCCAGCTTTCGCTAGCGCGGCCTGCCCGAACCGGCCTGCCCGATGGCTCTTTCCCCTTGTTGCGCCCGCGGCGGCCAGCGATCGATCAGTTAAAACCCACCAATGCGATGCCCGCGTTCACTGGGATAAGCTCCGGCCCCAGGCCTTCCTCGAACAGCGGGGTAAGGCTGTATTCAGCGAAGAGATTGAGCGCTCCCCAGCCGATCTGGGCGCGCGCCGCAAGTCGGTACTTCAGCAGGTTGAAGTCGCCCTTGCTGCGGTCCTTTTCGATCTCGCCTTCCACGCGGTACTTCACCTTGTACATGGTGTCGAAGTACCAGCTACCCACCACCCCGACGGCCACATGGAAGTTGTTCTTGCGGGAGAAGTCGTTGCACCAGGTGCCGCTGCGCAACTCGTCCTCCGTAGGAAGCGGCGCCCGCTTGGTGTTGAACTCCAGCATCAGGGGCACGCGCAGGCCGATCTCGCGCAACTTGTTCTTGCGGTATTCCGGCGAGATCACCGGCAGGGCGAAGGTGGAGTCGTTGTTATAGTTCAGTTGCACGTTATTGCTCAACCGGTAGTTCACGAACTCCAGGCCCAAGCCGGTGAACAAGCCCACATGGTGGCTGCCGAAGTCGATCTTCTGTTCCCAAACGTTCAGCGCGAAGAAGCGCGAGTTCGCATCTTCCAGCGCCATGAACTCGGCTTCTTGCGGTAGGTCGAAGCCTCCATTGGGGCTCATGTAATTGTTCATGCCTATCTCCACGCCGGTCCAGTAAGTGAAGGTGCTGCGGCGGGTGCGGCGCGCTTCTTTCAGCCGCTCTTTGATGCTGCTGGCCGTGGTATCGCTCTCCTTGTCCTCGGTGAGGATGGTGATCACTTTTGTGCTTCAGTTGGAAGGTGAGGGTATCGCGCTTGTGATCGCCCTTGTTCGCGTTCGTGCCCTTCACTTCGGCATGCAGGCCTTGCTCGTTGCTGATGCCAATGTTCAACGTCTGCTTGCGTTCCGTGCCCGTGCTGTCTTCCTGGGCGTGGGCGGCCAGGCTGAGGGTAAGGGCGGCGATCAGGGGGATGAGGGTTCTCATGTTCGTTCAGTTCTGAGAGTAGGACGGGCAGTGCTTACGGGAGTTACAGGCGGGTTGAAAATTCATCGGGGGAATACCACCCGCACTGCTTCGCCAAGCCGCGCAGGGACTGGCGCAGGCGACTCGATGCGGGATACGTGAACGGAAAGCGCCCCTTGCGGGGCGCCTTTCCTCTGGTGAGGTCCGGGGGGTTACGCTTTCTCCGGATGGAAGACGAAGCGCACATGGCTGGTCCTCCAGATGCCATCGGGGTTCTCGCCGATATCGACCTTGGCGAGCTTGCCGAGCACGTACTGGCGCAAAGGTTCGTTCTGGCTCACGCTCTCCAGCACTTCCAGCCGACCTTCCTTGTTCACTACGAAGCTCACGAACACTTCGCCGGTCATGTTGTGCTCGCGCTCCAAAAGGGGGAACACGACGTGCTTGTTGAGGGCTTGCTCCACAGCGCGCTCCAGGGCGTCGGTGTTGCGGGTGGGGATGCGTACAGGTTCGGCGGCGCGGGTGTACCCGAAGGTGAACACGGTGGCGAGCAGAAGCAGTGCGGTTTTGGCGATGCGGGTTTTCATGGTGTCTGGTGTTTGGTATTCGGCCATAGGACGGCCTCTGCCCGGCCGGAGTTACAGGTGCAACGTGCCTTCGTGATGAGCGGCTACGCATCCGGGATGAGCGGTATGAAATGCAAGGAGCCCCGCTGCTTTCGCGACCCCGGCTCAAGGCCGGGGTGACAGTCGTGGGAAGGGGATGCCTGCCGGGCTTGACCCCGGGTCGCAGCCCGGGGCAGGCCCTGCATCGCGAAAACCGTTACCGACTGGCCGTTATGCCTAGGCCATTGCCCAGGCGCAGGTCGAAGCGCTTCAGGCGGCGGCCATCGCGCTGCACGGCCAGGCCGGCATCTTCGCCACCAAGGCGCTTCAGGCCCTTGTCCACAGCGGCCACGGCATCGGCCTCTTGGAACGCATGGGCATCCGGAGCACGCTGGTCCAGCACGGCGCCACGCACGCGTTGCGCCACCAAACCGCCCAGGGTGGGCACTTGTTTCGCGGTCGCTGGCGCGGCGGCCAGGAACTCATCCGGTGTCGGGATCGCAGCGGGAGCTTGTTCTTCCACTTGCACCGGGGTGGCGTTCGCCGTGCCCTGTGCCCCTTGCACCGGTTCCAAATGGGCTAGGGCTGGCGCTTCCTCACGCAAATTCTGCTGGTGCGCCGGTGCGGTGGGTTCCTCGCGTTGCGCGGGAACGTTCTCTTGAGCGGGGCCCTGTTGCTTCACCGCGGGCGAATTTGTCTCGGGCTGCGATAGTACTGGCTGCTTCTCTTGCACTTGTTCTTGCACCACGTCCTCCGAAGTCTTCTGCCCGGATATCGTCTCCTTCACTTCGGCCACTTGCGGCTTTTGCTGCGGTGCGCGCATCAGCGACCAAATGCCCAGACCCAATAACAATGCGATGCTGGCCGCTGCGGCCAAACGCATCACCATGGGGCGGCTCCACAAACCGATCACTTTGCCTTCGTGCTTGCGCAGCCCGGCCTTATGCGCATACACTTCGGCACCCGCCACCACTTTGGTGGCCGCGACCAAGCTCCGTTCGCGTACGAATTCGGGATGGTCCTTTAGAAAGGTGTTCAGTGCGACTTGCTGCGCAGAAGCCAGATCACCTTCCAATTCGGCGATAAGGAAGTCGGTCAACCGGTGCCGGTCCGGAACACCGCTGGGCGGGAAGGTGCGCAGCAGTGCATCGCGCTCCATCGCGAAACCTGGGCTGGCGATGGCATGGGCCAGTTCCATCAAACGTGCATCGCGCTGCGCCTCCGGATGTTCGTATAAGTAACGTTGCAGTTCGCGCACTTGCTCGGCGCTCAGGTCGCCTTCGCCAAGCGCCACGAGAAAGTCGTTCAAGCGGTTCGCATCGGGCAAGCCGCGCGGTGGAAGTTCCCGGTGCAACGCTTCCTTCTCCGCGAAGCGGATCGCATCATCACCAATATCCAACGCTTCCCCGGAACCGAACGCGGGCAGGTCCGGATTGGCCGCCAAAAAGGCGTCCAACGCCTGCTCCTGCACGGGCGTGAGCCGACCCTCGATGCGATCGAGCAGCCAGGCTTCGTAGGTGTCGCGGTCCAGGTTCAAAGCACAAGTTCCAGTTTGCCGATATATTCCTTCAAGGCGGTGCGCCCGCGGTAGATGTACACTTTCACTTGCGTTAGGTTCAGGCCGGTGAGCTCGGCGATCTCCTCGTAGGCGTAGCCCTCCAGGTCGCGCAGCAGCACCACGCTGCGCTGCACTTCGGGCAGTTGCGCCAGGCCAGCATCCAGCACCTTTTGTAGGTCGGGCTGCGATTGGCTGCTCCATTGCAGGTCCTCGTGGTGCTCCTCCATCCGGGTGCTGCGCGAGGCCTTGCGCACCTCGTCCACCATGATGTGGTGCGCGGTGGTGAACAAGTAGCTTTTGGCTTTGGCGGTTTCCACGTCTTCCACTTTCGCCCACAGGCGGGCATAGGTCTCTTGCACCACATCCTTCGCCCGGTCTCGGTCGCGCAAGTGCTTCACGGCGAAGCGGAAGATCCCGTCGGAGTGGGGTGTCCACGGCGGCATTATAGTCGGCGAGCGTCATCGGGAGGAAGGGGGCCTCGTAAGCGTGGGACGGGCGACTTGGGGGAAAGTTACATGCTGGTTGAAGTTCCTGCAGGACCCCCTGTTCGGCGTAAAGCGCATGTCGAAGACGCCAAAACCTTCGACGAAGACCGCCGTAGGAAGGGCTCCTGCTCCCTGTCCTATGACGAAAATCACGAAACTCTTTCGTCTGCCCGCGGTCATTGTACTGCTGGTGCTGCACACGGGCGCCATGGCCGCCACCGTGACCAGCAATGGCACCGGCGGTGGGAACTGGTCGGTGGGTGGCAGCTGGGCCGGGGGTGCGGTGCCCTTGGCCACGGACCATGTGGTGATCGCCGCGGGCGACCAAGTGAACTTGAACGGCGATCGCACTTGTGTGAACCTCACGGTACACGGTGTCCTGAACCTGAACACCAACACCCGCACGCTTACGGTGAACGGTAGCTTGACCTTCACCGGTGTGGGCAGCACCATTGGGAACGGGGCCAGCCGCGTGGTGAACGTGAGCAACGGCCTGGTGACCAGCCCAGGAGCCACGACCAGCATTAGCGGTTTTACCCTGGCGGTGACCGGTGCCAGCGCGGTACAGGGCAGTTTGACCTTTACCAGTGCCGTCGCTTCGCGCACCTTCAATAGCGATGTGACAGTGACCGGTTCGCTGCTCTTCACCGCGAACACCACCGTGAATTTCGTTGCGAAGCTGATCGCCGGGAACGGCGCTACGATCGGTGGCGGCGGCAGCACGGGGACCCTCGCGATAACAAGCGATCTGCAAGTACCTGCTGCTGCATCGGCCACCATCGGCAGCGTGGTGCTCACATGCGCTGCCATCTGCGATGTGCAGGGCAATGCCACACTGAACGGTGGTACGTTCCAATTCAACGCGGTGCATATCAGTGGCAGCGGCGTGCTGGATGTGAGCCCCGCAGTGAACACGATCGCGGCATCGGGGAATTGGATCAACACGAGCAGTGCTGGCGACCCTTATGTGGAAGGCACCACCAGCCCGGTAACCTTGAACGGCGCGATCGGCACACAGCAGATCACCGCATCCAGTGGCACCGAGACCTTCTTCGATCTTATCATCGCCAACACTTCGGTGACCAGCCCGGCCATCGCCATGGGCGCGAACGTGGCCGTGACCAACGATCTGGACCATTCGAGCGGTGTGCTTGACCTAGCAGGTTCTGCGCTCACGCTAACAGGTAGCCCGGGCGCGGAGACGCATGTGTTCTCCGGTGCATCCATGATCACCAGCGTGAACGGCGGTGCGTTCACCGTGACGGATCCCTCGAACGTGAACCGCATCACCTTCACCAACTACCGAATGGGCGACAACGTGCGCGGTGTGACCACGAACGTGACCTGCGGCCGGATCTCCTTCGTGGGCTTCACGCAATGGGGCACGGCGTTCTTCACCAAGACCTTGAACGTGGACGATGTGTTCGGCGGTGGCAACTACTACCATGGTCCGGTCACCTTCACGGCCGATCCAAGTGCAAGCCGCTGGCGCATGGGCGACAACCTGGCCCTGCCCGATACGTTCGTGAACGCCTCCTTCCGCGCCAACGCGCTCGGCGGAACGAACAACAACTTCATACTCGGTGCCAACTCGCACGGCAATGCGTTCTACGGCCTTACACGCATCACCTCCACCACCATCGGTGGCGTGTTCATTTGTCGCCAGAACGGGAACGGCACTTCCAGCGCCACCTTCCACGGACCGGTGGTGGCGCGCGTAACGCTCACGGGCAACATCACCTTCGCCGATTCGGATTCCGCCCACGCCAATGTGGTCACCTTCCACGACCTGGTGCAATCGCAATCCGCGACCACTTCCACAGGCGATATCTACTATGGGAATTCCGGTTACTCCACGGTGAATGTGAGCCCCACGGGGCAGTTCATCCCCGGCACGGTGCAGGGCATGACGTCGATCCACTTCCGCAAGGTGACGCAGACCGGCTCGCTGCAACAGAGCCTGCTCGGCATCAGCAATTCGCGTGTGTATTGCGGCGGCGCCGCGTACCCGAACGTCTTCAACGGCCCAGTGGACCTGAAGGCCGATACCCTGCAAGTGGCCTACACCACCTTCCACGCGAACTGCGATCTCACCGGTCTTTCGCATGTCACCACGGCGCACAGCACTTACAACGGTCCCACGAACACGTTCACCAAACAAGGCTCGGGCAACAGCAGTTGCGTTGGCGGGAACACCTTCGACGCCGGCTCGACCAACACGTTCTACAACTACGGAACAGGCTACTTCCGTCTGGCCAATTCCGTAGCGGACGATATGAACGGCATTGCGCGCTACCAGCAACATGGCAGCGGTGCTTTACAGCCTGCGTATGGAACGGCATGCACGTATTCCAATAACATTTCCACTGTGGCCACACTCACCGCGATCCAGTTCGGCGTGGGTGGTGGCACCGTGGTGCTGGACGGAACGAACCAGACCATCAACGGCGAGGCCGTGCAGCCCCCGTTGTTCTACCGGCTCAACCTGAGCCACTCCGGCACGCTCACATTGCTCACGCCCACTGTGGTGCGCAACACATTCACAATGAACAGCGGCCTCACCAATTTGAACGGGAATACGCTGACCCTTGGCATAAGCACGGGCACGCCAGGCACGCTGAGTTACACCGCTGGCTGGTGCTATGGTGGGACGCTTACGCGTTGGCTCAACAACATAGCGATCGCGGTGGGTGGGGTGAACGGCCACTTCCCCATGGGTTCTTCCACCACCGACTACCGGCCCTTGTGGTTCGGCTCCACGGTGAATCTCACCGCTGGTGGCACACTCTCCGTGCAACACTCCCCGACCACCAGTGGCAGCACCGCTACGAGCCACGCGGACGCGAGTTGGGGAAACACCGTGCTGGGCGTATCCAACGCGGCATGGACCATAACCCGTGCGAACGGGCTTACGGTGAACGGATCCACCGCACGGCTGCGGTATGGCGGTACGGGCTTCGACCCCTTCGTACTCAGTGATCTCAACGCATCGCTGGCCAGCAGTGTGGTCGGCACCTTCGCTGCGGCCACAAGCACCGTCGTGCCTTTGGAGGTGAACCGTACCGCTTTGAACTCGGCGGCCTTGGGGAACACCTGGATGATCGGAACGCGCAACCTGTCGCAGTCGCCGCTGCCTGTGGAACTGTTGTATTTCACCGCCACGCCATCGGGCCCTGATGTGTTGCTGAATTGGGCCACTGCCACGGAGCACGACAACGACCACTTCGTGGTGGAACGTTCGCCGAACGCCGAGGACTGGGAGGCGATAGCCATGCTGCCCGGAGCCGGGAATAGCCTGAGCACACTCACCTACAGCGATCGCGACAACGATCCTCTGCCCGGCACTTCCTACTACCGCTTGCAACAGGTGGACTACGATGGCGCGAGCACTTATTCGCAACCTGTCTCTGTGCGCATGAACACGCTAGCTACCGCAACGGCCTTCCCGAATCCCACCACCGGTTTGATCCATATCGCAGGCCTTTCCGCCACCGAAAGCATTGCGCTCACGGACATGAAAGGCGGTGTGCAGAAGGTGCCGATCGAACGCGATGGGAACGTGATCACTTTGGACGGTCGGGATCTGGCCGCAGGGATCTACCAAGTGCTCACCGCTGCGGGAGCCTTGCGTGTGAGCATCTCACCCTAGCGCTCGGCTCTTGGCCATGCTCGACCTTCGCCCCGAATGGGCGGAACGGAGAGATCCTGGACCGACAAGGTGCTGCTCGCACTTTGCCTGCTCGGTGTGCTCGCGCCGCTCTGCTTCCGCCATGTGCTCACGTTGGACGGACCCTTGCATGTGCAACATGCCGCGATGTTGGGGCATCGCATTTTCGGCGAAGCACCTGGAGGCCATGGCGTGCATGTCGCCCTCAGCGGCATTTGGCCGCACGCGACGGATCTGGTGGCATTGCCGCTGCTGAAGATATTCGGCCCAGCGGCCGCTGAACACGGCCTGGTGGTATCGTGCGGTTTGCTGTTGTTGCTGGCGTGCCGTGCATGGCTGCGCGCGACCGAGCGCTCCTCCTCTTTGTTCGCGCTCGTGCCTGCGCTCTGCTTCGGCCAGTTGCTGGTGCTCGGCTTCTTCGGCTTTCTCTGGGGCGTGGCCTTTGTGCTGCTGGCTGGGGCGTGTTGGATACGCTGGCGGCGAGATGGAGGAAAGGTCCCGATCATGCTGGTGCTCTGGTGTACGCTGGCGGCATGGTCGCATCGCAGTGCATTGCCGCTGCTGCTGCTCATGATCGCAACGCAGGAAGGGATCGTGTTCATCCGCTCGCGGCGATTCTGGAAAGGAGCGTTGCTCCTCCTTGGCGGGCTGATGATCGCCGCGGGTCTTTTACTGGCGGTGGTGGGCGCCGCGCCGATCGAACCGGTACGCGCGGTGGAGCCATGGCGCGATCTCTGGCAACTCCGTCCGCTGCTGCTGATGGATGCAGTGTCCGAGCGGCCGCTGTTGCTCGCGTACGGTGTGCTCCTCCTTTTCGCGGTGGTGCTTGCGGTGCGCGCCCGCCGGCGAAGTGCCTGGAATACTTCGGATGTCTTGCTTCCGCTCGCGGCGCTGCTCCTCATCGGTTCGCTCGCCGTGCGCACACCGATGGCCGATCTGCTCTACCTGGCCGATCGCGCGCAATGGCTCGCGCTGTTGTTCCTCGCGCTTTGGTGCGCGACGAACGTGCCGCGTTCGCGGATCGCACTGGCCATCGCGCTCGCTGCGTTGACCGTACATGCAGGAAGGATGCTGCTGCTCGAGCGACGCATGGCGCCTTACGCGGAATACCATCACGACCTGATGCGCGCGGCGCAGCAGCTGCCCGACCACGGCGTAGTGGCGGTGGCCCATCGCGGCGACGATTGGATCCTGCACAATGCGGGCGCGCATGTGTCCTCGGTGTACAACGGCATGCTGCTGGACAAGCGCGGTGGCCTCTGGTACGCGCGTGGTTCGCCGCAAGTGGAACGCCTGCGCGAATTGATCGGTGGCCGCATGTGCGAAGGGTATTGGCTGCGCCACATGGAGCGTGATCCGGCAGAACGTTTTGTGGATGCGGTGCTGGTGATCGGGGCGCATGGAGCCATAGGTGACAGTTGCGCAGGGAGCTTTCAGCCCCTGCTGGATCGCGCGATGCACACCACCTTCGCGAACGGGAATACCTCGGTGCATGTCTGGCGCTGAGGCCAGGCAACCGCGCAACCATTCCCGCAGCCTCCGTCTACCTTGCACGAACAAGCTCCCATGATGCGTCTCCTACCCGTCTTCCTTCTCGGTCTGTCCAGTATTGCCGCACAAGCCCAGTTCGGTCCCATTTCCTTCGCCTTCGAGAGCGACGTGGCCTACCCGGGCCGCGTGCTTTCCGGTGACATGGACGGGGATGGGGATATCGACCCCCTGGTCTATAACTCCGCGAGCAACATCAACAACTACTACCTGTGCTGGTTCGAGAACCAGGGCGGCGGGGCCTTTGGCCCCAGGCAGGTGGTGTTCACGGGCTACGCGCTGAGCACCGCGACGAACCTGCTGGTGCGCGACATGGACGTGGACGGCGATGGCGACCTGATCGCGGACGGCAATTGGTACAGCAACGATGGTACGGGGCTCGTCACGCTCGTCGGGCCATACTCTCCCGTGGGGAACGCCGCGCATCTTCTGGAGGACCTTGACGGCGATGGCGACACCGATGACATCGTCCGCCAGGCGAACAGCATCAACCTGTTGATCAACAATGGTGGCGGTTCCTTCGCCGTTGGGGCGGCCATCGGCCCCAGTGGCATTACAACCAGCCTGGCCGTTTCGCGCGCGGACCTCGATGGCGATGCATTGCCCGACCTGATGATCGGCGGCACCAATGCGCAGATGGGCTGGTACAAGAACCTGGGCGGCGGCAACTACGGAACACAACAAGCGGTGAACCCGCTGGCGCAACCCTCCACGCCTTTCTGTGGCGATGTGGACGCGGATGGTGACGCCGACCTGATCGCCTTCGGCCTGCCCGGCGGCACCGTGTGGTTCGCCAATGATGGCCTCGGCACTTTCTCTCTTGGCGACACCATTCCCTCCGGCGTTCCGGAAGCACTTGCCGACTTCGATGGCGATGGCGACGTGGACTTCAGCGCACCCTCTGGCACCAGTTGCGATGTGAAAATGCTGCGCAACAACAACGGCCTCTCCTGGACCACCGTGAACGCGGAAACCGTGAGCGGCTACAACTTGGTGAACACCTCCTACGCTACGGGAGACTTGAACGGCGATGGTGCGGCGGACCTGCTCGCGTGCAGCGGCATGGACCTCGCCGGTTGGTTCCCGAACCTGGGCAATGGAAGCATCGCGCCGCGCGCGCGATTCTGCTCGACCATGGCCGGGGCCTTTGACCTGAGCGCCGGCGATATCGACCTGGACGGCGACAAGGATCTGGTGACCGCCAGCTACTACGGTGACTGGGTGTGCTGGTACCCGAACAACGGCGATGGCACCTTCCAAGCCCAACGCGTGGTGACGGAGAACGCGAACCAAGTGAGCACGAGCCGCCTGGCCGATCTGGATGCCGATGGCCTGCTGGATATTATCACCAACAAGAGCGATCGTGCGATCATCTGGAACAACAACAATGGATCGTCCTGGACACCCGACACGCTGCCCGGCCTTGGTGCTTCCCGTTGCGAAGTGGACCTCGACGGTGATCTGGATCTCGATCTGGTGGGCAACGGCCGCTGGTACGAGAACGATGGCGTAGGTGGGTTCACCGCGCACGTTGCAGCCGCACTCGGCACCTCGGGCTCCGCGAAAGCCGGTGATATGAACGGCGACGGCATCATCGACGTGGTGTTGGGCGGCACCGTGGTGCTGAACGATGGCGCGGGGAACTTCACCACCGTGCCAGGTGGCGCCGCCATGGGCGCCTACGATCCAGGCGATCTGGATGGCGACGGCGACCTGGACATCCTGCAATACAACTACGGCGCACTGATCGGAAACTACAACGACGGCTCCGGGAACATGACCTCCTTACCACTCGCCACTGTGCCGGCCGGTCAGCCTCGTACGGTGCTGGTGCGCGATATCAACGGCGACAACTTCCCGGATGCGGTGTGGGCCCTGAGCAACGGCTACACGCACCAGACCTATTACAACCTGAACCTGGGCAATGGCCAACTCGGTGGCAGCTCATTGATCGACCCCACGGCGGAGAGCGCCGCAGCGATGGTGTACGAGGACATCAGCAACGATGCGGTGCCCGACTTGATCACCGCGCGCTTCCGCACCATCAGCTGGCAGGAGAACTACTTCTTCAACGCCTTCCGCCTCCGCGGATCGGTGTTCCTCGACTTCGACCTGGACGCCACACTCGATACCACCGATCACAAGGTTTCCTACCGTCTGGTGCGGACCGATGCGAACGATATTCTGGTGTGGACCAATAGCGACGGTGACTTCGATCTCCCCGCCGATACAGGCACATGGGATGTTTGGCATACGCCGCCTTCCATCTACCAAGTGACCAACGATCCGGACACGCTCACCGCTTCGCTCACCACACTGGCCCCGATCGCCGAGGGGCTTGATATCGGCCTCGCGCCAGCATTGGATGATACGCTTCCGTTCATCACCACCACCATGTCCGGGATACTACGTTGCAACGATCCCGTCATTCTCTGGCTCCACTTGCGCAACAACGGCACCTTCATCCCCGAAGGCATCGTGATCGACTACTACGTGCATCCGGATGTCACTGTGGTCAACACTTATCCCACACCTGACTCGATCGTGGGTGATCATATCTACTGGCACGTGGACAGCCTGGGTTGGTTCCAGGAATTCGAGGCCATGATCGAGGTCATCATCGGTCCAGTGGGTTCCACCGCCGGATTCGGATATACCGTGACGGCCGCGAACCTGCCTTTGTTGTTCTCTGTGCCGCCGAGCAGTACCACCGTGTCCTGCGCGTTCGATCCGAACGACAAACTTGTAACACCGCAAGGCTATGGGGATGCGGGAGCTGTACCCGTGGATCAGGAGTGGCTGGAGTACACGGTACGCTTCCAGAACACGGGAACGGATACGGCCTTCACCGTGCAGTTGCTGGATACCCTCGATACTGATCTCGATCCCCTGACCATGGAAGTGCTCGCCGCTTCGCATGACCTAACGCGGATACAAGTGGACACGAACAACGTCGCACTCTTCCGCTTCGAACGCATCCTCTTGCCCGATAGCAACACGAACCAGTTCGGCAGCAATGGCTTCGTGAAGTACCGCATCCAGCCCAACGCCGGATCGCCGCACCTCACCGGGATCACGAACAGCGCTGCGATCTATTTCGATCTCAATCCGCCGGTGATCACCAACACGGTGCTGAACACCTTGATCGATTGCGCACTGCACGAGGCAATCGCCACGCCGATCGATGTCGACATTCTGCAAGCCAGTGCGGGTGATGCCTACCAGTGGTATTTGAACGGATCACCGTTGCTCGGAGAGACCGCGCAAGAACTTACGATGGGGGTGAGCGGCGACTATACCGTGCAAGTGACCAGCATCTACGGTTGCGTGGACGTAAGCGATCCGTATACCTACATCTCCACCGCGATCGCGGAAGTGGGTCATCTCACCATGCGCGTGGTGCCGAACCCGATGAGCGATCAGGCCACGGTGTACTTCAACGAGGCGCTCACCGCGCAGCAGCGCATCGAGTTGGTGGATGTGAGCGGGCGGGTGGTGCGTAGTCTGAAGCCTGTTGGTCGTACCGTGACGATCGAACGCGGGGGACTGGCCGCCGGCTCCTACGTTCTACGTGCTCGATGTGGAGACGGTGATCATCTCTCAGCGGGTTGTGATTGTCTATCGCTGATCGCATGTGGTGCCCCCGTGCCTGCGGCGGCCGGGCGGTGATGGCGCTCCTTGTTTGTGGAGGCTTGGCGACAAAAGCCCCTGCGCAGTTCCAACTCGCCCAGGTCGTGCTTCAAGACACGGTCACGCCGCTCGAGATCTGGACGGTGGACGTGGACGCTGATCTTGACATTGTGGAGTTGGGATACGACGGCTGGTGGCCCCACGGACTTTTGCGCTGGTTCCCGAACGACGGGACCGGGCTTTTCGGCACGGGACTGCTCCTCTTCGACTCTTTGCGCACCACCGACGTCGCGGACCTCGACGGGGATGGCGCCGTCGATCTACTGCTGAAGAGTTCGGGAACGAGCTATGCCTTCGAGTGGTCACGCAACATGGGAGGAGGTGCCTTCGATCCGCCGCAGGGGATCGGTGCTGGTATCATCGCCACCGATCTGGAGCCCACCGACGTGGATGGCGACCTGGATAACGACGTTGTGGTCCAACAAGGGCAGGATCTGCATACCTATCTGAACGATGGCTCCGGGGTCTTTTCAGACTTCAGCGCCACCAGCCTGCCCGCTGGTTACAGCCCGGTCCACATGCGAACAGCGATCTGGACGGCGATGCGCAGGATCTCCGGTCACTACTTCGACTGACACCGCCAGCTAACGATGGCTGGTGTTTCGGCACACCGACCTGCACATCCAGCCGTCGCAAACACATCCAGAGGCCAATTGACTGGGACGATGATGGGCCCGACACCGCGAACTATTTCCTGGACCTTCCCGGGCTGCGGCTACTCAAGAACAATGGCACGGAATTCGACCTTGTCGATTCCGTGGCGTTCATTACCCCGGGCCTCGCCACGGCCGACTTGAACGGCGATGGACGCGACGATCTGATCGCCTATCAGAGCTATCATTTGATCTCCTGGTACGCCAACCCGGCCACCACCAGCCTTAGCCCTCAACAGGAAGTATACTGGTGGCCCGGATGGGGCGGTAATGTCTCTTACTGGCTTGTCGTCGGGGCTGATCTGGACGGGGATGGCGACAATGATGTGGTGAGCGGAGGCGACAGTGCGGATCCAAGCAAAGGAAGATGCTGTACCGCAACGACCTGCCCACTTCACTTTCCGCGGAAGCGAACACGCACTTTGAGATCTTCCCGAACCCGATGAGCGATCAGGCCACGGTGTACTTCAACGAGGCGCTTACCGCGCAGCATCGCATCGAGTTGGTGGACGTGAGCGGGCGGGTGGTGCGGAGCTGAAGGCCAACGGGCGAACCGTGTTGATCGAGCGCGATGGGCTGGGCGCAGGGATGTACCTGCTGCGTCGTACAACGCGCGAATCGCTTCACAACGGTTGGTTCTGCGATAGCAACATGTACGCATCACCATGAATACTTCTCGGACCGAACTGCAGCGATCCATTCGCAACATAGCCGTTATGTTGTGCTGCTGTGCATTGTCACCTGAGGCGGGTGCTCAACCGAATTACGTGCGCACCTATACCGTGCCTCCCAACACGGTCATGCACGGGTACGATGTGACCGACGACGATGGGTTGATCATGTGCGGCACGGTGGACGATTCGTTGGGCTTATTGATCCGGCTGGATGTCGCGGGCAATACGCTTTGGACCCGCACTTATAGCGCGCTCGGCACCAACGATGTAGGCACGTTCGGGAGTTCCTGGATCGTTGAATTCCTGGATGTGGCCGCGATAGGTGACAGCGGTTACATCGTGGTTGGTTCGGGTGATGCCCAAGGGTCCCAAGGTCGACAGAACCTTATCGTTCGCCTCGACACCTCCGGGGATCACCTATGGGGTGGTTCCAGGGGCACGATCTACTATGATGTGTTCGCACATGTTGATCGCATCGACTCGGTCACGGTACTTGTTAGCGGCCGCACCGGGGGACTGAGTACATCCCGTGCAACGCTCGAACGGTTCGACATCACTACAGGTCTCCAGACCGGAGGCCTCGCCGGTCACTGGGGCTATAGCCAACCGCTGGCGATCGATCAGGCCGATGATGGCGGTTATGTGCTCGCCGGCACATTGGATTTCGGCTTCTCGAGTTTCGTCATCAAGTCGGACGCTTCCTTCGATACGCTCTGGACGATCGACTGGGACAATTTCTCGGCTCGTACCGTAGTGGGTCTCACGGACGGTTCTGTGATAGCGGCGGGGGATACCGTGGTGATGCGCATCCTTCCGAACGGCCAGGTGGATTGGAGCAAGCAACTCCATGTGGGCGATGGGGCCATCACCGACGTGGAGGTCAGGATGGATGGCACGATCCTACTGACCGGGTGGTCGGATCCGGTGGATAGTTATTCCTGGCTCGTGCTGATGGATCAGGCCGGTAACGTGGTAGGCAGCCAGCGCTACGGCGACACCGGCGACATGTACCGGGTGTCGCGGTTGGAACTGCTCCCGGGCGACCATGCGCGCTTGATCGGAACGGCTGGCCTGGCTGGCGCGCTCGTTATCGCCACGGACAGTGCGGGGACCGTGGAAACCTGTTCGTACCCAACGTTGGTGTTTGGTCTGAACAACTTCACTCCGTCGCAGACAACGGTTCTATCGGTCACCACACCAGTTCCGGAATCCTTTTACCAGGTGACCACAGCCGACTTTCCGGCGTACGCTTCGAGCACGATCGTTTGTGCCGATGACGAGCCCTGGTCCGCCACGGGCACTGTCTTCGCGGACACGGACCAGGACGGATCGCTCGATGCCGGCGAACCGGGCTTTCCGTTCGGAGCGCTGAGCGTTGCGCCCAACAATGGCTACGTCTTCACCAACTATCAAGGAGCCTTCGAGTTCCACACCCCGGTGATGGACACCTATTCGGTGAGCCATGCGAACCCGGGCCCATGGTGGCAGGTGACCACCCCTTCGATGTACACCGTACCGTTCACGATCAACGACTCCACGTTCACCGATCTGGACTTCGGCCATACGCCCACGGTCGATACCACTTTGCTCGTCGGATGGATCGCATCGCCCGCGCTGACATGCTTCGGCATACCGCACATGCATATCGGCCTACAGAACCAGGGGACCACAACGCCACAAGGGGTCGCCGCGCTCACGCTGGATACGCTGGTGTCTTTCTCCTGGTCGAACCCTCCCCCGGATTCCATCGCGGGGGGCACCGTGTACTGGAGCTTCGATAGCGTGGGGTGGTACCAGTATTGGCAGCAGGAAATGACCATACACATGCCCGGCTCCGTGTACTGGGGAGATACTGTCACCAGCACGCTGGTCATTTGGGCGGACGATGGCAACGGAACACTGACGCCGGCCGATACGGTCCTCTGGGAAGAAGTGATCACTTGTGCTTATGATCCCAATGACAAGGTCGTCACCCCGGAAGGATCCGGCCCCTGCGGCGCGATCCCCTTCGATACGGAATGGCTCACCTACACCGTCCGCTTCCAGAACACCGGCAACGATACCGCCACCACCGTGGTGATCGAGGATCTCCTCAGCGCCGACCTCGAGCATGGCAGCCTGCAGGTCTTGGGATACTCGCATCCGATCACCGGCTTGAACATCGGTAGCGGTGGTCTTGCGACTTTTCGTTTCGACAATATCCAGTTGCCGGACAGCAATGTGAACGAACCGGCAAGCCACGGCTTCGTGAAGTTCCGCCTGCGCGTGCTTCCCGGTCTGCCGCACCTGACCGAGATCACCAACAACGTCGGCATCTACTTCGATCTGAACCCACCGGTGATCACCAATACGGTGCTGAACACGATCGTCGATTGCGCACAGGCCCAGCTCGATCCGCAGGTTTATGATGATGGCTCCGGCTATCTCTACGTATACACCTTCTTTATGGACACCCTGGCGTACACCTACCAATGGTTCGTGGATGGCTTCGAGATCACCGGTGCCTACACGGCCGATCATATCGCGACAGTGAGCGGCAACTATAC
>JADJRW010000028.1 GCA_016712025.1 Flavobacteriales bacterium
CCATTGGACCAGAGCTGTGTGCCGTTCGGATCCGTCTTCAGGAACGCCGCTCCTCCGTTCCCGGGGAACGGGAAACCACACACCACCGGCGCGTTATCCGTGCCCACTTCCACGCGGTAGGCGGTGATGGGATAGACGTTCTGCCAGAGGAGCGTGCCCGTGGGCGAGAGCTTGCGGATCACGCTGCCCGCGCCGCCGAGGTAGTCGCCATGCACCACATAGGTATTGCCGAAGGCATCCCCCGCCGCATCGCCAACGGTGAGGCTGTTCACACCGCCCAAACTCCAGATGGTGTTGCCGTTGCGATCGATCCGGGTGTAGCCGTTCACACTGCCCACAATGCCCCGGTGCGCGATCACCAAATTGCTGTCCGGCGTGAACTTGATGTTCACCGGCGCACCGATGCCCACATCGAACCACGACCACACGGCCGTTCCGTTCGGCGCGAACTTCTTCACCTTGGTCACCTGTCCGTTCGGTCCGGTGCCGATGCCCAACACATAGATGTTGCTCGCCTTGTCCACCACGCACTTGCGGGTGGATGACCCGTCGAAGAACGACTCGTACACCTGGCGCCAAAGCAGGTTGCCGGCCGGGTCGAACTTCATCACCAGGCTGTTCGCGTTCACCGGGTTGGAGAAGCCGCTCATCACTGTGCCGGTGACGATGGCGTTGCCCTGCGGGTCCGTAGCCACCCAGGTCGCCTTGTCGAACATGGTGGTGCTTGTCTGGTTGAAGGATGCGTCCCAGAGGAAGGCGCCGTTCGCGTTCCGCTTGGTCAAAGTGATGTCGCCGCCGAGGTTCGGGTCGTAGTTGACCGTAAAGACGTTGTTCTGCTGATCGAGCGCGACGGCGAGCCCGCCGCTCTCGGTCCAGTCCACAGATACCTGCGCGAAGAGGCGACAGCCGAGGGCGAGGGCGGTGATCGCGGTAATAGTACGTGGTGTCATGGTCATGGTGCTGTGTGCTGCTCCAAATCTGGGTGATCCATCCCGTGTGGAAGGTGACCTCCGTCACTGTTGGCGCTCATTCGGACGATCGGACCGATGGAACGGGAAAGGCCGTGGATGGAGCGGAAGGCCTAGGGCGGTATTGGACGCTCTTCCCCCGATCTTCGCCCCAATGGACGATCTCGACCTCGCTCGCCGCTTGCGCATTCTCCGCCGCACCGTGCAGATGCTCCAGAACGGATCCGCGGCACGACCACCTGAACGACAGGCTACTGGCCGATATCGAGATGCGGATGGAGCACGGCATTGCCACCGAGCCGCGTTGCGCCGGCCTTTCGGCTCCCGTGGATGCGTTACGCGAGAGCACCCTCACTCCTCGCGCAGAGCTCTTCGCGGACACCATCCGCTCCTGCGAGCGGCTGAAGGATGCGATAGAGGATGACGAGCCGCTTGGGATGAGGTGCAGGCACCGTTCCTGGTCGGCCAGCATTCCATCTTCTCCCGATCCCACCCACCACCTCACTCGACCACGATCTTCCCGGCTCACCACCATCCCGGCATCGTCGGTGATGCGCAGGAAGTGGATGCCTCGTGCCGGAACGGATAGTCGGGCCGGTGAGGTCATGCGTTGTTCGCTGACGATAGTGCCCAACGCATCGACCACGCGGAGCAACGCGGTCGTTCCGCCCTTCCATTCCACAGTAAGGTCACCGGCGGAAGGGTTCGGATAAACCATGATCCCATCGTCGTAGTGGGTGTTGGCATCCGTGCTGGTAGCCGGATCATTGGTGTACCGGGCCAAGGCGAACAGCCCTCCCTGCGCATAACCCGAAGGTCTGCTTTTCGCCGGACCGTGCGGGTGCTTCACTGAACGCGTGCATCCATCCGCTCTCAGCTCATTCTCGAACGAAGGTTGCCGTCACTACCCCGTTCCCGATGGGGTGCACAAAATCGTGGAACGGTGTTCGCTGGGATACGCGTTCATCGTGCCAGAGCCTCCGTTCACTTTCCTCTGCGCCGTTGTCGCTGTGCTACCTGTCTTCGCGCAGCAAGCCTCCGCTCCCGGTGAGGCCAATTGTACCGCCCGGCATCCCGCCCGATGAGCGCGTGGACCTTACCGGCGATGGCATTGCCGACGTGGCGATCACGGGCCGCACCGATCACATCCCCCGATCCCGAGCAGGCCTCGAGGGTTGGTACCGTCGCCTCGTGCGCACACTTCCGGGACATCGATCCTGGTGAATGGCACGCCCAACAACTACGGTTACTACCTCCTAGCCGACGGCGCTTCGCTCGACACGGCCGCCTTGGCGAAAGGCTTCCACTTCAAGCAACTGCAATGGGCGCGGTCCGAACCCACGGAGTTCCATGTGCTGGAGCAGCCTTTCGGCCCGGGCGTTACGCCTGCCCAAGCGGGATGGTATGGCAGCGGTGAACAGTATGAGGGCAGTTTTGTGCTGCGCAGCACCATGGGCGACCGACCGGCCATCGCAGCGTTCCAGATCGTGTTCAACATTCCTGCTGGCCGCATCTGGGTGGCGCCGTACGGTTCGGTGCCGGTGCGTGCGCGTTTCGGTGATCCCGCTTCCGTGACGCCGCCTGCACCGATCGATAAGCCGCCCAGTGTCCGCTTCTATCCTGACCACGAGTTGGAGCCGCAGGTTGTCATTCCAGCCGGCCTTCCGCCGGATGAGCCGGTGGACCTCAACTTCGACGAGGTGCCCGATGCGATCATCACCGGACACGAAGAGCACAGCCATGGCACAGGTCGCATGGGTTACTACGTGCGCGTGGCGTGTCCCCTGCGCCCGGCGCGGCCTTCCTCATGCAGCGAACCAACGGCGTGTCGGAACTCAGGCTCGGTGAAGTCGAAGCGCTCACCCCGAACGATTGTCGGGCGGCCTCCAGAACGGCACGCTCTATTGGTCGGCACCGGAACTGGGCAAGGTCTTCTGCGCGGTCCTCCGTCATCCCTTCGGCATGCCCGATGAGCCGCAGGAGTGGAGCGCTGTGGAAAAGGAATTCAAAGGCCACCCTGTTTACCGCACGACCAGCTACACGGAGGTACACATCGGCGTTGTGGTGCTCAGGAGGGAGGTTCCAGGTGGCGTGTTGAGCGTGGAGCCGCAGAATTGGGTGTTGGAGGGCCGAGTGTTGCAGGTGCGGTGATCCCGCCGGGCATGGTGTTCACCATCTTCGGCGCCGATGAACGACCTGGACCTTGTGCGGAGTTTGCGCCGACTGCGCCGCACCGTGGACATGTTGCAAACGGATCTGCGGCACGAACACCTCAACGACAGGCTCCTGGCCGATATCGAGACGCGGATGGAGCATGGCATCGCCACCGAGCCGCGTTGCGCCGACCTCCGCGGTCCGGTGGATGCCCTGCGCGAAAGCACGCTCACCCCACGCCCGGAGATCTTCGCCGACACCATCCGTGCCTGCGAGCGGCTGAAGGATGCGATAGAGGATGTGACGAGCCGCTTGGGATGAACGCTCCGCTGCACGGAGCCTCTCGATCACACGGTCTTCTCACGCGCCACCATCCGCTTCAGCACCACCAGCATCGCCATGGCCACCACCAGCATGCCGGTGAAGATGTACCAGGTGGCTTCGTAGCCGAATTGCGCAATGAGGTTGAGGCCGAGCGTGTGGCCGATGATGTGCGCCACGCTCCAGCTGATGGTGAACAAGCCCATGTAGGAGCCGGTGGCGCCGCGCTCCGCACGGTCGAAGGCGAAGCGGTTCATGAATGGGAAGTTGAGCATCTCGCCCACGGTGGCCAGCAGCATGCCCACCCACAGGAAGGCGATGTTGGGAAAGAGGTTGAGCACCACGAAGCTGAGGGCGAAGAGCGCCACGCTCAGCAACAGAATGCGCATTCGGTCGTAGGCGCGGTCCTCGCAATACTTGATCAACGGCATCTCGATGAGGAAGATCAGCAGGCCGTTCATGCCGAGCAGCACGCCGATGGCGAACTCGCTCATGCCATGCACTTCGTTGTAGAAGAGCGGTATGCTGCTGAAGTATTGCAGGAAGGGAATGCAGATGAGCACGGTGGTGAGCAGGAAGAAAAGGTAGGTCCCATCGCGGTAAGGCGAGCGCGTGGCAGTGGACCGTGTGGCTTCGCCATCCTTCATGGCCGCCTTGCGCGGAAGCTTGGCCCAGAGCAGTGCCAGGGCGGCGAAGCAGGTGATACCATCCACCCAGAAGAGTCCGCCGTAGCTCCACCCCGCGATGATGAGCCCGCCGATCGCGGGCCCCACGCTGAAGCCCAAGTTGATCGCGAGGCGGATGAGCGTGACGGCGCGCGTGCGCGTCTCCGGTGTCGCATAGCCGCGGATGGCCACGAACATGGCCGGACGGAACGCATCGGAGAGCACCATGAGCACGAAGACGCCGATGCCGAAAGGGACGAAGCCTTGCACGTATTGCAACGCGATGAAGGCGATGCCCGAAGTGAGCAATGCGGCGAGCATCACATCGTAGAAGCCCAGCTTGTCCGTGAGCTTGCCGCCGAGCCACGAGCCCACCACCGATCCCGCGCCGAAGCAGCTCATGATCCAACCCACCTGCTCCAGGCTCAGGCCCATGTCCTTGGTGAGGTAGAGCGAAAGGAAGGGCACCACCATGGTGCCAGCGCGGTTCACGAAGGTGACCAGTGCGAGGATCCACACCGCGCGGGGGAGACCTTCGAAGGAGCCGACGTAGAACTGATATCCGCGCTTCAGCAATTGCACGGTGCGAACCTAGCGTGGTGGTCGGCTATAAAAACGCCAGGTGAAGCTCACTGCCACAACGAATGCGTGCGCGCCTTTCCAGTGGCGCTCTCCACGATCACCAGCAGCGGCTCGCTCACCTTGTCCGGTATCGGTGGTCGTGTGCCCACGAACGCCATGGACTTCTCTCCCGGCAGGATCTGCGCGAGCTTGAAGCGATCGATGCCCGTGTCCACCTTCCAGATGATGGTGCCGTCGGTTCCCACGCGCGCGACCATGAGCGTGCCCTTCACTCCGGGTTCAGAAGTGTAGATCATCAGCGCGCCATCTGGATCGGTAAGTCGCAGCGGTTCCGAGGTATCATCCATGCGCAGGAAGGCGGCGTTGAAATACGCGTCGGTGCCGAGCGCTGTCATGGAGCGGATGCGGTGGTACTTGTCGTCCACGGGGGCACCGAGCGCTCCATGGTGGAAGCGGCGCATCTGCTTGGCGTCGTTGGCGCTCACAACACGGCGCACGAATTTCTTCGGTGCGAATTCGCGTTCGAGCTCGGCCGGGGAATGAAGGCCCAACCAACTATCCGGACCGGTGAGGAAGCCTGCGCTCAAGTAGGTATCCACGCTCGGTGGAAATGGCGAGCCTTGCTGCGGCACATGCGGATCGCGCACATCGCTTGGCTTCAGCAACGCAAGGGTCTTCAGGTCCACACCGCCGATGCCTTGTACATCGAACCAGATCGTGCGACCATCGCTGCCCAGGATCTTCGCGAGGCTGATGGCGGAGGATGAATAGCCACCACCGATCGGAATGAGTTTCGTTCCAGAGCCATCCAATGGAACGAGGAAGAGACTGAACCGATAGGTATCGTTGCCGTGGTTGCGGTTCAGTGAGGGTGTGTAAGGCTCCAGTGTTTGGATCAGTGTGGCGACATGCAGGTCGGTGCGCACGCTGGAGCCCACGGCAGTGCCTTTTCCGGGATCGATCACCAGCACCTTGTTCTTGAACCACATCACGCCGCCGAAGATCAGCGCAAGGATCAGTACGATGATGCCCAGTGCCGCTTTCACACGGCTGAGGCGTCGGACGAATGAAACATCCGCTTCCACATGTACCGGTGGTGGCCCGACTTGTCGCAACAGGATCTCGCCGGTGGCTTGGTTGATCTCTGCGCGACAACCCGGCGCTTTCCGGCGTATCACTTCATCAGCCACGAAACGCAGGATCTCCGCCTGCCGTCCGATCAGCCAAGCGGGCTGGGCCTTCCAGGCGGCATCGTGTACTTGGATGATCGTGACGACATCGCCGCCACCGAACTCCCAATAGAAGGCGAGACTTCCGGCGGGCTCACGATAGGTCACCGAACCGGAGCGTCCGTTCTCCGTGATCACTACGTTCCGATCAGACGTCGCGTGCATGCCGCTGCGGGTTGTCCATCGCATCCAAAGATCGATGGATCAACCTTCCGGACGGCCTTCGTGATGAAGACGATCGGTATGACGCTCGCCATAGCCGCCGATCCGGCAGATCCTCCACCGCATCGAATTATGGATCCTACCTTGCCCGCATGACGACCGATCCAGTCGGCCATGCGCTGCGCCCTGGCCCCCGCATCAGCACCCTCGACCTGCTGCGCGGCATCGTGCTGGTGATCATGGCATTGGACCATGTGCGTGACTTCTTCCACTATGGTCTGCTCTTCGGCGCCGACCCCACGGACATGGCCACCACCACGCCGGTGCTCTTCTTCACGCGGTGGATCACGCACTTCTGCGCGCCGGTCTTCGTCTTTCTGGCCGGCACTAGCGCCTTCCTCTATGGCCGCACGCGCACCAAAGCGCAGCTCAGCCGCTTCCTCTGGACGCGTGGGGTGTGGATGATCTTCGCGGAGTTCATCATCATGAGTTTCGGATGGCAGTTCGATCCGCGGTTCACGTTCACCATGATGGCGGTGTTCTGGGCCATCGGCGTCAGCATGATCGCCTTGGCGGCATTGGTGTACCTGCCGCAGCGCGTGGTCCTCGGCATCGGGCTGCTCATCGTCCTCGGGCATAACCTGCTGGACCATCTTCCCGTGCAGGAGAACGGTTTGATCGGGACGCTCTGGGATGTCCTGCACCGCGGCGGCGGGTTCCAACTGGGCCCGGGGCGTATGGTCGCCATCGGTTACCCCGTAGTGCCGTGGATCGGCACCATGGCCTTGGGCTATGCCTTCGGTCGGCTCTATGCGGCGGATGTGTCCAGTGCGCGGCGCAAGCGCACTTTGTTCGGCCTGGGGTTCGCGGCCGTTGTGCTGTTCATCGGTCTGCGCGCGCTCAACGTCTATGGCGACTTCACCCCTTGGGTCGATCAACCCACGGCCACGTATGATCTGCTCTCGTTCCTCAATACCACCAAGTACCCACCGTCCTTGCTCTACCTGTGCATGACGTTGGGTCCTGCCCTGCTCTTCCTCGGCTTCACGGAAGGCCGCTCCTTGAAATGGGGCGACCGTTTGATCGTCTTCGGCCGTGTGCCCTTCTTCTACTACATCGTCCACATCTACCTGATCCACTCGCTCGCCACGGTGGCCATGGTGCTGCAAGGGCAACCGTGGCAGGAAACAGTGCTCGAAGCCAGCCTCGATCCGAAGGACTATGCGGACAACGGCTTCCCCTTGTGGGTGGTGTACGCCGTCTGGGTCAGTGTGGTGCTGGCCATCTATTTCCCGTGCCGCTGGTTCGCGCGGTACCGTGCGGAGCACAAGGACAAGTGGTGGCTGAGCTACCTCTAGCTTCCGCCCCTAGGTTCACCCTTCAGGCGAGGATCAAGCCTTCGTCTTTCTTTCCATACACCTTCGCCTGGCGCGAGCGATGCTTGTGCCCGATGAGCCAGCACAGCCAGGCATCCGCTTCATGGCGATCGGCGGGCTCCGGCGGGGGCAGCATGAACATGCCGGCCATGATCCGAAGTTTCGGCTTGGGTATCGGCTTGCCGGGAAGTATGCCCAAGTGCGCCCATGCGTGGCGGATCAATGCGGCAGGATAGACCTCGTGTACGCCGATGCCCTTCCCTTGCCATGTGGCCGCGAGTCGCATCGCCCGTGCGGTGAGGCCGCCAAGGAACATCGGGCTCATTCCACCGGACTGGTGGTCCGCAAGACGAAAGAAATAGTCGGTGCCCTTGCCGTGATAAACCCCCGGCAAACTAAGCGGCGCATCAATGAAAATGATGCTGGGCGCAATGGCGCTAACGGTCTCCTCCAACCACGCATCACCATCCTCGCCCTTGGCGGTGCGGTGGAAGACGAAGCGGCCTGTGCGCTCTTCGCAAACCACGGTGTTGCCACTGCTACGCGCTCCGAAGTCAATGCCGATAATGGTGGTGACTGATCCTGTGCCCATCGTTCAGATCGCGCTCATGCCCCCATCCACGCCGATCACCTGTCCGGTGATCCAGCCCGCCTGCGGCGACAACAGGAACTGGGCCATCGCCGCGATATCATCGGTTTCGCCGATGCGCTTCAACGGGTGCCGATCAGCAGCGGACTTCTCCTTCTCCGGTGTGTTCAGCAGTTTGTCCGCGAGCGGTGTGCGTGTGAGGCCCGGCGCGATGCAGTTCACGCGCACCGTAGGTGCGAGCTCGGCGGCGAGCGCACGCGCAAGGCCTTCCACCGCGCCCTTCGCAGCGGCCACACCCGCATGGAACGCCATGCCGCGTTGCACGGCCACGGTGCTGAACAGCACGATGCCCGATCCGGGAGAGCGCTTCAACCGCTCAGCGCATGCCTGCACACAGGCGAACGCGCCCACCGCGTTCAACTCGAAAGCGGCACGGAGGTCTTCGGCCTTCAGCGCGCGCAAGGGCTTCAGGTCGATGCTGCCCGGGCAATAGAGCAATCCGCCAAGCGCTTCGGGCAGCGCGTCCGTGGGCAACGGATCGTGCAGCACATCGAATCGGAGGCACTGCTGCGCTCCAGCGATGGCCTCTCCTGTTCGATCGGCCGTGATCACCGAGTGACCGCTCGCCACAAGCAGTTCCGCAGTGCGCCGACCGATGCCCCGACTGGCACCGACAATGAGTATGGGATCCATGCTGCGAGGAACACTTGTGGATCACCTGTAGTTCGTTCTGGCGTATCAAACGGTGCGCTCCTTCAGCGTCCTGCCTCGGATGATCGGATCGTCGGCGGTGGGCTGAACTGCGATCGGGGTTTCGCCCAACCCATCGAACGAGGTCAACACGGATCTCTTGTCGGGATGGAAGGCGACGCGGTGAACCCGCCGTCGAGCGCGGTTTTCAGCGCTTTGATGCGCCAATACCGATCCGCACTGCTCCTTCAGTGGCCGCAGGTACATCGAGGCTCCATCGGCATCGGTCAGTTCGAGCAGGTGAGCGCCGGACGGGACGCGATCGAGTGTGATTTCGCGGGCCTGTCCTTCTCCATCTTGTTCTAGTCCACCACACGGCGGAAGTTGGACGCATAACCTCCTGCGCGGTCAGCGCGCCAGCAGCACGAACTCCTCGGTGCGGTAAACCTCACGAGGGAACCATTTCGGGGCTTCCGGCATTGTAGCCGGGTCGGTGCTCCGCACCAACAAGTGCGTTACACCGTACTTGGCCATAAGGGCTTCGGTGTCGGGACGGGGCTCGCGCATGGCCATTAGGAGCAGGTCGCGATCGTCCTGGCGTTCCCGTTGATCCAGATACGGGTTGCCCATGGTGCGGGTGGTGGCCACCACCTTCTTGGCGCTGGCGAGCAAAGGCCAGATGCTCAGTTCTCCCTCGCATAGGATCACATCATCCCAAGCGAGCAGGTCGTGGATCCGCACACAAGCCTCCCCATTGTTCGTACGCTCCATAAAAGCCATGTTCCGGTTGCGCACGGCGAACACGTCGCGGCGCGTGGCATAGGAAGGATAATGCAACGTGCAAACGACCGCCAGCACGCCGAACAGCAGGAGCACCGGCCGCAGCTGTGAAGCAAGCTCAACGCCCTTCAGTTCGGGCCGGAACCGCTCCATGACCCAAGAGAAACCCTGCCAAGCCGCCACCCCGGCGAACACGATCATGGCCGCCTTCGCATAGAACAGGAAGTGGAACGCCGGTAGAATGCCCGGAAGCCGTACCCCGAAATTCATATCCAGCACGGCAACGATGTAACTGTAAACCGTAAGCACCACCGACAGGACGAACCAGGTGAGCAGGATCCGTCGCCACAATACGCGCTTGCCCGTGGGATCATCATCCATCCTGCGCACGATCAACCACAGGCCCACGAGAGCCACCAGGTTGAACAGAACGATGTTGTGATAGAGGAAGATCTCCTTCTCCCGCAAGGTGAGCGCGTAGTAGGTGTAGAGGAAGTAGGAACGGTTGACCGTGTGCATCCCGTACTCCCCCACCACCGTCCACGTCAAAGGCAGACTGAAGAAGATGAACGTGGCGCCCGCGGCCAGCGAAGCACGCAAACGGGGCCAGCCCCAGCCATCCTTGCGGCGAACGGCCAGGTACATCTCGCGCACCGTGAAGAGCACGATGATCAGCACGGAAAGGAGCGCCGGCCCGGCATGGGCAAGGAAGGTGATGCCCCCTCCGGCACCCGCTACCACCGATGGAGCGATGCGCGTGCTGAGGAAGGCACGATGGATCAGGATCAGCTCGATGTAGAAGAACCAATGGCAGAACGAGACCGGAATGAGCCGGGGGGAATAGGTAGGAGTTGCCCAACCCGGCTCGTGCCCGATGATGAAGAACAGGAAGACCGCCGTGCAAAGCACCGCCCGCACCGGGCCCAGGAAATACCAGACCATGGCGAAGAACGCGATGGGCGTGAGCAGGTTGGTGTACGCCCCCATCCGCACGATCACCTCATCGACCGGCCGACCGGTGAGCCATACCATCAGGCCCTCCAACCAGCCTACCAGTGGGGTGTACCATAGGGATCCGCCTAGGTAGGTCGGATCCTCACCGTAGTGCCCTTCCACCAGCGCACGAACGAACGAGGCATCCCGGTGGAAATCGACGGATGCGCCCCATGTCAGTCCTTCGACAGCCTTCACACCGGGTATGAAAGCCAGTACCAGTATGAAAAGGAACATCATCACGGACAATACCGCGATCCGATACTTGTCCTGCTCGGGGTTGATGGAGGATGCTTGCATGCTCACCGGGTGATCGTGGTTCATTCGCGTCCGGACGCATCAACCTTTAACAGGTCCACCTCCTCATCGTGCTCGTGGTGGTCGATCTCCAAAGGCAGGTCGCTGACCTTCATACAGAGGCGAGGCCCCGTGAGGGTGCTGCGGATCCTGATCCGCCGGTCCCATTTCGGATCGTCCACGCGCACGATACGCTCCCTCTCGTCCAGACGCCAGGTGCCTTCGAACCGCAGCGACCCATCCGAGGAATACAACACCATCCTGCCATTGCCTTGCAGTTCCAGCCGCTCCGGCAGGCTATCCACCTTCAAGAACATCACCGATCCACGGCGGTAGGACCCGGCTATTTCGGCGGCCTGAACGGGGTACCACGTCATTCGGTAGCAGAGAACGACCAAGACGGACAGTACCAGCCCACAGGCGAAAAAAACAAGGAGCGAACGTTGGTCACGCACAATTCGGGGAACGATCAGTTTCGGTGGGAAATATACAGGAAGACCAGGTTGATGGGGTATATCGCAGCGACCAGCGCATGCCGGGGTATCCACCCTCGCCCCTCCCCCCCCCCCCCGAAAAATCGGGACTTGCGCTAAAATCGTGACGCCGTAAATTGCGCCTCGCAAAAATCACCAGTGCGGTCCTTCGTAGCACGCTTCCCGGTATTCGTTTTTGTGACCATCGCGCTTGCCGTGCAGTTCGGCATGGTCGGGTTCGTTTACATGACGGTGCCCGATGGCTTGGATGTGAACGATGTGCCACTGGCCCATGAGGTCTTCCGCCTGCGGGTCTTTTTCCCGCTCCTGCTGGTGGTGCTCATCACCTATTATTTGGAGGGCTCCACTGGACTGAAGAAGCTGTTCGGTCCCTTCCTTCGCTGGCGCGCACCAGCCAAATGGTATGCGCTGGCCGTGAGTTGGAAATTCATCATGGGCTACCTCGCCCTCATTATCGTCCTCGTGCAAGGGGGAGCGGTGGAATGGGTCAGCCCGGACAACCTAAAAAACCTGCTACTGCACATGCCATTCATCGTCGGCATCGCCGTGGTGGAAGAAACGGCATGGATCCGCTTTTCGATGACCCGCATGCAATCCCGGTATTCCGCGTTCTGGTCCGCGATGATAGTTGGGAACTGCTGGGCCTGCTGGTATTTGCCCATGAACCTGATCGATATAGGCACACCGCTGGGCGTTCCGGACATCGTTTTCCATTCCGGCGTTGTTTCCCTCACTGTGCTGTTGATCTGGGTGTACAACACCACCCGCAGTGGAACGGTGCTTTTGATCATGCAGATCCTGAGCAACATGGCGTTCTTCATCGTACCGGTGCTGCCCCAAGGCATGAACGATGCCTCCCGCATCATAGCGTACGGCTGGCTCTTCGTGGTGGTGGCCACGACCCTCGTGCTCGTATTTGGCACCAAGAACATCAGTCGCCGCGGACGGGTGCGGTGGGACGATCAAGATCAAGTGCCGAACGAGGATGGATCAGCCGATCTCGCGCTGCCGGAGGTATACTCTGGACAGCAACGGTCGCGCGCTCCTTCGGTATGATCGCGCTCCGAGCTTCGTCGTGGCGATCCATGGGTACGCCTGGTTCGTGATGCTGCATCTCCGACATTTCCTTCTGGCGTTCACGGCGATCACTCTTGCAGCCTGCGACCCTATGGTCTCTAGTGAAGCGCCGTTGCAGGAAGAAAGGACCGTGCCTTCCGACAAAGAGCTTGTGACACAACGCTGTTTCCTCTTGGTCAGCACTTCGACCGATGGCTCTATTGTGGACTCCATGTCCGTTCATCTCGCCATTGACGTCGGCTCTGGACATGCGACCGGCCGCTTGGACTGGTCTCCGGGCGAAAAGGACGCCATGCATGGCACGCTGGTCGGCCAACTGGTCGGTGATCGCGTAGTGGCCGTGTACACCTACGAAGCGGAAGGAACGACCAACAAAGAGCAGCGCATTTTGGTCCTAGGTACCGACCACGTTGCGGTCCTCACCGCTGAGATGCAGGAGCATGATGGCACCTGGAGGATCAAGGATCCCCATCGGGCGGCTGATGGGATGAAGGTTCCCGAAGTGCCTTGCCGGTGATAGGCTCCGACTATTTCAGGATCCGGAGTAGGTGCTCATTGAAGACTTCTGGATGCTCCAGGTTCGCTGCGTGACCGGCCTTGGGGATAATGATCCGGTGGTCGCAGGCGAGCTCGTTACGGCGGGAGGTGATCTTCTGCGCTTTCACAAGCGAAAGGCGAGAAGACCACTCGTTGCAGCATGCGCCGACCGACGGGTCCGGCAGGACTACCCGACCATGGAACGCACGGCCTCGATCAGTCGGTCCAGTTCCTGCGTAGTTGTGTATACGTTCGGCGTTACGCGCACATGGTTGAAGGGCGCCTCGATGCCCGCCTTCGCCTCGCGTTCGATAGCCACGGTGTGGATCTTCCATTTCGCGAAGAGCTCTTCGCTGATCGCTGTGGCCTTCTTCCCTTCCATACCGAAGACGCCTATCGCGCAACTGAACCGAGGGTCCGGCGAGGTCCTGAAGAAGATGCCGGGGGTGTCCTTCACGCGTTCCATCCAGTAGCTTTTGAGGAAGTGCAAGCGCTGCTGTTTGCGGGCGGAACCGATCAGGTTGTGCAGGTCCAGCGAGTAGCCGGTCGCCATTTCCACGGGGAAGCTGCGTGTGCCTAGCGTCTCGAATTTTCGGATGTCGTCGCCTTGCGGCTTGTCGTTGCTGAGCAGCGGCCACACCTTGGCGATCTTCTCCTTCCTCACCCACATCAATCCATTGCCAAAAGGCGCACAGAGGAACTTGTGCAAGCTGGTGCCCCAGTAGTCGGCGCCGAGATCGGGGATCTTGTAGTCCAACAGTGCGAAGGAGTGCGCGGCATCAACCAGCACCTCGATGCCTTGGGCATGGGCCGCGTCGGCGATTTTACGCACCGGCAGGATCTGGCCGTTCCAATTGACCACATGCGTGATGTGGACGAGCTTGGTCCTTGCCGTGAACTTGCTCGTGAAGGCTTCCACCATGGCGGCTTCGTCTTCGCTCGGTAGCTGTGGATCGGCATACACGAGCTTCACACCGTCGCGCATGGCGCGCTGCCGCCAAGCGTTGTACATATTGGGGTAGTCGTAGGTGCTCACGACGACTTCATCACCGCTCTTCAGTGGCAAACCGAAGATGATCGAGTTCAACGCCTCCGTGGCGTTCCGGCAGATCGCGAGTTCCTCATGCGGCACTCCGGCCAGCACGGCCAGGTTCATTCGCAGCGGTTCGCGGTCCTGATCGAGAATGCGCCACATGTAATA
Organism: Flavobacteriales bacterium; assembly: GCA_016712025.1. Lineage (GTDB taxonomy): Bacteria > Bacteroidota > Bacteroidia > Flavobacteriales_F > PHOS-HE28 > PHOS-HE28. Next base: position 14,116 of record JADJRW010000028.1, read on the forward strand.
GCTCGGCGCCTCGTTGCACATCCGGTTGTAGTGGTCCAGCGCTTCCATAGCGGCCCTCGGCGCCGGGCTCACACCACCGTTGTTCAGGTTGATGAGCGTGGGGCTGCACGCGAACGCGGCGCGCACTTGGCGCCAGAAATCCTCCTCATCGGTGGTCGGCCCGAGCGTTGGGGGCTGGGGAGCGATACCGGGGAACGCTGCACGGGTGCTTCCATGGAGGGCAAGAGCACCGAGCAAGGCGGCGCTCTGCTGTATGAAGGATCGTCGGTCGGTCATGCCGGGTGGATCTTGATGAAGCCGGAAGGTAGCCCTGTCCAGGATAATAGCTCTTGAGTTGGGTGCGGCCCAAAAGAAGAGCGACCCAGCGGAAGGCCGCAGGGTCGCTCTGCGCGGTAGTTGGTAGTAGTACTAGCGCACCACGATCCGTTCGCGGAACGCGGCACCCTCGCTACCCACTTGGAGCAGGTAGATGCCGGACGCCTGGTGCGATAGGTCCAGCGCGGTGTGTGTGCTCAGCAACCGTCCTTGCTGCACCAACTTGCCGGTCACATCCATGATCGCGTAGGTCACCCCGGACAGCTCATCGCTCTCGATCGTGAAGCGTCCTTCGTTCGGGTTCGGGTAAACGCGGAAACCCAATGCGCCCAACTCCAGTGATCCGGTGCTGATATAGGTGTAGACCGACGATGTGCTCGAACAACCGTTCGCATCCGTAGTGGTGACCAAGTAGTCGCCGCTGATCGAGGCGACCAGGAAGCTATCCGTCGCACCCACGATCGCGTCCCACCCAAGTACCACTGGAAGCTACCGTTGCCACTGGCGAAGAGCGTATCGAAGGAAGCCGTGATCACGGGAACGGCGGGTAAGGCATTCACCGTGACCAAGACCGCATTGCTCGGTTGTGCGGCGCAACCGTTCGCGCCGGTGATCACCACAGCATAGGTCCCACCATCCGAGGTAAGGAGGTCCGTGCCCGTGGCACCTGCGATATCCGATCCGTCCAGTGTCCATTGATAGGTCACACCGGCGATCACATCCGCCAGCAGTTGCACGCTCGCTCCCGCACAGAAGGTCGTGGTATCCGAAGCGATGATGTTCGGCGCGGTCGGCGCAGGCAATACGGTGACGATCACATCAGCGGATGGTGCGGACGCGCAACCGTTGGCGCTCGTAGCAACTACGGTGTACGCTCCGGCGGCATCCGCCAGGTGGATCGTATCCGTGGCGCCCGCGATGATCGTTCCATCCATGTACCACTGATAGGTCGCGCCAGGAACGATGTCCACTTCCAGCGTTACAGAAGCGCCCGCGCAAATGTCCGTGCTGCCTTGTGCGGTCACTTGCGGGATCGCTACTTGCTCAAGGACCAACGTTGCTGGGCCCGTGATGAAGCTGCAACCTGTGTTCCCGTTCGTCGCTTCGATCGTATAGGATCCAGCAACGAACGCCAGGACGCTGATGGAGGTTTCGCCGTTCAGCGCGATGCCATCCAAATACCATTGGTAGGTGATCCCGGTCTGGCCGGAAAGATCCTCGGCCTCGATGGTGACAGGTGTTCCATCGCAGCTCAAGAAGCTCGTTTGCAAAAGCTCGTGTTCCGGCGCTGCGTTCACGGTAACGGTGATCGGATCCGAAGCATCCGCGCCGCAGGCGTTCGTCACCACCACGGTATAGTCCGCAGCAGCGCTGGCGTCATAGGTGGCGTTTGTGGCCGCCGCGATATCCACACCATCCGCCTGCCATTGGTAGGTAAGGCCATTGCCACCACCCGCCGTCAGTGTTACCGCATCACCCGAACAGAATTCCGTGGCACCGTTGGCGGATACGCTCGCCACGGGGGGTGCCCCGCTGATCTCGATGTCGAAGCCATTGTCCGTGCCGATGAACTCCGGACTGGTGGAGATCACGCGGATCCTGTAGCCTGTACCAAAGGGTGTGTTCGCCGGGATGAAAGCACTGATGGTACCGGAACCCGTCGCTGTTTCGGACCCGATGTCCACCGCATTGGTGAAATCGCCGTTCGCGTCGGAGAGCTGTGCGATGAAGTCGTTCTCCAGGATGAGGAAACCACCTTCGTTGAACACGCCGGTCACATCGTAAGGCACGTCCACATCAGAACCAGGGCATAGCGCGGCAGCGAGCGGCTGCACCACTTCGATGCTGCGGGGGCAGGTCGTAGAAAAATATATCGGTGATGACTTCGAAGCCGAAGATCTCCGAGGTGTTCACCTGTAGCACCGGCACCCGGAGCCCTTTGCGCCAGCCACTTGTACTCGCGCACCACCGGCCGTTCGATCGTGAACCCGATCCCGAGCGTATCTATGTTGATGGTATCCTGCCCAGCGAGGGTGCTCTTCACCCGCAGTACATCGAAGGTACCAGCCGGGGTTGTGATCGCGCCCCAACCATCGACCTCGGTATCCCGCGTCTGCTGGTAGCCATAATGCGCCAGCGTGGGTAGGCTGATGCTCCAAGACGAGAAGTCATTGGCCGCATCGCCGAACTGAAGCGGGAGCTCATAGATCTCGTCCTGGTCTTCGAAGGTGATCGGCACCGGTATCCCGGCCAACCCGGCCCCCATTCCCACCTTGGTGTATGTGGAAGCACTGCGGTAGTAGAAGGTGAAGGGATCCGTAATGGGCAACAACTGGTAGAAAGGGATGTCCGAACCAGCGGTCGCGTGGTTCGCCCGGTTCGGATTGAAGAAGATGTCCGCATACACCAGCGCATAAACCAAGTTGGTTGACGCGACCGTCTGGTAGGCCTTCACATCCTGATCCCCTGCCGCGAGGTTGGAGAAGTCCCACACGTACGCTGCACCCGTAGGCGCGTAATCCAGAAAGGGGTTCAGTAATGCACGCGTCCGGTAGAGTTCATCCCCGGCGTGGGGCATCTCGTTCTGACCGACAGTGATCTGGGCTGCGAGGGGTAGTGTGCCAAGCGTGCCAAAGAGTACCAGGGTAGAGATCCGGAGCATGTGCGTTGTTTTTCGTCGACAATATTAGGCCTTTCGTCGAGCTTGGTCAAACTTCAAGGGTTACCTGTACCGATGAGAGCGCTGCACTCGCACATCTCGACATCTCCTATCGGAAATGACGTATGCGTGGATCGATGCTCGCCTCATACCTTCCTTTGTCCCTCTAACAAACGCCCCCCATGATCGACGGCTACGTGAGGACCGATATCCAAGGAGGCATCGCCAGTGTCACCTTCCACCCCCCACGCAGCAACAGCCTGCCAGGCCATATCCTACGGAGCATGGCCCAGGCGATCGAGGCGGCGGGCGCCGACCGCACAGTGCGGGTGATCGTGCTACGCAGCGAAGGCGAGAAGGCCTTTTGCGCGGGCGCCTCGTTCGACGAGCTTATCGCGATCGACAGCGAAGCGAAAGGGCTCGCGTTCTTCAGCGGTTTCGCCCAGGTGATCAATGCCATCCGCAAGGTCCCGGTGTTCGTGCTGGGAAGGATCCATGCGCATACCGTAGGTGGTGGTACCGGCTTGGCCTGCGCGGTGGACATCGCCTATGCGCACAGCGGTGCTTCCGCGCGTCTGAGCGAACTGGCCATCGGTATCGGGCCCTTCGTGGTGGGCCCGGCGGTGGAAAGAAAGGTCGGTACCGGCACCTTCGGCACCATGGCCGCGACCCCAGCGATAAAGCGCGACTCCAGCTGGTGCGAGCGCCACGGCATATTCGCTGAGGTCTTCCCCACCATCGAAGCGCTGGACGGGCGCGTAAACGCCCATGCAGCCGAACTCGCGACCTATAGCCCGGAGGCCATGGCCGATATCAAGCGGATGCTCTGGAAAGGCACCGAACATTGGGACGCTTTCTTAGCCGAACGCGCCGCTACTAGCGGCCGATTGGTCTTGAGCGACTTCACCAAGAACGCCATCGAACGGTTCAAAACGGAAGCCGGAAAGCGCTGACCGGCAACCCCTGCCGCCTTCCCTCCGTAGGAACGCACGCCTGTTCCATCTTAGGAACGGCGTTCGCATTTGCAACGCTTCGCGACCACCACCACCCGCAAGGTTCTCTTTGTGCTGTATGGCACCCTGCTCGTGCTTGGCGTGGCGCTGATCGCTTGGCTGCACACCGGCCAAAGGAAAACGTTGCGTCAGGAGGCAGCCTCCCGCCTATCCGGCATCACCGGCACGCTGGCCACCCAACTCGATGGCGACCGTGTGCGCCGCTTGATGGAGACCTATGACTCGCGCGGCATGCTCGTGCGCTGCGATCAGGACCCTTGGTACTATGTTCTGCATGAGGCTTTGCGCCGAACCGCTGAGGCTAGTACGTTGGAGTCACCGCTTAGGCTGGTGGCGTACGACATTGCGAAGCAGGAACTGCAGGTCGTAGTCTCTTCCGAGAAGAAACCCGCCTTGCGGGATGCGATGGTCGGCCCGTCAACGAGGTCCTTGATCGATCACCTTACCGGCGTGCGGATCGGGCCGGGCCGCATGCAAGCGGATGACCGTATCACCGTGCTCGACCCGGTGCGCGATGGCACCGGTGCGACCGTGGCATTGCTCGTTGCGGAACAACCTACGCTCACCCTGGATAGTTGGGCGGTAGCCAGGTTGTGGCGCAACATCGGTTTGTTCGCGGTGGTGCTCGTGGTCATCGGCATCTTCCTGTCCCGCAGTGTAGGGCGCCTGGTACAAGGCGAGGAAGATGCGCACAGTGCTTTGCGCACCCGCCACGATGGGGTGAACGACAGCATCGCCTACGCCGGAAAGATCCAAGGCGCGATGATCCCCAAGCCCGAGCGTTTCCGGGAGATGTTCGACGATTTCTTCGTCCTCAACCGGCCAAAGGACCTGGTGAGCGGCGACTTCCACTGGTACCAGCGCATCGATGATCATTGCTGCTATGTGGCCACAGCGGATTGCACGGGACATGGTTTTCCCGGGGCGATGATGGCGGCGATCGGCTGCTCATTGCTCAACGAACTGGTCGTACAACATCCACACGCGGACCCTGCCGAACTCCTGACCTCACTGAACGAACGGATGATCCATGCGCTGGACCAGCGCGGCCGCCAGCGCGGCGCGGGAGATGGCATGGACATCGCGCTATGCAGGATCGACCGGGTGCAAAGGGAGATCCTCTTCGCTGGCGCGTTTCGGCCGCTGTACTGGCTGCACCAAGGCCAGATCACCGTGATCAATGGCGACCGCCGCCCCATCGGCGGAAGCCACCACGACCCCGCCCGAAAATTCACCGTACACCGCCTGGCCTATCATCCGGGAGATCGTATCTATCTCTTCAGCGATGGCTACGTGGACCAGTTCGGTGGGCCGGAGCGGCGCAAGTTCATGACCACGCGCTTCAGCGATCTGCTCCTTGCCAATCAACACCTTCCGCTCGAGGCGCAACACGATGTGCTGGAGCGCACATTCCTGGAATGGAAGGGTGCCGAAGAGCAGGTGGATGACGTTTGCGTGCTCGGGATCGCGGTCTAAGGTTAGGCCATCGCGCACACCGGATCGCCGTTAGTCCAAGGGACCATTCTATATTTGATCGAGCGGCCAGACATTCCCCATGCCGCCTGTGACCATGACGACGAAATCGGAGCTGATCGCCCGCTTGGAGGCGCTGCTCCAGCAGGAGGACGTAGAGCACACCGCCGAACAGGTGGATGCCGTGAAGGAGATGTACGAAGGCTTGGTGGCCGAAGCGCAACAGCAGAGCAGCGCCCAGACCAGCGCCGAGCCCGGAGCGGAACCCGCACCGGACGGCGAGGAACCTGCTCCGGTGCCGATCGAATCAGCGCCGCTTCAGGATGAAGAGGACAAACGCTTCAAGCAGTTGCTCGACACGCACAACACCCGCGTGAACGATATCCGTCGTCGCAAAGCGAAAGAAGAAACGGACAACTTGGCGGCCAAGAACGCCATCATGGACGAATTGCGCCGGATGATCTCCGAAGAGGAGAACATCGGTACCGCCTTCCAGCGCTTCCATGATCTGCAGGAAAAGTGGAAGACCATCGGCCCCGTTCCGCAGCAGGCTTATCGTGACCTGCAACGCGACTATGCCCATCTGCTCGATGACTTCTTCTACCACATCCGCATCTACAAGGAACTGCGCGACCACGATCTGAAGAAGAACACCGCTTTGAAGCAGGCGCTGATCGCCGATATGGAAGCAGTGCAAAGGGTCGACAGCGTGAAGGAAGCCGAGGTACTGGTGAAGGAATACCAGGAGAAATGGCATCAGGTGGGTGCCGTAGTGAAGGAGGATTGGGAGTCCATTCGCGATCGTTTCTGGAACGCCACCCGCGTGGTCTATGAGCGGATCCATGAGTACTACAAAGCCCGCCGCGCAGAGCACGAAACGAACCTAGCGGGCAAGCAGGCGCTTGTGGACAAGGTGAACGCCATTGGTGCGCAAGCCGCGGAAGTGACCCTGAAGGACTGGAAAGCCCTGACGGATCAGGTGCTGGAGGCACAGAACGCGTGGAAGACCGTGGGCTTCGCCACAAAGAAGGACAACGAACGCATCTGGAAGGAGTTCCGCACAGCCTGCAACAACTTCTTCGATCGGAAGAAAGCGTACTTCGATGCGATCAGGGACCAGTACAAGGGTGTACGCGATCGGAAGCACGCCCTGCTCGAACAAGCCCTCGCCTTGAAGGAGAGCACCGAATGGAAGCAGACGGCCGAGAAACTGAAGGTCCTGCAACAACAATGGAAGGAGGCCGGATCGGCAGGGCCGCGCGATGAACAGAAGCTATGGTCCCGGTTCCGCGAGGCCTGCGACGGTTTTTTCGCAGCGCGCAAACAGCACTTCGACAAGCTGGACGCTGAGCAGGCCGATAGCCTGAAGGCGCGCGAAGCCTTGCTGGCCGAGATCGAAGGGTTCACATTGACAGAGAACCGTAACGCGGATGTGGACGCCTTGAAAGTGTTCAGCAAGCGTTGGCTCGAAAGCGGCCGCGTGTCGCCCAAGCATTTCGATATGCTCCAGGACCGCTACCGAGCCGCATTGGACAAGCACTATGGTCAACTGAAAATGGAAGGGGAAGAACGCCGCCGCGCGCACTTCCAGGACCATGTGGACAACCTGAAGAGCGCCCCGGACGGGAAGGACCGCATCGAGCGGGAGAGCCGTTTCGTAAAGCGCAAGATCGAGGAGATGGAGAACGAACTGCGGCAGTTCGAGAACAAGATGGGCATGTTCAACTTCAAAAGCGCGAGCGGCGCTGCCATGAAGAAGGACTTGGAACAGCAGGCCGAGCGCAACCGCCGCGATGTGGAACGCTTGCGCGAACAACACAAGCAGCTCCAGAAAGAACTCCGCCAGGCCGCGGCCAATGGCTGAGGAAGAACTCGTGATCTCCATCCAGGTGCCAGTGGCCTGGGGCGAGCAGGATCTCTTCGGCCATGTGAACAATGTGGTCTACTTCCGCTATTTCGAGACCGTGCGCATGCACTACTTGGAGCGTATCGGCATACTCGGCAGTTTCGACGAGGACCGTCTCGGGGTGATCCTCGCCAGCACCACATGCGATTTCCGAAAGCCCGCGCGCTGGCCGCAGCTACTCACGGTGCGCACAGGAACGTCGCAGATCGGCAACACGAGTTTCACCATGGTCTACACCATCACCGATGAAGGCGGCGACCTCATCGCGGAGGGAACCAGCGTGCAAGTGATGTTCGACTATCGCAATGGGCTGAAAGTGCCCGTGCCACCGGCCGTGCGCGAGGCTATCACCGCGCTGCGGAAGTAGCCGGGCAGCCGGACACGCATCCACTTCTTTGCGGGCACGCGACGGATCCTATCTTCACGCCCACACCAAAACACCATCCACCATGGGCATGATGAAAGAGTTCAAAGAGTTCGCGATGAAGGGCAACCTCGTTGACATCGCCGTGGGCTTTGTGATGGGGGCCGCCTTCGGCAAAGTGGTTTCCGGTTTCATCGATGGCATGGTGATGCCGGTGATCGGAAAGGTGACCAGCGGGGTGGACTTCACCCAATTGAAGTATGTGATGCAAACCGGTGTTAGCGAAGTGAAAGATGCTTCCGGCGCGGTGATCACCGCAGCGGTGCCCGAGGTGGCCATCGCCTATGGCGCGTTCATCACCACGGTCATCAACTTCATTGTCGTCGCATTCGTGATCTTCATGGTAGTGAAGGCCGTGAACAAGATGAAGAAGGACGAACCCGCTCCAGCGCCCGCAGGCCCCACCAACGAAGAGAAGCTGCTGATGGAGATCCGCGATGCATTGAAGAAGTAGATCCGCTCGCCCGCACACGATCCGCCCCGGCCGGTTGGTCGGGGCGTTCGCATTTCAGGAATTGGTCCTGAAACGGAGCGCCTCACGATCGAAACGTGACCCATCCACCTGGAACGCTCGTTCTATTGCCCCAGAAGTCACCGCTTCGTCCGGCGAGCCTTGCCACACCTGGCCATCGCCCTGCATCAACAGAACGAGATCCGATGCCTCCAGCGCCTGCGCAAGGTCGTGCGTGGAGAAGATCACCGCCACGCCACGATCGTGGGCGATGGTGCGCAGCAAGCGCATTACGAGGGTACGGTGCTTGATGTCCAGAAAGGCCGTGGGTTCGTCCAACAGGAGCACGGGCGTGCGCTGTGCGAGGGCCCGTGCGACCATCACTTTCTGTGCTTCCCCATCGCTCAGTTCGTCGAACGCGCGATCACGCAGGGCTTCCATACCCGTGGCCTGAACAGCCTCCTGCACGATACGCTCATCCTCCTGGCTCATTCGCCCGAGCGCATCGGTCCACGGCATCCGGCCCATGGCCACAACCTCGCTCGCTCTGATCAGGCCGGTGCGCGGACGGAACGAAAGCACGATGGCCACCGCACGTGACCGCTGTTTCGCGGACATGCTATGAAGACCAAGACCCTCGATCGCCACGCCCCCAGCGAGCGGAGCGATCGAACCAGCCAAGGTGCTCAGCAGTGTGGATTTCCCGATGCCGTTGTTCCCCAGCAACGCGACGAGTTGGCCGCGCATGATGCGCAGGTCCAACGGGGTTGTGAGCGCGCGGCGACCGTGACCCACCACCAACCCTTCGGTACGCACGGCCAGGTCCATCATGCGCTCATTCGCGCCCATCGGCGTCCGCTGAGGATGACCCAGATCACAACCGGCACGCCCAGGAAAGCCGTTACCGCGTTCAACGGAAGGCTCATGGCGGGCCCGCTGGTGCGTACAACGAGATCGCACGCCAGGGAAAGTCCAGCTCCAAGGAGCATGCTGGCCGGCAGCACATGCCGATGATCGGCACTGCGCATCAGCGCACGCGCCACATGGGGAGTAGCGAGGCCGATGAAAGCGATCGGTCCACAGAACGCCGTGCATGCGCCTGCGAGGAGACCGGTGATCAGGATCGCCTTCCGCCGAAACGAGACCACTTCCACCCCGAGGCTGCTCGCATACCGCTCGCCCAGCAACAGCGCGTTCAATGGTTTGGCCTGCACTGCGGACCACGACAAGCCGACCGCGATCGGGACCACCAACCACGGCAGTTCTTCCATCCCGACCCGGGCGAAGCTTCCCATTCCCCAAAGGACGAACCCGCGCAAGGCGGTCTCGCCAGCGGCGAGTTCCAACACACCTGATCAGCGCCGAGCAGAAATAGCCGACCATCAGACCGAGTATGAGCAACGTGATCCCATCGCCCACCCTTCGATCCGCCAGCAGCACCAGCAAGAGCACAAGGAGCGAACCGGCGAAGGCCGCAAGTATCACCATGCCGTGCAAGGCCGCTCCTGCGATCGGGAACCATGCGCTACCCAGCATCAGAACAGCCACGCCCAGGCTCGCGCCACTGGTGACCCCAAGTACGGAAGGACCAGCCAGTGGATTCGCGAAAAGCGTTTGCATCAGCACGCCGCATGTGGCCAGCCCCGCACCCACCAGCAAAGCCGCCAGTGCTTCGGGCAAGCGCACCTCGCGCACGATCGCCACCCACGCGGGATCCCCGTTCGCACCATCCAAAAGGGCGTTCACCACCGCACCGAACGGAACGCCCACCGGTCCGTACGCCAGGTGTACCAGGAAGAGCGAGAGCACCACCAATAGTGCAGAGGAATAGGCCAGGGTGGGACGCACCGGACAAACTTACGTGGCGCGCCCGGGGCGGAACCGCGTGTCCAGCTACTTTCGCCCTGATGCGCCGCCTCAGGCGCGTCCATAGATCATCGCCGCTCGCATGGCGTATCATGTCCTATACGACATCGCCGAAGAGCCGCCGTTCGACATCCAGGTGTTATGGCTGTCCGGTGGCTTCCTTCTGTTGGGCATGATCTGGCGACTCGTGCAACGCGCCAGGGACCGCAAGCGCATCGATCCGCCAAAGCGGACGGGCATCACCACGCCCAGGATCCTGATCACCTTCGGCATCATCATCGCCGTGATCGGCATCGGCCTGATGGGCTGGGACCATTGGCGGTTGATGAAAGCGCTGAATAACAATGAAGGACGGGTGGTCGAAGGGCCCGTCCAGAGTTGGGGTACCGAACGCGTAAGAACAGCGCGCACCGACAAGCGCGAGTACCATCTATATGAGCGCTTCTATGTCGGGGACAGCATTTGGTTCGGCTACTACCAGGACGTGGGGCAAGCGGGTTTCCACAACGGCAAAAACCCGACAATAGCGCTCAAGGACGGGATGCTGGTGCGGGCCACCTACCTCTATGCCGATGGGCACGACGACCCACCCAGGATCGTGAAACTGGAGACCATTCCGTAACCCGCGCCTATGAAGTTCGAGTTCATCCTCTACGTCCGCGACCAACACCGCAGCCGGAACGTATACGCCGCTCTCTTGGCCCTCCAACCGGTTATCGATGTTCCGGGAATGACCGAGTTCGACCTGGCTGGCTGCAAGCTCGGGCTGATGCCGGAGGAAGGGATCGCCAAGATCATCACCCCTGCCCTACCCCATCCCTCCATGGGGGCCGGCATACCGCGTTGCGAGGTCTACCTGCTGGTGGACGACCTCGCCCCCTTCTCTGAACGTGCGGTGCATGCAGGTGTTCAAATGATCAGTGCCGCTGCCGATCGTAGCTGGGGACACCGGGTGGTATACTTCGCGGATCCGGATGGTCATGTGATCGCGTTCGCACAAAAAATGCAGGCATGAGCGTGAACATTCCTTTTACCATCACCAGTTGGGACCAGGTACCGACCACCGTGGTGAACGGCACAACCGGAACCGCGACGATGCGCATCCAGCAACTCGGCCATTTGCGCATCCGCATGATCGAGTATTCCGCGAACTATCTGGCGGACCACTGGTGCGAACTGGGACACTTGGTCTTCGTGCTCGAAGGCGAGTTGATCAACGAACTGAAGGACGGGACGACCACCGTGATGAAGGCCGGCTCGTCCTATGCGGTCTCCGATGGCTTGAGCGCACATCGCTCGCGTACTCTGGGAGCTGTGAAGTTGCTGGTGGTGGATGGTGCGTTCTTGAAGTGACACGAGGGATCCGCTCAGTGGGCCAGGCAGAGTGTGGAATAAGTGCCCCACTCGCCCACTCGCTTGTATGTGTCGGGCGTTGAGGATCCCGGTGCGAGCGCGGAAAGGCACACAAGGTTTCCTCTGGAAGGTTTGGCGCTCTATTCGCTAACTCTGCCCGCAGGTTTCCATATCCTGTTCCCTTTCAGCGCCGTGATCTTCACCAACCGCTTCTGCATCGCCGTCTCATGCGTGTGTCTCATGGTACCACTTGCTCCGGCGCAGGATCGCGCGAATCCGCAAGCCTTCGACACGGCGTATGTCGCTGACTATTCCCACCTGCTCTCGCTTCGGATCTATTCCAGCACCAAGTACAATGCGCTTACCATAGCCAGTAGGAGCGCGACCGATCTGGTCCACCGGCCGAACAACCGGATCAATATCGGGATCGGGGCCAGCTATCGTTCCCTCACGCTGAACATCGGTTTCGGGATCCCATTCGTGAACAATGACGAAGCGGTGCGCGGAAAGACGCAGTACCTCGATGCACAGGCGAACGTGCATACACAGCGTTGGGCCGCCAATTTGTTCCTGCAGATCTTCGGTGGTTACTACATCGCCTCCCACAACTTGGAGCAAGTCGGCTGGGTGCAGGATACCGAGCGGCCCTATCGCGCGGACCTGGTGCAATTCAATCTCGGTGGCAGCGCGCTCCGCATCGCCAACCACCGGCGTTTCAGCTACCGCGCGGCATTCACGCAGGACGCATGGCAACGCAAGAGCCAGGGCTCGGTCCTGGTGGGTGGCTACATCACCTACTACAACGTGCGCGCGGACTCTTCCTTGGTGCCCAGCGCCCTAAGCGCGGGCTTCGACAGGCACGCCAGAATGCGACGGGGCACCTTCTTCGACATCGGCCCGATGGGGGGCTACGCCTGTACGTTCGTGCTGAAAGAACATTGGTTCCTCACCGCCTCCGCTGCCGTGGGCGCCGGGCTGAGCATACAGAACATCGTCTCGACCGATCCAGGCAACGATGTGGTACAGACCGATGCGGGGCCCGGGTGGCATGCGCAGATGCGCGCGAGCGGCGGGTACAACAGCCGCAAGATCAACATCGCTCTCTCCTTCAATCAGGAGAACATAGGCTATCTCCTTACCGGCCAGGAGAGCTTCCGCTGGAACGTGGGCAATGTTCGGCTGAACCTCGTGAAGCGCTTCAACAGGCGCGTACCCATGGCGGATCGCGGAATTCGCTGGTTCAGGAAGAAGCTGGCGGCACCTATCGACACAGCGCCGTGATGCGCAGCGCCCTGCCACACATCATTGGGCGATCGACCCAATGCACGGTCCGTTGCGCTCGGGGCTCGCCTTGCATCGCACTCCTGATGTTCATCCTACTTGCTCCCGGGTTCCGCGCATTGGCGCAGACCGATTCGCTCAAGGTCTATCGGAGCATCGAACGGTACGCGGAAAAACGCAAAGTGACACGGTGGATATACGACGCCATCTTCGTTACGCCAGTATCGGACGAAGCACCCGTTGCCGCGGAACTACCCGCACGCCGGGTGGATCCGAACCTCAAGTACAAAGGCAGGGTGGTACGCCGTATCGAGGTGCAGGCCATGGACCCGTTCGGGTATTCGGTCCTGGACACCGTGCGCAGCCCCACCAACCTGATCCAGCGCGCGGGCAACAGCCTGCATCGGCGAACGCGCGTCAACGTGATCCGTGGTCTGCTGTTGGTCCATCCATTGGATACACTGGACCCCTTGCGGATAAGCGAATCGGAACGTGTGCTGCGCGCTTCGCCCATGGTGAACGATGCTACCGTTCGGGTGGTGTCCATCCGGGGCACGCGGGACAGTGTGGATGTCTTCGTCCTGGTCCATGACAAGTGGAACATCGACGTATCCGGCGAAGCGGACCTATCCTCGGGTAGTGTGACCTTGCGCGATCTGAACTTCCTGGGGTGGGGACATCAATTGGAACAGCGCGTGGCCTTTCTGTCCAACTCGCCCGAGATGGAATTGGCGGGCACACATTCCATCTACAACATCAAGCACTCCTACATCCGTTCGAGGTTGACATACGCCACTTCCGCGGAAGTGGATCGCGCAGCGTTCAGCCTGGATCGCGGCTTCTACTCCGTACTGACGCGATGGGCCGGTGGTGCCTATCTCGGGAAGACCTGGACGCGCTCGCCCTATGTGGATCCTGAAACCGGGAATACCGGGACTATCTCATCGCCCCGATCGCATTGGATACTTGGTTGGCGCGCGGATTCACCTTGGGTGACGGGGCAAGCGCCGCAAGCCGCAGCACCAATCTTATCCTGGGTGTCCGATACGCGCAGACGCGCTACGCGGACCGCCCCCCGACCGAACTGGACACCTACCGCGTCTACAGCAATACCTCGCTCTACCTGACGAGCGTCGGGTTGAGCATGCGACAGTACTACCGGGAGCGTTACCTGTACCGCTTCGGTGCCACCGAGGACGTGCCGGAGGGATTGCTACTCGCCGTGAGCGGAGGTGCTCTGAAGCGGGAGTTGATGACCACCATGCCCTATGTGGGTATTGAGTTCTCGGGTGGAGCGAACACGGAACACTTCGGTTACCTGTCCGGCTCCCTGGGCTACGGCACCTTCTTCCAGGAAAGTAAGGCGGTGGATGGCACGCTGCGCGGCGAACTCACCTACTTCAGCAATATCGCGGACCTTGGTCGCTGGCATTTCCGTCAGTTCGTCCGCGCACGCTCCACCTTCGGCTTCAGTAAACCAGCCTTTTCCTATATCACTTATGAGGGTGCCGAACTCTACGGCTTGAGCGGGGATACGCTCACTGGAACGCACAAGCTGCTGCTCAACTTCGAGACGGTCGCCTATGCGCCCTACGATCTGCTGGGGTTCCGGATCGCGCCGGTGATGTTCGTGGGCTTCGGCGAACTGGGCAATGAGAGCGATGCGCTCTATCCGGACGCATCTACAGTGCGTTCTCGCTCGGCCTGCTCGTCCGCAATGAGAACCTGCTGACCAAGACCTTCGAGATCACGGTAGGCTATTATCCCGTATTGCCGGATGGACGTCGCGGCGTGTTCCAAGTGAACCCTTCCATCAGCTTCGCATTGGGCGCTCGCGGCTTCGCGTATGATCGCCCGAACGTGGTGTCCTACTGATCCGCGTACGGTCTTCGACCGCCGCTATTTCCTCTTTGCCGCCTTGTCCATTTGCCGCACGCTCTCCACCGCACCAGGCAATACCGATATGATCATTCCTTCGCGCAGTCCGGCCCACAGGTAGTTGAAGACGAAGCGGTCTTTGCGCCGGAGGATGGTGAAGTCGCCATGCTGGAAATCGGGGTCCGAGCGGAGGTTGTGCGAACGCACGACCGTGTTCACAAGTCCGGACATGAAGCGCCTCTTCTCGCCGGACCCGTCCTCTTTGAGGAGTTCGAGCTCCAACCCATCGTACTCCATATCCACGCGTCCGGTCGCGCGATCATCGTTCGCCGTCATGGTCACTTCGATCCCGCCGATGGTACCTCCTCTTGCGCGAACACGCATCAGATCGGCCGTGAGCCGGTTGAACCCGCTGATGGGCAATCCGCCGATCAACGCATGGGCCGTGAACCGATCGCTGCTGTCGGCGATCACCAGCGCACTTGCATGCTCATCCGGGTGCGGTCGTAGAGCCTTGCCGTGGCCTTCACCTCCAAGGTGTCACGGCTCCCGGCTTCCGAGGTGCATAGTCCGGTGATCGTTCCCCGAGGTCATTGAAGACCGGATCGCCAAAGTCGGGCGTGAGCGCGCCTTTTCGTGATAGCCCACGTTCCACCGATCCACCACCACGCTATCCATACATGGCGATCGGTAATTCGCGCAAGAGACGTGATAGCAGCGGCTTGTACTTGTACGGGGCGTCCGGCATGGTCCGGTCCGGAAACATCCAGTTCCACCCCGGCAATGCGCAGAGTGGTCGCGCTCAAGGTGTTCTCGTTGAACAGGCCCATCAGGTCCAGCCCGGTCATCGTAGCGGTGTCCATGCTCGCATCGAATAGATCGACCTCGAAGTGGGTCACCCGATCATAGGACTGCTGGCCCTTTCGCGGTTCCACTTCCGCGTTCAGGATACGCAAGGTCCTTCCCTCCTCGGCCAGTTCAATGCTCGCGATGCGGAAATCATAAAGAGGGGGGAGCGCTGCGGCGATACCAGCGAGCTTCCCCTGGGCATTCGCGTAACGCAATGCGAAGGGGCGGTCCTGCGGCCATTCGCAACGCACATCAGTCACATCGAGATCGAGGCGCTCCGCCGAGATGGTCGTACTGTCAGCCCCGGTCCATCGCATCCGGAACACGGCACCCTCCAGTACAACGCGCTCTGCCCGGAGGGAAGAGACCGTCAATGCCTTCGCGCGATCAGGTGCCTTCGCAGCGGTGTCACTGGACATGATCACCTCGATATCCGGACGAACGATCGTGATGGAGCGCATGGAAAGGGTGCGTGCCACGAGCAACCGCCAGAGCGACAAGCCATGCACGGAGATCCCGTCCACCCGACCGTTCATGCGGGTCGCCTCAGTGCTGTCCGGTTCGCCGGGGGGGCTTTCGATCAGCAGATCGGACCAGCGCAGCTCCCCTGCCCAAAGATCAATATCCACCTGCCCGACCCGGATAGTGCTCCCCGGTCCGCCGATACCAGTGAGGATGCGTTCGCTACGCTTGAGCACCGTTCGCTCCAGTAAGCGGCTACCGGAGTAACCACCCGCCACAAGGACCAGGAGCACGACGGGGATCCAGATCCAGCGGCGGATGGGTTGTGACATGGAGGGGAGCGAGGAACCCGTAGCGTTGAAGAAAGTAGTTCAAATGGCAACAATCAACCCATGGCGAACACCTCCTAGATCATTCCGTCAGTAAAGGTCCGCATCACATTCTCCGATACCACCCCTTGATCCGCTCTCTGTCCAGCACTTGCTGCCAATCGGGGCCGAAAGCGTGATCCCACATGTGCGGCAGGTTGTAGGCCACCTCGGCCATGGCTTCGATAGTGGCCTCGCTCCAGTCACTTGCGAGACCTTGGGGAATATTCACCCCAAGGTGCTTCACCATGCCCTTGAACTCCCCGACGTACTCGCCATACACGTCCTCCAGTTTGTCGAAGGCGATGCAATTGGCGATGCAATGGTGGATCTCCAGCACTTTTCCCAATCCGTAGCTCAGCGCATGGCAAACACCCACCTCACTGTACGTGAGGCTGAGGCCGCCCATGTAGCTGGCCACCATCAGCGACTCATCGCTCTTCGCATCACTGCGATCGAGCTTTAGGAAAACCTCGCGGCACATGGCCAGTGACTTCTCACTGTACGCCTCGGCGAAAGTGTTCTTCTTTGTGCCGGTGATCGCTTCGACGCTGTGGATGTAGGTGTCCATGCCCGTGTAGAACCACTGGTCGCGCGGCACGCTAGCGATGAGATCAGGATCCAGCACGATCTGATCGAACACCGTCCAATCGCACTTCAGGCCGAGCTTCTTCACGGGACCTGTGAGCACGGCGGTCATGCTCACTTCGGCACCCGTTCCACTGATCGTCGGCACACCGCAGTGATAGATGCCCGGCTTCTTGATCAGGTTGAGCCCTTGGTACTGCACGCTGCTGCCCTCGTTGGTGAACATGAGCGCGGTAGCCTTGGCGATGTCCATCACGCTGCCACCGCCGATACCGATGATACCTGCGGGCAGACCACGCCGCTTCAGGATATCGTCGCGCAGTTTGTCGATCAGCTCGGTGGTCGGCTCCTTCAGCACGCTGATGAAGTGGACCTCGTCACCTTCCAGCTCCGGGATGCGCTTCACGAAGTCGGCCTTGTCTTCGAAGTAGTCGTCCACCACGAAGACCATGAAGCCGTCGTTGTTGAAGCGATGCGGCTGGAGGATCTCGTCGAGCTTGCCGAAGGAACCGCGACCGTAGCAGGTCTTGGTCACGGACTTGAAGTTGCGGAAGAGGTTCATGTTCCGCAAAGGAACGCAGAGCGGTGAAAGGACAAGAAGCCGCATCTTCACCCCTTGGAAAACCTCACGGATCAGAACAGCGTTCTTGAACTTCCTCGCCGACCATGGCACCCAGCCAACTACTGTGTTGCAACTGGCATTCGGCGCCATGGCTGCCATTCTCTTCCTGCAATCGGGCCTAGACAAGTTGTTCAATTGGAAAGGCGAGAAGGAGTTCCTGACCAGTCACTTCCAAAAGTCCATCCTGAAGGGTACGGTGCCCTTACTCCTTCCGGTGATCACGTTGCTGGAGATATCGGCAGGGGCGCTATCCGCCATCGGCCACGTGATGGTGCATCTGGGTTATGGAAGAGCCTTGGGGCTGCTGGGCATGCTGCTCGGAACGGCCTCTATCATCATGCTGTTCTTCGGGCAACGCGTGGCGAAGGACTATGCGGGCGCGGCGGCGTTGGTGCCGTATTTCCTGATGTGCACGGCGGGGGGGTGGGTGTTCACACACAGCCACCACCCCCTCCATCGCCTTCCTCACCGCCCCCTCTCTCCAGCATCGCATCCAGTTCAGCCTCCGTCCATGTAACGCGGATGTTGAAGCTGATCAGTTGGCTCATCACCGCATCGCTCTTGGGGAACTTCATCGTCTTGAGGTCCTGGGGTAGGCCGAGCTCGTGGGCCACCAGCTTGTAGGGCATGCTGAGGTTCTTCACATGGTCCCATTGCTTGATGTAGTGGAACATGTTGTCGTACCAGTAGCCGTGCGGGATGCCGGCCTCGGCAAAGAGCTTCACGGTGGCGCGGGCGACCTGCTCGCTGGGCAGCAGCAGGTGGAAAAAGGTGGCGCTATCACCGGCCTCATCCGTGTGGCGGCGGAACTGCAGGCCGGGGATCTTGGAAAGTCGTGCCTGGATGATGGCCTTGTGCGCACGTTGCTTTTCGAGGATGAACGACAGCTTCCGTGTCTGCGCCAGGCCGATGGCGGCGTTGATCTCGCCGATGCGGAAGTTGGTGCCCATGATCGGGTGTTGCTCCATGCCGCGGTTGTTGCCAATGTGGTCGTGGCCATGGTCAGCGAACTGCTGCGCGGTATCCCACAGCTGCTGATCGTCCGTGATCACGATGCCACCTTCACCGCAGGTATTGATCTTGAAGAAGTCGTAGCTGAAACTGCCCATGCGTCCGTAGGTGCCGAGCATCTTGCCTTTGTAGCTGGCCCCGAGCGCCTGTGCGCTGTCTTCGATCAACATGATGTTCTTCTCCTTGCAGATCGCCAGGATCCCGTCCAGATCCGCTGCCGCACCGCACATGTGAACGAGCAGGATGGCCTTGGTCTTCGGACTGATCACCGCGCGGATGCCTTCAGCGCTCATACAAAGCGTGTCGTCGATCTCGGCGAAAACGGGTAGCGCACCTGCCAGCAATACGGCTTCGATGGTGGCGATGTAGGTGAAGGGCGGCACGACCACCTCATCGCCGTAGCCTACGCCGCAGGCGGCCAGCATGGTGTTCACGGCGGTGCTTCCGCTGCTCACGGCCAGACCATACTTGGCATTGCAGAACTTCGCCACCTCGGCCTCGAAGTCCTTCGCCTTCCAGTGGCCCTGGCGTTGCGCATCGTGGTTGAAACGGAAGAGCACGCCTGTGTTCAGGACGTCCATCACTTCCTTCTTCTCCTCTTCGCCGAACAGTTCGGTGCCTGGCATGGTTGCTGGTTGAGGGGCCAAAAGTAGCTTGGCGTCAGGATGTGACCGGGACCGCGACCTTTCATACCAACGTCCGGAACAGCGCGTTCCCATACCGCCCAATATCCCGCCGATGCAGACCAGCAGGGCCGCCTCTCTTCATCATCCCGATCCTCGCACACTTCACCAGCCTGGCCCAGGGCTGCAGCGACGCGGGGGTATGTACCGCGGGACCTATCGGCCAGTTGCACCTCTGGCAGGATAGCACTGCGGACGTGGTGGACTACCGGCATTTCGCACGGTTGGGCTATAGCTATGCCATTGGTGAGCAGGGCACCACGATCATGCAGATCACCCCGGAGCTGAGCGTTGGTATCGGCCCGCGTTTCACTTGGCAGATCAAGGTGCCCTACGTGACCGCTTCCGGCAACCTCGGTAAAAACAGTGGTGTCGGAGATATTATCACCACCGCCTCGTACGCCTTCATCAATGAGGATGAACACCACCTCTCCGCCATGGTCGGCGTCCGGCTTCCCACCGGAACGACCTCACAGGACCCGATCGAGAAGACCTCGTTCGGAAGTGACTTCCGCCCATTGCCCATGCCCTACCAGACCGGTCTTGGCACAACAGACCTGCTCGCCGGTGTGGAGTGGCGCTATCATCGGTACGTCGCTGCCCTCGCCTACCAGCATGTGCTGAAACAGGACAACCAGAACCTTTTCCTGCACAGCTTCTGGGGCAATGATCCGGACGCGCTCGGCTACTTCGAATCTTTCATGTTGGAGCGCGCTGACGATGCGGTGCTAAGGCTGCAATACGCCTATGGCTGCAAGAGGCTCGCGTTGCAACCCGGCCTGCTGGCGATCTACCACATGTCCACCGATTCGCGCTTGGAGCAGGTCGGGGAACCCATCGACTGGAACCTTTACGAACTGGAGCGAAGGGAAGTGGAGGGTTCCGAAGGCCTTACGCTCAACCTCACCGCCGATCTTCGCTATGCACTAAGCGAACGCTGGGCCATTGAAACCACGTTCGGAACTCCACTGCTTACTCGCGATGTTCGACCGGATGGTTTGACGCGTTCCTTGGTGGTCGGTGCCTGGCTGCGCTTCCGCTTCTGAGCAACATCCATTTTCTTACCGCCACGTCGCAACGGACGCAACGGTTTCGCCGCGTATTTGGAACAGAAGTATCGCCACGACCTCGTTGCGTGGCCTTGGCGTCCGTGGCGCCGTGGCGGTGAAAGCCGCATTCGCTCCCATCTTTGAAGCATGCGTCGTCTTTTTCTATCACTACTGCTCGTTCAAGGATCAGCTACCGCGCAAGTGGACCTGCCCGTCTTCGGCAAGCAGGACGTGATCAACGGCTACGCGAAGGACATCGAGGGCGAGGTCCTCTCCTACTTCAGCGTGTACCCGGAGCATGCCACCACGGCGTTGCTCACCCGTTGCACCGATGGGAAGAAGGCCATCGCTTGGGAAACGGCCGCAGTTCCATTCTCGGAACGCGAATCGACCCAGTACTTCTACTTCAGCTGGATCGCCGCGCACAACAGCACCACCAGCGGCGGGGATCGTTCATTCGACCTGTACATCAACGATGCCAAGGCGCTCACCTTTACTACGCACCACAGCACGAAACCGGGTTCATGGAGCGCCGCCGTAGCGGATAGCACCAAGCTCGTCTTCGAGTATTCCAAGATGGACCGCCATGGCGATGCGCACGGCTTCGCACACCTACGGGTTCCGAGGAAGTACGTCAAGCTCGGCGAGCCGGTGAAGCTGAAAGTGGTCGGCCACCCACAGAACAGCCCGGACTGGTTCATGACCTTCCGGTACACCTTCGAGGAGAAGGTGGAGGTGGAAGTCCTACCCTTACTCACGAAGGACAGTCCTCCAAGAAGAGCCATTCAAATCACGATAATGCACTTCGGCCCTCCGACCACATTGACGTACTTCGTTGGGAAAAAAGACCTTGGCAAAGGTGGGGTCCCAATCCATCATGGCCTTCAGGTAATCGAAGGAAGCATATGGGTGCCTACTAGCGCAGCGATGGATGACCATGACTATTCAGAATGGGAGGCGATAGGTGGGTGGCTCGCAAACGGTATTGAATTCGATACGCTCATACGCCGCACGCCAACTATCCGCCGCGACATCCATCTGATCCACCACAGCCACACCGATATCGGCTACAGCCACCTGCAGGCTGAAGTGGAGACGATCCAGAACAACAACATCTTCAAGGCGCTGGAGCTGATCGACCGCACGAAGGACTATCCCGAGGACAGCCGCTTCGTGTGGAACGTGGAGAGCCTCTGGGCCGTGGAGAATTTCCTGGGCATCGCCAGCGAGGCGGACAAGCAGCGCTTCATCGCGGCGGTGAAGAGCGGCAGCATCGCCCTCAGCGCGAACTACGCGAACATCCTCACCGGCCTGTGCACGCCCGAGGAGATGCACTGGATCGTGGAGTACGCCGATTCGCTGCGGAAGTGGTACGACCTGCCGATCACCATGGCGATGCAGACCGACATCCCCGGCATGAGCTGGAGCATGGTGGACGCCTACGCCGCGCACGGCATCCGCCACCTGAGCCAGGGGCCGAACTACATCCCCGATATGCCCGACGGCGGCGACCGCATCGGCAGCACGCTGCGCGAGCAAGGAGACAAGCCCTACTGGTGGAAGGGCACGACCACGACCGGGGCAGGCCGGTCCGGACAGCATCCTCGTGTGGACAGCCGGTCAGGGCTACGGCGGCTGGCACGGCTACACAGCCGGGGCGATCAAGGAACGCGGCACGCGGAAGATCGCCGCCTACATGAACGACCTGGCCGCGAAGGGCTATCCCTACGACATGGTGCAGTGGCGCTACAACATCGTGAGCGACAACGGTCCGGTGGACAGCACGCTCAGCGACTTCGTGCGCGAATGGAACGAGAAGTACAGCTCACCGCGCTTGATCATCGCCAACGCGGGCACGATGATGCAGGAGTTCGAAACGAAGTATGGCAAGAGCATCCCCACCTGGAGCGGCGACTTCACGCCCTATTGGGAGGATGGCGCTTACAGCACGGCGAAGGAGGAAGGCGATGTGCGTGTGCTCAGCGCGCGACTTTCCAACCTGATCGACGCGGCGAAGATCCTCGACAAGCCCATCGACCCGCACCTGCTCTACCGCGCCAAGCGCAGCATCGTGATGTGGCATGAGCACACCTGGGGCGCGTGGTGCAGCATCAGCGATCCGGATGCGCACTTCACCACCGACCAATGGCGGGTGAAGAAGGCGTTCGCGGATAGTGCGGGGTGGTATGTGAACGCAATTGAAGAAGATATCAGGCGCCAAGTCGGTCCGAAACTGTGGCAGTCGGCGGTGGATTCGTTGAGCGCAGAACATATTCGGTGGAAGATTCCTCGGGAGATCGGTCACCATGCTGGTCCTCTGGAAAGAATCAGGTTGCCTACAGACCAACCAGATCTGTTACCAATGTGACAGTGGCCTGGGCCGATGCACGCGGACACGTCAGTTTACAATGGCATATTCGAATGGTGCTATCGCAATGCAGCTTCATTTGAGTACCATCTGACCTCGATGTTGTTGATTTTCGACAGTTCTGGCTTCCGCGGTGAAGAGCATTACTATGTGAAGCAATCTGTCCCTGGTTGTAGCTCATTTGTCATGAACCACTACACAGTTTTCGGGGACAGCCTAATCGGTGTCAACCTCAGCTGGAAAAGGCCGCTGTCCGCGACAAGGAATCTCTCCACCTCGCCCTCCCCTTCAACATCCCCAACGCCACCGTCCGCATCGGCATCGGCGATACCTGCGTGACGCCCGAGAGCGGCCGCATACCCGGCAGTAACAACGATTTCTTCTGCGCCCAGCGCTGGATCGATGTGAGCAACGACAGCTTGGGCGTCACCATCGTGTGCCCGCAAGGCGCGATCTGGGAGGTCGGCGAAATGGTGGACGAACGCAAGGTGAACCCCGGCCGCGGCACGAACCCGGAGCTATACAAGGCCTGGAAGACCGAGGCGAAGAGCAGCAGCACCATCTACCTCTACGCCCTCAACAACTACTGGCACACCAACTTCAAGGCCGACCAGGAAGGGCCGATCACCTTCGACCTCTACCTGAAGATGCACGGGCCGTTCAAGCTGGAGGACGCGCGGAGGTTCGGGTTGGAGATGACGCGGCCGCTGATCACGTGGTGGAAATGAAATGCGATGAACCGCCACGACGCAACGAGCGCAACGGTCCCGCCACGCTCATATCGTTGCGTTGGCTTGGCGTTCGTGGCGCCGTGGCGGTGGATATTTGCATTCGATGAAGAAACGCACCCTCAACTCCTTCGGCGAGCTGGTCTTCTCCAGCGGCCCGTCAGGTTCCGGCAAACCAACGGCAGCACCGGGTGAGCAGGACATGCGCATCCACTTGGACCGCTTGAAGGGGAACAAGGTGGTGACACGCATCGTGGGCTTCATCGGCAAGGAAACGGACCTCGAGGAGCTTGGTCGCACGCTGAAGAGCAAGTGCGGCGTGGGCGGCAACACCAAGGACGGCGTGATCCTGCTGCAAGGCGACCACCGCGACAAGGTGCTGGCCTATCTCACGGAGAAAGGATACCGCGCCAAGAAGGCCGGCGGCTGATCCGAAGCACCTTTGTTGCGATGAACACCAACCCGATCGAATGCCCGAAATGCAAGGAGCGTATGGAGGAAGGCTTTCTTCTGGACATAACCCACGGAGCCAATCTGTGGACCCGTTGGGTCGCGGGGCCGCCTGAACGATCGTTCTGGACCGGGGTCAAACTCCGCGGTAGAACGCTGAGGGACGTGCGCACTTTCCGCTGCACCGGGTGCGGCCTGCTGGAGTCCTACGTTTAACGTGGCAAGGGCGGATCACCGCCGCCAGGAAGATCGGACGCTGAACGCGATCCGTGCAAAGGCTACTTTCGGAGTCCTTACGAACCAACCCCCATCCCATGCGAACCATGTTGCGCCCTTTCGTTCTGCTGAGCCTTGCCCTGTGCACTGCGCCCCTGCTCTTTGCCCAGGACGACAACCCGTTCAAGGAGGGCTCCGTGTTCACCGTAGCCATGATCCGCACCGAAGCCAATTCGCAAGACGGCTACCTGAAGAAGCTGAACGAATACTGGTACCCAATGATGACCACCGCCAAGGAGCAAGGCCCGATCTCGTCCTTCTCCCTGCTCGCTGGGGAGTTCGCCAACCAGGACGACTACGACGTGATGATGCTGGTGGAATACCCGAACCTCGCGGCCATGGACCCCGATCCCGCCCGCGAAGCAAAGTGGAAAGCGATCCGCGAAGCGTTGGACGCCAAGCTCGGCGGCAAGGACAAGGTGAACGCCATGACCGAACAGTTCGGGCAGATGCGCGAGTACATGGGTAACAAGGTGATGCGCGCGATGCTGCCGAAGTAGCGGACGGACCACCGTATCCAACCCTATGATGCATGGCGAAGCCGGAGCGAACGTTCGTCTTCACCGGCCCCATGGAGAAGATGGAAGGTCGCTTCGCTTGGAGCTACCTGGAGTTCCCGCATGATGTCGAGAAGCTCTTCGGGCGTCGGGGGATGGTGCGCGTAAAGGGCACCATCAACGGCGTGGCGGTGGATCGTGCGCTGATGCCGACCAAGAGCGGCTACCACATCATCATCCTGGGGGGTGATATCCGCCGGGCGGCCAAATTGAAGAAGGCCGGTGACCTGGCGCAGGTGGAGGTTTGGCTCAATACCGAACCCACCAAATTGGAACTCCCTGAAGAACTGGCCGAGACACTCGACTTCCTGCCCGAAATGAAGGTCGCATGGGACAGGCTTAACCCCGGCATGCAGCGCAGCATGTGCTATTGGGTGGGAAGCGCGAAAACGGTGGCCACCCGGGCCAAGCGAGTTGCTGAACTGCTGCGTCGTTTTGAAACCGGCCACTTCGCGGTGGGCAAACAACGCCGGGATCCCATGCGGAAAAAATAACCGCTTGGCCCTGGCAGGATCCCCTGCGGCTTACCTTGGCGATCCTTGTTCAACGACCCATGCTTCGCACCCCTACACTCGCTGCCCTGGCCGCCCTAGCGCTGCCCATCTGCCTTTCCGCACAGGCCCAAGTCCCGGAAAAACGAACCGCGGTGAACGCCCTGGGGCAGACCATCACCGTCTCGTCTTCACCCATGGTGCGCACCGGAGCGCTGCGCGACAAACCCGCGTTGGTGGAGAACAACCTGCCCCCGACCGTGCGCAGATCTTCGCGCAACCTGGCGCTACAGCATGAATACCTGAAGCCCGATGGCGAAGCGACCGCCGAAGACCCCGCACTGCAGAAAGCCGCCCCCAGCCGGATGGACCGCGCGCCCATCGAGGAATGGCAGGCCCAGACCGGCAATGGCGCCCCGCCCGATCCCACGGGTGCCGCCGGACCGAACCATTACGTGCAGTGCGTGAACTCCTCCTGCCGGGTGTACTCGAAGACCGGCTCGGGCATCGGTGGTGCTTTTAGCTTGAACAGCCTCTTCCCCGGACAATCGGGTCTCGGCGATCCCATCGTGTTGTACGACCGCCATGCGGACCGCTGGTTCATCTCCCAGATGAAGAACAACGGCATTTGCATCGCGATTTCGGAGACGAACGACCCCACCGGAGACTACTTCGCATACAACTACTCCCTCGACGACTTCCCGGACTACCCCAAGTTCTCCATCTGGTGGGACGGGTACTACATGACCTCCAATTCGAGCAACACCGCCTTGGTGTTCGAGCGCGAAAAGATGTTGCTTGGGCAGACCGCGCAAATGGAGGACCTGAGCGCCCCGAGCCTCATCGCCCAGTTCCGAAGCGTGCTGCCTGCCGATGCGGACGGCGATCTACCCCCGGCTGGCACCCCCTGCTACTTCTTCAACTTGGAGGACAACGGTTGGGGCGCCCCGGCGGACCGCATCAAGATCTACGAGATGAGCACCGATTGGGTGAACATCGGGAACACGTCCATCACCACTTCAATGTCGTTGAACACCGATCCGTTCGATACCAATTTTGGATCCGGCTTCAGCAACATCAGCCAGCCCGGCACTACCCAGAAGCTGGACGCGGTGGCGCAGATCTTCTACTTCCGCGCACCCCACCTACGCTTTGTGAACCACAGCAGCGTGGTGCTCTGCCATGTGGTGGACGTGAACGGTGCGAACCGAGCCGGTGTGCGCTGGTACGAACTGCGCGATGCGAACGACGGCAACTGGTTCATCCATCAGCAAGGCACCTGGGCCCCTGATGCGGCGAACCGCTGGATGGCGAGCATCGCCATGGATAACCAAGGCAACATCGGCTTGGGTTATAGCCACACGGACCCCAGTTCCACCCCACCCCTCTTCCCTGGGTTGCGTTTCACCGGCCGCTATTCCACCGACCCACTTGGCGACATGACCCTGCCTGAACAAGTGATCATCGCCGGTGGTGGTGCTCAAACGGGCTTCGATCGGTACGGCGATTATTCCCACATGGCGTTGGATCCGAACGGCACCACCTTCTGGCACACGGGCGAATACCTGACCAGCGGCGGCGCACAACGCACCCGCATCGCGTCGTTCGATCTGGTGCAGACCGTCGGCTTGGACGAAGCTCCTCGCGGAGCGGTGAACAGCGCACAGCTGCAAGCCATCATCCAAGGCGACCAGTTGTTGGTGAGCGCATCGGACCTGCCTGTGGGCGGCGCTTTGGCGCTGGACCTGATCGCGATGGATGGCCGTACGGTGCTCAGCCAAGCCGTGCAGCCCACATCAACCCGTTGGAACGGTGCGTTCGATATCACCGCCCTGCCTCCTTCGGCCTACTTCGTCCGGCTCGGCCGTGCCGACTTCCAGAAGGTGCAACGCATCGTGCTTGCCCGATGAACGGATACTTGGCAAGTGCCTTGGCTGTTGGCCTTTTGGCCGCGTGCAACGGCAGTAAAACCGCGGCCGCCGTGGAAAGTTCCGCCCCGCCCACAGAGGGTCTTGTGACCGGTACCATCACCACAGCCTTCGCCAACGAAGGCTGCGCCTACCTCGTGGCACTGGATCAGCCTGCGGAAAAAAGCCATCTACTGCCCATCGCGTTGGACGAGCAATACCTGAAGGATGGGGTGAAACTGAGTTTCACCTACCGCCTTTCGCGTGCTTCGTCCGGCAGCTGTGCCAAGGGGCAACCTGCGATCCTGGAGAACATCAGCGTGCGCTGAACGCGCTACCTACAGCTTGCGGAAGTACCCGTTGGAGTACTCGTTCGCATAGAGCAGCGAGATCTTCTCGGGCTTGTCCTTGAAGAACTCGTCCGTGGCGCGCTTCACACCGGGCGACATATAGCCACCGGAAACGCCTTTGCGCGGGAAGATCTTCTCGTCGTAGTACACGGCGATCATGCCGATCGCTCCCGGGGCCATGCGCGCGTAGAGGTGCGGCAGCACATGTTTGGTCGATTCGTACAGGTCGCCATCGATAAGCGCGAAGCTGATGCGCTCGGGCAGTTCGCTGGGTATGGTGGCCTCGAACCAGCCCTTATGCGTGTGCGGCATCTTCAAGTTGAGCGCCTTGAACTTCCGGGTGAAGAGGTCGAGCCCGGCCGCCATGTAACCTTTGCCATAGACGCCATCCTTCGCGTCGTTCTCGGTGAGTTCGGGCAGCCCCTCGAAACTGTCGTAGGCATGGACCTGCTTCTCGGGTGCCAGGGTGGTGATCACCCGTTGCATCACGATGGTGCTATCGCCCGCATTGCACCCCACATCCACTACATCGCCGGGTACTTTGTTGGCCACGGTCTGCTCCAACAGATGGAACAGGTTCATGCGCGCCTCCACATTGGCCATGTCCGATGGCGCCGGGGTAAGGCGAACGGGAAGGCGCAACTTCCGCATCACCTTGTTCACGAACATCTGCCAGCCCGTGGGCGTGCGGTGGTCCCAATCGAAGGTGGTGGCGATGAAGGCGTTGTCCATGGCGTGGAAAGATGAGGGCGGTGCGCTGGTACGCGGTGCGAACATAGAAGGTTCAAGTACGGCGGATGGCCGCCTTTTCGCCATTGTGTCCACACCGGGTTGTATGATCCACAACCGCTGCGCACCGGTGCGAACACGGAACCCTTCGTCGTGCTTATTTCGCGAAGCAATGCTCGGAAAGGTCCTTGGCTCCATTGGTCTTGCGCTGCTCCTCGCGTTGGCCTTGTTCGCCATCAGCCTGGCGTGGCCTATGTGGTTGCTGCGGGAGCGCATGGAATACCGCCAGTTCGAGGTTTACTCCACCAAGCCCTTGGATCAACGCATCCTTCCCATCCTCGATTCCGCCTTGGCGCGCCTAACCACCTCCGAACTGTACGATCCAGGCTCGCACTTCACCATCTACCTCTGCGATGGTCCTGCCACCTTCGCTTTGTTCGCTCCCCTATCCCAAGATGCGTTCGCCTGCACCTACCCGGTGATCGACCACATCTTCGTAGCGCACGCCGACGTAATGAACGACCAGGTCCTTCGCCCGGCAGAGCGCTACAACACCCGCACCCTGAGCGGCACCTTGGCCCACGAGCTGACCCATGTGATGGTGGAGCACAGCCTGGGCCTCTGGATGTTCAGCAGCATGCCCGACTGGAAGCACGAAGGGTATTGCGACCATGTCGCAGGAGAGAGCTCGATCGGCCGGGAAGAAGGGCTGGTCGAACTCTGTGCGGGCAGCCTGGACCACCCCTACTTCGAAGGCCGCCTGATGGTGAAGCATCTGCTGGCGAAGGGATCCACCTTTCGCGAAGTGGCGAACGAACAATTCGATGCCGATGCGCTCTTCAAGGAGATGAAAATGGCAAAATGCCCAGCCCCATGAGCCCGATATGCGCACCGCTGAACGCCAGGGCGGACGATGAGGTACATCAGCTTACCGTGATCCGCACCGCTCTATCTTGCCCGCACCATCGCCTTGGGCGCGGAGCTTACCACAACCACCAAAGCCTCGCATGAAGACCATTCGAACCGTTGCTATCGTAGGTGGGGGCCCTTCGGGATGTGCCCTCGCCACCTTATTGAAGCGCAAAGGCTTCAAGGTCGCAGTGTTCTACCTGGAAAAACGCCCGGAGATCATCGTCGGTGAATCGCTCGTGCCCGCGATCATTCCCATGCTGCGCGAACTTGGCGTGGAGGACGAAGTGAAAACCTACAGCACCTACAAACCCGGCGCATCGGTGTGGGTGAACAAGGATGAGGAGGCCACCTCCCCCTTCGCCATGGGCGGTGGTTCGTTGCCGCCATACGCCTACAATGTGCCCCGCCGCGATTTCGACAAGACCATTTTCGACCTGGCCGTGCGCGAGGGCGTGACGATGTTCCACCAAGCCGCCAAATTGGAGCGCACTGGAAAAGGGGACGAGCTGAAGCTGAGCGACGAAACGCTTGCCGCGATCGGCGACTATTTCCAAGGACAACCTGACCTGATCGTGGACGCCAGTGGACGTGCCCGCCACATCAGCCGGTTGCTCAACATCCCCACGAAAACCGGGAAGCGCAAGGATATCGCTCTCTTCTCGCACATGAGCGGCACCGAACCGATCGCCCCCTTCAATATCCACTTGCACCGGTTGGAGAAAGGGTGGAGTTGGCGCATCCCTTTGCCAGGCCGCACTTCCATCGGTGTGGTGATCAACGCCGACCATGTGAAGGACTTGGGCAGCACGCGTGAAGAACGCTACGACAACTACCTGAAGAGCGAGCCTACGCTGCGCAAGTTCACTTCCAACGGCAAGCGCGAGACCGGCGTGGTGCAGTACGACAACTACCAGCTCATCAGCCAGCGCATCTACGGCCGCAACTGGGTGCTTACCGGTGACGCGGGCGGATTCCTCGACCCCATCTTCTCCTCGGGATTGTTCCTCGCTATCAAGGGCGCTTTCCGCCTGGCGCGCTTCCTGGGCGACGGCAACGCGCCGAATTGGAAGCGCTACCAGAAGGAACAGATGCGCGAACTCTTCGTGTGGCAGCGCCTTGTGGACACTTGGTATTCGGGCAGCTTGTTCACGCTCTTCAAAGTGGGGCAGGACCGGTTGGATTCCGCCCTGGGCCGCTTCTTGGCCCCGCACATGCAGAAGCACCTCACGCGGATCTTCAGCGGTGAAGCGGTGTACCGCTGGTACAGCCGTGGCTTCCTGCGCTTCGTGACCGGCCCGATGCTGGACCTGATGAGGATCGGCAGGCTGAACCGACACCGCACGGAGGACCTGGCGGTGAAGTAGAGCTTCGGTCCTGCGAGCCGCTCTCCTTTCCATCCTTCTCATGTCACTTTCGCTCCTTCCGCTATTGCCCGCTATCGGATCGAACGGTCCGCCAACACTACTTTCGAACCCATCCCTTGCCCATGCGATCCTTCCTGCTTCTCTTAGCCGCTGCCCTTACGCTGAACACCTATGCCCAAAAGGTGGCCTACGAAGAGGACGTCGTCACCGTGGACGGACAGCCCTATTGCAAACTCGCCAAGACCAACTGCAAGCTCGGCCTTTGCGACTACCATGTGGCCACCTTGGATGGCGCGGAGATCATCTTCATCAAGGCGATGGACTATAACGATCGCGACAAGGTGAGTTCCTCCAACCCAAACGGCCGAGTGCTCTATTTCGATTGGACCTTTCTGGGATCGGGCGGCAAGGCCGAAACCGACCAGGTCTCCGCGAAGAACCTCGCCAAGGCCATGGTGGATGCCCGCCTGCTGAAGGATGGTGCCCTCGATACCACCGGCGAACGCAATTTCATCGCCATCAACGGCACGCGCCATACGAACCGGCAGGAGCAGCTCGGGTTGCCGGTGATCATCATACAGCGGTAGACGGATCCATTTCGGGCGTCGAAGACTTTTTCTTCGACAGGCACCTATTGCAACCAACAAGGCCATGAACCTGCGCACCTACCCCATCGCTCTTTCGCTGCTGATGTTGCACTGTGGCCTGCCACCAGCACCGCTTGTCAATAGTGCACCTGCGGCTCTCCCGGGCGATTGCAACGGCCCAGACCAGAAGGTCCAGTGCTTCTTCGGCAACCTGCCGGCGAACCTTGGGCCGGTGATGACCATTGCCGCGCCTGACGAACCAGGCAACCGCATGATCATCCGCGGCCTTGTGCTACGCGCGGATACGAAGTTGCCTTACGCTGGAGCCGTGCTCTACGCCTACCACACGGACATCACCGGGCACTATGTCACCAGCGATACCACCGACCACATTCTCCGCTGGCACGGACGACTGCACGGCTGGTGCCGCGCCGACGCCGATGGCCGCTACGAACTGCACAGCATCCGCCCGGGTGCCTACCCCAATGGGAAAGCGCCGGAGCATATCCATGCGGCCGTGCAATTGCCCAACGGGAACGCGTATTGGATCAACGACTTCGTTTTCGCCGATGACCCGCACCTGGACTCGGTCTACTTCAAGCTGCTTCGGGAACCGCACAACCCCAAGGAACTGGATAACGGCGTGGTGACACTTGTTCCGCAGGAAGGGGTCCTGGTCGGTGCGCGGGAGATCGTGGTCCGGGAATAGGATTAGAAAGGATGACCGCGATGGCGCGTCAAGCCCGCCTCTCCATCCCCTCCGGTTTCTGGGCCGTATTCCTAAATTGAACGACCACCCGGATCGGCGATGCGCGAAATAGGTCTGTTGACCCTTGTGTTGACTTGCTCTGCTCCCGCTATGGCTCAGAGCGTGGCGGACACCATCGTGATCGATGGCAACAAGTTCCTCATGCACGGTACGGTGCTTAAGCCGCGTCAGCTGCTGGATGTCATGTCGAACGATGCAGCCGCCTATGATCACATGCGACTGGCCAAGCGCAGCTATGGCTACGCCACGGCCTTCGGGTGCGTAGGAGGCTTTTTGGTCGGGTGGCCGCTGGGCGCTGCGGTGGCCGGCGGTGATCCGCAATGGATCATGGCAGGCATCGGTGCCGGCCTCATCGTGGTCGGCATCACCTTGAACTTCTCATACAAGCATCACGCAGCGGCCGCGGTGGGGACCTATAACGCCAGACTGCGTGACATACTCCACGGCGAGTCCCGGCTGATCATCGGCCCATCATCCTCCGGGCTGGGATTTACGCTACAATTCTGACGCGACCGCGAGAGCTTGCTTCGGCCAGAACCTACATCCCCCGATCTCCGTGAAGTCAGGTCAGGATCGCTTACTCCTTCCAGTCCTTGAAGTCGAAATGCCACCACTCGGTCTGAAAGACCGCGAAGCCTCCGCCAGCATCGCCGCGATCAACAGATCGCGTAGGTGCGTTGCCTCCGGCGTGGCGCAGGCGTATTCAGGATACTACCGCTCCGTCATCTCATCGTATTCGCTGGGCATCTTCACCCTGCCCTGTCTTGAGGTCGAACAGCGTGAGGTCCACCGCGCATCCCCGGTTATGCCGCGAACCCACCGCAGGGTCGGCCACGAAGCTCTTCTTCTCCGTGGGCGTGCTGTCCCAGAGGATCTTGGTCACCCACCAGGGCCGGTAGCCATCGAACACCAGCAAACCGAAGCCCTGCGCCTTCAATGCCTGGTTTACACGCACCAGCGCCTCGGCAGCGGGACGCTGCAGGAAGGCACGCGCCTGCTTGTACACCGGTCTTCCCAGGAAGTTGTTCTTTGTCGCGTAGCGGATGTCGAGCTTGATCGTGGGGTCGAGCTTCACGATCTCTGCGAGCTCGGGCTGACGGAACGGACCCGCTTCCTTCGGTGGCCCTTGACCATGGATGCAGGGAGCAGTTAGCAACGCAACAATGAAGGCAGCGGCTTTGGGGATGGAGGCGATCACGGGTTTAAGATAGACCCGCTGTGCTGGTGTGGCACGCATCACAACGCCGCGAACGAAGGACGATCAGCGCTTCCGGAAGCCATCCAGATATAGTTGTTCATCACGTCATTACCGGTGGCCAGCTGGCTGACCAATTCGTACGAGTCGTTGAAGTACTTGTCCAGGGTGCGCTGGATGGTCTTCGTGTTCTCCTCGAAGTTCTTGATCCCGTGTTCATCCAGTTCTATCCACTCCGAAGTGCCGTCAGAGTTGGTGACCAGAATGGCCGCGTCAAAGTCCGTGAACCCTACCTTCGAGACTATCCAAGTTTCGGTAGCCCGAACGATGATCGTTCCACCGGAGGACTGCGCAGGTACAGCGTGGTATAGGATCGCACACAAGGCCAAGGCAAGGAGGTTCTTCATAAGGCAGCGCTTTGGGTGAAAGTAACGACCGACGAAGGAATCGGAGGCACGGATCGCAGATCCGCGCCAGCGGTGGTGGATACTGAACATTCGGACGTGGGTAGCACCTTCTCGAACACATGGGTCAAGAAGCACGTCCACGACACGGTAGGTTGACAACCATTGAGCCTTCGCTGTCAATGGTCCGCCCGTGCCGGATCGTAGGACGGATGGAGCCGGAAAAGGCTATCCTGAAAATGCTCCGGACCGCTGCCTTGCCGGGTCAGTTCATAGCGGATCGAGCGCACATCCTCCTTCATCCAGTGCCACACCGATTTCGGCTCGATGAATGCCACGTGCCCGATCCGGTATCTGGCAGATCAAGCCTTTGCACATGGCGCATGGCTCGAAGGTGGTGAGCAATACCATCCGATCACGGTCCAGCCGTTCGAAGCGTTCCCAACCCAGACTTCTGAATGCGTCGCTTATCGCGTTCACTTCAGCATGTCCGCCCGCATTGCCATCGCGCCGTACAGTATTGTATCCACGGCCGATGACATCGTCATTGTACAGAAGTAGGGCTGCAACGGGAACATCTCCGGAGCTGATGGCTTCCTTTCCGAGGTTGGCCAACACGTCGACCTGCTCGCTGGTCGGCATATAGGTAGCTCTAAGCACGTATGCCTTCCGCACGGAGCAGTAGGCCAGCACCAAGGCAACGATGACGAGCGTGATCCGTGTCCAGTGCTTCATGTTCAGGAGCAGCACCGAAGGTCGCAAAACACAAGGAGCGAACGCTCAGGACCTCCATTGTTCGCATGTGCCTATCATCACCCTCCGGATGCAGCGCCACTAAGACAAGAGCCCCCCTGGACCAATGCCATCGCCATTACAACACCGGATCGGAACTAGCACCCCAAAGCTCCGTACGAGCCAGGCCCCCTGGCGATCGCGATGAATGTGGACCACACCATCGAAGGAGAAGATCGTAGCAATTGGAACGAACCCGATGGCGGGAACTTATTCCACCTGCACGGCAAGCAGTATGTCGACCTGAGGGTCGACGCTACGGGCGTTCCGATCAGAGGTTGGCGCGTTGCTGAAACGATCAATACGCGACCAAACGTTCCACCGCCTCCTTCAACCTTCCTTTCGGCAGGAAACCCTGCTCCAGCGGGATGGCGAAAGGCACGGGCGTATCCCAGCTGGCCACGCGCACCACAGGCGCATCGAGGTATTCGAAGGCGTGCTCGTTGATCAGCGCGCTGATCTCGCCGCCCATGCCGGCGATGAGGGTGTCCTCGTGCAACACGAGGGCCTTGCCGGTCTTCTTCACGCTGGTGAGGATCGCGTCCACATCCAGCGGAACCAGTGCGCGAATCAATAATCTCAATGTCGAGGCCGGTCTCCTTCTGCACGTCCACGGCCCAATGCACACCCATGCCGTAGGTGATGATCGTTAGGTCCTTGCCTTCGCGCAAGATGTTCGCCTGGCCGAAGGGAATGCCGTAGGGCTGCTCAGGCACAGCCCCGCTGATGCTACGGTACATGGCCTTGTGCTCGAAGAACATCACCGGGTTCGGGTCATCGAAGGCGGTCATGAGGAGGCCTTTCGCGTCGTAGGGGTTGCTCGGATACACCACCTTCAGTCCGGGCGTCTTCACGAACCACATCTCGTTGCTCTGGCTGTGGAAGGGCCCCGCTCCCACTCCGGCACCGGTTGGCATGCGCACCACCACGTCGGCGTTCTGGCCCCAGCGGTAGTGGATCTTCGCGAAGTTGTTGCAGATCTGCGTGATGCCCTCGCTGACGAAATCGGCGAACTGCATCTCCATCATGGCCTTCATGCCCTTGATGCTGAGGCCGAGCGCCGCACCTAGGATGGCGCTTTCGCACAACGGCGTGTTGCGCACACGGTCCTTGCCGAAGCGCTCCACGAAACCATCGGTGATCTTGAACGCACCGCCGTACTCCGCGATGTCCTGGCCCATCAATACCAGGTTGGGGTGGCGCTCCATGCTTTGGGCCATGCCCTCTTGGATCGCGTCGATCATTCGGATCTCCCGAGCCTCAAGCTGCGAGCCACTAGCTTCAAGCTTGAGGCTTGTGGCTAGTGGCTTGAGGCTCGCGCCGGCTGGTGCGTAGACATCACCTACCTCAACGGACTCGACAGGAACAGGTTCGGGCTCCTCGAACGCGTGCTTCAGGTCGTCCTCGATGCTGTCCTTCAGTCGCGTGCGGATCTCATCGCGCTTGGTGATGTCGAGCACGCCCATCTTCAGCAGCCAAGCTTCGTAGTTCATCACGGGGTCCTTCTTGCCCCATGTTTCAAAAAGCTCCTTCGGCACGTACTTCGTTCCGCTGGCTTCTTCGTGGCCGCGCATCCGGAAGGTCATGCACTCGACGAGGATGGGACGTGGGTTCTCGCGCACGCTGTCGGCGAGCTTCGCGAGGTTGTTGTAGACCTCCAGGATGTTGTTGCCGGCGATCTGCACCGCTTCGATGCCGTAGCCGATGGCCTTGTCGGTAAAGCTCTTCATGCGGAACTGCTCGCTGCTGGGCGTGCTCAGTCCGTAGCCGTTGTTCTCGATGATGAAGAGCACGGGCAGGTCCCACACCGCCGCCACGTTCACGCTCTCGTGGAAGTCGCCTTCGCTGGTGGCGCCATCGCCGGTGAATACGATGGTGCAGCGGTTCTCCTTCTTCAGTTTGTGCGCCAGCGCGATGCCGTCGGCGATGCCCATCTGCGGACCGAGGTGGCTGATCATGCCCACCACCTTGTGCTCCTGGCTGCCGAAGTGGAAGCTGCGCTCGCGGCCCTTGCTATAGCCCGTGGCCTTGCCCTGCCATTGCGCGAAGAGCTTCGCGAAGGGCATACCCCGCGTGGTGAAGACACCGAGGTTCCGGTGCATGGGCAGGATGTACTCGTCCTGTTGCAGCACCATCGTGGCGCCCACACTGATGGCTTCCTGCCCGATGCCGCTGAACCACTTGCTGATCTTGCCCTGACGGAGCAGGCTGAGCATCTTCTCCTCGATGATGCGCGGGAAGACGAGCTTCTCGTAGGTCTGGAGCAGGAAGGCGTCGTCGTGGCTGCCGCGCTCGTAGTGGAGCTGGCGGTCTTCGGTGGTCAACGTGGACATTCTTGGGGTGCGAGGCGCAAAGGTATCCGGCTGTTGTTCAGGAGGCAGTGGGCAGTTGCCAGTTGGCGGTCGGCAACTGCCTCCTGCCACTGGCGCCCGCTACATTCGCCGCGATGTTCCGTGGTCCTCTGCTCGTCCTGCTCGCGCGCTTTGCACTGCTGCTGGTGGGTTACTCCATCCTTCGGCTGTGCTTCGTGTGGCTGAACGCGGATCAGTTCAGCACGGTTCCCGTCTCCGCTTTTCTGGGAGGCCTGCGCTTCGATATCAGCGCGCTGGCCTGGCTCAACCTGCCGTGGGTGGCGTTCGTGCTGTTCCTCCCAAGACCCAGCAGGCACTGGGCCTCCGCGCAACGGTGGACATTCCTCGTGATCAACGCGCTCGGCTTGTTCTTCGCCTGTGTGGACCTGGAGTACTACAAGTTCAGCCTGAAACGCAGCACGGCGGATTTTTTGGAGATCCTAATGGCAGGCAGTGATACGGTGAATCTGGCCCCCGCCTTCGTGCGCGACTATTGGTACATCGCCCTGCTTTTCGTCGCGTTGCTGTGGTCGCTATGGTGGGGCTATGGGCGCTTGGCGCGGCTTGATAGTGGTGAACGGTTTCCGCTCTGGCGATCCATCGTATGGCGGGCGGTCGCCATCGTGTTGGTCGCAATCGGCTCGCGGGGCGGAACGCAGCTCATGCCCTTACAGGTGATGGCAGCGGCAAGCTATGCGCCCGCGCACTTCGTTCCGGTGGTGCTCAACACCCCGTTCACTATTCTGAACAGCTTGGGCAAGCCCGTGCTGGAGGAACGCATCTACATGGCCCAGCCCCAGGCCGACCTCCTCTGGCCTGTGATCCAGCACTATCCCTTGTCGACCGCGCCTGCGCTCCATATCCCCGCTCGGCCCAACGTCGTAGTGATCGTCCTGGAGAGCTTCAGTGCGGCATACAGTGCCAAACTCTCCGGCGGACCGGGCTACATGCCGTTCCTCGATGCATTGATGGACCAGAGTCTCACGATGACCCAGGCCTACGCGAACGGGCGGCGCAGCATCGATGGGATCCCCGCCGTGCTCGCATCCATCCCGGAACTGATGGACGAGGCCTTCATCACTTCCAACTACGCGCAGCAGCCTTTCACCTCGATCGCGAGCGTGCTCGCTGCGGAAGGCTATGCCACCAGCTTCTACCACGGCGGGAACAACGGCACCATGGGCTTCGATGGCTTCGCGCGCAGCGCCGGTTTCCAGCGCTATGTGGGGCGGAACGAGTATCCTGTGCAGGAACACTACGATGGGCATTGGGGGATCTGGGACGCGCCCTTCCTGCAGTTCTTCGCCCATGAACTGACGAAGGAGCAACAGCCTTTCCTGAGCTGCGTATTCACCCTGAGCAGTCATCATCCCTACGACCTGCCCCCGGATCTGGCGGCCCGGTTCGCGGGTGGCACGCAGAAGATCCATCCCACCCTGCGCTACACCGATGAGGCCTTGCGCCGCTTCTTCGACACGGCCCGCAGCCAGCCCTGGTTCCGCAATACGCTCTTCGTGATCACCGCCGATCACACCGCGGACCTCGAACGCAGCGGCCAGAACTACAGCAAGGCGATCGACTACTGGATACCTCTGCTTTACCATATGCCTGCTTATTTGCCACCGAGCGCACAAGCGCGGGTGACGCAACACATCGACCTCCTACCCACCACATTGGACCTCATTGGGTACCACAGACCCTTCTTCAGTTTCGGTCACAGCGCGCTCCGGCCCGCCAGCCCACCGTACGCGGTGATGGCGAGCAACCAGATCTATCACATGATCGGTGATCGGTACCAGATCGGGTTCGATGGAACGACCTTGTTGGGCATGGAAGCGCTTGGCCCGGATACCGTCGGTCCGTCCGGCGAGCCGCGCGACCTGGTCGCCTTCGACATGTTGACACGCACCCAGGCGGCAATTCAGCAGTTCAACAGCAACTTGCTCCGCAACACGCTCACGGTGCAACCGCCCGCACAATGAAGGCGACGTTGATCTTGAACCCGCTGAGCGGGAAGCGGCGCGCGCTATCCATACAGCAGATGGCCACGCGAATGGCGGCTGAACTCAGTGCGAGCATCGATATCCAGGTGGTCCGTTCACCCGGCCATGGCACCTTGCTCGCACGTGAAGCGGGGGCACACGGAGCGGATCGCGTGATCTGCGCGGGCGGCGATGGCACCTTGAACGCTGTCGCTGCTGGGCTGATCGGTACGGCCGTTCCGCTGGGCATAGTCGCCATGGGAAGTGGCAATGGCTACGCGCGCTCGCTCGGACTTTCGCTCCGGCCCGAAGCTGCACTGCGCACAGCGCTCACCAGTAGCGCATCGCAAATGGACGTGTGCTATGTGAACGACCTTCCATTCCTGGGCACCGCAGGCATTGGCTTCGACGCGCGCGTCGCGTGGGAGTTCGACAAGAGCAAGAGCCGTGGGCTCTGGGGCTATATGCGCATCGTCCTGAAAGAGATCCTGACCGCCAAGCCAATGCCCGTGACCGTGACTACGAGCGGAAGCACACAAGAAGCGAAAGTGCTGATGCTCGTCTTCGCGAACACGCGCGAGTTCGGCAACGGGGCGATCATCAGTCCAGGCTCCGCTCCGGATGATGGCCTCGCCGAACTACAACTCGTGAGCAAGCCCTGGCTCATCCCGCTCTTCAAGGCGTTCTACGACGTCTACACCGGCCGGGCGGATCGGAGCAATTACATCCGCACCGTCGTGGCTCGTGAAGCGGTCGTTCACCAAGCCGGTACGATCGCGCACCTGGATGGCGAACCCGTGGAGATCGGACACGACATCCGCTTCCGGCTGGAGGCGAAGCGGCTTTGGGTTGTACGCCAGCCCTAGAGCGGGGCCAGGTGTAGCTCAAGATCGCCACCCTTCTCGCGCAACCACAACTCGTTCTCCTTCAACCAGGCCGATCTGATAGGTGGCGTCCGCAGCGTTGTTCTCGAAGTCCAAGCGAAGGTCCTCGCTGTTGTTCTCGAAATCCCAAGTGCCGCTCGTTTGGAAATCAAGAGTGAGCGCGCCCAGCGTATAGGATGCGAGCAGGGTCGCATCGCGATCGCGGGTCATCCTCAGTTCGTACACACTGAAAGCGGAGGTCACATCATTGCCACCATCAGTTGCTTGTTCCACCCGCCAGTTGTTGGCGACGCGTTCTTCACGCGAGCGCAGGCTGAAGGCCGGTCCGTCATCATACTTTTTGCAACCGGCCAGTGCAATGCAGGCCGTGAGAACGAGCAGGGTGCGCGTCGGAGAGATATTCATGGTCATTTGTTCTTATGGGCTCGGTCGAAGCAAAGACGGTTCCAACCGCACAGCGCCCGCATTGCATGGATATTCCCATGGCATGCAACGATCGCTGAGGCAGGAATGCCCCGATCAGCGGGAAGAAACTACCCGTTCAACGTGGGTTAGGGCCCGAAGCGCTGGCTCAGGAGGCGGATCCGGTGAACGATCGCGGTCGGCAATTAGGGTGAACGAATTCTTGCTCTGCAGTTGTCTCAGTTGAGCGGCAGGTAGCCCTCCCCTAGGCAAAAGCGATCACTGCCCCTTCATCTCCAGTTGCTTCCGCTCCAGTTGCATCGGATTCGGCATTTTCCACTCACGCTCCTTGTAGAGGTCGAAGCGTGTGGGCACCATCCTCGGCGGCCAGCTGTTGTTGTTCAGGTCGCAATCCGCGGTTTCGAGGAAGGGATCGAGAGTGACGCTCTTCACTTCCTTACGCTTCACGAAGACCTTGCTCACCTCATCGTTCGTGCGCCAGATCTCGGCGGGGATGCGGTCCACCTCCTTGGTGCCATCGGCGTACTCCCATTCCAGGATCACCGGCATCACCAGGCCGCCGATGTTCTTGAACTGGAGTTCGTAGAGATGCAGGTCCTCGTTCAAGAGAGCCAGTTCTTCAGGCTTCAAGCCCTTCTTCCACTTCTCGAACTCAGCAATGTCCTTCTCTGTGGCGGTGAGTGGGTCGAAGCGGTTATAGAAGTCCTTGGTGCTGGGGTCGCGCTCCACCACCACTTGGGCCACGTCGGTCTTGTTGCGCTCGCGGCTGATGTCCACCACTTCGCGTGACTTGTCCTCGCGCTTGAGCTTCTCGGCCTGCAACGGATCGCGCGGGTCCATGCGCTTGTACTTCAGGTTCTCGATGCTGATGTCCACATGGTCGGTGGTGTAGAACCAGCCGCGCCAGAACCAGTCGAGGTCCACGCCGCTGGCGTCTTCCATGCTGCGGAAGAAATCGGCCGGTGTGGGGTGCTTGAACTTCCAGCGCTCGCAATAGGTCTTGAAGGCGTGGTCGAAGAGCTCGCGGCCCATGACGGTCTCGCGCAGGATGTTGAGCGCCGTGCAGGGCTTGCCGTAGGCGTTGTTGCCGAACTGCGTGATGCTCTCGCTGTTGGTCATGATGGGTTCGATGCGCGCCTTCACCCTGTCCGGTGCCGCGTTCACGTCGCCCTTCATGTAGTCGACGATGTAGCGGGGCCTTCCGCGCCCGGTGGGATAGTCACGGTCCCACTCCTGCTCGGTGAGGTATTGGACGAAGGTGTTCAGGCCCTCGTCCATCCAGGTCCATTGGCGCTCATCGCTATTGATGATCATCGGGAAGAAGTTGTGGCCGACCTCGTGGGTGATCACGCCGATCATGCCATACTTCGTGCGCTCGCTGTAGGTGCCGTCCTTCTCCGGCCGCCCGCCGTTGAAGCAGATCATCGGGTACTCCATGCCGATGCGA
The DNA here is from genome assembly GCA_016712025.1 of Flavobacteriales bacterium. Taxonomy (GTDB): domain Bacteria; phylum Bacteroidota; class Bacteroidia; order Flavobacteriales_F; family PHOS-HE28; genus PHOS-HE28. Next base: position 55,333 of record JADJRW010000028.1, read on the forward strand.
TCGGTGTGGATGCTCTGCGCGACCGGATAGATGTAGTCGCAGGTGAACTTGCTGTAGGTCTTGATGGTGTGGGCCACCACTTTGGTGCTGTATTGCTCCCAAAGCGGATTGCCCTCCTTCGGGTAGAAGCTCATGCATAACACGTTCGTCACGTTTGGTGACTTACCCACGGGTTGGTTCATGCCATCCCAGATGAACTTGCGGCTGCTGGCGAAAGCGACATCGCGCACGTTCGTGGCTTTGTATGTCCACGTCTTCTTGCCAACAGACTTCTTCGCGTCGGAGTTCTTGCTCTCGTTGGTCTTCGCCTCATCCGGCGTGACGATCATGACCGGTGCCGCCGCGGTCCGTGCTTTCGCCAGGCGCGAGCGTTGATCGACGTTGAGCACAGCACTCTCATTCTGCAACAGACCTGTAGAAGCCACGACATGATCACCGGGCACGGTGATGCTCAACGTGTAGTCGCCGAAGTCGAGCGTGAATTCGCCCGCGCCGAGGAACTGCTTGTGCATCCAGCCGCTGTAATCCATGTACGCGGCCATGCGCGGGTAGAATTGCGCGATGGTGTAGATGTAATTGTCCTCCTCCTCGAAGTATTCGTAGCCGCCGCGGCCACCCCATTTCATGCGGTCGTTGATCCAGTTCCACCAATCCACCTTGAAGGAGTAAGTGGAACCGGGCGCCATCGGTTTGGGCAGGTCGATGCGCATCATCGTTTTGTTAATGGTGTAATTCAGCTTCCCGCCCGCAGCATCTGACACCCCGGTGATGTGGTAGCCTCCCTCGAAGGGCTTCACCCACTTGTCCACCTGCTCGATATTGATGCTGTCGCCGATCGTTCCCGTGCGCGTCATGTTCGCATCGCTGCCGGATTCGAAGATGTTCTGATCCAGCTGCAACCACAAGTAGTCCAGCTTGTCCGGGCTTTGGTTGTGGTAGGTGATGGTCTCCTTCCCCGTGAGCTTCGGAATGGGACCGGTGGTCTCGTCGATCTCCACATTGATGTTATAGTCCGCCTTCATCTGCCAATAGGCATGGCCGGGAGCACCGCTGGCCGTGCGCTGCTCGTTGGGCGTAGGCAGTTCCTGATCAAGCTGGCGGAACTTGTCCCGGCCGTAGCGGGGAGAGTCCTGGGCGATCGATGCGGTGGCAAGGATGGCGAGAAGGGCAACAAGGGGGTGCTTGGGGAGCATGTCGGCTAAAATACGGTCTACGGACCATGGGCCTTGGGCTGCGGGCTGGATCGTGTACAGCCAATGGCCCAAAGCCATGACCCCTCAGATCAACCCCTCCCGCACCGCCAGGCTCACCGCGCTGGCCACGCCCTTCACCTGCAGCTTCTCGTAGATGTGGCTCACGTGCGTGTTCACCGTGGCGTAGCTGATGTTGCATCGCGCGGCGATGATCTTGTAGCTGTAGCCTTCGGCCAGCAACTTCAGGATCTCCAGTTCGCGTTCGCTGAGCTGGAAGTCGATGGCCTTGCTGTTGGAGCCGCGTTGCGCGAAGAGCTTCAGCACCTTCGCCGCGATCACCGGGGTCATGGGTGCACCGCCTTGGGTCACTTCCACGATGCCTTCGATGAGCTTGCCCGGTTGCGTCTGCTTCAGCAGGTAACCATCCGCGCCGGCGAGGATGGACGAGAAGATGCGCGCGTTGTCCTCCAGCACGGTCTGCATCAGGATCTTCACGTCCTTGAACTGCTTGCGGATGAGCGTAACCCCCTCGATGCCGTCCACGTGCGGCATGTCGATGTCCATGAGCACCACGTCCGGTTTGGTCTCCAGCACGTGGCGCACCACCTCGCGGCAATCGGGCCAGGCGCCCACACAGCTCATGTTGTCCGTGCTGTCGATGAGCATCTGCAGCCCTTCGCGGCGCTTGGCGTTGTCATCGAATACGGCTACGCGGATGCTCATCGGTGTTGTCGAGGGCAAAACTATTCCGTCGCTGTGGGCGCATCGGTCATTGCATCCAATGATTTCGCGCGACCATCGGGCACGAAGCGGAGTTCGATCGCGGTGCCCTTCCCTGCTGCGGAGGTGATGGTCAAGGTCGCGCCGAGCTCGGCCGCGCGCTTGCGCATGTTGGGCAGGCCGTTGCCGCCGCCGCTGGTGTTGTGCACATGCTGCGTATCGAATCCTTTGCCATCGTCGCCGATGCGCAGGACGATCTGCCCCCGGTCGCGCACCAGGGTCACGCTCAATTCGGTGCACCCGCTGTACTTCACTGCGTTATTCACCGCTTCCTTGAACACGAGGTAGAGGTTCTTGCGCGCGGACATGTCCAGCGGCAGTGAACGCAAGGCCGGATCGTGATCGAAGTGCAGCACGCATCCGCGCGTCTCGGTCATGCGCACGGCGTGGTCGATCATGCGCTTCACCAGGTGCTCCATGTCGTCGTTGTCGGCGTTCACGGCCCACACGATGTCGTTGATGGACTCCAGCACCTGTGTGGTGCTCTCGCTGATGCGCGCCAGCAGTTCGTTGGCCTCCGGTGCCTTCTGCGCCACCTTCTTCTGCGCCACGGAGCTGTACAAGGACACGCTGCTGAGCGTGGAACCGATCTCGTCGTGCAGGTCGCGGGCGATGCGTTCGCGCACGGCCACCACCTTCATCGCCTGCGCCAGCCGGTAGCGGTAGAAGGCGTAGAGCCCGCCGCCGAGCAACAACAGCACAGCACCGCGGAACCACCAGGTGCCCCACCACGGCGGCGCGATCACGAGTTCAAGGGAAGCACCGCGCTCGTCCCACACGTCGGCGCTGTTGCGGCCCTGCACGCGGAAGGTGTAGGTGCCCGGATCGAGGTTGGTGAAGGTGGCCTGGTGCGCGGTGCCCGCATCCACCCAATCGGTGTGGAAGCCTTCGAGCTGGTAGCGGAAGCTGTTCTTCTGCGGCACCGAGTGGTCCATGCACGCGAAGGAGATGGTGAGGGAGCGCTCGCTGTAGGGCAACGAGAGGCTCTGCAAATGATCCGGCGGTGATGGAACAAGGAAGGCTTCGTCCTCCCCTGCCCTTGCAGCACTCCAACGCACGGGTGTGTTGGCCAACGCCAGTCCCGTGATCACCGTGGCGGAAGGTGCCGCATCACCGTACATGGTGTTGGGATCGAACCAGGTGATGCCGTTCGTGCCTGCGAAATAGAATCGTCCGTCGTGGCCGATAGCTGCGCTGTACCGGTTGAACTCGGTACCGGCGATGCCGTCGTTGCGCGAATAGGTGCGCAGGACGTGCGTGCGCGGATCGAAGCGGCAGAGCCCCCCGTTGGTGCTGATCCAGAGGTTGCGGTGCGCATCGGCGAGCATGGCGTAGACCGTGTTGTTCGGCAGGCCGGTGCGCACATCGAAGGTGCGGCACCGGCCGGTGCGCATGTCCATCCGCACCAGTCCGGCGTCCTCCGTTCCCACCCAGAGCACCGCGTCCGCCGAATCCGGATCGGCGCACAAGGAGAAGATGCGTTCGCTGGGCAGCGAGTTGGGATCGCCGGGAACCGGCTTGTGTACGGTCCATTGCTGCGATCGCCATTCGAGCACACCTTGCCGCGTGCCCAGCCACAGCGAACCATCGCTGCCGAAGTGCAAGGCCGAGACCGCGCGATAATCCGTTTCCAGCAGCGCGAAGGGCAGCACGTAGCGCGCGGTGATCCGTTGCGCAATGGGATCGAAGCGCAGGATCCGATCGGCAGGTTGGCCCGGTGAAGGGCTCGCGAGGATCCACAGGTCCGGGCTGTCGCAGGTGATCAGCATCAAGGGATCTTCCTGGGTTCCCAAGTCCACTGCATGCAGCTCATCGCTTTCCGCAGGGCCGTAGCGCAACAGCGTGTTGTTCGCCAGCGTCACGCAGGCCCACCAGGCACCTTGTTCATCGTGTTGGATGGCGGACCAGCTCGGACCGCGACCAGTAGGGCGCAACCCTTCCTTGAACGCGATGGGCCGCATGGCACCGTCCGGCGCGTTCACCCACAGCATGTCCGATGAAGCCACGATCCAACGGCCCTCGCGATCGGCCTTCACCAACCAGGGACTGGAGCCTTGCAAGAGCCGGTGGAAGCGCCCGGCCAGCGCGCGATGCAGCAAAACACCGTAGCCCGTGGTGCCCACCCACAGGTTGCCGCTGCGGTCCTTCGCGAAAGCGTTCACGAGCGATCCGCCGGGCAAGCGGCCGCCGTTCACTTCTGTGAAAGCGATCCGCTCCTCGGTGCCATCCGTGAGCGAAAGGCGTGTGGCAAGGACGTCACCGACGAAGCCGAGCCAGAGTTGATCCCCATCCAGGAAGCAGGTGGCCAGTTCGCCGCCAACGGCGTGGATCGCGATGGTATCGGTGGCGACATGCGTGACGGGATCGAAGAACACCACGCTCCGCTCCCGCACCATGATCATGCGCTTGCCCAGGGTATCATTGATCAGTGCTGGAACGCCCGGCCATGCTGACAAGGCGATGCGCTTCACCGATGTGGCCGACGAGGCATCATCCATCGCAGAGATCTCCAACGCATCCGACGTGAGCGTCCACAACGCGCCGTTCGGTGCAACAGCCATGGCCATGATGTGTTCCGCCACACGTTCTGTAGCACCACCCTTCGTCATGCGCCACACGATGCCATCCGCAGCGAGTACCTGCATGTTGCCTGCGCGGTCTTCGGCGAATTGGCGCACCGCCCGCGAGATGCCCGGTGTGGTCGCATCCGATCGCCCCACATGCACGAAGGCGCCGGTGCGCGGCTCGTAGCGGTCCACGGCGCCCGCGTCCGTGCCGATCCACAGATCGCCTGCGCGGTCCTCGTACAAGGCACTGATGTGGTTGGCGCAGATGCTCGTGCTGTCGCGCGCGTCGTGACGGAAGACCGTGTAGCCGTATCCATCGCTGCGCGCCAGGCCGTCCTTGGTAGCGAACCACAGGTAGCCGGTGCGGTCCTGCAGGATGGCGCGCACCATGCCTTGCGGCAGGCCATTGTCCACGGTGATCCATTCCACGGGAAGCGCCGTGGTGCGCGCAAGCTCCTGCGCGGTGCATGGCACTGCGGAAAGGCCCGTGATCAGGGCCAACAGTCCGTTCAGCAAGGGGGACGCGCGCATGGCTTCTTCGGGAAACTTAGGCATAAGCCCCACGGCGGTAATCATTGGACCCAATGATGCCACGGAGCCGCCGGTTCATTGGACGCAAGGATTGATGCCCGCCTCCGCGCGGAGTTCGTTTGCAGTGCCAATATCCATCACCATGAAAACGTCTCTCCGCTTGCTCTTTCTCGGTTGCTCCTTGTATGCGATCCCTGTTCAAGCCCAGACCTATTGCCAACCCACATACTCTGGTGTTGGTGGAAGCTCCGGTACGTACATCGATGGCTTCGTCCTGGGTGAGATCAACAACCTGGGGACCGGCCCCACCGCTCTTCCCGGATATGCGGATTACACCAACACCGGCCTCAACAGCATTGCTACCGTCGTTCCGGGTTCAACCAACTCGGCCACCATCTTCCTCGGCCCCGCCTCGGAACTTACCCAATATGCGATCTGGGTCGATCTTGACCGTGATCATGTTTACGGCCCCACCGAGCAACTGGCCTACCAGTTGGTCGAAAACGATACGGCGAGCGTCACCTTGTCCATAACAATACCTGCCGACGCGCAACGTGGCTACACGGGCATGCGCGTGTTGTGCACCAGCCTCGCAGATGACATAGACGGCCCTTGCGGCGTAATGGTCATCGGCGAAACCGAGGACTACACGCTGGTGATCGACGATGGCGCGCCGTGCATTCCGGTGTACAGCTTCGGCACCGTTGGAGGCGACTACATCGATGGGTTCCAGTTCAACACCATCAACAACATCGGCTCTGGTTCACCGAATGGACCGGCGTACAGCGACTACCGCCACAGCGGCCCAAGCTTCATCACTTCCGTGGCGCCCGGGGGCACCTACACGGCAACGATCACCTCCGGAGGCAGCTTCTTCAATGATCACTACATGATCTGGGTGGACCTGGATGGCGATCTCAGCTTCGAACCGGACGAGCTGCTCGGCCAAGGGTTCGTAAATGGTGGCGGGGTCCAAACAACCACGATCGACGTGACGATACCTGCCAACGCGCCGACAGGCTACACCAGCATGAGGATGATGTGTACCACATTCGGTGAACCCACTGAGGCTTGCGGAACCTTCAATGCTGGCGAAACCGAGGACTACACGCTGGTGATCGACGATGGCGCACCGTGCATCCCCGTGTTCGGCTACCAAGGCAGCGAGGGCGACTACGTGAGCGCCGTGCAACTGGAGGACCTCAACTGGACCGTTGCCACCACACCACCGCTCTGGGGGTATGACGATGCGACCGCATCCGGTGCCCATCTGCAGGCGGAGGTGACCAGCCAACTGACGGTGACCAAGGGCACATTCGGTGGGGGCAATTTCGTGTCCGTGTGGATCGACTTGGCCAATGATGGCTTCGATGCGCTCGACCTGCTCGGAACCCAGATCGTATCCGGGTCCGGAGGAACGGCCACCTTCGACGTGACAACGACGGGCGCACCAGGCTATGCGCGCATGCGGGTCGCTTGCTCCTATGCTGAACTCACCGATGCCTGTGGCGCCGCTGACTATGGCCATGCCGTGGACTTCACCCTCGCCATAGGCCGTGCGGGCTGGCCCTGCCTGCCCTTGCTCGGGTACGGCACACAGCTCGGCGATGGCTTCACCGATCTGATGATAGAAGGGAATGCCTTAACGGCGCAAACGGAGTTCCCCTACTACGCATGGTCGAGTTCCACACCGTTCCACTTCTACCCAACCAACCCGCTCTCGATCGGTTTCACGACCGGGTCCTATGCGCCTGAAACCTACCGGGCGTGGATAGACATGAACGACGATGGCGACTTCTCCGATGCCAACGAACTCGTGGCCTTTCACACCAGTGCGAACGCTGGAGAGAGCGTCTTCACCTTCGCTCAGATACCGGCCAACTGCCCGCCCGGCCAGCACTTCATGCGCCTGCGCGCGAACGATGATGCCAACTACCCGCTGGTGGATCCGTGCGAGGATCAGCTCTACGGCCAGATCGCGGACTGGGTGGTGGTGGTGGAAGACCCCAATGGCCCGTGCATTCCGTTCAATGAACAATGGACCACGAACGGCGACTTCATCGATGGGGTGCAGTTGGGCGGCGCACAGAATACCGGCACCGGTGGCGCTTACGGTCCGGCCTACCACGACTACCCCTCGCCGACCATAGGCCTGCTCATGGGCAGCACCGATACGCTGCGCATTTCCAGCGGTGCCAATGGTGGCAACACCTACACCGCCTGGATCGACTACAACGACGACAACGACTTCGGTGATGCGAACGAGTCGCTGGGCTGGATCGGCATTGCCGACCCCTACTCCACGGGCGATCTGCCCTTCACCATTCCGCCCGGCACCACACCCGGCACCAAGCACATGCGCGTGCGCTGCGCACCAGCCCCGCTGGGCGATGCCTGCGCCACCACCACCACGGGCGAGACCGAGGACTACCGCGTGAACATCGAACTAAGCACCGGCGTATTGGCCGCTACCATCGCCGACCTGCGCCTGCTGCCCACCACCGATGGCGTGCAACTGCTCACCGATGCCTCCCTCATCGGCAACAGCTATTTGCTCCTCGATGCCACCGGCCGCACCTTGGCCACCGGCCGCATCACCGCCGACCGCACGGACCTGCCCATGCTCGACTTCGCACGCGGCGCCTACACCGTGCAGGTGCTCCACGGCGATGCGCGGCAGGTGAAGCGCTTCGTGTGGTGAGCCAAAGCATGATCGGACGGAAGGGGTGAGCATGCGCTCGCCCCCTTACCATTGCGCACGAGCACAGTCGGTCATTGGACCCAATGATGCCCCGGAGCGCCCGGTTCATTGGACGCAAGGATTGATGCCGCCAGATGAACGGAGTTGGTTTGTTGCTCCAAACCACGACCCATGCGTACCGTAGCCCTTTTCGCCTTGTTGACGCTGATGCTCGGTGTTCAAGCACAGGAAGCGGAGGAGGAACAACGCGGCGGTGCAGAAGCGCCGCACAGTGCATCGAGCGAGGTCCCCGAGTGGGTACGCCTGATGAACAGTGAGGATCCCGACGTGCTTCGGGTGATCGGCGCGTACGAGGCCTACTACCGCGAGCATCGTTTTGAGAAGAACAGCGACACGCAGAACTACAAGCGCTTCGTGCGCGAAGCGATCCACGACCCCGAGCCCCGGGATCCGGTGGCGCGTGATGACTACCGCCAGGGACTGCGGGACTACATGGATGCGTCGGAGCAATTGCTCGCGGAGCGTTCCGTGAACTGGACATGCATCGGCCCCTTCGACTACGACAACACCGCGGCTGCCAAGAGCTACGGGCAGGGATCGGCGCATGTGTACACGGTGGAGCAGAGCACCGTGAACCCCAACCTGCTCTATGCCGGAACGGCCACCGCCGGTGTATGGAAGAGCACCGATAAGGGGCTGAACTGGACGAACGTGACCAAGAACCTCATGGGCAAGTTCGTTCAGGCGGTGGAGCTGGACCCGGTGAACCAGAACGTGGCGTATGCTGGTTTGAGGGCCGACCTGATGAAGACCACCGATGGGGGCGTTACCTGGAACGAAGTGGGCGGTCCCACGTTCGTGGATTCCGCCAGCCGGGAGATCCTGGATATCGTGGTACGGCCGGGCAACAGCAACTTGGTACTCGCCGCTTGTTCGGATGGTCTGTGGTACAGCAATAACGGTGGAAGCACCTTCACGCTCAAGCTCCCGGGCTATTTCCAGGAGATCGAACTGTGCCCGTCGGCACCGGATTCCGTGTACGTTGTCAAACGGGATGTCTTCACCAACACCGCCAAAACCAAGACCTGGTACCGCATGCGGTTCCTGTCCGGGACCGCCTTCGGCAATGGGACATGGGTCAATTTCCCGATCGGATGGCCCATACCACCCGTGGCGGACTCAACAACCACCATGCTCCGAGCGGAGCTCGCGGTGAGCCCTGCGGCGCCCAGAACGATATATGCCCTGATCACCGGCACGGCCAACGGTGGCAGCGGGCTGTTCGGCGTCTACAAGAGCGTGGACCGCGGCGTGAACTTCACCTTCCAGTGCTGCGGCACAGGACCGGGCGGCGTGCCCTCGCCCACCAACCTGAATCCCATGGGCTATGCCACTGACGGCACTGGAGATGGGGGCCAGGAGGGCTACAACGTGGCCTTCTGCGTCGATCCGGCGAACGTGAACAAGCTGCACCTGGGCGGCATCATGCGCTGGGTGAGCACCGATGGCGGGGTCAGTTTCACCTGCCCGAACAGCTGGGACAACAGCGGTGGTGCGAGCTACATCCATGCGGATGTGCAGGACATCCGCCAGTACGGGAACGACCTCTGGGTGGCCTGCGATGGCGGCATCTACTACAGCACCGATGGCGGCACCACCTTCAACAAGCGGATGAACGGCATCGCGGGCACCACCTTCTGGGGATTCGGTGCGGGCGGATGGACGGGGGCGCAGGTGATGGGAGGAGGTACTTACCACAACGGCACCTTGCTGAAGGACAACAGCGTGTACACCACGGGATGGGTGAGCACCGATGGCGGTGATAACAACCGCAGCATGGTGCATCCGCAGGACGACAGGCGCATGCTGACCGACTACGGTTACAAGGTCCTCAGCGGCAACCGCACCGTGAACAACGTGAACCTGCCCTGGTCCAGCATGCCGAACGCGTCTCCTGAGCCCGGGCGCAACAGCGAGGTGGCCTGGCACCCGAACCTGGCCTTCACGGGCTACTTCGGCAAGGACGACAAGTTGATGCGCACCGACGACAACGGCGCCACCTTCACGGAAGTCAGGGCCTTCGGTGGGTTGAAGCGCGTCACCAACGTGCAGGTCGCCTTCAGCGCCCCCGAGCATCTCTATGTCTGCGTCGAGACGGTGGGGTTGCCGGGCGACCCGCCGGCGGAGATCTGGCACAGCGCGGATGGCGGGCAGAATTGGAATGCGATCACCCCGAGCGCTGCTGATCTCGCACCGGATGCCAACCTCTTTGTGCCCTGGGATATCGCGGTGAGCGAAACGGCACCGCTCACGATCTGGGCAGCGCGGGTCTCTGCCGGAGAGGCCGTGGACGGGAAGATGGTGTTCAAAAGCACCAACGGAGGCAGCAGCTGGACGAACATCACCTCCAACGTGCTGGACAATGAGACACCGACCAACATCATCCGCGCGCGCGGCACGGCGGACGGCATCTACCTTGGTACGCGGCGGGCGGTGTACTACCACAGCACGGCCACCTCCGGCTGGGTGCTGCGCAATGCCGGCCTGCCCTTCAGCACCTTCTCCACGTCGCTGAAGATCAACTACCGCCTGGGCAAGATCCGCAATGCCACGGACCACAGCGTGTGGGAGAGCGATCTGGAAACACCGTCATCACCGGTGGCCAATTTCTGCGCGATCACGCGCGAACCCGCCTGCGGAACACCGGTGCAGTTCTATGACAACAGTGTGCTCTCGGAGAACGGCGCCTTCTGGGAGTGGTACTTCCCCGGCGGCGATCCACAGTACAGCTATGAGCGCAACCCGGTGGTCACCTTCGCCGGCTACGAACCCTTCGACGTTACCCTCACCGTTACCGACGCGAACGGTACCAGCACGCGAACGATCGATGACTTCATCACGCCCGCGGCCACTGACACCGCCCCGCCGATACTGGAACACGGGGAAAGCCAGCTGGATGTGCCCTGGGCGTGGCGGGTGGAGAACCCGGATCAAGCGGTTACCTGGGACAACGTAGGCCCCCTTCAGGATCCTACGTATCCGGCGGGGCATGCCTACAAGATCAACTACTACCTCTATAACGCTCCCGGACAGGAGGACCGCTTGATCACACCGACGATCAACCTGGCGGGCAACGCGAACTCCCGCCTGAAGTTCTACCATGCCTACGCCCCATACGGCCAGGGCTATGATGATGGCCTGCGCGTGGAGATCACCAGTGTTTGCGGGGCTTTCTGGAACACCATCTATACCGCAACCGGTGCCGCATTGGGCACCGCGCCCGTGACCACGGAGCCGTGGACACCGCTCCTACAAAGCCACTGGCAGCTGCACGACATCGACCTGAGCATGTACGATGGGCAGCGCATCGCGATCCGCTTCATCGGCATCAACGGCTGGGGCAACAACCTCTACCTGGACGATATCCAGATAGAGACCAGCGGCGTTGCCATCGATGTGAGCGTGGCCCTGGAAGGCGCCATGATCCCCGCCCTCGGCCTCATGCGCGACGACCTGCGCGTAGCGGGCCTGCTGCCCAGCTTCGAGCCGTACACCGGTTTGGGCTTCACCTCCTACCCCTTCGGTGGCGAATCGCTGTTCCCATTGGTGCTGAACAGGACCGGCGACCAGGCACCTGTAGATTGGGTATTGGTGGAACTGCGCAGCGAAGCGAACCCCAGCGTGATCGTGGATTCGCACGCGGGACTGGTCACCCGCGACCTGCATGTGGTGGGCAATGACGGGATCTCCCCGCTGTCCTTCCGCGCGGCCCCCGGCAATTACTACGTGAGCGTGCGGCACCGGAACCACCTGGGGTGCATGACCGCCACGCCCCTGGCCTTGGGCAGCGCCAACGTGAACATCGTGCAGTTCACGGATCCTGCGCTCACCACCTATGGCACCAATGCACGCAAGGACGTGGACGGCGGCACGATCAAAGCGCTCTGGATGGGCAACGTGGTGAACAACGGGAACCTGAAATACGCCGGCTCCGGCAACGATCGCGACCCCATCCTGGTGCGCGTGGGCGGCCTCGTCCCCACGAGTACCGTGGTGGGTTACCATGTCGAAGATTGCAACCTGAACGGCGTTGTGAAATACGCAGGCAGCGCCAACGATCGCGATCCCATCCTGGTGAACATCGGTGGCACTGTGCCCACAAGCGTAAGAACGGAGCAGGTGCCGTGAGACTCGCGGTCTCATCCACGAAGGGCAAAGATCGCCAAAGGGCGACCTGGTCGCGAAGAACATCTCACCATGCGAAGGGCGACGTTGGTCCTGATTGCTGCCTTGGCGCTTTTCGCGCCGCACGACTTCTTCGTCTCCATCCTCACCATCCATCACAAGCCGGAGAGCACAGACGCTGGACCTCACCTGGCGGATGACCGCCCACGACATCGAGCACGCGCTGAGCGATCGTGTCGAATTGAAGCTCGGCTCGGCCGCGGAACATCCGAAGGCCGACAGCCTGCTGAACCGCTACTTCATGGAGCACCTCACGCTCTTCCAAGAAGACAAGCAGATGGCTTGGAAGTGGGTGGGCAAGGAACTCGAAGGCGAAACACTCTACTGCTACCTGCAAGTAGAAGGCATCTACACCCCGAACGATCTCCTGGTCTCCAACACGCTGCTGCAGGATGTCTTCGCCGAGCAGCAGAACCTGGTGCATGTGGAGGGCGAGAAGATGCCGACGCGGTCGCATACGTTTGTGAAAGGCTCAAGTGCGCATACGTTCACTTGGTGACCCATTGCCGACCTTCAATGCCGGGTATTATCCGC
>JADJRW010000029.1 GCA_016712025.1 Flavobacteriales bacterium
GTGAGGGCCGCACCGGTGCCGGGGATGTTGCCATCGTTGCCGGTGAAGCCGGGGTACACGCCGCATGTGGTGAGATCACCGTTGGTATCGGCCGTGCGTAGCACACCGAACTGTTGGGTGGCCGAACCACATCCAACAGCGCCGCCCGCAGTACCGGTGGTGTTCACCGTGATGTAGCTGTCGAACAGCGTTCCCTCATCGAAGCGACGGGTCTGGCCGGGGATATCCGCGCCGAAGTTGTCGTCGTTCCAGAAGGAGGATGTGCTGGAGAAGTCCAGGGCGTTGGGGGACACACCGCTGCCGGGGAAGGTCTCCGGACTGCCGAACACGGTGTTCAGCTTGTAGTTGGGGAGCATGTCCACATAGATGCGGTACACCTTCATGCCGGCCACCAGCGGATAGGAGCCACCGCCGAAGTTGTTGTTGTAGGCATCGGCATCTGCCGTGGTGACGGTGTGGTATTGCTCCACGATGATATCCTCCAGGCCTTGGGCCTGAGCGAAGGAGCTGCTACAGAGCAGCGCTGCGCCAACGAGGAATTTTGAGAGTCTGTGTTTCATGAGCTGGGTCTAGGTTGTTTTTGGGTAGCTACCGTGCCGGAGCGCGGACCGGTGTGGTCCGCGCTTCGGGGTGCGGGTAGGCTTAGTAGCAGGTGTCGTTGAAGGCGTTGACGAAGAGGCCGAAATCGGCGGCGTTGACCAGGCCATCGCGGTTGAGGTCACCGGTGCAACCGGCCACCGCGCTGATGTCGCTGCCGATGTCGGCGGCCACGCTGTAGCTGGGGGTCCAGGGCTCGGCACCGGGCTCGAAGGCACCGCGGTACTGTGCGCCGGAGAAGAAGCCGTCCGTAGGGGGCTTGATGGTGGTGGCCGCTGCGGGCGCACCGGCCACGGGCACGGGGTTCACGCGGTTGGTTACGGTGTTGCTGGTAAGGGGGGTGATGGTGAAGCTGGCATCGATCAGGGCTCCATCAGCCACGCTCTGGTTCAGGTCGGTGGTGTTGAACTTGATCTGCTCGGGGCTTCCACCTACAGGAGCTACGCCATTGATGCGCAGCGGGGTGGTGACACCTTGGAAGGTGCAGCTCTTCACGTTGAAGGTGTTGGCGTTCCAGCTAGCGGCCGCATCGGTGGTCATGTTGAGACCGCGGGCGTTGTTGGCGAAGATGCTGTTGTAGATGCTGCCTTTGGGGTCGCGGCGGATCTCCAGGCCTTCATCGGCACCGGGAAGGATGCGGTTGATGATGGTGGCATTGTAGATCACCGGATCGCTCTTGGCGGCACCGTTGCCTGGTCCGTCATCGCCATCGCCCTCGATGCCGTTGTCGCCCTGGTTGAGGGCACCACCGCTGTTGTCGGGGCCTTGCAGGCCGTAGAAGAACTGGATCTTGCCGGTGTAGCCCTGGTCGTAGTCGATGTAGTCATCATCGCAATGCATGCCCACCAGGTATTTGGCGTTCACGGTGCCCCCGAAGAATTCGAAGGCATCGTCCAAATTGCTGGTCACCTCGATGTGCTCGATGATGGTGGCGTTGCCCACGGATCCCAGGGTGAGGCCGTTGATCTCGTTGGCCGTTCCGAGCAGCTCGCCGCCGTGGCGCAGGCTCACATGGCGCAGAATGCCGCTGTTGTCGTTGTTGACCTCCGCGCCGATGGGCATGCCATAGAAGTGGCGGGCGTCGCCACCGGCGAGACCTTCGATCAGGCCCACGCCATCGGTACCGGTGATGGAGGTGGAGGCCGCAGGGCCACCGTCCTTCAGATCGGTGCTGCGCACGTTGTTGAAGGCACGGCCCAGAATGATCAGGCCACCCCACTTACCGCGGTTGGTCACAGCGTAGGAACCGTCCAGAGGATCGGCGGTGCTGGTGAAGATGATCGGGCAGCTCTCCGAGCCGTTGGCCCAGATCTGTCCGCCCCGGGTCACGATCAGCGCGTTGGCGTTGATGCCGCTGTTGTCGGCGACCTTGATCACGGTGCCGGGCTCAATGAACAGATCCCCGCCATCGGGCACGTAGATCTTGGTGTTCATGGTGTAGAGGTTAGCGCAGTTCAGGGTGGTGTTGCCTACGGGCAGGTTGCCGTTGATATCGGCCAGGGTGCTCAGGCTCAGGGTGGGCCGTGAGCTAACGACCGGACAACCGCAGGCGGCGCCTATGCTCTGGGCATGGCCTGCGGAAGCCGCCAGGACAGCGACCGCTGCCAGGGTATGCTTCATTTTCGACTTCATTGGGTTGGGGGGTTGGGTTGAGTTCAGGTAGGGCCTTTTGGCGGGTCAAAACTGCCAGCGCCCCATTGGGCTGTCATTACCGAAGGACTATCCTTTGATTACCATTCCACTGCCTTTAGGTGCATTACACCACTACACGCGTAAACCAGGAACCACAAAAAGTTCACACAGCGGTCCTCCAAGGCACACGCTGCGACGAGCAATGCGCACAGCCGAATTTCTTTCGTGGGAATAGGTGAGAAGCAGTTGCCTGTTGCGCTCCGCACATACGCGCGCGCAATGCACGGATCACTTTCCGGAGGACGACGGAAGGCGGTACTGACCGTAGGCCAGTCCTTCGAAAGGAACTTCGTCCGGTCCGGCATCACGGGCCACGTACTTCACGGGTTCGTGCTCGGGCGTTTCGATCTGCAGGTTCAGCAGGAACGAGAGCTTGCCGGTGGTGGTGATGCGCGATGAGGAGCAGGTTGTTCTCTGTCACACCCGCTTTGCCGCCCAACACGGCCCAAGCACCGTTGGTGGTCTCCAACAGATCACCCTTCACCTTGCCGAGATAGCCGGAAGCGAAATTGAAGTTCACCACTTCGCGGATCTCCGGATAAGGCATGAGTCCATCCGTCGAACACAGGGGTGCGGGGATGTTCAGGAGGGCCACCTCCTTCTTTCCCTTGCGCGCCGGATAGGGCGGACATTCCAGGATGGATCCGTCCGTGTCCATCGCACGAGGCACCGCCATGTGCTGGTCGCTCGCTGCGCCGATGGTAAGCCAGGAATCCAGTGCGAGTTGCGAAGCATTGAGCCGGTCCGCATCCACTTGGTGGGCGTACTTGGCACCGTTCAGCGTGTCGTTGTGGAACGAGGTGGTGGTGTGTATGCGCAGCCGATGCTTTTCATCCCCATAGACCATCTGTAGCTCGTGTTCTGGCGCGAGGTCCACGAAGATGCGGTAGGTGGTGAGCGGTGGTTCCCCGGCCACATCGCTGGGCTGAACATGGTACACCTCCACGAACACGCTATCGATGGCCTGGGACCGGGCGATCACGGGTGCGAGCAGGATCGCTCCCGCCCAGAGCTGCTGGATCACCGCTCGGCGCATCGGACCTTCCTGATCAGAGCTTGGAGATGCGCTTGGTATAGCGCTCGCCGCCCACCACGAACTCCAAGAAGTAGATACCGGAGCTCATGCCGGAGAGTTCAACCGTACCCCTCCAGTTGCCGTTCAACACGCCGAGGTCCACCGCAACGATCCGTTGACCGAGCGCGTCCATCAACGTGTATCGCGCGTGTTGTCCGCCGAGGTCGGCGATCTCGATGCGCACGACTTCACGCGCCGGATTGGGATGCACTTGGATCAGGGCGGCAAGGGGGCTCACCTCCGGCACCGCCACCGGCTGGCCGAAGCACACGCAGTTGTTGGTCCAGGTATCGTTCTCGGTATCGGGGTCGTTGTCATCGCAGGCGGTGCCTGGCAACGCGGGCCCGTCAGGAACACCCAGGCAATCCACCTGCTGAGCGGACGAATTGAAGCACAGGGTGGGATGCGTGAATTTGTTCTCGGTGACGAAGCCGCCGCCCAGCGTGTCGGATGGGACTATGGTGGCATAGAACTCCATGATCTCATGGCAGTTCACATCGGCGCAGACCAGGCTATCCGGGATGCGCACCCAGAGGTTGAGGCAGAAGGTGAATTCACCATCGGTGGTGAACTGGCCGATCAGGATCTTGTTCGCGGCGGTGGGTCCCTCCACGTTCCCGATGCCGCTGCTCCATGCGAAATTGTCGGAGGTGTAAGCGGCCCCGCCGTATTCATTGAAGATCGTCGGTGCCACACCTACCGAGAGTATCCCGGGAGGCGTGCCGGCCAGCAGCCCGTCCGCCGTGTCCAGGCGGATGCCTGTCTGCGGCGCGTCGTTCATGAGCAGGCCGCCGGGTACACTGTTGCTGCCGCCATCGTTGTTCGCGCCGCCAACGACCGAGCCATCCGTGTCCTCGTCTTTAGGGATACCCCAGTAGCCATCGGTCGAAGCCCCGGCGCTCAACCAACTGTCTATCGCCACGGTGTTCTTTTCCAGATGGATATCGTTGATATCACCGCCCCAACTCTCGCCACGATCATCGTTGTAGAAGAAGCTGGTGGTGGTGTTGAAGGTGATGTTGTGGTTCACGAACCCACCGACGGTGATCAGCTTGTAGCCTTCCTTCAGGTCCACGAACACACGGTAGGTCACTTCACTGGTGGTGAGGTCCGAACTGCCGTCCTCATCAGCCGCATCGTTCGCATCGCTCACATAGTAGCGCTCCACTTGCAGTCCTTCGAAACCGGAAGGATCGGGCGGTGTGTATTGCGCATGGGCTTGGTGCGCGAAAAAGGCCAAAGAAGTGAGGATCGGGAGGATGCGGTACATGGCTATGGCTTGGAGCGGGCGAAACTACCCGGCCCATATTGCGGCCATGCACCTTCGCTATTACCAGATCGTTAAGCCGGTCGCGGGTCGATCCGCTCGCGGCGATCCCTACTGCACGATGAAGCTCCGGAGCCAGACCGCCCCTTCGGTCTCCAATCGCAACAAGTAAGGACCGCGCGCGAGCCGATCGATCGCCAGGTCCGTGCGCCCTTCACCGCCGTTGGACGTAAAGGTGCTCTCCAGCACCGCACGACCCAATGCGTCGAGCACGACGAGTTTCGCTTGTCCGGCCAAGCCCTGTGCGCGTATGGTCAGCACATCGGAAGCCGGGTTCGGGTAAAGTTGCCACTCCAGTATGCGCTGGTCTTCGTCGAAGCCGAGCCCTGGACAAAGGATGTTCGGGTCCAACCCGTTGCAACTATCCGGCCCATAGCAGCAGAGTTGCGGGATGTTGAAGTTCGCATCGGGGTCGAAGTTGCACGCCAACGTGTCCAGGCAACCGAAGATGATGGTGGTAAGGCAGGAGCCATCATCACAGCCGGCGTTCGGGTCGTACTCCAAGAAGTTCGGATCGGTGCATCCACATTCGGGCGGATAGACGAGCAGCCCGTTCACCGTCTCATCGGGCATCAGCACGCTGTCCCCGCAGACGTATTTGATGATGGTGCCATCCGCGCGCTCGACTTCGATGTTCAAGCAGAAGCTCAGATCACCGGCGGTGGTCAACTGCGCGATCAGGATCTTGTTCTCCGTGGTGGGGCCCTTCACACCAGGTGTAGTGCAGCTTATGCGTGTATCGTTGGAGAGGAACACGGAGCCCGCGATGCTATCGTTGAAGATGCTGTCCGGGGTGGTCCCGGTGACGTTGAAGCCCGGCGGCAATACGCTGCCACCGCCCAGTGGCACCAAGCCGTCCTGCTGGGTGAGCGGGATCCCCGCATCGGGATCCGTGTTGACCAAGAGTGAACCGTTCTGGGCGCTCCCGCCATCGTTCGCGTCGAGTATCGTTCCGTCCGGATCTTCGGCCTTCAGTACACCGAACTTCTGGTTGCTTGCGGCACCCATCGAGAACCACGAATCCAGCGCCACGGTGTTCTCGTCCAGCCGGTTGTTGGGAACATCATGTCCGTAGGTCTCGCCACGGTCAATGTTGTTGAAGAAGAGCGCGGTACTGGCGATCTCCAGTGCATGGTTCCCATCCCCCATAGATCGAGCGCAGCGCGCAGCTATCGCACAGGTCAATGAACACGCGGTACGTGCGTGAGCCTTCCAGCGAGCCCACCACCGATCGTGTCGGTGGCATCGTTCGCGTCGCTGATATAGTAGGTCTCCACCACCACGTTCTCGATGTCGTTCTGGCCCATCGCCAGAGTGCCGATAAAGAAGGCGGCCAGCGGAAGGATGGTCTTGATGCACATGTTCCAGGCGGCGCTAGCGGATGGTGTAGGAGATGCTCAAGGAGTACTCGGTACCGAAGCGGTACTTGTCGAAGTCAACATCGTAACCGGATTCGAACAAGTAGCTGCGGCGGAGCGGCGAGTTCAGCAGGTTGCGTGCTTTGAGCCGCACACCCCAGTGGTCGCCGAAGGTCTTGCCCACCGTGACGTCGATCAAGTGGCGCGGCATCTCATAAGCGCGGATGCCCTTGGGGTTCACTTCGGAGTTGGAAATGGCGAGCTTCGGGCCCTGCACGTTGTAGGATACGCTCACCTCCAGGCCCAGGCTGTCCGCGTGGTAAGTGAGCATCGAGTTCACGATGTAGGGTGCTTGACCGAACATCGGTGTGGTGTACTTGGTGGGCTCGGCAGTGAAGACGCTCGTGAGTTCGGACTCCGACTGCATCCAAGTCAAGTTGCCGCGCCATTCCAACCAACGGACGATGCCGATGCGGCCTTCCAGTTCCACGCCGGTCACGGTGCTGAAGTCCGCGTTGCGCCAAGTATAGCCACCTGCCGTAGTGTACAACAGTTCGATGTGATCGCGGAAGCGCTTGTGGAAACCGCTCAGAGAGATGTTGTTCCCACTGCGGAAGAATTTCTCCACGCGCACATCGAAGTTGTCGATGCTCGTTACGCGCAGATCCGGGTTACCGTAGACCGGTGCGCTCAGGATGTAGTCGAACAATTGCACCACGCTGAACTCGCGGAAGCTCGGACGCGCGAGCGAGCGGAAGTAGCTGAGGCGGAGGTTCATGGGCACCTCGCGATCGTCCTTCAATTTGCAGATCACATTGATGCTGGGCAGCAGGTCCCATTGGTCCAAAATGCCGGGTTTCGCTGGTTTCTGTTCCGGGTTGCTGCCGCCGGGAATGGTTTGATCGCCTACGGTGCCTCGCACGGGATCGTCCGCGGCCACGCCGTCTTCCCAATACCGCAGGATGTCCGTGAGCAGATCGGTGTGTTCCAGACGTGCTCCGGCCACCAGCCGCAGCTTCGGAAGCAGCGCGACATCGCCCAGCAGATAACCGAACATGATCTGGTTGATACCGATGTCATTGTCTTTGAAGGTGCCGAAGGTGGTGTAGCGCGAAATGAAGCGGCCATCCTCGTTCATCTCGAAGCGCTCCGCGTCGGTCCACTGTGTCGGGCCGGGCGCGCCGAGGATGTTGAAGTAGGTCTGGATGTTGCGCCGGGTGTTGTTCAGGTAGCCGCCGCCGAACTTCAGCTTGTGGTTCTTCCGTTCATCGCTTCCCAGTGGAAGCTCGAAGCCCAGGCGCGTGTCCAGGATGCTCTCATCCATGAAGCGGTAAATGCGCGAAGGTTGGCCCAGTGCCCCGTCCACATCGGTGATCGGCTGTCCTGGAGGGGGGAGGATGTATTGCACGGTCTTCAGGTCGAGCACGTCCCGGTCGCCGTCGCTGTACGACACGTCCAGGTCCACCTTCAGGTTCAACGCGGGGATCAAGTGGCGCGAACCGAACTGGTACACCATGAGCTTGCGCTGTTCGTAGAACTGGTCTTCGGAAACGAGCGTGTCCGTGCTCAAGCCGGGGTTGAGGAACTCCAGGTAGCGCGCGTTGTTCTGGCCCAGGATGTTGGGCATCACCATCAGGGAGATGCTGTTGTTGCGATCGATCTTCCAGCTCAAGTTGCCGATCGCGTTCCAGCCAGCGCTCTCGGTACTGATCTTCTGCGTGCCCGTGCGGCCGTACTGGTCGCCGGGGTTCGTGTCCTCGAAGGGTTCGCCCGTGCGGGTGAGGGTGGAAGCACCGTCGTACTCCGTTTCGGTGGAATAGCGCAAGCCGAAGAGATAGCCCAATGTGCTTGGGCTGTCCTTCTTCTTGAAGAGCGGGATCTGGTTGCCGATGTTGAAACTGAGGTTGTAGTTCGGCCGCCCCTGCTCGGTCACCACGCGCCAATTGTCGTTGTTGAACTTGCCGTTCAATTCCGCGATGTCCGCGTTCAGGATGGGGGAGAAGTAGCCCAGATCATAGGTGCTGTTATAGCCCTCCACCGCGGCTTGCACCGCGTTCGGGTCGTTGATCAGACCTGGTTCGAGAAGCCCGAGCTCGGTGAGCGCCAGGTGCTGTAGTACGCTCGAGGTACCCATGTTGGTGGAGTTGAACCCCGGCGTGCTGGGCACGATACCGTACTGCTGCAAAAAGGCCCCAAGACCCAACTGCACCAGCTGCTGGTAGAGATCGGGTTCGATGAAGCGTGGGAAGTCCTCATTGTCCAAGGGCACTCCGTCCGGGATGGCCCGTAACCCGTCATCGTATCCGAGCCAGTCGGTGGAGCTGCGCTTGGCGGTGACGATATCCTTGAATGAGGAATTCGGATTGTAGCCCAGTGTGGTGCTCACGCTTACGCGGAGCCGCGAGGGGTAGTCGCTTGTGTTGAGGGAGATGAAAGCGCCGGACCAATCACCCGGCAGCTCGGGCGAGGCGGTCTTGGTGATCACGATATTGTCCATCAAGCCCGTTGGAAAGAGGTCCAGCCGCAGGTTGTTGGTCAGCGGATCGAGCGTGGGGATGCGGCTGCCGTTGATGGTGGTGACCAGGTACCGATCGGCCAATCCACGCACCGTGACGAAAGCACCGACGGTGGAAACGCCGGTGACGCGCTTCACGGCCTGCGCCGCATCGCTATCGCCGGTGCGTACCATCTGGTCGCTGCTGATGTAGTCGATGTTGGTGGCTGAGTTGATCTTGAGCTTCTCCAGGTAGGTATCGCCCGTGCGTCGTGCCTTGCCTTCCACCACCACTTCCTTCAGTTCGTTGGCCGCCGGTTTCAGCTCCACGTTCACGATGAGCACTTCGCCGTTCTTCGGCTCCACGGTGATCTCCTGGTCCTGGAAGGTGATGAAGGAGAACACGATCGTCTTCGGCCCCGCTTCCTTGATCGGCAAACTGTAGTTGCCGTCCAGATCCGCAGCCGTTCCGGTGGGCGATCCCTTCAGCGCGACCGAAGCGCCGATCAGCGTTTCGCCGCTCGGGTCGGTCACTTTGCCACGCACCGTGCCTTGTGCGAAGGAGATGGCGGTGGCCAGCAGGGCAATCAATGTGAGGGACCAGGTCTTCATCATGCGCCGCACTTCCGGGTCGGCGAAGGTGCCGCCTGGTCTTTCCGTCCACGTTACTGTCCGGTTAAGCATGATCTATTTGTTCTCGGCATCGGCGAATGGCCGTTCGACGCGGGAAGGCCGGGGGCGAAGCGGTCCTTATGCTTCACTTGGGCATGAAGAAGAATTGACATGGGGGCAACATGTGTCGCGTTCCACTACCGCGCGAGCATTGCGATCTCTCTACGGATCCGATGGGTTTCCATGCTCACCCGACAAACGCGCTTGATGCGCTGGATCGATCTGTCCAAATGTTCCATGTACCGCGATGCGCCTTTGGCGGCCGGGTCTTGTCGACCAACGCTACGCTCTTTCCAGGCCTCCAAAGTCCATTCCAACGCGCTGCGCTCACCGAGCACATACGACCAAGCTTCAGTTGGAATACCCAGCACGCTGGTATAGCGGTCCAACTGGATGCTGCCCTGCTCTTTGTCCACCAGCACGGATCCTCTGGTTGTGGCGCCTCGCGCAAGTCCGGCGTGTTCGGTGCGTACCTCCAGCGGCCAGGGCTCCACCATTTCGAAACCCGTGTGCAATTCCATCAGCCTGCGCCCGCGATCGCTCCATGCTTCGAGGTCGCTGTGCAAGGGGATAAGCGGTGCGATGAAAGAACCGGGATCGCGCTCCGGCGGATGGCTGGGGTCGTTCAGCACCGCGTACACATAGTGGAAGACCGTGGCGGCATCGATCTCGGAGTACGCGGGTGGATGTGGCTCCAGCCGCTTGAGCCCTTGCGCGCGTGCGGCGCGAATAGCCGTGAGCGTGCTTGGTACCTTGGGGTCCACACCATCGGCCAGTGATCGCAAGGGGCGCGGTCCATAGTGCGAGCGGAACCGCTCCAAGCCCCAGTTGGTGAGGTTCTCCGACCGCTGTCCCTCCATCCCGATCCGGTGGAGTGCCACCATATGTACCGCGCTTCCCGGCCCGGTGAAGCGTTGGTGCGTAATGGTATTGCTCGCGCACACGGTGAGGGGCTGTCCGGCACCACCGGTCAATAGAAGGATGCAAGTGTTCATGCTGTCCCCGTTCGCGCCGAAGAACGGAGCGGACCGATCGAGCATCTCGTTCAGGTCCGCATCGTGGTAGAAGTAACGCTTGCTGAAAGGCCGGTAAAGCAGCTCGATCATACGTTCTTCATCGAAACCGCGCGGGGCGCTGTTGGAGGAGCCGTCCGAACGAGCGGCATCCGCCATGCGCAGTTCGGCGATCCGTGCGATGTGCTGCCGCACCTTTTTCTCCAGTTGCTTCCGGTCACTGCTGTGGCACCAGTCCATGCCCGTAGTGGTGATCCCCGGCGTGAAATGGGCGAAGAGCGCGTTCTCCTCCCGACCCAGTTTCGCCTTGGTACTCACCATGGGCAAGCCGGTGAGAGCGTCGCCAACATGCTTCTCTTGCGTAGGTATCGATCCTTGCTGTGGCACTTTGCATGTCGCGACGACGCGCGGGATCGCAAAGCACCACCCCCTCTGTGAATCCGGAGCGATGGGAAGGTTAAGCGTGGGGCCGTTATTGCACCATCGAGTTGTGCTCCGCGACGGAGGGAACGATCACCCTTCGCAAGGAGTTCACAACGGATCGTCTGATCAGGAAGCTGAAAGCTTCAATGCTTCCGCCGTCGCATCCACGAAGCGCTGGATCCCATCTTCCGCTTGGTCAAGGAATAGCCACGGTTCGATCAGTTCCAATTCCATGAGGAGGAATACGCCGTTACGCATCACTCCATCCACGCGCGTATAGAGCAGTGGTCCTTGGACATGTTCCAGCACCGCGCGCGCTTGCGCGATCAACGCCGGTGGTGCCGAGCTTGCTTGTGTGATGCCTCCGAATCTCGGCTGTACGCGGAAGTCACCTTGCGCAGGCCGCTTCAGCACCGCGTGGGAATAGGTTCGGTTGAAGAACACCACGCTCCACTCACCCTCCACCGCGATCTCCGGCATGAATTCCTGCACGATCAGATCATGGCTGCGGGCATAGTCGCGGAACTCCTGTTCTACAATGGCCAACTCATCCATGGTGAAGCGACTGGTCCGGTGAGCTCCCGCTGAGACCATTGGCTTGATCACCGCTTCATGCCAACCCAACTGCCGGACAGGACCGAGGTCGAGGGCCGCTGTTCTGGGAACAGGTTGCGACGGAATGATCGGTATTCCGGCCCGCTCAAGTTCCATCAAGTAGGCTTTATCCATGTTCCAGCGCACCACATCCACCGGGTTCAGCACGCGCATGCCTTGCACCCTATCGAGGAATTTTCTGAAGGCGGCCGCGTGCTTGTAGTAGTCCCAAACGGATCGGAAGAGCAGCGCGTCGAAGTGTTCAAGGACTGTGTCCTGCTTGCTCCAGATGACGGGCTCCGCATGGATCCCCACCGCACGGAACAAGCCGGGCAGCTCCTGTTCGATGCCGAACAGTTGCGCGTGCTCCGCGTTGGTCAGGAGGGCGATACGCATGGGGGACCAATATCGGCCAAGGGTAGCAACGAACAAGCCCCCCGACACGTCGGGGGGCTTGCACAATTCAATAGACAGTGAGACTTACATCATCCCGCCCATGTCGCCCATGCCACCACCGTGGCTGTGGCCGCCGGCTGCTTTCTCTTCCTTCTCGTCGCTGATCACGCACTCGGTGGTGAGCAGCATGCTGGCGATGGAAGCGGCGTTCTCCAAAGCGACACGCGTCACCTTGGTGGGGTCGATCACACCGGCGGCGAGCAGGTTCTCGTACACTTCGGTGCGGGCGTTGAAGCCGTAGTCGGCCTTGCCTTCGCGCACTTTTTGTACGATGATGCTGCCTTCCAAGCCGGCGTTGGCCACGATCTGGCGCAGGGGCTCTTCGAGCGCGCGCTTCACGATGCCCATGCCGGTGGTCTCGTCGGGGTTGATGCCTTCGGCCTTGTCCAGCACTTTCTGTGCGCGGATGTAGGCCACACCACCACCCGGTACGATGCCTTCTTCCACTGCGGCGCGGGTAGCGTGCAGGGCGTCATCGACGCGGTCCTTCTTCTCTTTCATCTCCATCTCCGTAGCGGCACCGATGTAGAGCACGGCAACACCGCCAGCCAGCTTGGCCAGGCGCTCCTGCAGCTTCTCCTTGTCGTAGTCGCTGGTGGTGGTCTCGATCTGTGCTTTGATCTGGTTCACACGGCCCACGATGTCGTCTTTCTTACCGGCACCGTTCACGATGGTCGTGTTGTCCTTGTCGATGTTGATCTTCTCAGCACGGCCGAGCATCGTCAGATCGGCGTTCTCCAGTTTGAAGCCGCGCTCCTCGCTGATCACCGTTCCACCCGTGAGGATGGCGATGTCTTCGAGCATCGCTTTGCGACGATCACCGAAGCCTGGGGCTTTCACCGCTGCCACTTTCAGGGCGCCGCGGATCTTGTTCACCACCAGGGTGGCGAGTGCTTCGCCGTCCACATCTTCGCTGATGATCAGCAATGGCTTGCCGGTCTGTGCGCTCTTCTCCAGGATCGGGAGAAGCTCCTTCATGCTGCTGATCTTCTTGTCGTAGATCAGGATGTAGGCGCCTTCCAGGTCCACCTCCATCTTCTCCGCGTTGGTCACGAAGTAGGGGCTGAGGTAGCCGCGATCGAACTGCATGCCTTCCACCACTTCAACCGTGGTGTCGGTGCCTTTCGCTTCTTCCACGGTGATCACACCTTCCTTCTTCACCTTGGCCATGGCCTCAGCGATCAGGGTGCCGATCGTGTCGTCGTTGTTCGCGCTGATCGAAGCCACTTGCTTGATCTTGGCGTTGTCATCACCGACGGCTTGGCTCATCTTCTTCAGATCGGCCACCACCAGGGTAACGGCTTTGTCGATACCGCGCTTGAGGTCCATCGGATTGGCACCTGCGGCAACGTTCTTCAAACCGGCCGTAACGATGGCTTGTGCGAGGACCGTAGCGGTCGTCGTGCCATCACCAGCGGCGTCAGCGGTCTTGCTGGCCACTTCCTTCAGCATCTGGGCGCCCATGTTCTCCACGGCGTCCTTCAGCTCGATCTCCTTGGCCACGGTAACGCCGTCCTTGGTCACCTGGGGCGCTCCGAATTTCTTGTCGATGATCACGTTACGGCCCTTGGGACCGAGGGTCACCTTCACAGCGTTCGCGAGGTGGTCCACGCCACGCTTCAAGCGATCGCGGGCGTCAATGTCGAATTGGATGTTCTTGGCTGCCATTTTCTTTTGGGGGATTGGTCGGTGCGGAAAATTTTCCGCCCTAGGGATCGTTCTTAGTTGAGTACCGCGTAGATGTCGCTTTCGCGCATGATCATGTAGTCCTTGCCTTCGAGCTTGAGCTCGGTGCCGCTGTACTTGCCGTACAGGATCTCGTCGCCCACCTTCACGGTGAGGGGGGTCACCTTGCCGTCATCGGCCACGCGGCCGGTGCCCACAGCGATGATCTTGCCGCGCTGGGGTTTTTCCTTGGCGGTATCGGGGATGTACAAGCCACCCTTGGTGGTCTCTTCGGCGGCCGCTGCTTCTACAAGCACGCGGTCTGCCAGGGGCTTCACTTTAGCCATGGAATGAATGGATGGTTTGGTTAGATGGTCAGTTTGCGCGGCGCGACCGTCAACCTGCGTGCCATCCGCATAGGCGAGCGGCATGCCTGACGATCTTACGCCGAACGGGGAACTAGGGATCGATCCTGGCAGCATCGGTCTGACAGGCTGACGCGGAAACGCCTTACTGCGGCGTGATCGGCGTGGGCGTTTGCGCAGGCACTTGCTGGGCAGGTACAGGCTCTGATCCAGCAGGGGTCGCGCTGGTCGGCGCTTCTTCTGCGGGAGGTTGAACGCTTTCGGGCGCCACATCGCCCGAGGTCACTTGTTCGCTGGGTGCGCCGAGCTCATCCATTTGAGCGGAACTGGCGGTTTGCAGGGAGGCGGAGACCAGGCACAACACCATCAGGGATGAGGCCAGGGTCCAAGTGCTCTTCTCCAGGAAGTCCGCCGTGCGCTGTACGCCGCCGATCTGCGAAGCGCCGGTGAAGCCTGCGGCCAGACCACCACCCTTGGGGTTCTGTGCGAGCACGACCAAGGCCAGCAATGCGGCCACGATGAGGATGAGGATGGAGATGACGACCATGATGGATCCGCTTGATGCCCGTTTTTGAACGGGGCCGCAAAGTAAAGGCTTTTCACCCCACCGCGTGGCGGGGCCTTAACCCTTGCCCTGTCGACCTTCCAGAGCCAATGCCCGCTCAATGAATTCCGCTGCCCGCCCGGGGCTGCGGATAGCGAGCTTCCGGTAGGCTTCCGCCGCTTTGGCCAGGTTGCCCTGCTGCTCATAGATGCGCGCCAAGGTCTCGGTCACCAGGCCTGCGTGGTCTTCCAGGCTCCGCTTGGCGGCCTGCTGCGGGGTGAAGAACTCCGCTTTGGGCGACGGTGCTGGAACTTGGCCTTGGATGAACCGATCGATCAGCCCGCGCACATCGCTCGGGGAGACCTCAACGCTTCTGGCACCTGGACTTGGCGCATCTTCTTCCGTGGCCAGCGGTCGTATCCAGTCCCCAGCAGTATGGACCTGGGCGACCGGAACGTTCGCCGGTGGGGCGCTGGAAGAAAGGTCCAACCATTCGCTGAAACGGAAACGGGAAGAAGGCCCGAGGGTAGGTGCCGACAGCTTGGGGCTCTCCGCGATCGGATCAGCGGGAGGGGCCGCTGCAGCTGCAACTTCGGGTGTGGGTAACGGTGGAATTCGTTCGCGCCAGGTAAGGTCGTAGGCCCGGGCATAAGCCGCTTCCAGGATCTGTCGTTCCAGTGGGTCCGCAGTGGCTTCTGGGAGCTCCGCTGCGGGTGGTTCTTCGACCCTCAATGGTTCCGGCGCTGATAGCTCGACCGGCGCTGGCGGCGCGGCGAGGGTAGGTTCCGGAATGTGGTCCTCGAAATCCAGCGGGCGTTCGGTGGCCACGCTCGGCAGGCGCATCGGGCCGGCATCCGGCGGTGTGGCGCGCCGTGTGGGGGCAGGGCCGTCCGCTGGTTGCACCAGGTCGTACACCACCGCGCGCGATGGCACGTTCGCCGCCGTGGTGCGCAGGCGATCATCGAACAGCACATCGCCGGAGGCATGTTCGCCTACGGCCAACAGCAGATGCGCACCGCTGAACCACGGGTACCGCTCCGTCAACGCGCGCAGCCCCACGAGATCCTCGCGCGCCACGCCTCCTGGCTCGTCCAGCAGTTGGGTAAGGCGTTCGCGTTCCATTGTCCTTTGGTGTCGACCCAATGGGTCGATGGTTCAGCTGGTCACCAGCTTCCCAGTGTGCGGTCGAAGATATCCTGCACCAACTGATCGCTCACCGTGCGCACCAACGTTTCCTCCACCTGGATCAGGTCTTGCGTGCTCTCGTAGTCCGCGAAACGGCTCACGGAGAACGTATTGCTCTTCTTCGGGTCGAGGGTGTTCACGTAAGTCACCGACACGGTGATGGTGAGCCGGTTCAATGCGGCGGTCTCGTTCGCCTGGATGGCCACCGGCTGAACATCGTAACCAACAAGGCCACCGGAGTATTGTATGTCGCCTTGTTCGCGCACCAGGTTGAGCGGGGTCTGGGCTTGCAGCAGATCGCGCAGGGCTTCTGTGAAGACCTGTGCGGTGCGCGGTGTGGACAGGGGCGCACGGGCATCGAACACTTCCACGCTCAAGGTCTTGGCCCCGGCGGGAATGTCCGCCCCGGTGAAGGAGTAGTTCACCTTGCAGCCACCGAGGATCAGTGCGAGCAGAAGGAGCAGCAGTAGGCGCAATGGCCGGTCCATTAAGTGATGTCGTACTCCTTGATCTTGCGGTACAAAGTGCGCTCGCTGATCCCCAACTCGTTCGCGGCCGCTTTGCGACGGTTGCGGTGTTTGGTCAAGGCTTTCTTGATCAGCTCTTTCTCCTTTTCCTCCAGACTGAGCGATTCTTCCACCTCGGTGTGCTCCACATCCTGGTGGCCTGCGCCAGGCCGGGGTGGCATCTGGATGCTCACGGTGCCAGCGGGTGTGGCTGGCAGCGGTAGCACGAGTTCTTCGCGGTAGACGGGCGCTGCGGATGGCGGTGCCAGTGGTTGTCCGTGGATCAAGGCGGTCACCTGTTCCTTCAGCGTGCCCAGGTCGTTCTTCATATCCCACAGGAACTTGTAGATCAGTTCCCGTTCGCTCACATTGCCGATGCCTCCCGCGGCTTCGCCTGTGCTGGGGATCAGCGCGTAGCTCTCTGTAGGCAGGTAACGGCGCAGGGTGTCGGCATCGATGTGGCGTGTCTGTTCGATCACGCTCACCTGGTCCACGATGTTCTTCAGTTGACGCACATTGCCCGGCCAACGGAAACTGGTGAGCAGGGACACCGCGTCCGGCGTGAGCGCGATCGGTGGCATGCGGTACCGCTCGGCCGCATCGCTGGCGAACTTGCGGAACAGCAAGTGGATGTCCTCCTGCCTTTCCCGCAACGGCGGAACTTGAATGGGCACAGTGTTGAGGCGGTAGTAAAGATCCTCGCGGAAGGTGCCACGCTGCACCGCCTGCAACATGTTCATATTGGTGGCGGCCACCACGCGCACGTTGGTCTTCTGCGCTTTGCTGCTGCCAACGCGTATGAACTCGCCGGTCTCCAACACACGCAACAGGCGCACTTGTGTGGTGAGCGGCAACTCGCCCACCTCGTCGAGGAATATGGTGCCCGCGTCCGCCACTTCGAAGTAGCCCTTCCGCGCCTCGTGCGCGCCGGTGAACGAGCCCTTCTCATGCCCGAACAGTTCGCTGTCTATGGTGCCCTCCGGGATGGCGCCACAGTTCACCGCGATGTAGGGCCCATGCTTGCGCACGCTCAACTGGTGGATCACCTGCGGCATCACTTCCTTGCCACTCCCGCTTTCGCCGGTTATCAGTACCGTGAGGTCCGTAGGGGCCACTTGTGCCGCGATCTCGATGGCGCGGTCCAGCAACGGCGAACCGCCGATGATGCCGAACCGCTGTTTGATGGGTTGTACGTTCATGCTTCCGCTTCTACTGCTTGCCGTTCTGCGGCCATCACCTCTCCTCGTAACGACCCTCCGGTAGCGCTCAGGATGCGCACTTGCACCATATCGCCGGGCAAGAGGTTGTCGGTTGTTGGTTGTCCGCTCTCTGTTCCTTCCGGTCCGACAACTGACAACCGTCCACTATGCACCGCCTTAGGCACGATCACCACGGCACCCTGACTATTGCGGCCGAACATGTGCTCCGCGCTGCGCTTGCTCACAGCTTCGATCAATACGTCCTGTACCTGGCCCAAGTGGCGCTGGTTGCGCTCGGAGGAGAGGATTTTCTGTAGGTCGATGATCTCCTGCAGCCGCCGGCCTTTCACTTCTTCGGGCACATCGTCTTCATACTTGCGTGCGGCCAGGGTCTTGGGCCGTTCGCTGTATTTGAACATGAAGGCCATGTCGTAGCCTACTTCGCGCATCAAGCTCAAGGTGTCCTGGTGGTCCTTTTCGGTCTCGCCGCAGAAGCCGGCGATAAGGTCGGTGCTGATCCCACAATCGGGCATGTGCCTGCGTATGCTCGCGATGCGCTCCAAATACCACGCCCGATCATAGCCCCGGTTCATGCGCGCGAGCACCTCGCTGCTTCCGCTCTGCACCGGCAGGTGGATGTACTTGCAGATGTTCGGGTAGCGCGCCATCACCTCCAGCACCTTGTCGGTCATGTCCTTCGGGTGGCTGGTGCTGTAGCGCACGCGGAGGGTGGGGAGACCTCGGCGACCATGGAAAGGAGGTCACCGAAATCCGCCCTCACCCCCGGCCCCTCACCCGAGGAGAGGGGAGACCAGCGGTAGCTGTCAACATTCTGGCCCAACAAGGTCACCTCGCGGTAGCCTTGCCCCGCCAACTGGCGACACTCCTCCACGATCGTATACGGGTCCCGGCTGCGCTCTCTTCCTCGGGTGAAGGGCACCACGCAGAAGGCGCACATGTTATCGCAACCCCGCATAATGGTGACAAAAGCCGTGACCCCATTGCTGTCCAACCGCACCGGTTCGATCTCGCCGTAGGTCTCTTCGCGGCTCAGTAGCACGTTCACCGCTTTCTGGCCGGTGCCCACTCTATTCAACAGGTCGGGCAGCGTGCGGTAGGCATCGGGGCCTACTACCAGGTCCACCACTTTCTTCTTCTCCAGCAGGTCTTCCCGCATGCGTTCGGCCATGCAGCCCAGCACGCCCACCTTCAGGCCCTTGTTGCGGGCCTTCAGGTTGTTCATCTCATTGATGCGCTGGAGCACGGTGTACTCGGCCTTTTCGCGGATGCTGCAGGTGTTCAGCAGCACCAGGTCGGCCTCCTCCGCGCTTTGCACGGGGGTGTAGCCGTCCTTCGCCAGGATGCTCGCGACGATCTCGCTGTCGCTGAAGTTCATCTGGCAGCCGTAGCTCTCTATGTAAACGCGCTTGGCCATGGCCGGGAAGGGGGCCAAAAGTACGGCCCCTAGAGGGAACTGACATGCTGGCAGTATCTCTCCATTAGCACGTATCAACCCAAACTACCTTTCGCAAGTGAAAGGTCCAACGGTCGCCTTATTGATCCACGTCCTACAACCGTCAACCTGGTTGTTCGGCCAGATCGATCTCGGCGTGGAGTTGGGCGGCTCAGCTTATCGATTGAGAAGTGGAAGTAATGCGTATCGCGAAGGCGTCTTCGAACCCTTCCCCGGTCCGAGTTTTTCAGCAGCGGCGTTCTACCGGGAACTACCGGAAAAAGGTGTCGGGATCGGACTTGAGGTATGCTACACCCGGTTGAATTTCAATGCATCATTTCGTGACGGCGGTATCGGCTCCGGAACGGAGTACGAGTCGGTCGTCGAACTGGATATGCTGCATGTCGGGATCATACCGCGGTTCAAGATCGATGAGAGCGGTTGGTTCGCACTAAGGACAGGGCTCATGGCCGGGTGGATCGCCGGGCGAGAACAAGGAACGTCTGTTAGTTTGAGCCTTCCCATCAGTCATGGTTCTTACGATCGCGCAGCCGGTAACCGTTTCAAAGGTGACCTGCGGGTGGTCGGTGCGTTGGACATACGTATCCCCTGGGGAACAGGGTGTGCCCTTCATATCGACCCTTACGCTTCTCTTGGACTGACCTCCTTGCTCCAGACCGATAGGATGAAAGCTGCCGACGTGGGCATCCGTGTCGGCATCGATTGGGCAAGCCGGGGAAGGACCTTCGGCAATGTCATGCGCGACGACTTGGCCCGACGCAAGGGGGACGAGTAATGATCCGCGATCACTTCTTCCCCAAGAACTCCAAGCTCACCGAATTGATACAATAACGTTTGCCGGTCGGCTCGGGGCCATCATCGAACAGATGTCCCAGGTGCGCTCCGCAGCGGCCGCAAGTGGTTTCCGTGCGCACCATGCCGAAGGTGCGGTCCTCGTGGTAATGGATCGCGTCCTTGCGGGCGGCCTCGAAGAAGCTGGGCCAGCCACAGCTGCTGGCGAACTTGGCGTCAGCCTGAAAAAGCACGTTGCCACAGGCGGCGCAGGCATAGGTGCCGATGCCTTCAAAATCCCAGTACTTCCCGGTGAAGGCGCGCTCGGTGCCCTTCTCGAAGGCGATGTAGTACAGGTCCTCCGGAAGTAACTTCTTCCACTCGGCCAGGGGCACGTTCAATGTGGTGGTATCGGTATGACTGTAGTGCGGGTTCCCGCTGTGGTCGTATTGATCCATGCTGTTGGTCGTTGTTCACGTCGAGGTCTGCCCAGTGCTTCTCCACAACCGCCATGAGCAGAGACGCGCAAAGGCCGGGAGCTCAGGTTCGGTGTTCGCATGTCCGGTGGTCGTTCGGTCGGGTCGCGCATGACAGGGATCGGTGGTTGAACATATAACAGGTGCTTTCGTTCGGATCATCTCAACACGGAGCCCCCGCTTGAGAAGCGAGGTTGTCATTATTCTTTGCGTTGCTCGATCTGCGGCGACGCATCGCGCAGGAAGCACGGCACAGGCCTTGGCCGACGTTCGCGTGATCCGGAAAAGAAGACCGGCACGATGCGGCGCCGAGGAGAAGGAGGATCGTTTCCATGAGGTTGATCTTGTTTGTTCGATGGGCCGAAGCAACCCCTGCATTGGCGCTTGCCATAGCCCGAACGAGGATCCGGTACCGGTGATCGAGAATGCGGCGCTCAGGCTTAAGGTGTATGTACACGCAAAAAAGGGCGCCCCATGCGGAGCGCCCTTCCCAATTGGTAAATCTATGCTTACTGCTTGATCAGCGTGGTGCGGTGTATGCGCTCGCGGTCCTGCCAGACGAGCGCCGCATATGCTCCCGGGGGAAGCCTACTTAGATCGATGCCCACGGTGTTCAGTACGCGTTGCTCATGCACTATGCGTCCGGTCGTATCCACGACGCGCAGGTTGTGCGGTCCTTCGCTGGCGCATTGCACGGTGATCGTTCCGGAGAACGGGTTCGGATACACGATCGGTTCGCCCGCGCTCGCGATCGGGCCCACGGCGGTGCTGATGGGCGCGTTGAGGCAGAAGTTGTCCAGGAAGGTTGTTTCTCCGGTGCCGTCGATGAATTCGAGTTCCAGGCGGACCTCCGAAACGAAGTTCATCAGTCCGGCCCAGGAGCCGGACTGTAGTTCCCAAGAACCCTCGGCGATGGGTATCTCATAGCC
This sequence comes from Flavobacteriales bacterium, assembly GCA_016712025.1. Taxonomy (GTDB): domain Bacteria; phylum Bacteroidota; class Bacteroidia; order Flavobacteriales_F; family PHOS-HE28; genus PHOS-HE28. Next base: position 20,816 of record JADJRW010000029.1, read on the forward strand.
GCGCCATTGGTTCACCGTGAGCGCGGTGATGCTGTCGTTGGTCATGAACGTCGCAGAGCCGTCGGGTCCGCTGATCTTCACGAGATATTCCTTCAGGTAATAGTTCGAACTGCTCGTTTGCAGGTACAGGTCGAAGGTCATCGATGCCACGCCATCGAGTCCCGACCAGTCACCCCGGAATTCTCGGCGCGGCCACGGCATAGGTCAGCGCTCCGGAACCGTCACCCATGCGCACCGATCCCGGTGGATTTCCTTGCGTCATGCTCACTTGGATGCTGCCCACGTTCTGGAAGCTCCAGCCGTCCAGGTTGCCGATCGTATCCCAAGTGGAGCAGATCGTGCCTTGTACCGGTTCGATGAAGGGTTCGAAGGTCAGGGTGACATTGTCGATCAAGGTGTATTCCCCCCCGGATACGAACTCCGTGCGGATGCGCACATACTGTATGTCAAGGAGAAGCCCTTCCCAGGTGCCGCTTTCGATCGTCCAGGACGACGTGTCCAATGCGTATGCCTCATGCAGCCATGTATCCTGCACCGGGGTGAAGACAGCGGCGGTGGATGCCGTGCCGCCCGGGCCCGAAAGAACGATCATGCCATCCGCGAAGGCTAGGTAGCTTCCGTTCGACCGATGGTTCAGGATGTCGAAAGCGATCGAATCGGAGGTCGTCGCGGCTGACCAGTCGCCCGTATAGGCCAAAGGTGCCACCAATTGGTTGATGACACCTACCGCCTGGTCGGTGATCCGTAGGCAGTTCCCCGGGAGTCCGTTCACAGTGTCCAGGGAGGGTACTCCATCCGCTTCAACCAGCCATTGATCGATGTTGCCGTCCTCGAAATCGGAGATCACCTGGGCGCTCGCAGTAGCCATTTCTACGGTGGCCAGTATGATCGACGTGTACCAGTGTTTGTTCATTGTTGTTCGGGTAAAGGACGCTACTGCTTGATCAGCGTGGTGCGGTGGATGCGCTCAGGTTCCTGCCAGAAGAAGGCGGTGTACGCGCCGCTGGCCTGGCCGCTAAGATCGATGTTGGTGGCGCTCATGAGCATCTTGTCGTACACCAACTTGCCTGCTGGGTCGTAGAGGGTCACACGCAACGGCTTCGCTTCGGACGGCTGGACGGTAATGGTTTCGACGAAGGGGTTGGGGTAGACGGTGATGCCTGTCTTGCCGGCGAGTTCATCGACATCCGTGCTACCATCAACGGTTACATGGTTCGTGAGGCTCCACCTACCCCCCGTATCTCGCGACCGGATCATCAACGTGTCCCCGAGCATGAAGTCGATCGGGATAGGAGTGTCGAATTCGTAGACGAACAGGTCGTTCTCAGGCGAGCTTACCATGTGCTGGTCTGCCTGGCCGAAGCCCGGGTCCTGAGCGGGCAATGCGAACGTCTCTATCCTGTCGATGAGCCCAATGCTGGTATCCGGTTCGATCACCAGGATCGAAGTATGGTTCGTGGGGCCCCAATGGCCGTCACTTGTCCGGCTGCGGATGAAGAGTGTATTGATCCCAGCGACCGCATCGGTTAGGTCCGGGTTGAATGACAGCCCGCTGGCGTTGACGGCACTTCCCGTCCAAGCCACGAGTTCATTTCCGAAGGAGGGGTCCTCGTTGAGAAAGTACCGTATCTCAGCAAGATCGCTCGGAGGCGTGGCGGGCTCTGCGATCACCACAGCGGAACTGAAGTTCGTGAGGCTCCAGTGTCCATCCGCATCCAGTGTTCGTATCCCGATGATATGCGTACCGGGATCATATCCGGCCATGCTGATCGGCAACGGGATCCCGGGTACTTCCGGGGCGTCGGCGATCGTGAAGGCGATGTTCGCACCGATGCCGAGGTCCTGATCGATCCAGTACTCCCCGCGCACGATGTCGGCGTTCTGTGCCTGCGTGAGGCCGATCACGGCCATGCACGCAAGCCATAGGGTTCTGCGCAGCATGTCCGTTCAGTTGTTGGAGCGGGTGCTCAACGTCACGTTCACGGTGCCACCTGGCGAGGTGTTCAGCGTAGACTGCAGCGTGTAGATCGTGGGGATCGCCGGGATACCGCTGAGCTTGTAGGGTGAGATGCCACTGAACATGCCCTCGAGCTTCGACTTGAGCTTCATCGTAGGGCGAACTGGCAACGATGTTCCACTTGCTGTCATCAGTGCCTACCAGCAGATTGAAAACGTTGCCCATGGGTACCACATCATTGTTCGTGCCTGCTGGAAGCGGGCCAGCGCTGATGTTGTCATGGACCGTGATGTTCGTGCCTGTTACGTTCCCTATGTTGAACACATTGTATGACACCTCGGCGTTCTTTAACACATGGTTGCCATTGTAGTTGAGTGTGTTGTTCGTGATCACGGTATTGGTTACCACATCGCCGGCATCGCCGATGCTTATCTGACCACTGATGTAGTTGTTCCTTATCGTCTGGTTCGTAATGGTCTGTGCGTTGCTGCTATTGGTCATCCCCGCGCCGTTGAAGAAGTTCTCCGCGACCGTGATATCAGATACGGTCATGGCTGCGGGAAATAGAATGCCTTCTCCATCGAAGAAATTGCGAAGGATCTGGATCTGTGACGTCGAGTTGATCGTGAGCCCCCCGTTCGAATTCACGAAGTGGAGACCCATGAGCTTCGTTCCTTCGGAACCAGAGTTCAAGGTGATCAGATTGACCCGGGAGCTCTGGGTATTCGCCTGTAGCGAGTCATTGTTGGGTGATACGCCCAGCTTGTAGCCGGCACCGATAATGACGAGGCGCTTGGCGATCACCGCATCGCCATAGTTGGCATCGGCGGGCTCCAGATGGATCGTATCGCCGTCGATCGCTGCGGCGATCGCACTAGGTAGTGTTTGATAGCAAGTAGCGCAGGTCGTCGCGAACACCGGTACGCTGTTCACCCGGTAGATCGTGGCCTTGCTCAGTGCAGGCAACAGCGTCATTGCGCCAAAAAGTAAGAGTGTCTTCGTTTTCATGGTCGTAGTGGTTGAAGGTTTAGCGTTCGTTGCGTGAGGCACATACCTCGTTGTTGTCAAAAGTGAAGGGATGAACCGGGGAAACTGTGGATGATCGAGGATCCGGCGGCCCTGATCGAGGATGCGGCGGCAGGGTTCAGATACGCTCCAACGCTTCGAGCAACTCCTGCTTCTTGCGGCGGCTTACGGGCAGGTGGCTGCCGTCGGTCAACACCACTTCACCGCCTTCGCCTTTGATGTAGCGGCGCACATGCTTGCGGTTCACCAAGTGGCTCTGGTGGATGCGCAGGAACCCCTGGCCTTCCAGGAATTGGTCGAACTCACTGAGCGGGCGCGAGATCACCAAGCGCTTGCCATCGCGCGGATGCACCTCGGTGTAGTTATCGTCGCTGGAAAGGTGCAGGATGTCGTCCAGGTGAACGATCACCAACCCATCGCTCACGGGCAGCGCGATCTGTCGTTCGCTCACCACGGAGCCGAGCAGCGCGTTGAACCGGTCGGACGCGGGTGGCGCAACACCCCGGTCCAGCACCTTGGCCACGGCCGCATCCAGTTCCTCCGGCACGATCGGTTTCAAGAGAAAATCCAATGCGTTGAATTTGATGGCGCGCACCGCATAGTTCACATGGGCCGTGGTGAAGATCACTTGCGCACGCACCGGCGCCAACGCCTTCAGCAGGTCGAAGCCGGTGAGCTCGCCCATCTCCACGTCCAGGAAGATCAGATCGGGATCGAGGCTGCGCACCAACGCGATCCCTTCCGGGACATCCTTCGCCAGGCCCACGAGCCGGATCTCCGCATGGCGTTCCTGCAAGAGGTCGCGCACCGTGGTGCGGCTCATGGCTTCGTCGTCTACGATAAGGGCGGTGATGGGCATTGGCTGATCGGTCCCCGAAACTAGAAACTATCGCCCGTCGAGGCAGCGCCCATCAGATGGGCAGCACGAGCTGTACCCGCGTACCAATGGCCTGCTCGATGTACTGGAACCCCGCCGGTCGGCCCTTCTGCTTTTGTACAAGATCCAAACGTGCCCTCGTGATCAGTGTACCGAGCGAGGTTTTGCCTTCTTCTTTCAGCGGCTGGGGTCGCGCGGCGTTCCTTCCCACGCCATCATCGCTGATGTCCATGGTGAGCGAATCGCCGTTGCGGCTTACGTGCAAAACGATGAGACCGCGCCCTTCCTTGCCGGCCATGCCGTGCCAGATGGCATTCTCCAGGAAGGGTTGCATTACCAATGGCGGCACGGAGACTTCGGCCGGGTCGATGTCGTGATCCACGTCGATGGTGAAATCGAACTTGTTCTCGGTGCGGGCTTGTTCGAGTTCCAGGTAGAGGCGGAGCGCTTCCAGGTCGCTTTCCAACGGTACTTCGGTCTTGCGGCTGTTCTCCAGTACCAGGCGCATCAACTTGCCGAAACGCGCGATGAACCCATGCGCTTTCTCCGGTTGCTGCTGGCGGATGTACGCACTGATGCTGTTGAGCGCGTTGAAGATGAAGTGCGGGTTCATCTGGCTGCGCAGCGCTTGCGTTTCCAAGCGGGCGGCCTCTTTCTCGAAGCGCTCCCGGCGGCGTTTGCGGTCCAGCGCGAAAGCCACACCACCCCCCAACAGGAGCAGCGCTCCGCCACCGGCGATGGCTTGTGTGCGGGTGCGTTGGCGTTGCACTTGCTGGCGCGAAGATTCCTGCTCCATCGCGAGTTGTTGGGCGTGGGCGAGGCTGTCGGCCAGGTGCATCTTGGCAGAGCTGTACAGGACTTCCTGTTGTGCCAATTTCGCGGTCACCTCAGTGCTTTCGAGCGAGTCCTGGATAAGATCGCGTTGTTCCAGATAATTCAGTGCTTCTGTCGTCCGCCCAAGGTTCTTGTACACGAAGTAGAGCCGGTTCAGTGCGAATTGTTTGCTGCGGATAAAGCCGCCTTCCTCCGCTTGATGGAGCGCTTCGTGAAGCACCGGTAGCGCCTTCTGCCAATGTTCATCCCTGATGTAGCTCGAAGCGATGTCGATCAGGGCAGTGACCATCCATGCGCGGTCCCCTTCTTCTTTGAATATCGCATACGCACGGCTTGACGCCTCCACGCCTTCTTCGGCTCTGCCTGTTCGGTTCAGGATGGCGCTTTCCACCTTGATCGTTTGTGCGAGTAGGACCCGGTTTCCAATGCTGTCCGCAAGTTCCCGCACCGAACGGAGCAGGGCGAACGATGAATCATTGCGCTCCTTGAAGGGGATCCCCAGCGCGATGCACGAGACACTATCCGCGTCCGCCACGAACCGTGCTTGGTTGCATCGTATCCTCGCCGCCTCCACCGTCATACCCAAGGAGTCCGCTAAGCGAAAGGCCCGCTTCCAATAACCATCCACGGTATGTGCATCGAGGATCCCCCACAGCGTGAACGCAAGGGCGTCCAACACGATCGGGATATCACGCACCGCACGGGTTGTTTCGAAGATCTTCAGCGCGTTGGTCAAGTGCTCGCCCGCATCATCCCAGCTCCCTGCATCCGCATGGCTCCAGCCAATGGCCAGGTGGCAGGCCCCCATTTCATGCGTTGCTCCGCTGGTTTCAGCCAAAGACAGCGCCTTGAGCAAATGCAAGCGCGCTTGTTCTGGTCGGCCCGCGTTCAGTTGGGCCATGCCTTGCATGCGAAGCAGCTGCGCTTGAAGGGCACCGGTCGCGCTATCGCCTAGCTCAAGACCAACGGAGGCGAGTGAATCCGCCGATCCGGTGTTGCGTGCATCCGCGGCGATCCGAGCATGTGCGACCAGGCCTCGCAGAAGGAGTTCGTCATCTTGTTGCACCGCCGGGGCGAGCGCGATCGATAGCAGCAGGCTATCGGCTTTGCCCTGTTCCTTCGCGTCCAGGTACCAGTTCACCAAATGGAATTTGGCGAGTGCTGCGCTGCGACCACCTTTTCGGAGCCGCCCGTCCAGGCAGGTGAGCGCGGTCGGGTCGCGATGGATCACATAGGCTTCGCAGAGCATGTTCTCCAGGGCCTCGTAGGCTCCGGTGTCACCTTGCCGAACGGCGATCGCTTGACCGCTATCCACCAGCATGCGCACCTCGCTGATCGAAGCATGCATAGTCCGTCTTGCCCGTGCTTCCCATTCAGCCAAATCGACCGCAGGTGTTGATGGCCCCGCTTGGTCCTTGCAACCGAGGAGGGCGAGCACAAGGCATGGAACGCTCGTGAACAGGGATCTCGTCATGTTGAAGAGCGCTTCTGAAGCCGCAAGCTAGCCGACCATGCCACGAGTTGAAAAAAACCTTCCCCTACGGGGAAGTATAGATAAGGACCAGGACCACCTGACGGATGCATGTCGGCCACCCCTTTCTTTGCCGCCCTGAAAACCGTCCCTCATGGCCAAGAAGAAGTCCGCTGGAAGTGGTGATCTGGTGATCGTGGAGAGCCCGGCGAAGGCGAAGACCATCGAGAAGTACCTCGGCGAAGGCTACACCGTGCTTAGCAGCTACGGCCATGTGCGCGACCTGCCGGAGCGCGACCTGAGCGTGGATGTGGAGAACGGCTTCGAGCCCACCTACATCATCCCGGACGACAAGAAGGACCGGCTGAACGCTTTGAAGAAGGAAGCGGACAAGGCGGCCATGGTGTGGCTCGCGACCGACGAAGACCGCGAGGGGGAGGCCATCAGCTGGCACCTGAAGGAAGCTCTGAAGCTGCCCGCGGATAAGGTGAAGCGCATCACCTTCAACGAGATCACCAAGACGGCCGTGCTCAAGGCCATTGAGAACCCGCGCGAGATCGACATCCATCTGGTGGATGCCCAACAGGCCCGCCGTGTGTTGGACCGATTGGTGGGCTACGAACTGAGCCCCATCCTTTGGCGCAAGGTGAAGCCGAGTTTGAGCGCAGGCCGCGTGCAGAGCGTCGCCGTGCGGTTGATCGTGGAGCGCGAACGCGAGATCCTGGGCTTCGCCGAGAAGAGCGCTTTCCGCATCACCGCCCAGTTGATCACCGGCACCAAAGCCATCGTCAAAGCGGACCTCCCAAAGCGTTTCGCTACCGAGGCGGAGGCTATGGCCTTTTTACAAGGTTGTGTGGGCTCCTCGTACACCGTGAACGCGGTAGAGAAAAAACCCGGGAAGCGCACCCCAGCCGCGCCCTTTACTACGTCCACCTTACAGCAGGAGGCCAGCCGCAAGCTCGGGTACGGCGTCGACCGGACCATGCGGATCGCGCAAGGGCTCTACGAGCAGGGGCATATCACCTACATGCGTACCGATTCGGTGAACCTCAGCGAGCAGGCTATCGCCGCAGCGGAGGCCGCCGTTACCGAGCAGTATGGCGCGCGCTACTGCAAAACACGCCGCTATGCCAGCAAGAGCAAAGGCGCGCAGGAGGCGCACGAAGCCATTCGTCCCACCGACTTCATGGTGCGTTCTGCCGGTGCGGACCGCGATGCGGAGCGCCTGTACGATCTGATCAGCAAGCGGACCCTGGCCAGCCAGATGGCCGATGCGGAACTGGAGAAGACCGTGGTGAACATCGTGGTCAGTGGGCATCCGGACGAGCCCCTTACGGCGCAAGGGGAGGTGATCCTGTTCGATGGTTTCCTGAAGGTCTACATGGAAGGCCGTGATGAAGAGGATGGGGAAGAGCAGGAGGGCTTGCTGCCGGACATGAAGCAGGGCGAAGCGCTCCAGCTCCTGGAGATGACCGCCACCCAGCGCTATGATCGGCCTGCACCGCGCTACACCGAGGCCAGCTTGGTGAAGAAATTGGAGGAACTCGGTATCGGCCGCCCTTCCACCTACGCGCCTACGATCAGCACGGTGCAGAAGCGCGGCTATGTGGTGAAAGAGAACCGGGATGGGACACAGCGGCCCTACCGCCTGATCACCCTGGTGAACGACGCGATCACCGATACCACCGCCACAGAGAACGTCGGCGCCGAGAAACAGAAGTTGTTCCCTACGGATATCGGTATGGTGGTGAACGATTTTCTGGTGGAGCATTTCCCCACCATCGTCGACCTGAACTTCACGGCATACGTGGAAGGCGAGTTCGATCAGATCGCCGAAGGCACCATGAACTGGCGGGATATGCTCAAGGAGTTCTACACCCCCTTCCACGCCACCATTGGCACGGTAAGGGAAACCGCCGAACGGGCCACCGGTTCGCGCGAGTTGGGTATCGACCCCGCCTCCGGCCGCAAGGTTTACGCCCGCATAGGCCGCTTCGGCCCTATGATCCAGATAGGTGAAGTGGAGAACGAGGAGAAGCCCAAATTCGCCAGCCTTCGCAAGGACCAGAGCATCGCCAGCATCTCTTTCCAGGATGCGATGGACCTTTTCAAACTGCCACGCACGTTGGGCGAACGCGATGGGGAAGTGGTAAGTGTCGGTATTGGCCGCTTCGGCCCCTACGTGCGTCTTGGAACAACCTATGCCAGCCTCACCCCGGAGGACGACCCGCTCGCGATCGACCTCGTGCGCGCCATTGAATTGATCGATCTGAAAAAGCTCGCGAGCGCCACGCGGGATCTCGGCGAATACGATGGCGAAACGTTGGTGGTCGGCCGCGGACGGTTCGGACCCTACGTGAAACACGGGAAGACCTATGCCAACATTCCGAAAGGGGAGGACCCTGCTGCGGTAACCCTGGAGCGCGGGATCGAACTGGTGAAGGACAAGGTCGCTGGTGCCAAGGCCAAGATCCTCCGGAAGTTCGAAGGAAGCGAGATCGAGATCTTGGACGGACGCTACGGTCCCTATATCACCGACGGTAAGAAGAACGCCAATCTGCCCAAAGGAAAGACCCCGGAGGAACTTTCGTTGGAGGAATGTGTGGCCTTGGTGGCGGCCGCGCCGGCGAAAAAGAAGACGGCCGGGCGAAAGGGAGGCTTCCGAAAGAAGAAGGCCTGAGCCGAGCGAGCGCTTGCCAACATTGGTTTGTGGAAGTTCTTATCGGAGCGCACACCGGCCACGGCGTTGTGCCGATGACCTTCGTTGCGCGGTAGCGGGATACCCCGTGCAGCCTTTATCGGGGACCGATCATGGACTTCAGTATTTACTTCCAGCCCAGCGCGCGCTTCGGTAAGGACCGGCCGGAGTGGTTGGCCCATAGCCTGGGTGATGGAACGCATTTCCATACACCCCATGGGTTCCCCGATCTCGACGGGGCACAAGTCGCCCTGCTGGGGGTGCTCGATGACCCCGGCCACGCCCGCCCGCGAAGCTGTGTGCGTGCGGCGGATGCCATCCGCGAGCAACTCTATGAATTATATCGCCCGAACGGACAATTGCACCTGGTGGACCTCGGCGACCTGCATCCTGGGGCCACATTGCAAGACACCCAGCACGCCTTGGCCGAAACATTGGCCGAGTTGATCCGCCGGAATATCGTGCCCATCATTTTGGGTGGTGGCCAGGGGCATACGTATACCCAATATCTGGCCTACGAGCGCCTGGAGCGAACCGCCAACTTGGTTTGTATAGACCCGCGCTTTGACCTCGGTGAACCCGGACAGGGGTTGGCCGAGTCCAGCTATCTGAGCCATATCGTGCTGCGGCAGCCCAACTTCCTTTTCAACTACAGCAACCTAGGCTACCAGACCTACTTGGTCGACCAGCCCGGGGTCGAGCTCATGGACAAGCTCTTCTTCGACGCTCACCGCCTGGGAGAGCTCCGCAGTTCCATGGCCGACGCTGAACCGGTGTTGCGGAACGGCGATACCCTGAGCGTGGATCTGAACGCAGTGCGGCGCAGCGACGCACCCGGCACCACCAACCCGGGCCCCAATGGCTTTCATGCAGAAGAGATCTGCCAACTGCTCCGGTACGCCGGGGTAAGTGAAAAGATCACGTCCCTCGGCATCTACGAGCTCGATCCCGATCGGGACCAGGACCATGTGACAGCCCAATTGGCGGCCCAACTCGTATGGTGTTTCCTCGACGGACTGCGCAGCCGCACCAACGACCTGCCTTGGCTGGACCGCAAGCGGTTCACGCGGTTTCGCATACCGATCCGCGGCAATGAACAGGAATTGGTGTTCTACAAGAGCTCGGTGAGCGATCGCTGGTGGATGGATGTGCCCTACCGGGCGGAACAAGAGGCCCGGTTCGAACGCCACCACCTCGTGCCGTGCTCGTATGCCGATTATCAACTGGCTTGTCGCGAGGAGGTGCCCGACCGATGGTGGCGCACCTTCCAGAAACTGGCCTGACCCAGGGTGGGCCAACGGGCCAAGCCCTACGGGTGCTTGCTGAAATTTGGTGGGCTCGGATCTTTGCTATATTGGCGCCGGGTTCGTCGGAGCGAGAGGGAAGACTTGGCTCAACCCATGCAAGGAACTGAACGGAACACACGTATGAGGGGGATAACAACCGTAGCGCTCTGCGCGGTGTTGGGAAGCGCGTCGTTCGCCCAGCAGGATCCGCAGTATTCGCAGTACATGTTCGACCGCATCTCCATCAATTCTGGTGTTGCTGGTACGAGCGGATCCATGTGCGTCACCGCACTTTTGCGCCAGCAATGGAGCGGCTTCGAGGGTGCCCCGAAAACGGGGCTCTTCAACTTCCAAATGCCCCTCAGCAAGATCAGCAGTGGTGTAGGTCTCTCCTTCTACGCTGACCAATTGGGCCAGCAAAAGGGCACGATCGCCAGACTCCATTACTCCTTCCATCGAAAGCTCGGTCCTGGTACTTTGGGCATGGGTCTCTACGTGGGCATGACCAGTCGATCGTTGGGCGCGGATTGGGTGGCTGTCGACCCTGTGGAGGACGATGCCGCTATCCCGGATAACGGCGTATCGGCCACGGGCTTCGACCTAGGCCTTGGATTCTATTATGTAGCCCCCACCTTTTGGGTCGGTCTCAGCAGTACCCAGTTACCGGCGACCAAACTTGAGCAGGTCAGCATCCAGAACTCTCGCCACTACTACCTCCAAGGCGGGTATGACTGGGCTATTGGCGGGAATAAGAAGTATGTGCTCCAACCCAGCGTGCTCGTAAAGACCGATGGCACCACGCCCCAGTTGGATGTGAACGCCATGTTCCTCTATAATAACATGGTTTGGCTGGGCGTTTCGTACAGGACAGAGGACGCGATCGCCCCCATGCTCGGCTACCAATACAAGTTCCCCAATGGCAATTCCTCCATCCGTTTGGGGTACAGCTACGATGTCACCACCTCGTTGTTGAGCAATTACAGCAGCGGAAGCCACGAGGTAATGCTCAACTACTGTTTCAAGATCATAAAGCCGGAGAAGCTGGAGATCTACCGGAACATCCGGTTCCTTTGATCAGTAACCCACAAACCAGACCTGCCGTACCAAGTCTAGCCTGAAGTGTTCGCTTACCCGGACCCAAGGCATCGGCAACGAACGGCACAAACGGAGCAACCATGACACTTCGTCCCATTCTTTATCTCGGCGCTGTCGGCTTGCTGGCGAGTTGCGGCGGCGGCGGGCAGGGGCAGTTGATCGGCGTCCAAGGACGCCCGGACTGGTTCCAAGTGGATCCCTACGGGATGAACTATATTCCCATGGGTAGCTACGTCATGGGTCCAAGCGACCAGGACGTTCCTTACGCTTTGGTCACCAAAAGCAAGACCGTATCGGTTCAGGCGTTCTACATCGACCAGACGGAGATATCCAACAACGAGTACCGCCAGTTCGTGTTCTATGTGAAGGACAGCACTGCCAAACGCCTGCTTGGTGAAGAAGACATCGGAGAACACATCATCAGCGAGGATGAATACGGGGAAGAGATCGACCCCCCTGTGATCAACTGGCGCGAGCGGATCAACTGGTGGGGCGAGGAAGAGCGTGAAGCCTTGGCGGACATGTTCCTGAGCGAGAGCGAACAGTTCTATCGCCGCCAGGAGATCGACACCCGGAAGTTGATGTTCGAGTACTATTGGATCGACCTTAAGGAGGCTGCTCGAAAAGCAGGGAAGGACCTGGACCTCAGCTATACCAACGTGAAGGGGCAGAACAACGCCATCCGAGGTCATAGCGACCGCAGCAAGTTCATAATCAAGGAGGTGATCAACGTGTACCCGGACACCTTGGCTTGGGTGCATGATTTCACCTATTCGTTCAATGAGCCGATGTCGGAGAACTATTTCTGGCATCCGGCTTATGACAATTACCCTGTGGTGGGGATCACTTGGACACAGGCTACGGCCTTCAACGTTTGGCGCTCGATGCTCATGAACTCCTGGTTGAGCCAGAACGAGGAGCCTTTCGTTAACCGCTTTCGCCTGCCCACCGAGGCCGAGTGGGAGTATGCTTCGCGTGGTGGCCTTGACTTGGCCCCCTATCCTTGGGGTGGGCCGTATATCCGGAACCGGCAGGGCTGCTTCTTGGGCAACTTCAAACCCCTCAACGGGAACTACGTCGACGACGGTGGGTTCCATACGGTGCCAGTGGATAGCTATAGCCCGAACGACTATGGGCTGTACAACATGTCGGGGAACGTCAGCGAATGGACCAGCACGGCCTTCGACGAGGCGGTGTATGATTTTGACCACGACCTGAACCCCGACTACAGCTACGATGCATTGGCCAACGACCCGCCCAGCCTCAAGCGGAAGGTGATCCGCGGCGGCTCATGGAAGGACATCGGCTACTATCTCCAGACCGGTACACGTAGCTATGAGTACCAGGACACGGCGAAATGCTACGTCGGGTTCCGCAGTGTGATGACATTCTTGGGCCGCGGCAAGGCCGTGAACGCCGAAGACCTCTAGACGAAAACGCCTCGTTGCTCCGCGCAACCGGACGCATACAACCCGCACTCTTCACAACAACCCCAAAAGCAAGGAAATCCGATGAGACCAGGCAGCAAAGCATGGAAGAATTTCATGGCCAAACTTTACGGGATCGGCGCCGCCGTCGTGATCGTCGGCGCGTTGTTCAAGATCCAGCACTGGCCGGCTGCCGACTTGTTCTTGATCCTTGGTCTGAGCACCGAGGCGATCATCTTCTTCTTTTCGGCGTTCGAGCCGCCCCACGAGGATCCGGACTGGAGTTTGGTCTACCCTGAACTGGCCACTGGCGAACGCGCCGAAGGCGATGACTTCAAAAAGGAGGACCAGCGTTCGATCACCGAGCAGTTGGATGACATGCTTGAGAGCGCGAAGATCGAGCCCGAACTCATCGCCAGCTTGGGCGATGGTATGCGCAGCCTGAGTGATCAAGCCAAGCAGATGGGCGAGATCACTGGCGCGGCCTCCGCGACGAACGAATATGCCAACAGCTTGAAGGGCGCTTCCGCCAAAGTGGCCGAGCTGAGCGTGAGCTATGAACGCGCCAGTGAGAGCCTCGTTGGCCTTACCGCCAGCGCCGATGCCGGCCGCAGCGCGGGTGAAAGCCTCAGTAAAATGAGCACCAACCTCACTGCGCTGAACGAGATGTACGAACTTCAGCTCCGTAGCAGCCGTGAAAAGCTCGAAGCGGCCAACCAGTTGTTCGAGGGCATGGGTGAAATGCTCACGCACCTGAAGAACAGTGTGGACGATACCAAGCGCTACAAAGAGAACATCGCCGTGTTGAGCGACAACCTGGGCAAATTGAACACCGTGTACGGCAACATGCTTGCCGCCATGACCGTGCGCTGAGCCGACCCCGACGAACGCTTTTTTTCCAGGAACGACCTAAACCTGATCGAGGAACATGGCTAGTGGCAAACAGACGCCCCGTCAGAAGATGATCAACATGATGTACTTGGTGCTGACAGCGCTGCTCGCGCTGAACGTATCCAAGGAGATCCTGGACAGCTTCGTGACGGTGAACAATGGCTTGGAGACCACCAAGTTGACGTTGAAGGAGAAGATGGATGCCACCTACGGTCAGTTCTCCGGGATGGCGGCAGAGAACGAGAAGAAGTACGGCGCTGCATGGAGACAAGCGGAGTCCGTTCAGAAGGTCGCTTCCGAACTGCTCGCGCACATCGACCAGCTCAAGGTGAAGGTGATCACCGCCACGGAGGGCTGGCCTGTTGAGAAGGTGATCGGTAAAGATGAACGGGGCCGGGATACCATCATCAACCTGGCGCTCGTTGAGAAGAAGGACGACTACAACAAGATCACCGAGTTGATGATCGGTTCGGAGCCGGCCAAACCCAAGGAAGGTGAAATGACCGCTCGCGAACTACGGACCAAGATCGAAGCGTACCGCGATGTGATCAAGCAGGTCGGTGCTAAGAATCCGGCATTGGTAGCCCAGGTGGACCGGGTGTTCGACCTGAGCGATCGCGCGGACGCCTCCGGTACCATGAACAATTGGGAAAGCATCAACTTCTACGATGTCCCGCTGGCGGCCGGTATCACCATCCTTTCCAAGTTGCAAAGCGATGTGCGGAATTTGGAGAACGAATGCGTGGGTTTTCTCATGGGCGATGTAGAAGGAGCCTCAATGAAGTTCTCTGAACTGGCACTGGTCGTGCTGCCCGTGAGCAACTACATCACGGTGGGGGATTCCTTCCGTGCGGATGTGTATCTCGCAGGTTACGACCCGCTGAACCACCCGGTGGTGGAGCTCTCGAAGAACGGCACCATCGACACGGTGAAGATGGAGGTGATCGGAGATAAGGAGGTGATCCCTATCGGCGCCGACGGGAAAGGAAAACTGCGGTTACCCGGCCAAGGCGTAGGTGCCAAGGAGTGGAAAGGGATCATCAAGTTCAAGCAAGCGGGACAGGAGGAGCGGCGCTATCCGTTCTATGCCAACTACGAGGTGGCCCAACCCAACCTGGTAGTGAGCCCGACCAAAATGAACGTGTTCTACCGGGGCATCGACAACCCTGTGGATGTGAGCGTACCGGGCTTTTCAGCGGATAAGATCCAACCGAGCATTGACAACGGTAGCATCACCAAAGCCGCGCAAGGCTATATAGTGAAGCCCGGTAAGGGTTCGGACGCTACAGTGAGCGTGAGTGGAGATGCCCAATGGACAGCGTAAGAGCATGCCCGGTGTGAAATTCCGTGTGAAGTCCGTACCCAACCCCACCCTGTTTTCGCCGGAAAGGGCGTTAGCCGATAACGTTGTCAAGAAGAGCGAATTGACCGCGGCAGCCGGTGCGATTGCGAAGATGGAGGCATTCGAGTTCGACCTGAAGTTCGAGGTGGTGGAGTTCAACATCGGCGTCTCGGTTTCCGGAACCTACGGCGAGAAGAGCACCAAAGGGAACAAGGTGAGTGCTGATCAGAAGGAATTGCTCAACAAAGTGAAGGCTGGAAGCAAAGTGTACGTCGACAACATCAAGGTGAAGAAGCCGGATGGTACCATCACTGGCATCGCTTCTCTCTCGTTGAAGGTGAACTGATCAATAGATCCCATTGACCATGAAGCACGCCTCTGACATTCTGCGCCCCTGCCTTGTAGGGCTGGGTCTGCTGGTGCTGTCGGCTTTACCCGTCATCGGGCAAACGGTCCTTGACGGTGCATATATCAAGGAGCACACGAAGACCAAGCGCGTCGTCCCATATACCCACATCCGTGAGGCCGATGTGATGTACGCCCGGCGTGTGTGGCGGGAACTGGACATGCGGGAGAAGATCAACCATCCGCTGTACTACCCCACCACCCCGATCAGTGATCGAAAGAGCCTGTTCGATGTGATACGGCAAGCGCTCTTGACGGACGGTAGTATTACGGCCTACTCCTCGGGCTTGTTGGATGATGATGATGAATTCAAGAAGCCTCTACTCGCATCAGAGTTGAAGGAAATGTTCCTTAGGGTGGATACGCAGCTGACCGACGACCCGACAATCCGGGGGAGTTCCTTCAAGTCATCCAGGAGATCCCCTGCTTTCGGCTGATGTGAAGCGGTATCGGCTCAAGGAAGATTGGATCTTCGACAAGCAACGAAGCAAGATCGATATCCGCATCATCGGTATTGCGCCCATGATCGAGAAGAAGGGCGATGATGGAGAGTCGAAGGGTTTTACCACCCTCTTTTGGCTCTACTTCCCCGAGTGCCGCTACGTGTTCGCCAACTGGGAGGTCTTCAACCGGGAGAACGACGCCGAGCGCAGGAGCTTCGAGGATATCTTCTGGAAGCGCCAGTTCTCCAGTACGATCACTAAGTGGAGCAACGTGTACGATCGTCGCATCAATAATTACCGCACCGGTCTTGACGCTTTGCTGGAAGGGGAGGAGATCAAGCAATCCCTCTTCGAGTTCGAACACGACCTGTGGAACTTCTGATCCCCATCCCTTGATCCTTGCGAAGCCCCGGCATCCGGGGCTTCGCTACTTTTGCGCCCCTTTCTCCAGCAGGCGTCCCTCACCTGCCCGCCTTGGGGGTTAGAGCACCGCGATGATCGACGTATCGAGACTGACCTTGCACTTTGGCCAGCGGCCCATGTTCGATGAGGTGTCGTTCTTCATTGGAAGCGACGACCGCATCGGCTTGGTGGGCCGAAATGGTGCTGGGAAAAGCACCCTGCTCAAGATCCTCGCTGGCCAGCAGCAGTTCGACAAGGGTACTGTGGGTAAGCCGAAGGAACTTACCATGGGCTACCTGCCCCAGCAGATGGACCATGACCTCAAAAGCTCGCCCTGGCAAGTCGCGGAGAAGGCGTTCGAAGAGGCGCAAACCTTGAACGCTTCCCTTGCGCGTATCGAAAAGGAACTGGAAGGGCCGATCACCGATGACGAGGCCATGGAGCTGGCCACTCTTCTGGCCCATGCGCATGATCGGCTCAACGCCCTCGGAGCAGCCGACCACGATATGCAGATCGAGCGCATGCTGAAGGGGATCGGCTTCGTCGGGCAGGACATGCATCGCCCCTTGGCGGAATTGAGCGGTGGTTGGCGTATGCGGGCCGAGCTCGCACGCATTCTACTGATGCAACCCGATCTGCTCCTCCTTGACGAGCCTACGAACCACTTGGACCTGCCCGCTATCCAGTGGCTGGAAGACCTGCTTCGGACCTATCCGGCCGCATTGGTCCTGATCTCGCACGACAAAACGTTCCTCGATCGCCTTACCAAACGCACTTTGGAGGTCACCGGTGGTGAACTCATCGACCGCAAGGTGCCTTGGACCCAATACGTGGAACTGCGCAAGGTGGAGCGCGAACAACAATCCGCAGCGGCGAAGGACCAACAGCGCTACATCAAGGAGACCACGGATCTGATCAACAAATTCCGGGCGAAGGCCAGCAAGGCGGCTTTCGCGCAGAGCCTTATCACCAAATTGGAGAAGCTCGACCGCATCGAGGTCGAGGATGAGGACCTGCGCAAGATGTTGGTGAAGTTCCCACCAGCACCGAACAGCGGCAAACTGGTGGCAGAGGTGAAGGGTGTGAGCAAATCATACGGCGCTAAGCAGATCTTCCAGAACGCCGAACTGACCATCGCCAAAGGGGAGCATCTCGCGTTGGTGGGGGCCAATGGCACGGGAAAGAGCACCTTGGTGCGCATGATCGTGGGTGAAGAACCCTATGAAGGCGAGATCCGCTTGGGGCACAATGTGATCGTGGGATACTACGCCCAGGACATGCCCGAGCGGATGACCCCGCAGCGCACGGTTCTTGAAACGGCGGAAGATGCTGCGAGCGAGGACAACCGCGCCCGGGTGCGGGCCATGCTCGGCGCGTTCATGTTCAGCGGCGAGGACGTCGACAAGAAGGTGAAGGTGCTCAGTGGGGGTGAACGCGCGCGCCTGGCGCTGTGCTGCATGCTGTTGCGTCCGCTCAACTTCTTATTACTGGATGAGCCCACACACCATCTGGACATCCAGAGCAAGGATGTACTGAAGGAAGCATTGAAGAACTACGACGGCACTTTTCTCCTTGTGAGCCACGACCGGGACTTCCTTACCGGCCTCACCAACCGTCTGCTCGAACTGGATGACCTGCGCATCCGGGACCAGCACATGGACATTCTGGAGCTGATCGAGAAGCGCAAGGCCTTACAGACCGCTGACATGGGGGCCAGCAGTGCTCGGCAAGCGGCTGCCCGCCAAGAAAGCGGGTCGAAAAACGACTACCACGAAAAGAAGGAGCGCGACAAGGAGCGCCGACGGTTGCAGAATCAAGTGGACCGATTGGAAAAACAGCTTGCCGCCTTAGAGCAAGAAGAAAAGGGGCTGCAGGCCCGTGTTATGGCCACTGGCGTAGCCGCCTCTGAGGTCGACAAAGGGTACGCCCGCCTCGGGGAGTTGGCCCAACGCATCGCCAGTACCATGGCGGAATGGGAGGACGCGGCCGCCAAGCTCGAAGCCATCGGCGAGCCTGCGAACTGAAACTTATTCCCAGCCGCGGCCGATCATTGCTACATTTGCCCCCCTACTGCGGGGTGGAGCAGATGGTAGCTCGTCGGGCTCATAACCCGAAGGCCGTAGGTTCGAGTCCTACCCCCGCTACAAAGGAAGGCCCGGTGCAAGCCGGGCCTTCGCGTTTCCAGACCACCCCGACCCAAGGACCACGAACTTCGTTGCACCGAACCCATGGCGCACAAAGCCGGATACGTGAACATCATCGGTGAGCCGAACGTGGGCAAGAGCACGCTGCTCAATGCCCTGCTCGGCGAACAATTGGTGATCACCAATCCCAAGGCGCAAACCACCCGCCATCGTATCCTGGGGATCCTCAACGGCGAGGACCATCAGTTGGTGCTGAGCGACACCCCCGGCATACTCGACCCCCAGTATCCCATGCACGAACGCATGATGGATGCTGTGGACAGTGCGCTCAAGGACGCCGACATGCTCCTTGTGCTCGTGGAACTCGGTCAACGCCCGGAACGCTCGGAGAACGTGTTGAAGCGCGCCCAGCGGTTCAATGGCCCGCTGTTGCTCTTGGTGAACAAGATGGATCGTGGTGACGAGGCCGCCGTGCTCGAGTCCCTCGAGCTTTGGCAAGCGGCCTTACCGAACGCGAAGGTTGTACCCATCTCCGCGCTTCACGGTTTCCGGGTCGATGAGTTACGCCACCACCTGATCGACCAACTGCCGGAACACCCCGCCTATTTCCCTAAGGATGAACTGAGCGATCGCAACATGCGCTTCTTCGTGAGCGAGATGATCCGGGAGAAGATCCTGGCCTATTACCAGAAGGAGATCCCTTACAGCACTGAGGTGGTGGTGAACAGCTTCGAGGAGAAGGAGAAGATCACCCATATCCAAGCCGATGTGATCGTGATGCGTGAAAGCCAGAAGGGGATCGTGATCGGCCGGGGTGGCATCGCATTGCGCAAATTGGGTACCGAGGCCCGCAAGTCGATCGAACGCTTCCTTGGGGTGCAGGTCTTCCTCGATCTTCGTGTGAAAGTGGATCCTGACTGGCGACAGGATGCCGCGAAACTGAAACGCTACGGATACTGAAACGCCTTCGCCGAAGCTTCGGCGGTTTGAAATGAGCAACATCGTCGCCATCGTCGGAAGACCGAACGTCGGAAAGAGCACGCTCTTCAACCGGCTCACCGAACGGCAGGAGGCCATCGTGGACCCCACGGCAGGCACCACACGTGATCGCCACTACGGCAAGGCTGAATGGAACGGTACCGTTTTCAGTGTGATCGATACGGGAGGCTACGTTCCCGGTGGTGATGATATTTTCGAAGAAGAGATCCGGCGCCAGGTGGAATTGGCCATCGATGAGTCCGACTCCATCTTGTTCATGGTGGATGTGATGACCGGGCTCACCGCCTTGGATGAGGCCATTGTGCGCATGCTGCGCAAGGCCCGCAAGCCTGTGTTGCTCTTAGGCAACAAGGTCGATACGAACGACAAGCAGTACGCTGCAGCGGAACTCTACTCGCTCGGGATGGGCGAGGTCTATTGCATCAGCGCGCAGAGCGGAGCGGGAACCGGCGAGTTCCTGGATGCGCTCGTCACCAGCTTCACCAAGCCCAGTGAGGAGGCGCTTCCCGATGTACCCAAACTCGCCATCGTGGGTCGGCCGAACGTGGGCAAATCTTCGCTCGTGAACGCGCTGCTCGGACGCGTCCAGAACATCGTGACCCCCATAGCCGGCACCACGCGCGATCCGATCAACACGCGCTACACGGTGTTCGGCTTCGATGTGGTACTTCTGGACACCGCAGGCATACGCAAACGCCAGCGCGTGGACGAGGACATCGAGTTCTACAGCGTGATCCGCTCCATCCGCGCGATCGAGGATAGCGATGTGTGCCTTCTGCTCATCGATGCTACTGAAGGGGTGCACCAGCAGGACCTCCACATCTTCTCCATGATCGAGAAGAACGGAAAGGGCTTGGTGGTTGTGGTGAACAAATGGGACCTTGTGCAAAAGGAGACCAATAGCGCCAAGGAGTTCGAGGCCCAGATCAAAGCCCGTCTCGCTCCTTTCAATGATGTGCCGGTGGTGTTCACCTCCGTGCTGGAGAAGCAGCGGATCCACAAGGTGATGGAGCAGGCCATGCAGGTCTGGGAAGCGCGTAGGAAGAAGATCCCCACGCGGAAGCTGAACGACATCATGCTCCCCGAGATCGAGCGGCTGCCTCCGCCTATGAACAAGGGCAAGGTGATCCGCATCAAGTTCGTGAACCAGCTACCCACCGTGGTTCCCTCGTTCGCTTTCTATTGCAACCTGCCGCAATACGTGAAGGGCCCCTACCTGCGGTTCCTGGAGAACAAGATCCGCCACCACTTCCCTTATACGGGCGTACCCATACGTATCTTTATGAGAAAGAAGTAGGTCGTGTTCCCACGTTGCACATCGGCCATCCTCGCGATCGTGCTGGTGAACGCGATCCAGGCCCAGGATCTCTCCGTCCTCCGAGCCCATAATGACTGGGGTACGGGGCCCGTTTGGGAGCCATCCTGGACGAGCAGCAATACCAACGATCCGGAGGTTTTGGACGAAGCCCTGTCCATCCGCCTGCGCAACATCAAACCGGAATTCCTCAGCGTCTTCTTCGAACGGCGGCGGGTGATCCGCTTCACGGACCAGGCCAGCATCCGGACCTATGGGCACGTTTCTCTTCCCGAAAGCCTGGATCCCCTCTTCGACCGTCAACTCTCCTCTCCTGCGGATCCGAACGGGCAGGCACGTCCGCTCTGGTTCAATGTGCGGCTGGATCTTTCGCGGCCCGGGTCGTGCGTCCCGATGGCTCTTGGGAGGAACTTCACGTTACCGGTTCCGTGCAGCGTGCCGGAGTGAGGACTACCATCACCAACGAAGAAGCATGGAGCTACTTGCTCGACGTGGCCGGGATCCGCACGGGCGACGTGGTCGAATTCCGATGGAACTATATGGTGCCCTATGACGTGAACGCACCGCGGAGCTATGGTTGGCGCGCACGCTATTGGGTGGACAATTGGTCCCGGCTCACCAGTTGGCGGGTGTTCTTCCATGGAACACTGCCCATCAGGAAGCAGCGCACCGAGATCCTATACCACCGCAAGCATGGCCTCGGGCTCATGGGATGGCCCGCCACCGATCGCCAGGAGGAAGGCGATGAAGTGCGTTGCGCCTGGCTGATGGAGGATCTACCCGCGTGCATGGATGAAGTGAACGCACGTCCGGCTGACCATCTTCCCCATATCGTAGTTCGGCTCGAACCGGATGACCCACGCTATTGGCGACGGGACCACCTGAGCGGCATCCCTGCACAGCAGCCCTATTGGCTGTATGTTCTTCGCCAGCGGGAGGACAAGGCGCTCTGGTGGAAACAAGTGGCACGCAAGAACGTGCCCGACCATCAGAACGAGTTGCTCAAAGAGTTCATTCGCACCACAACCCTTGGCCAGGATCAGGAGCCCATCGCGCGCCAGATCGAGCGGATCCACGAACGCATCGCCGCCGAGTTCACCTACGAGCCGGACCTGGCCTGGTACGATAGCGATCGCTGGGCAGGGCGATCCCGCATGGGGGATCAAGTGAAGGAGGGGCAGTTGCGCGCCATCAGCCGGTATGACCTTTATGCCAAGATCATCGACCATTATTTCGTGGAATACACAACGGCCTACGTCATGGATGCCCGCGTGGGCCGGATCGACGATCGATACATAACCCCACTTTGGGGCAACGAATTCCTTCTTGCCGTGCGCGACGGTGATGGGCTCCTTTGGATGTTCCCCAGACGTTGACGATACGGTCTGCTGGCGAACGAGTTCCCTTTCTACTGGAAGGGGACACCTGCGCTGTTGAACAACTTGGCATTGCTCGTGAACGACGGACCGGTACTTCCGGTTTTTACCGACCTGCCCGCGACGCCCGCGCATGAGAATGTGCGCACGATCCATTTCGATCTGGAAGTAGACCTCGCGCAGCGCGTCGTGCATGCCTCCGCACGGGTTCTGCTCATGGGGCAGTTCAGTACCCTCGGGCGAGGCAGCTACCTGTTCAATGAAGTGGATAGTACGGTGCTCCCCGCCTACGGACATCGGCCGGATCTTTCACCGTATGCTCGGCTGATCGATCAGCGCATCGCTCCCTTGCAGACCGATCCGCCCTTTCGGCAGGCCCTGGAAATGGACCTTGATCTCTCCTCCGCCCTGTCCTCGATCGGCAACGATGCTTGGCAACTGGACCTCTCGGGTCTTCTGGTGCATGCCCTGGCCGATGGGTTCCGAGCGACTGGAAGGGACCTCCCGTTCCATTGGGACTTCCCCCAGCGCGATGAACTGTCGATCAAGGTCCATTTCGATCGCTCGGTCGCTGTGGATATGGGATCGGCTTCGTTGGGTGCGGATACCTGCGGAAGTATACTTTATACATGCGGTCTCGACCGCGTGGATGACCGCCAGGTTTTGTTGCGTTCTGGTCTCCAGGTGAGCGACATGATCATACCTGTTGAGCGTGCGGCGGATCTGGAGCGTCTGCTGGATCATGGCCATCGCGCTGCGCGGGTGGTTCTCACGATCAATGCAGCCAAACCGACCGCTCCCTGAACGAAGCGGCCGTTGTCCTGTGATCCGCGGAAGGACCCACCTCAACCTGCTATCTTGGTGCGCCATGCGTCGCCGACTTTCCAGCGCTCTTTGGGCTTTTCCGCTCTTGGTGCTGATGGCTTCGCAACTGGGACATCTTGCCTCGTTCGAATGGAAGCGCAAGGCCGTCCGCAAGGAGATCAAACTGCGCTTGAAGGCAGGTGTGCCTCAGGATGAGCGTACTTCCTTCCAGGTCACGGAGGCACAATATGCTTCGTTGGATTGGGTGAAGCCCCAGCGCGAATTCCGTTCGAATGGCCGATTCTACGATGTGGTGGAACTGCATGTACAAGCTGACGGGAGCTTCTTACTTTCCTGCGTCGACGACCGTCAAGAGACCGCACTCTTCGCCGAGCTTTCCGAACTCGTGGACCTCGCCATGGGCACACGGGGTATGGGGCGACAGCAAACGGGCCATTTGCTCGCGTTCTGGAAAGTGGTCCCGGACGATGCCCACTTGAGCTTCTTCCAGATCCGAACCCCGGTCTTCGTTCGGTATCCTTTTGAACGGACGGCGCTTTTGAGCGGCGTGCGGAGCGTACGGGTCCCTCCACCCAAGGCGTAGCCATCCATGCTCCGTTGCCGGTGCGCTTCCTTATCCAGGGCGGTGCGCACCGCGCTTACGTACCTCCGCATCGGCGGCCGAACCGTCTTTGCCCTGGCCATCATCATCGAAACCATGAAACCCCCATTCCTTTTTCTTCTCACCCTGCTTTGCGCCATGCCTTGGGTGGCACATGCGCAATCGGTGACCGTATTCGACCGCTCCAGCTTGCAGCCGTTGCAAGCCGTAACGATCACTCCCAAGTCTGGTACCACTGTCGTCATTACCGACCTCAAAGGCCAGGTGGACCTTTCCGCGTTCAGTGCCGATGAACCCTTGCAGTTCCACCTTCTGGGTTACACCGATGTGACGCTTTCCCGAACGGAGGCCGCTGCGGCGAAGTACCGGGTGTATCTCTCTGCGGCACCCATCAACATGAACGAATTCGTGCTCTCGGCCAGCCGCTTCGAAGAAAAGCGACGCGACGTGCCCGAGCAGATCACGCTCCTGAAACGGCGCGACATCACCTTCCTGGACCAGCAGAGCACGGGCGACCTGCTCCAGAACAGCGGTGCCCTATTCGTTCAAAAGAGCCAGATGGGCGGTGGCAGCCCGGTGATCCGGGGTTTCGAGGCCAGCCGCGTGCTGCTGGTGGTAGACGGTGTGCGCATGAACAATGCCATTTACAGGGCCGGCCACTTGCAGGACATCATGACCGTCGATCAGAACAGTTTGGAGCGTATTGAAGTGATCAGCGGCCCAGCCTCCGTGGTCTATGGAAGCGACGCGCTCGGTGGCGTGGTCCACATGATGACCAGGAGCGCTGCGTTCGACACCACGGGCACGTCAGTGGGTGGTGGGGCCTTCTTTCGCTACAGCACCGCAAACGAAGAGAAGAGCGCGAACGTGAATTTCTCCCTCAGCGGTCGCCGCATGTCGAGTTTCACGAGCATCACCGGGAGCGACTTCGGTGATCTGCGGCAAGGGAGCACGCGCAACCCCTTCTATGAGGATTTCGGGCGTAAGCCTTTCACCGTTGATCGAGTGGATGGAGAAAATGTGGTGGTACCCAACCCGGATAGCAACGTGCAACTGGGCACTGCTTACAAGCAGATCGATGTGTTGGAGAAACTGCGGGTGCGTTCCGGTGAACGCACCGTGCATCAACTCAATTTCCAATTGAGCACGAGCACTGACGTGCCGCGCTACGACCGTCTCTCGGAGTACTCCGTGGACCCCGACGGCAACATCGTTCCGGGCTCCGCGGAGTGGTACTATGGGCCGCAGAAGCGTATGCTGGTCGCCTATACCTTGGAGTTGGAGAAGCGCGGCATCTTCGACCAGGCCCGGATCACTCCCAGCTATCAGTCCATCGAAGCGAGCCGCCACAACCGGGGCTTCACCAGCAGCCGTTTGAGCAACCGCGAGGAGAAGGTGGCCGTGTACGGTTTCAACGCCGATTTCGAGAAGCGCATCAAGCGGCACGAACTGCGCTACGGGCTTGAGTTCTACTACAACGATGTGGCATCAAAGGGCTACCGGACGCATATCGAAACAGGAGAGGTGACCTACCTGAACTCCCGCTATCCCACTGGCGGCTCCACCATGACCAGCTACGCCGCTTATCTGTCGCACACGATGGAACTCGGCGAGCATTGGGTGATCAGTGAAGGCCTTCGCTACACACAAGTGGGCCTGGAGGCGACCTTCGCAGACACCTCGACGTATGAGTTCTTCAACGGCACCGTGACCCAGACCAATGGCGCCTTCAATTGGCGCCTGGGAGCGATGTATCTGCCGGGACGCGACTGGCGTATCTCCATCCTGGGAAGCACCGGTTTCCGCGCACCCAATGTGGACGATATGGGGAAGGTGTTCGACAGTGCTGGGGGCCTGGTGGTGGTTCCGAACCCCGACCTGAATGCGGAGTCCACCATCAATGGCGAGATCGGTCTCAGCAAGACCTTCGTTTCGCGCTACACGGTAGAGCTGAATGCGTTCTACACCCAACTCACCAATGCGCTGGTCATTGCTGACTTCGAGGTGAACGGACAGGATTCCATAGACTATGATGGAACCCTGAGCCGTGTTACCGCGCTGACCAACAAGGACGAGGCGTACATCTATGGCGCCAGCGGCCAAGTAGCTGCACGCTTCAACGACCACTTCACCTTGAACAGCGGTCTGACCTATACCTACGGTCGTGTGCGCACGGATACCACCGACGTTCCGCTGGATCATGTAGCCCCTGTCTTCGGCCGAACAGGTCTTGAGTTGCGTGTGAAGCGCTTGCGCACCGAGGTCTATGTGATCTACAACGGTTGGAAGCGCCTCAGGGACTACAGCGGTTCCGGTGAGGATAACCTGCAGTATGCCACCGTGAACGGTATGCCTGCGTGGTGTACCGTGAACGTTCGTGCCTCCTTCGCCTTCACGCGCAATCTGGCGTTGCAAATGGGCTTGGAGAACATCACTGACCTCAACTACCGGACGTTCGCCTCCGGTGTGAGCGCACCTGGACGCAACTTCCAGATCTCATTGCGCGCTTCGTTCTGACGTTCTCGCGGTGCTTAACAAGCTGGCCCGGGTGTACTCGTTACATCCGGGCCAGTGCGTTTCATTTGCTGGGCCGTGGAGCTTCGCAGCGTCATTTTCACACTTAGCACCCTAGCGGGAACGCTCCTGCTACAGGCGCAGACCATCACCGTGGTGGAGGAGGGTGCGGACCGCCCGTTGCAGGGCGTTCAGGTCCTCGCCAAGTTCAGCGGGCCTCTCGGTACGACCAACGTGAACGGGCAGGTGAGGGTCGTCGCGGACCTGGGATCGGACACTTTGTCGTTCGTCGTTCCAGGCCATCCTGTTCTACAAATCGCTTGGGACGACGTGGTCCGTCGTGGCTATCAGGTGGCCCTGGTGGTCGTTCCTTTCCAGCTGCCCGAAATGGTGGTGAGCGCCAATCGCTGGGAGCAGGATGGTACCCGGGTACCGGATCGGATCACCGTGATGCGCCCGGCGGATGTTGCGTTCCACAACCCGAGTACTAGCGCGGACCTGTTGCAGCAGAGCGGTGAGGTATTCGTGCAAAAGACACAGCTGGCCGGAGGAAGTCCCATGCTGCGCGGATTCGCCGCCAATCGCGTGCTCATCGTCGTGGATGGCGTGCGCATGAACAACGCCATCTACCGCGCCGGTAACCTGCAGAACGTGATCAATGTGGACGTGAACGTCGTGGACCGCGCTGAAGTGATCCATGGACCGGGGGCCATGACCTACGGCAGCGATGCCATCGGCGGCGTGATGGACTTTCACTTGTTGCGCCCTCGCTTCAGCACGGACAGCACCTTGCGTGTCGAGGGAACAACCTATGTGCGTTCGGCCAGCGCAGCGAACGAAGCGGCGGGCCATGTGGATCTCGGCCTCGGTTCGCGAAGGCTCGCCTTCCTTGCTAGTGCTTCACTTACCGGCTATGGTGACTTGCGCATGGGTTCCCATGGTCTCGACGACTACTTGAGACCTTGGTATGTGCGCACCATCAACGGCGTGGACAGCCAAGTGGTGAACACCGATCCCCAAATGCAGCTGGGATCCGCCTTCCAGAACAAGGCTTTCATCGCCAAGGTCGCCTACCGACCGGCCGATGGACTGGAGGTCGGGATCAACACCTACTACAGCACTACGAGCGATTTTCCGCGCTACGCTGCGCTGATCACCGCGCGCGCTGATGGTTCCCCGCGTTGGGCGCAATGGAGCTATGGGCCGCAAGCCTGGCGTATGACCAGTGCGGAGGTTTCGCACACGGCGCGTCGTGGCGCATGGAGCAAGGCGCATCTCGTGGTCGCCACCCAGCGCTATGAAGAGAGCCGCACGCAGCGCGGCTTCAGGAGCACGAAGACCATTCTTCAAAGGGAAAAGGTCGATGGCCTTTGGGTGAACCTGGACCTACTGAAATCCTTCGGTACGCGCGTTCGATTTCTATACGGTGCAGAGGCGATACACAACCGCATATCGTCCCACGCCTTCGCGTCCGAGCTGGTGAGCGATGCGTACGAGCCGATCAATGCGCGCTATCCGGATGGATCCACCTGGTGGACCGGCTCGCTGTATGCCGGGGCCATGGCGGATCTCACAGAACGCCTGACGCTTTCCGCTGGTGCGCGTTACGGCCGCTCGGGTCTTGAGGCCACCTTCGACACCACCTTGTTCCCTTACCCAACAACGCAAACCTCGCTTAACAATGGCGCGCTCACCGGCAACATCGGCGCGGCCTGGCGACCGGGTACCGCTTGGAAACTGGCGATCGACTTGAGCACCGGCTTCCGTTCCCCGAACATCGACGATGTGGGCAAGGTGTTCTCCAATGAACCCGGCACGGTGATAGTGCCCAACCCGGATCTTGATCCCGAATACGCGTATTGCGCCGAAGTGAGCGCCGAGAAGACGCTACTGGAACGCGTCAAGCTGAAAGGATCGCTGTTCTACATCCTCGTTGACGATGTCATGGTGCGCAGGCCGAACACTTTGAACAACGAGGACAGCATACTTTACGAAGGGTCGCTCAGTCGCGTCGATGCGATCCAGAACGCCGCACAAGCACGCGTGTGGGGCGGGACCTTCTCCATGGAGGCGGTCCTCTTCGCCGGTTTCTCAGCGGAGGTCCGGTACACGGGCCAATCGGGTTCGGAGGATGCCGAAGATGGTGTGAGCACAGTACCCCTGCGCCATTCGCCTCCATCCTTCGGGCGTGTCGGTCTCCGCTGGGCGCAAGGTCGCGTCGACGTGCGCGCACTGTTCTCTTTCAGCGATGGCTTCAGCACGGATGAATTGGCGCCCACCGAGAAGGACAAACCCATCTATGCGTTGGACAGCGCTGGTGAGCCATACTGCCCGCCCTGGCAGGTGCTCGATCTGAAGGGTAGCGTGCGGGTCACGCCCGCGTTGTTGATCACCGCCGGTGTCGAGAACGTGCTCGATGTGCGCTATCGGACGTATTCCTCAGGGATCACCTCGCCGGGCAGGAACTTCATCATCGCCTTGCGCGCGACGTTCTGACCTCGGAGGCCCGCTCCTGACCGTGGCTGGTATTTCTCCCATGGATCTCAGTTACACGACCGAACGGTCCTTTTACCTTGAGGTGTCGATGAAATGGAGCCTGCTAGCGTGCACCGCATCGTTCCTCTCGTTGACGATAGCCATCTCCACATCACGTCGGTTCGCGTCTGTGCGGCGACTTCCGCGCGAGTGAGCGCTCAGATCCGCGCCAAGGCTTGCTGCAGGTCGCGGATAAGACTATCGGGATCTTCGAGACCGATGTACAGCCGCACCATGGTGAAGGGTAGGTCGGTATAGTAGCCACTTGGGCCTTTCAGCGCGCATACCGGCCACTGCAAGCTTTCGTATCCACCCCAGCTTACCGCGATCAGGAACGTCTTGAGCGCATCACAGAAACGCTCCACGGCCGCTTCGTCGGGCGCCTTCAGTTCGATGCTCATCAACCCGGCCACACGATCCATCTGGCGTTTCGCCAAAGCGTGTTGCGGATGGCTCTCCAGTCCCGGCCAATGCACACGCGCCACCTTCGGATGCACTTCCAGGAAGCGCGCCACTTTCTCTGCGGAATTCGCGCTGCGGTGCATGCGGAGTTCCAATGTGCGCAGGCCGCGCATCAGCAACCAGGCATCATGCGGCGAGGGTGCTGCGCCCAGCGTCATGAATTCCTTCGCCATCACCTGGCGCATGTACGCATGGCTTCCGGCGAGCACGCCGGCCACCACATCGCTGTGTCCGTTCAAGTACTTGGTCGCGCTGTGCGCCACCATGTCGATGCCATGCTCGATGGGTCGTTGGAACAGCGGACTGTTGAAACTGTTGTCGCAAAGCGTGATGATCCCGCGCTCTTTGGCGATCGCGCTCACGGCTGCGAGGTCTTGTAGTTCGAAGGTGAGCGAGTTCGGGCTTTCGAGAATGAAGAACGTGGTGTTCGGCTTGATGGCCCGGCGGTAGTTCTCCGGATCGGTGCCGTCCACGAAAGTGTGCTCCACGCCAAAGCGGGAAAGGAGTTCCACGAGGAGCTTCTTTGTCCAGCTATAAGGTTTGTGAACACATACGATGTGATCGCCGGCTTTCACGGAGCTTATCACCGCCGCCGCGATGGCCGCGCTCCCGCTGCTGAACACCAACGCGTCTTCGGAGCGTTCCAAGGCGGCGATCTTCTTCCGCAGCATTGCCACCGTGGGGTTGAAGCCGCGCGTGTACAACGGTCTGTCGAACTCCTGTTGCACCGTCGCCCGCATCGCTGCGACGGTAGGATAGGTGAAGTTGCCGCTCTGCACGATGGGTGGCACCACCGCATCGTAGCCGCGCTCGCGGTCCTCGCCGAGGTGAGTAAGGATGTAGGAGAGGTCCGGTTCCATCGTCAATCGTTGAAGAGGAAGAACCCGAGGCCGCCCGGATCGCGAACGATGATGTTGTCCACGAGCCCTTCCTTGTTGAAGTGTGTGATCTCTTCGGTGATCGGGATGCCCGCTTTCCGCACGTTCGCGATCACCTTCGGGTTGCCCTCCTTGCCATTGAAGTAAGTGAGCGAGGGATTGAAGAAAAGATGCGGACAGTTCAGCGGGGCCATGATGCTCACCGGTGGCCAACCCTCCATGCCGAGCGAGACCCACCCTTGCCCCGCTCCGCCAGCCTGTGTCTCCAGCCCGAACGCGCTCCAGAAGGCGACCGACCGGGCCACGTCCGTGCTTTCGAGGCTCAGGCCCGCGAAGTTGCCGAACAAGCTCGCGGATGCCGTGGCGATATTCAATTGTGGCGCTTCTCCGTCCATCACATATACCCACACTCCGCTCGGGTCGCTCAACACATGGCCACCTGTGATGGGGATCGGCTTCACAGCCCCACCCAACTTGGCGAACAGGTTGGAGTGATCGTTCATATAGCAACGCACACCGGCGCGTGCATGGCGGACCGGATCGATCTCGATCACCGCCTTTCCATCAGAGAACAGCACAGGGTTCTCAGAAACACGCGTAAAGCCCGAACGGGTGTAGAAGTCGATGCTCTGTTGCAGGTCGTTGGTGGGAGTATGGATAAGTGCTTTCATGTGCGACGTCGTGCCGGTGGTTTCAGAAGAAAGGCGCCGTTTGGGGCGCCCTTCTCAAAGGTGGAACGATCGGGATCAGTGCCGCACTATGGCGGTGGTTGTGCGCACCATTTGTGGCGTGATCACACGGACCAGATAGCTGCCATCGCTCAGGTCGGACAGGTCGAGCGCAATGCTGTTGCCTTCACGCAGCACCTGGCCGGGCCGGTCGAGCAAGGTGCGCCCGGTCATGTCCTGTACTTGCAGCGTGGCGTTCTGCACTGTTGCGGCGGACCAGAACAGACGCATATGGCCTTCGCCGGGCGAGGGGTAAACCAGCAGGCCGCTCGCCTTCGCGAGTTCCGCAACGCTCTCGGCGACCGTTACTTCCGTGACCACCGTGTTGGTGATCACGGGCAGGTTGTAGTCGAAGTAGATGCCGGCCGCGTTCTCGAACAACGTGCCCGGTGTGGAGGAGTTCTTCGGGGTGATGCGGAAGTGGACACCGCCTTGGCTGGCCTCCAGGTCTGTGCCGCTATCGGGCAACATGATCTGGGCGAAGGTCCACACCACCTCGTTGCCGATGAACTGTACACTGTTCGGATGGGTGGCGCCGACCATTTCGAAGGTCGAGAGATCCAGGTCCGCATCGATCATATCGCGCAGAATGATGTTCACCGCGGGCTGCGTGCCGGTGTTCTGGAAATGGATGGTGTATTCCAAGGGAGTTCCGTTCAACACATCAGCAAGGCTCAGGCTGATACGGTCCACCAGTTTCTCGTTCGGGTCGAAGGAGGTGGTCGGGTGGCCGGTGATCGCGTCCTCGTTGTTCGCTGGCGTTTGGTCCGTATGGTTGGTGTCGAAGATCACCGAGGCCGTTACGGTGTCTGTGGTCTGGGCGGTGCTGTCGGTCCAGTAAGTGATGTCGATGTGCTCGCTTTCGCCCGGCAGCATCGCAAACACGTTCCAGGTGAGTACTTGTCCGTTCACCAGATCGGGTGCGGGCGCGCTGCTCACGAAGGTGGTGAGCGGATCCAACGTTACGATCACCGATCCATCCAGCGGCTCCGTGCCCACGTTCGCATAGTTCACCTGGTAGTGGGTGTTGTTGCCGATCCACGGGTTCCAGCCCCAAATGGAGGCTGTGCCGTCGTAGATCCCTGGAACACTTTGAAAGGCGAAGTCCATGCCTGTCACCAAGGTGCCCAAGGTGCTCACGGTGTAGCTGCGCGTGGCAGGTACGGCCGTGTGGTACAGCGGTGGGTTCGGCACCGAGATCGTGTAGCTGCCGCTGTCGCTGCAAAAGGCGTAGGGGTCTGAACCAGCATAGACGTACGTGCCGCCCGGGTTCAGCTCCAGCACCACGTTCACATGGTTCTCCAGCGTGTCGCGCGAGCCGTTGTTATTGTTGTCGTCGTAGGTGTCGCCCATCACAGTTCCGAAGCACTCGGAGAGGCTCCAGTGGAAGTCGTCGCTGTCGAACATGTCGGTCCAAACGATGTAATAGGTTTGGCCCGCGGTTACGGCCACATCCAGGTAAGTGGCGAATACGTATCCGGGGCAACTGTTCTGGCCCATATCATCGTTATAGCCCACGCAGGTGAGGCTGCCGCAAGAACCGGTGTAGACGCGCACGTAGGTGTCATCGTCCGTGTTGTTGTTGAGCGCGTTGCACGAGGTGAGATTGATGGTGCCGGTGAAGGATGCGGTGTACGCGTACCAGTCCCCGTTCTGTCCGCCCCCGCCACATACAGGTCCAGGATCCCCTGTGCTAGGGCCATCGGCGTGGTGCAGGCCACTTGTTACCGGCAACGCGGTGGTGCAGGTATCGCCTTGGGCGTAGAGTGTAGCAACGGGTGCGCCGACAACACCGAGTGCCGTAAATGCCAAATACGCGTAGCGTAGGACCATGGTGTGAAAGGTTAGGTGTGGAAAGCTAGCTTTTTCAACCTAAGGCGCAAGGGTTTCGCGGCGGAAGAACACGAACCCGTTCTTGCGGTAGAGTTCCACGAAAGTGCCCAACGCGTACACTTCTTCCACGGCGGTGATCTTGCAGGACAAATACATCGGTCTATCTATCCGTCCGCGCAGCAGTACCTCCTCGTTGGGTTGGGGCGCGCGCACCTGCCCGTAGAATTCCGGCACGTAGCTCTTGTAGTTCTTCGTGAGCAGGTAGCAGCGCTCGCCTTGGTGGGTCTCGAAGAACTCCACCGCTGCCCGCTGCGAGTAGCCTTCGATACGGTTCACGAAGAAGTAGAGCGCACCCCAGATGAACAACACCACACCGCCGAAGCTCACCAACAAGCTCTCTCGGAACTTGTGCTTGCCATGCAAAAAGTGCGCGATGAGCAGCGCTGCGAACAGCACGACCCCGGCGGTCGCTTCCAAGCCCGTCCAGTACACATCGGCATCGAGGTTCCCTAGCGCGAACGGGTCGGCTGCGAAGAGCGGTTTGAAGCGATCGACGTGCATGGCGGCGAAGGGGAGGGCGATCACCACGACCGCCACGATGTTGCCGAGTATGCCGAGGCCGAAGCGCGTCCAGCCGAAGCCTTCCCGCTTCTTCCAGATGCGCTCGAGTTGAAGCGCGGCCAGGTAGGTGAGCGGGAAGTAGCACAGGCTGCTGTAGTGTACGATCTTGGTGCTTACGATGCTGAACAGGATCAGCACCACCCAGAAGAGGATCAGCATCCAGGTGCGGAACGTGCGGCGATCGCCCTCCTCCTTCGTCGGCTTCAGCAACTCCTGCAAGGCGAACAACGAAGCCGGGAAACACCCTGTCAACAGCACCACGAAGTGATAGCCGAAGAAACCGCCGTGGCCGGCATCTTCCTCGGTGAACAAGGCGACCTGACGTTCGAAGAAGGCCACGGTGAAATCAGGGCCGTGCCGCACGAGATCCACGCCGAACCAAAGCGCAATGACGAAGAACATGGCGAGCAGCATCCAACTAACGTGCGCCCAGGAGAAGAAGATCTTGAAACGCTGGAGCGCCCAGTAGGTGCATACGGCAAGCCCTACAATGATGATGGCTGCGGGACCCTTTGTCATCACCGCCAGACCGAGCATGGCGCCGCTGAGGGTCGCTTGCTGCCACGAGCGTTCACGCACCGAACGGATGAACGCATAAAGCCCGAGGAAGATGAACAGGTTGAACCACGGATCGATGATGCCGCTGCGGAAGTAGAGGTGAGGAAGGATGGATCCCACATAGGCCAGCACCCAGAGCAGCCCGAAGAGCGGATCGCGCTCCCGGGATCCAATGCGGAAAAGGATCACCAGCGTAAGCGCACCGCACAGCGCATTGGGAAGCCGTGCCGCGAACTCGCCGATGCCGAAAATGCTCATGCACACCGCCTGCATCCAGATGAACAGCGGTGGCTTCTCATGAAAGGGCTCGAAACCCATGGTGGGGCGCGACCAGTCCCCGCTCACCACCATCTCGCGGGCGATCTCCGCGAAGTTGATCTCGTCCCAATCGAATAGATGCACCGCTCCGAGACCAGGGATGAAAAGGAGCAAGGCACCCACCGCGATGAGCAGTTGGATACGCGCGTTGCTCAAGAACGGCATCGGCTAACGTTTGCCCAGCAGCGGCCAGCCGAGGATGCCGGTGCGCGCCAGGAAGTAGCGCACGCTCACATGCAGCACGCCGAGGCCATAGGTCATGCTCCGGCTGAAGTTGATGCTGCTCGCCTCATCGAAATACTTGGTCGGGCAGGTGATCTCCGCGACCTCATAGCCCTTCCAAAAGATCTGCCCCACGATCTGGTTGTCGAACACGAAGTCGTCCGACAACCGGTTGTAGTCCACGTTGCGCAACACATGGCCCGCATACGCACGGTAGCCGGTGTGGTACTCGCTCAGCTTTTGCCCCATCAGCACGTTCTGCGTGAAGGTGAGCATCCTGTTGAAGACGTACTTGTACAAGGGCATCCCGCCGCGCAGGGCGCCCTTCCCGAGGATCCTTGAGCCGAAGACCACGGGATAGACCTCATTGCCGATCAATGCGATCATGCTCACCAGCAGCTTCGGTGTGTACTGGTAATCCGGGTGCAGCATCACAATGATGTCGCCACCGAGTTCGAGCGCCTTGTCGTAGCAGCTCTTTTGGTTGCCACCGTATCCGCGGTTCACCTGGTGCACCACAATGTGCTTGATGCCGAGACCATGGGCGACATCCACGGTGTTGTCGGGGCTTTTGTCATCTACGAGCACCACTTCCACCAGGGGGAAGGGGATCTCCGCGTAGGTCTGCCTAAGGGTCAGTGCCGCTCGATACGCGGGCAACACCACGATCACCTTCTTGCCTTCGTACATGGGGCAAAGATGGCAATGGCCGCCCAGCTCCACGGGGGGTTGCCATGGGTCGATCACTCACGCGTTCGGCCCGGTTCACCATGTACACCCCGCCAAGCACCACACCGTCATGAGCATTTGCACCGCTCAGCACCTCCCCGTCCAGCACGCCCCAGCCGATGGCCACTACGGGCATCAGGTAGGTAACGCTGCTCGCCCACACCGCCGAGGTGCGTTTCAGTAGCGCGTTCCAGAGCACCAGGGACAATGCGGAGCTCATGACCGCCAGCAACGCGACATAGCCGAGCGAGGACCAGCCGTGCGGATGTGTTCCCACGGTCTCTTGCAGCCCGGTGGCCAGTGCGCCGACGATCCCGATCGGGCCTACGAACGAAAGGGCAAGGCAGGCGGTGGCTGCCGAGGGCAACATGTAGAGGTGTCGCTTCACGATGTTGGCGCTACAGCCGTAACACACCGTGCCCAGAACAGGCAAAGCGGCATAACCAGACCAGGCCAGCGGTCCGTCAGCGCTCTTCATGGCGATGAGCCCAACGGCCCCGCAAAGCCCCACGAGGATCCCTGCGATGTGCCAGCCGCGCATCCGCGCACCGAAGAAGGCTGCTCCGACCAGCATGGTGAACAGTGGGGTTAGGCTGTTCAACATGCCGCTCAAGGCGCTGTCGATATGCGTTTGGGCCGCTGCGAAGAGGAAGGCGGGGATCCCGTTCCCCAACACTCCGGTGGCCAGGAGCGGAAGCCAGTGCTGGCGCAGCAAGGGCGCGTACCGGAAAAGGAGCGGGGCAAGCGCGGCCCACGCGATCGCCAAACGAGCTGAGGCCATTTGGAGGGGGCCCAGGACGGGCATCCCCTCATGGAAGAGGCCCCGCTTCATGAGGATGAACGAACTGCCCCAGATCAGCGCCAGCAGCAGCAACAGGCCCCAGGCGATGCGATCGGGACCCTGGCGCACCGTGCTCATTCGGGGCGAAGATATTCCGGCGGGTCCCGCATCATTTGTTAGGTTCCCCAACACTACTTTTGTAACCGTTCCGTTCCTCAAGCGTCCCATCCATACACAACGCCCGATCCATGGATCCCCGCGCCCTTCTCCTCTCCGCCGCCCTCGTCGGTCTCTTCGCATGCTCCCAAGCCCCATCCTCCGATGCCGGTGCGGTCGCCACTGTCGCGGGTGTTGCGCGCACGGTGAGCGAGGTGGCGATCACCTCGGGAACCCCGGTCACCTTCGCCGATCTGAGCGTGGAGGGCATGAGCTGCGAGATGATGTGCGGCGGTTCGATCAAGAAGGCGCTCGCTGCCCTACCCGGTGTGGTGGGTACCGAGATCAAGTTCGAGGAAGGTGAAGCCATGGACCATGCCATCGTCACCTTCGATCCCGCTCAAGTGAACGACGCCCAACTGGTCGAGGCTGTCCAAAAGATCCATGACGGCCAGTACAAGGTGATGGCCGTGAACATCACCAAGCAGGTGGTGGGGGATGCGCCCGCCCAAGAGGAGAAGAAGGACGAGAAAGCGGCGGAAGTGGAAGGATCCGCCCGCAGTGTGAGCGCCGCGCTACCTGCATTGCTGATGCCGAGCTTGCTGCGGGTGTTGTCCCGTTTGCTCGGCGCTTGACACACGAACGCACGTACCGAAATTGGGGGCTTCGGCCCCTTTTTCATTTCCCCGCTCCGCTCCGGTCGGCGCACTGCGGAGGTACTTTTGTACCGCGATGCGTGGAGGGAGGGGTCAAGGCCCTGTGGTCGCATGGTTGATGACCGGCTGTGTGCTGATCGCGTGCATGGTGGTGATCGGTGGTATCACGCGGCTCACGGATAGTGGGCTTAGCATCACCGAGTGGAAGCCCATCATGGGGGCGCTGCCACCGATGGACGAAGCGGCATGGCAGGAGGCCTTCACCAAATACAAACGGATCCCGGAGTACGCACTGAAGAACGAGGGCATGGACCTCGCCGGGTTCAAGCGGATCTTCTTCTGGGAATACCTGCATCGCAACTGGGGCCGGTTGATGAGCATGGTCTTCTTGGTCCCCTTCGTGGTGTTCTGGCGTCGTGGCCTTATGGACGGATGGCTGAAGACCCGAGCGATCTGGATCCTGGTGGGCGGTGGTCTTGTGGGCGCACTGGGTTGGTTCATGGTGGCCAGCGGACTCGAGAAGAACCCCGATGTGAGCCACTTCCGCTTGGCGATACACTTGGTGGCTGCCTTTTCGGTTTTCGCGCTGGTGCTTTGGACCGTGTTCGATCTCCGCGATGGGCGCAGGCGGTTGGCATCGGATGGCACTGCGGCGGGGCGTTGGGCGCGTGCGCTGCTCGCCTTGCTCGTCCTCCAGATCGTCTACGGCGCTTTCACCGCAGGGCTTGATGCCGGCCACATGTACAATACCTGGCCCTTGATGAACGGTGAATTCATGCCGGGGAATGTGCGCGCCACCGGCAACTGGCTCAAGGATCTGGCGGACCACCGCGACGGTGTGCAGTTCGTTCACCGCAACCTGGCCTGGCTGGTGGCCGCAGGCTGTGTGGTCTATGCGCTACGGTTCCTGCGCGCTGCGGATGCGAGCGCCTTGCGCTACGGGTTGATCGCTGCGGTCCTCCTCCAGTTCGTGCTCGGCGTGATCACGCTGCTCACGCAGGTGGACCTCGTGCTCGGCGTGCTTCACCAGCTCGGTGCGCTCCTGCTGCTAGCGGTGGTCCTGCGCGTGCTCCACCGCACCGGCGGCATCGTTCCAGCGCAACGTGCGCGCGAAGTGGCGCATGTCCGCCCGGACGCGATCGGTGATCGGCGCCAGTGAGTCGGCATTGGGCCGCGTGCGGAAGTAAAGCGCGCCGTAAAGGAAATTCGACGTG
This sequence comes from Flavobacteriales bacterium, assembly GCA_016712025.1. Taxonomy (GTDB): domain Bacteria; phylum Bacteroidota; class Bacteroidia; order Flavobacteriales_F; family PHOS-HE28; genus PHOS-HE28. The sequence goes on from JADJRW010000029.1 coordinate 58,435, forward strand.
CTGTCCGTGAGGTAGAACACCAGCGGACTGGCCACGTTACCCTCCACATCGAAGAAGGTGCCGTACACCTTTGCACTGTCGTTCACGATACGTTCCGACCGGATGCGCACTGCCTTGCTCTCGTGTTTCGATTTGAAGTCGTGCGCATCCTGGATCAACTGTCCCAGGTCGCCGACAATGGTGCGGTAGGTGAAGTGTACTTGCGCCCGGTAAGGTCCGTAGTCGAGGCCGCCCCAACACTTCTGGCCCTCCATGGCGCGGGGAACGAACCGCGTGAAGGATGGCACCTCAGCGCGGAAGCATTCGGAACTGTAGGGCGCGTAGGCTTTAGGAGGCAGGTCGATGCGGAAATAGCCCCGTGGCTTGGGGATCGGTTCGCCACCGCAGCCGGTGAGCAGCAGCGCGCACACCCCAGAAACGGGGATCAGCTGCGGCCCTCATCGTTCACCATGATCTTCACCCGCCGCACGCGTTTGTTGTCCGAGGATTCCACCGCGAAGGTGAAGTTCCGCAAGGTGGCCCGTTCGCCTTTCTTCGGGATCCGGCCGGTGAGTTCCAGCACGAACCCGCCTATGGTGCCGCTATCTCCTTTGTTCTCCTCGAACACCTCTCCGCTGATGCCCAATATGCGGTACATGTCGTTCAAGGGTGTTCTTCCTTCGAACACCCAGGTGTGGTCGTCCAATTTGCTGTAGACCAGGTCCTCGTCATCGAACTCATCGGTGATGTCGCCCACGATCTCTTCGATCACATCCTCCAGGGTGATCAATCCGGAAGTGCCCCCGTACTCGTCGACCACAATGGCTACATGAACCTTCTTCTTCTGGAACTCCAGAAGCAGGTCATCCAGCTTCTTGGTCTCGGGCACATAATAGGGTTCGCGCAACTTGAGGTGCCAGTTCAGGTCCTGCTGGTCGATGTGCGGCAGCACGTCCTTGATGTGCAGGATACCCACAATGCGATCCATGGTTTCCTCGTACACCGGAACACGGGAGAACCCGCTCTCCACAATGGAAGAGAGCAGTTCGGCGAAGGTGAGCTTCTTATCGAACGCGATCATCGCGGTGCGCGGCCGCATCACCTGGCGCACTTCCACACTGCCGAACTTCACGATGCCTTTCAGTATCCGCTGTTCCTCGGCGGTGGTGCTCGCATCGTGCGTCAGCTCCAAGGCATGGCCCAGGCTGTCCACCGAGATCGATCGGTTGGAGCGTGGCCGCAGCCGCTTCTCCAGGAAGGAGGTGCTGCGGACCAGCACTTCGTTCAACGGAGTGAGCATCATGCGCAACACGCTCAGCACGGGAGCCATGTTCTGGGCCACACGTACCGCATGGCGCGCCGCGTAGATCTTCGGCAGCACTTCGCCCATGAGCACGATCACGAAGGCCACGATGAGCACCTGGAAGATGAAGACCAGATAGCCCGGCACACCGACGGTATGGACGACATCATCCAGCACCAGGGTGCTCAACACCACGATCGTCAGGTTCAGGATGTTGTTCGCGATCACGATCGTGGCCAGCAACCGCCGCGGTCGGCTCAGCAGTTCGATCACCCGGCCGCCCCTGTTGCCGCCGCGTTCACGCAGGTCGCGCAGTTGCGTCGGGCCCAGGCTGAACAAGGCCACCTCACTGGCCGACATGGCCGCAGAGCCCAAGAGCAGCAGGGCGATCACCGCCAGGGCCACAATGGTCATGGGCTCCAGGGGGGCGACCGGATCAAGTAACAGCGTCATCGGTGGCGGCTCCATCCTTCAGGGGCCAGCGAATTGCTTCGCTCAGAAGGGCAGATCGTCCATCTCTTCCGAAGCACCACCTGCCGGAGCCGATGCCCGTGCCGGTTCCGCAGCGCGCGGTGCGGTGCCCGACCGATCGGCCGGTGCGCTTTGCAGTTCAGGGCGCGGCTCGCCGGTAGGACGGTCCAGCAAGGTCATCTCCTCCGCATGCACCTCAGTGGTGTACTTGTTGTTGCCGTCGCGGTCCTGCCAGGTGCGGGTGCGCAATTTGCCTTCCACATACACCTTGCTCCCTTTGCGCAGGTATTTCTCCGTGATCTCGCCCAGGCCGCGCCAGGCCACGATGTTGTGCCACTCGGTCTGCTCGCGTTTCTCGCCGGTCGTCTTGTCCTTGTACGTCTCGCTGGTGGCGATGCGGAAATTGGCGACCGTGGCGCCGTTCTGCAGGTGGCGCACTTCGGGGTCAGCGCCCAAATTGCCGATCAGGATCACTTTGTTCACTCCGCTCATGGTGGTAGGGATATCCGCCCAAAGGTAGCGCCAGCCCCCCGGCAGCTACCTCGGCAAGTTGTTCACAGCGGCTGCGCGAAGTAGCCTTCCACAGGCCGTGGTAGCGGAAGCGCTTTCATTTCGCTTTTGCTCACCCACTTCCAATCCGCCGGCTTGCGGTATCCCGCCGGGGCGGCCACTTTCCAGAAGGTGATGTGCAGACGTTGGTGGGAGAGCAGGTGTACGGTCGGGCCTTCGGCCCCGAGCACTTTCCATACCCCGCTGCCGAAGCCCGTGTTCAGGTGCTTGATCAGCAGTGCGCGCGTTAGGGCACGATCACTTTCGTGGAGCGGCGGCTCGTACAGCCCCTGCCAGATATCCTTGCCGACACGTTTACGAAGCACGGTACCGCCCTTCCGGTCCAGCACCAAGTAGTTGAAATGACGGATGCGGATCTTGGTGCGCCCTTGTTTCACAGGCAATTCCGCGATCCGCCCTTCCCGCCGGGCGATGCATTTGCCGGAAACCGGACATTCCGGGCAGCGGGGCTCCCGGGGCAGACAGACCGTAGCCCCCAGTTCCATCACCGCTTGATTGTGGTCGCCAGGCGCTTCGATCGGGATCAACGTGTTCGCCAGGGCCCGGAACTCCTTCGCGCCGGCGCTGCTATCCACCGGCGTGCGGATGCCGAACACGCGCGCCAGTACCCGGTACACGTTCCCATCGACCACGGCCTCCTTCTCCCCGAAAGCGATACTGGCGATGGCCGCAGCGGTGTAATCGCCGATGCCTCGCAGCCCGTGCAGCTCTTCGAAGGTGGCGGGGAATTTCCCTGCGTGCGCTTGCTCGATCTGTTTGGCCGCGACCAGGAGGTTGCGCGCCCGGCTGTAGTAGCCCAGCCCTTGCCATAGCCGCAACACCTGGTCCTCTTCAGCAGCGGCCAGGGAGCGAACGGTCGGAAAGCGCGCTATGAAACGCAGGTAGTAGGGTAGACCCTGGTCCACCCGCGTTTGTTGCAGGATCACCTCGCTCAGCCAGATCCGGTAAGGGTCGCGTGTGCGCCGCCACGGCAGGTCGCGCCGGTTCGCCAAGTACCACGGGGCCAGGGCCGCACTGAACCATGAAAGGCTTGACATCCAGTCACAAAGATGCATTGTGGGTTCCATTCAGAACACTATCTTCGCGGCCCCAAACAAGGCACGGGATGACGAAGGCAGAGTTGGTCAGCATTTTGGCGAAGAGAACGGGCGTGGAGCGGAACGCTGTTTTGGTGACCATCGAGGCATTCATGGAAGAGGTGAAGAACAGCCTGGAAAAGGGCGAGGATGTACACCTGCGCGGCTTCGGCAGCTTCGTGGTGAAACATCGGGCCCAGAAGACAGGCCGTATCCTCTCCCAGAACACCACCATCGTGATCCCTGCCCATGACGTGCCTTCCTTCAAGCCCGCGGACGTTTTCATCGACAAGGTGAAGAACCGTGTGAAGCAGGGATGATGGGTTTGGGGAAGTTCCAATGGCTGGCCATCGCCAGCGCCTTGGTAGTGGTCGTTCTTTTAATGTTGCTGCCCCGCACGCCGAAAAGCGAAGGGACCGAAAAGGCCGCCGAGGTCTCCCCCCTGCGGGTGAAGTTGGATGAGGCGATCGCCTTGGTGAACGGCACCCAGCCCATGCAAGGGATCATGATCCTGCGCCAGTTGGCCGAGGAACACCCGGAGGAAGCCGAGGTGCATTGGCACCTGGGTCTTTTCAGTCTCCAGAGCGGGCAAGTGGACAAGGCCGTGGGCCGGTTCCGCCAGGTGGTGGAACTGGACAAGGAAGGGAAGTTCCCGGAGGCCTGGTCGTTGTTGGGGCAGAGCTATGCGATGATGGACAGCACCGCTGCGGCCATCACCGCATTTGAAACGTATCGTACGCGAACGACCGACGCGGAGGCCCTTGAGGCCACCGACAAGGCGCTCGAAGGATTGAGGAATAAACTAGAAGAACAGGAACATGCCCTGCGGTAAGAAAAGGAAGCGCCACAAAATGGCTACCCACAAACGCAAGAAGCGCCTGCGGAAGAACCGGCACAAGAAGAAGGTCCGCTAGGGATCCCTCCTTGGCCCAGGGCAGCCGCCCTGTGGTGGCGCTATACCCTGTGCCTTGGATGCGCACATCCCTACGGATGATGCACCATGCTTCCTACACCCTTCCCTAAGTGAGCGTCGACCTCATTATCCGCGATTCCGCGGGCGAGGTGGCCATCGCCGTTGTGCGCGACAAGCTCCTTATGGAGTTGCACCGCGAACGCACCGAGCGCGGTTTCAGCGTGGGCGATATCTACCTGGCCCGCGTGCGCAAAGTGGCCCCCGGCCTCAACGCCGCCTTCGTGGATGTGGGGCACGAGAAGGATGCCTTCCTGCACTACTTCGACCTGGGCCCGCAGTACCGCAACAGCTTCAAGTTCGCCAAAGGCGCGGTGAGCGGCACCGTCACCACCTCGGTGCTCGATGGCTGGAAGCTCGAACCGGACATCGAGAAGAACGCCAAGATGAGCGAGGTGATCAGCGCCAGCCAGAGCATTCTGGTGCAGATCGCCAAGGAGCCCATCAGCACCAAAGGCCCAAGGCTCACCGCGGAAGTGACCCTCGCCGGCCGTTACATGGTGCTGGTGCCCTTCATCAACAAGGTGAGCATCTCCACCCGCATCAAGGACGAGGATGAGCGCCGCCGCCTGAAGGAACTGATGCAACGCATCCGCCCGGCCAACCACGGCGTGATCATCCGCACCAACGCCGAAGGCAAAGGCACCGAAGAACTCGAAGCCGACCTGAAGACCGTGCTGTCCCGTTGGGACATCATGTTCCACAATCTGCGCAATGCCATTCCCCCCAAGCGCGTGCTGGGCGAGATCGACCGCACCAGCGCCGTGCTGCGCGATGTGTTGAACAAGGACTTCACCAGCATACACGTCAACAACGAGCAGCTCGCTGAAGAGATCTACCAGACCCTGGAGAAGATCGCCCCGGAGAAGAAGGGCATCGTGAAGCACTACAAGGGCAAGCTGGACATCTTCGACAATTTCGCGGTCAACAAGCAGATCAAGCAGGCCTTCGGCAAGCAGGTGATCCTGCCCAGCGGCGCCTACCTGATCATCGAGAAGACCGAGGCCATGCACGTCATCGACGTGAACAGTGGCAGCCGCAAGGGCGGCAACCAGAACCAGGAGAAGAACGCCCTCGACATCAACATCGAGGCCGCCAAGGAGATCGCCCGCCTGCTGCGCCTGCGCGACATGGGCGGCATCATCTGCATCGACTTCATCGACCTGTACGAACCGGAGAACCGGCGCACACTGCACAAGGCGCTGAAGGATGCCATGGCCGATGACAAGGCCAAGCACAATGTGCTTCCGCCGAGCCGCTTCGGGGTGATCGAACTCACGCGCCAACGCGTGCGCCCGGAAACGGAGATCGACACCAGCGAGAGCTGCCCCACCTGCAACGGTACCGGCGAGGTGCGCGCACCCGTCCTGCTGATCGACGATATCGAGAGCGCGCTGAACTACCTGCTGGTGGAAAAGGACATGAGCGGTCTCACGCTCAAGGTACACCCCTTCGTCGCGGCTTTCTTCACCAAAGGCTTCCCCAGCATCCGCATGAAGTGGTGGTGGCGCTGGCGCAAGCAAGTGAAAGTGGTGCCCGATGGCAGCCACCAATACTTGGGCTTCAGCATCCAGGACGGCGAGGGGAACGAGGTGCCGTTCTGATCAACACATTTCCTACCCGCGTTCACGAGCGTCCCCGGCATGTCGGGGCTCGAAGCGAACTCCCTCGAACCGCCTTCGCGAGGATCCGGAGTCTTCGAGGGTCCGAAGCGATCCCGTTGGGTCCGTGCTGGATCATTGTTGTCCACCCGCCACCCCGCACACCAATTAGAGATCGCTTCGGCCATCACCTTGGGCGTTGCCCTCGGTGCTGATCCTCGCGAACGCCTTATTCGATGACCACCTTCGCCGCGCTCACCAGTTGCCCATCCGCCACCAGGCGCAGTTGGTAAAGCCCGGGCGGGTAGTTCGAGACATCCAACGCATAGCTCGTGGTACCTGGTGCGATCGGCAAGTCGCTGACCACCTGCCCGTGCGCACTGACAACCGACAACCGACAACTGCCTTTCACCGCACCCGGTAACTCCCACGATAGCTGCACCGCATCGCGCGCCGGGTTCGGGTACAGGCCGATGCGGCCCGCCCCGATCTCCGGCACATCCGTCACCAGCCCGTTGGTGCGCAGCGGCCGGATGTGTGTGCTCGCGTAGCCGTGCGCATCATCATAGAAGTACACATCGTAGATGCGGCGCGAGTGGTTGAAGCCGCTGGTGCTGAAGTTCTCGTACCAGGTCTGGCCGTCATCGGTGCTGATCAAAATGTAGCCGCTCACTCCATCTGCGCGGTACGCACTCGCGAAGCCGGTCCCATCCGGACGGAAGGTCACGGAGGTCATCACGCTGGCGGCGGGCAGGTTCACCACGGCGGGCACCCAGGTGGTGCCACCGTCCGTGGTGCGCAGGATCACCCCATCGTTGCGCGTGGCCACACCGGTGGTGAGCGAGCTGAAAGCGACATCGGAGAAACCGGTGATGGTATCGCGGTGTACCTGCAGCCAGTTCAAACCGCCATCGGTGGTGCGGTAGATGGCGCCGCTGTCCGGGACGTTCACGCCGAAAGCGGCCAGGCGCCGGTAACCACCGGTGGCCGCGAAGCCCAGCAGGTCGTCCACGAAGTGCAGCCGCGAAACGGGTTGACCCGGCAGCACCGCGATGTTCGTCCACGTGTAGCCGGTGTCCACGCTCATGTCGATGATGCCGTCGCCCACATAATTGCCGCCGCCGGCGAAGGCCACGATATCACTGCGCATGCGGATGGCGCGGTAGTGGCGGGCGTCGCCCGTGCGCACGCTGTCGAACTGGAAGGGGTTGCCACCGGCCAGGTAGGGATGCAACGCCACGCTGAACGCGTATTGCTGATGCCCCGCTGCCAGGTAAATAGGTCGGCCGTTGCTGCCCATGCGCACATCGATGTCCTCCAGGTTCATGAAGGACTGGTACCAGATCACGCCGCCGGAGTCCGTCAACCCGGACCAGGTGATTATCACGCCGCCCTCGCCGCTGTTCGGGTTGTCCGTGCCATAGACGAAGAGGCCCGTATCCACATCATGGAAGGCACACGCTTGGTGGTGCAAGGTGCTGCCGAAAGAGCCGCCTTGCACCCATTGCGCAGGCAGGTGGGGTGCGGCTGCCAAGGAAAGGAGGGCGAAGAGAATGGAACGTACCATGTGGCGAAGTTGGTGAACGAACAGACGGTTGGATCGGATGGTTCGCTGCTTCGCGCATCGGTGCTGTTGTCGGTGCTGTTGAATGTGCGATGCCCGGTAGTCCCTACCGCCCCACGAACACCAACTCCGCTTTGAAGTCCGGCCGTGTACCATGCACCAGCCGCACGCTGCTGCCAATGGGATCATAGCCGCGTTCGCGCAAGTGCTCGTTCGCGGCGGCATTGTCCGCGGGCACGGTGATGCGGTGTTGCGTGGGCAGCAGCCAGCGTTGTAGTTCGAGGCCAACTTCGGGTGCGTCGGCGAGGATCAGTCCTTGCCCAAGGAGCGGCAGCAGCGCGCCGCGCACGCGGCCTTGTTCCACATAAGCGTGGGCGGCATAGTGGTGTTCCAACAAGAGCGTGCGGCGGTCCTCACCGGTGGCGTGTTGGTGAGGCGCAAGAGCGCGAGGGTATGCGCGGGTTCCATCAGCGCCACTTCATCGCGGCTGGCTTCGATGAATTGGCCGTTCACGTAGGTGGTGAAGCTGTGCTCCTCCACAAAGTCCAGGCGTTCCCAGGAAAGCGACCTCCTTCGGTGCGGCTTGCACCATGAGCGTGGAACGCCATCCTCCTCGGCCTGCACATTTTGCAAGTGCAGCGCGAGGAGGGTGCCTAAGCCTTTGCGCTGGTGCGCCGGGTGGATGTGAAACAGCCCATGCGCGAGGTGGTGGCGTAGTGTCCAGGGTGGCCACGCCGATCACGTTGGGCCCAAGGCACATGGAGAAGGCTTCCGCGTAGGGGCGTAGACATGCACCAACGCAAATGCCCCAACAGGGCGTTGGGGTCCCGGGAGCAGAGCTGCGCGGCGTCGCGCAGTTCGCGTGGTTCGAGCGGGTGCATTGTGAGCATGGGATCGTTTTCTACGACCGCGACCCCGGCATCCCTTGTGCGCGGGATACCGGGGCCGGCGTTCGAAGGAGAGGATCAGGCGGCTTTCGCGTTGGCGGTATCGCTCACCGGGCTGGCCCCGGCGGCGCCTTGCGCCACTACGCGGAAGAAGTAGATGGTGTTGCTGGTGAGGCCTTCCACCATCGCGCGGTTCTTGCTGGTGATGGCGTGGAGCTTCCAGTTCGCCTCCACCTTGGGATCACCATCGGTCATCCACAGTTCATAAGTGGTGCGGCCTTTTACGCCCCCCCACTTCACCTCGAGGCGCTCGGGGTAGGGCGTTACGAGGGCACGTACGTTCGGCGGGGCGGGGAGCTGCCCGATCGGGCTGGCGGCCTTCTCCACTTCGAAGCCCGCGCTAATGATCAGATCCTTGTCCCCCTTGCTGATGGCTTGCACGTAGCCACCCAATTCCTTCAACAGCCCCTTCAATTCCGCGAACGCTACATCGCGGTCCTCCTTGTCCAAACGGCTACGGGAGAAATCGTAGGCATTGCTCGCCGCATCGAGCGTGTCGCAAGCGGCGGTGATGCGTGGCGAGTGGCGGGATCGGCGTGGCGTAGGTCACGTTCCCCGTCATCATCTCCACATTGGTGCGTCCCTTTCCGACCAGGGCCGCGGCGGTCAACTTGGTGAAGCCAAGCTTTACGGTATAGAGTATCTTCTTCATCCGGTGAGGGCCTGTCCTGCTGTACCCACAAAAGCGTTGGTTATGTCCGGTGAATCGCAAAGCCCCCGGCGATCGTTCTTTCCCCGGTGTACCGGGGTTCGATCCTTACCCGGTACACCGGGTGATCACCGCCTGTAAGCCTCGCCCCATGCGCTTTCCAGAAAATGCATCGGCACACCTGCACAGGGCCGCCGCACCGGGCCGGGAGACTATCGTCTCTTCGTCGTGGACCATGGTCCGCGGGTCGGAGACCATCGTCTACCGCTTACAGACTATCGTCTGCTGTTCGGAGTCTATGGTCCCGCGCCGGGAGACATCGTCTCTTCGGCGTAGACCATCGTCCGCGCGTCGGAGACTATCGTCAAGAGTTCGCGGACCATCGTCTGCTCTTCGGAGACCATGGTCCCGCGCCGGGAGACGATCGTCTCTTCGGGGTAGACCATCGTCCGCGCGTCGGAGACTTTCGTCTGCTGCGTGTAGACCATCGTCTGTTGGGCCGGAGTCCATCGTCTATTGTTCGGAGACTATGGTCCCGGGCCGGGAGACCATCGTCTCTTCGTTGCGGACCATGGTTCGCGGATCTAAGAGGTGGGCGGCATGCCTTCGCCACAGGCTTCGGCAGCCGAAGAACCCCATGGGTTGGTGGGCCAGTGGGTTGGCTGGTTGGTAGTTGGCAGTTGTTGGTGAATGCCTCTTTGGTGGGAACCGGCGCGGCCCTAGGCCTATTGGCCCCTTGGCCCTTGGCCACCTGATCACCGACCACCAGCAACTGGCAACTAGGCCCCGCACCCATTCGCCTCTTACAGTCGCCGTACCCCGGGTCTGGCCCGGGGAAGGCGGACCGGCCACCAATAGCCCGCTTTCTTTGGAACATGAGCGAGCGGCTGAGGGGAGACGGAAGGATCGCCACACACAGCCGTTTGTTAATGTAGCCGAAGCGTCGCCTCCCCAACTCATTTCCCACCTTAATTTGCCAAAGCACCGATGGCCAAAAGGACCCGTACAGCGAGTTACCGGAACTCACCTGCCATCGGGTGATCACCATGTACAGACGGCGCTACCCCAGGTAGGCGAGATGGCCGCTGTGGAGCGCGTCTTGAGCAAGGAACTCATAGGCTTCCCATACCGCGAACCGTTCAGCCTGCACAAACACACCCTGAACATCACCGGTGGCGGCTCCACACAGTTCCAAGTGGACGTGGATCAAGCGGGCTTCAAGTTCACGGACAAGAAGAAGGAGCATGTGGTACACATGCTGCGCAATGGCCTCGTGGTGAACTGGCTGAAACCTTATCCGGGCTACCCTACTTGCCTGAAGAAGCTGAAAAGCTATTGGCAAACGCATGAGAAAGCTTTCCAGCCCGCCCAAGTGGACCGCATATCCCTGCGTTACATCAACCAGTTCGAACTGCCCATGACCGACAAGAAGCTCCGTTTCTCGGAGTTCCTGAACGTGGGGCCCCGGCTACCCAAACAGGATGGGGTGAAAATGCGCGGTTTCCATCAGGTGTTGGACCTGGTGAACATCGAGCAGGGGATCAACGGCCGCACCACCTTGATGTCCCTCCCTCCACAGGGTGATAAGGTGAGCGTGGTGCTCGATATCGAATCCTCCTTGCATCCTGCCACAACAGGGCCCGAACTTTGGAGGGGCTTTGATGCGTTGCATACGTGGAGCCATGAAGTCTTCAACCTCAGTTTGAACGACAAATGCCGGGAACTCTTCACCTGACCGAACCCGCGCTACCGGTCTACATGACCATCGGCGCCGATGATCCCTACCGGATCACCGCTGACCCCACGCGCGAATTGGAGTTCAGCTTGGTCATGGTGGAACGGTGGCGCTACTCCGTGATGCTTTCAGGGCAGATGCGAACCCGGCCCATGCTTCAACTCCTGGATGCTTGTGCCGAGCACGGTGCCGCACGCCGGGAGGAGCCCACCTTGGGAATGGTCCATCGCTACGCCGTACAATTGGCTTTCTACTGCATCAGTGCATTGCCCCCAGGTGCGCAGGATCCTGAGTGCGGCGTGGACCGCGATGGTGACATCAACTTGGAATGGTTCGGGGCTCGCGGGCATGTGCTCAGCCTGAGCATCGCTGCGACCGGGCGCATCACCTACGCGTACTTGCACGGTGAGCAGAATGAACGCGGCACGGTCGTTATGGGCGACCGCATTCCTCCACGACTGTTGGAGCTCATTCGCCTGTTCACCGCCTGACGAATGGCAAAGGCGATCGTCGGGGTGGACGACGCGGAGACCATCGCGCGCTATGTGTTCTTCAGCGATGAAGTGCGCGCCGATGGCACACCACGGCCCAAGCTCTTTGAGCCGGACCGACACCACGAGTGCTCAGTGTTCCGCACCGATGGCTTGAGCAAAGCAGAGGTGCAGCGCATCGGCGATGTGGAGGTGAGCCCGAACTACAACAAGCTGCCCTACGGCCATTGCGACCTTTTCGTGGGCCAAGTGCGCAGCAAAGGTGAGCATGCAGGTGGAAGCCGTGGAACCACCTACGCACCATGCCTGCATACGGGGCTACGAGCAGGACAAGGCCGCATGGAAGTTGCAGGCCGCCAGGCTTTCGCAGCAGGCTGCGAACATCGTGCGGTTCGCGCGGTGCATCTGCTCCAGCCAACACCCTGCGGCAGTTCAATACATTTCCTTTCTTCGTGGCTATAAGCCATTCTGCATGAAAACAAAGCCGCAAGGGCTCTTGGCCGTACTGGCCGTATTGCTGCCGCACTGGTCAGCGCCCAAACACAAGGAAAGGATAGCGATGGCAAGAGCGTATTCGACTACTACAAGGTCAAGGACTTCAGGGTACAATCCGGAGTGAGCGATCCGCTGGAACTCACGTACGCGATAACACGGCAACCATGGAAGTATGTGGCCAAGGACACCATCACCATGCGCAAGAAGCCAGCGGTGGTGCTTGGCGGCACCTTGCTCAACTCGGGAAAGCAGTTGAACGTGGGCAGCTTGTCCGATGCACGCTTCGGCGGCAAGTTCACGGCGGGTTATCAAATAAGCATCGATTCCATTTTCAAGGACCTGAAACCCTACGGTGGCACCTGGTCCGGTGGAGTCTATGGAAGCGTGGCCTACGACAACCTGGTGATCTATGATCCCGTGGATTCCACTTGTGCGGCCCAGACGCCGCGCACGCTGGGCCTAACGGTGAGCGGTGTGCATTTCAGGCCAAAGCCGCAAGAGGGTTCCTTGTTCTGGATGTTCGCCGCCACGATCACCGGCGAGCTGGGCTGGAACAAGGGAAGCCATGTTGAACTATGTGGACCGGGCGAATGCTACGGTGTTACCTGATGCGGTCGCTTTCAAGAAGGCTGATGGCAGTTACGGCACGTTGAAGGAGGATCAATTGCGAGGCCGATTCGCGTGTTCCGTACCGATCCATGGGAACAAATGGACGGGGCTACCCTATGCCTCCATCACATGGGCCGAGGACAGCACCCCGGTATACCGCTGGGGCGTGCAGGCCGGCTTCACGAACAAGAAGCTCGATTACACGGTCATGTCTTTGCCTTCGGCCTTGGTGTTGGCGTGGACTGGGCGAGCGGGAACGACGTGGGTTTCTCGGATTGGAATGTCTACCTCACGGGTTCCTTCAAACTGTAGCACGTTGCTTTCCTTCTGACATTCGCACACCGGTTCCGGACACTACCATCCATGGTGGTGTGCATACGCTCTCACTCATACGCATACCCCCCATCCGGCTTCACGAACGCGCGTGCCACTTTCTCGGCCGCTCGCTCGGCCTTCAGTTCATCGTGCAGCCAAGACCAAACCTCTTTGATCAGCCGGTAGGTGCCCCGGCCACCTTGGTACTCGCTGCCATACTCCGTAAGGAAGCCGTTGCGGTTCAGGTGCTCGGCTAGTTCCTCGCCGCTCATTTTCATGTCGTGCGAGAAGAGGAAATCAGCCAGTTGGTAGATGTAGAGCTTCTTCTGGTTCATGGGTCAGGAGTGTTATGCGCCTAGGCAGCAAGCCATCAAGCGTAGGTTTGATGCAAAGTGGCCGCAGATGAAGTACAAACATGCGATCTATAAAGCGGGACGATACACCCTCAAGGACGACACGCCAACGCTCAATGTGGGCGATGACATCAGCGAGAAGATCAATGCCGAGGCTAGTGATGGATGGCAAGTTGTATCAACCAGTCTTAGCACCCCAGCGAAGGACACGACCTTCTTCCTCTTTGTTTCGGTGACTTACGCTAAGGAGTAGAGCACCCAGGAGCGGGCCACTTCAGAACCAGGACTTTCGCGTGGACTCCACCTTGAACAGTTCTGCCAAGATGGCCTCGTCCTCGGCTAGGCAACGTAGCCCCCAGCTTGCTTCGAAATTCCTGCTCCACCCGATGCACGGCGCCCTTGATGATGGGGTGCAGTTTGCGCACCACGGTTGGAACGAACTCATAGTCGACCAGAATGGGCTGTCCGCCTTTTCCATGCAGCGCTGCCACCTTCAACGAATCGGGTTTAGTGAGCCAGCCGCCTGTGTGAACGACCGAGTGGCGTAGCTGCCAGAGCAAACGCAGGTCTTTCACATCGCTGTTGCTGAACATGTTCAGCCTTTCAAAAAAGTGATGGAAGATCCTGTTCACTGCCTCGGGTCATGCCAGCCCTTCAGGCAATCAGCTATCACCGCGCCCAGTGGTGCGGGCTCGCCGCGGTAGGCACCAAGCCGCTTCGCATCAAAGACGAATACCCGGTCCTCCTTGGATATATCGCCCATCAACTTATTCACGTCGAATGATGGAATAAAGCGCGTGGCTTCCAGAACGCCCGCGAAGAGTGACTTCTGGAAGGTCTCGAAGTGGCTCATAACCGTAGCATGCACTGATGCAGAAAGCAGGTACATCGAATCCTGAGCATCCTTGGTGAGTTCTCCTTTCTTGGTCATGGGAAACATGCGTAGGCACGTCTCCATGGCTGTGGTGGCCTCAATGGCCTGATGCAGAAAGGCTGTGGCCGGGCTGGTCGTGTATGCCTGCATCACGTCGGCAACACCGGTGCTGTTCTTGCAGGTAGGTGACGAGTTCTCTCTTCTTCTTGGCCATAGGTTCTTGGTTTACCCGAACACCACCCCAACAAGCTCCCCACAACGCCCACTCGGCACCCACCAATTCGCGCCGCCAGGCTGGAGGCTGCTTGTACCGCTAAGTGTTTAAGGGCTCCCTCGCCACGCACCTCCGACACGCTGGAGGCGAACCATCGTCCTGGAGCCCCAGTTTCCCCCAATTGTGGTTGGATTGGGTGTGTTCGGACCCGAAGTGAACTGCCTTGGGGCACGCGTCTCCACCACGAAGATCCATGGCGAGGTCATGTTCCCGTGGCTTGCTCGACGTTGCTGCATGAGGCGTAGCCCTGTTCACGGCGATGGCTCGCCCATGTATAGGCGCGATGCTGCCGCTTGCGGGTTGACCGCACTGAGGCTGATTACGTTGGCTTGGCGGGCTCTTTGACCTGGCTGACGTGTTTAGCCTACCCGACACCTCCCCACAAGCTCCCCACAACGGCTGCACCTTCGCGCGCATCTTTGCACCGCCTGACTGCACCGGCGACGCGGACGGCGAACTCAATTTGACGGAACGGCGGTACTGGAATCCAACGCTTCACGGCCCCATTCTTGGCCCCCACATTCAGACCTTAGGCGTTCCGTCGCGATGGTAGCTGGGACTAGACGCCCAGGCTTACCGTTGCCGCGTTGGCACCGTCGATCCGGATGGCGCCAGCCTCGGTTGCACCGACCCTTGCAATGACCACATCGTTGCCTTTTAGCTGTGACTCGCAGCTGTTGTGGAAAGCTGTCGTTACGTTTGGCGAGGTCGCCGGCGTTCTGGGTCCGGGGAGAGGGGCCCCGGGGGGCGTGCGGGGCCCCAGCGAGCGGTCACACACTTCATTGGCGACCTTCGACAACGAGCCGTTCGCAATCTCACCTCCAGAACATCGCCTGAAAGATTGCTGGGATAGATGGGCGGTGCGGGCCTCGGCTTGGGCGCGCAGCTTGCGCAGTGCACTCGGTTTCGACCAGCAGGTCCATTAGAGCGGTCTTGTTCTGCGAGGGCGGGTAAGAGACCGGAACGGTCTTGATGCGGTCTATGGACAGTGACATATTCGCCGCGCCGGTCATCAAGGGCACCAGTAACCGGTCCTTGTGGTAGTTGAGGTATTGGCTGAGATAACGCGCGCTCAAGCGCCGTTCGTCCTTCACCACAGCAGCGCTCATGATGTTGGCCAAGCGAACTTGCCTTCCACATGATGTACGCGCTTCATGCTCGCATGGCCGTGACCTGTTCCGGAGACCAAGGGAATGCACACTGCGCTTCCTTCCAGTTGGTACTCGGATGCGGTCTTGAAATCCTCGGCTGTAGTCACCAATGGATACGATCCCGGCGGGGTCTTCATGATGGGTGAAGTACCCTTCACCACATCGCACAACTCTCCAAGCGTTGCCCGTTCGCGTTTCATTTCGCCGAAAGGGACTTCTTCAATTTGGCCAGCCGGTCGCCGATCTCCTTCTCCAAGCCGCTGACTCATCGATCAGCTGGGCAGGTGCCCATGATCCTGCTTTTCGACCTCATGCTTCCGGTACCTGCCAGGGGTCAACTCATCATTGTATGCCGCCAGTTCCTCTCTGGTCACACGGAAGCTCTTCGCACCTTCTTCCCGCTTGGGCCATTTGGCCATGATGTCCGGGATGTCGTTCTCTAGGATCGGCGCACGCGTGTCGCTCATGCTGAAGCCATCGGCTTCCATTTCATAGAACCAGACGAAATCAGTCGGCCCCTTCTTGTCGAAGATCAGCGCGGCGTGGCCAGGCCGGCATAAGGCTTGAACACGCCAGAGGGCATGGTGATGACAGCTTGGAGTTTGCACTCATCAAGCAGGCGCTTCCGCAAGGAGCGCGGCGCTCCGGTGGCAGCCAAAGAGTTCCCCGTTCGGAACAATTACGCCCGCCCGACCTTCAGGTGCCATGTGATCGATGAACCACTTGAGGAAGAGAACTTCTGTGCTCCGGGTGTTGATGCTCGTGGTTCAGGTCGCTCAGGATGCTCTCATCCTGCACCTTGCCGCTGAAGGGCGGGTTGGCCAGCATGATGTCCCACAACTGGCCGGGGTAGCCGTTGGTGAAGCCGGTGGTGAGCGGGTTGAAGTGCTTCACGTGCGCCTGCTTCAAGCGATGCAGGTAGAGGTTGAGGATGGCGATCTTCACCATGTTGGCATCGTTGTCGAAGCCCGTGAAGGCCTCGCTCTCCAGATGCTTCAATTGCGCGGGCTTCAGCAAGCTGCCATCGATGATGCCGCGTTCCGCATCGGCCTTCTTGGTATGCTCCAACAGGATGTATTGGAACGCGGAGACGAGGAAGCCCGCCGTGCCCACGGCGGCGTCGCAAATGCGGTGGTGCGGTTTCGGGTCCACCAGCCGCACGATCATGTCGATGATGTGGCGCGGCGTCCGGAACTGGCCATTGGTACCGCTGGCGGCGATCTTGCCCAGCAGGTACTCGTACATGTCGCCCTTCAGGTCAATGCCGTGGTGCTCGCGCAGGTCCATTTCGTGGATGGTCTGCACCACGGCGCGCAACGTCGGGTAATCGTAGATCTTCAATGTGGCTCGGCTGAAGAGCAACTTGCCCGTTTCCGTCATGCTCGGCAGCTCGTGCAACTTTTCGATGGCATCGCGCACGGCATCGAAGAGGCCCTTGCCGGTGAGGGTAACGAAGTTGCCCCAAGCATACTTGCTCCATTCACCACTGAAGAGCCGCTTGTGGCGCTTGTCCACCATCGCCATCTTCTCGTCCTCCTCGCTCAGCATGCGCAGGAACAGCAGGTAGCTGATCTGCTCGATGCTGTCCATCGGGTTGTTCACGCCGCCGCTCCAGAGGATGTTCATCAACTGGTCCACCTTCTGCCGCAGCCCGCTGCTGAAGAAGTTGCCAGGCGTGCTGTTGCCCTGAGCCCGTCGAAGGGGCGCTCACGGTCGCGGGTTTCTCTTTCACAGGTGCTCGCATGGCCGTTACGCGTCTCCTTGGGGTTGATCAACAAGCTGCTCTGGCGCACGATGAGGCTTTGGCGCAAGGCATCGAACACGGCATCGCGCTGCTCGAAAGCCACCAGCGCATCCAAACCGCCGAGCTGCTGGAACTGGCTCTTGCGAAAGAAGCTCATATCGCCGCTGAGGAATTGTTCCAGTGCCTGCCCATCGTCCACGATCAGTTGCACGGTGGCATCCAGCCACTTCTGTTCGCGGTAGCGCAGGTCGAAACGTGAGGCGATGGAATCCACCGTGTCGCCTACCAAGGCTTCGCGCGAAGGCAAGGGCTTCTTGCCCATGGCGTGGTATACGAAGGCGGGCGTGGTGGCGGGCACGCCATAGCTCGCATCAGCTTGTCCGGGCTGTAGTACATCGTGGGCTTGTGGTAGAACTCCTCGTTCATGATGGTCTCCACCGCATCGTCGTCCTCTTCTTTCACGGCTTCCTGCAAGGCAGGGGTTGCGGCCGCGAAGGTGGCGAGGTCCTGCTCGAAGTTGCCACGGAAAGTGAGCACGTCCACCTTTTCGCCCTGCGGTCCCACGATGCGCACCTGGCTGTCCACAATGGTATCGCGGCCTTCCCATACGGGCAAGGGTGATGGGCCTTCGGCTGCGACTTGTCCAGTAGGAACACCATCGGGCGGTTCCGGATAGGCACCACCGCCGGGCTTCTTTTCGCCCTTGGACTTCGGTACGGTCAACGGTATGGTGTAGTCGTACTTCTCCTCGAAGTATTCGGCCACCGCGCAGAAGTCGATGAGGAAGAAGTTCTTCTTCTCGTACTCGCTGTGCCCGCTCTTGAAGGTGTAGGTGCGCGTGCCGCGCCCCTTGATCTGGATGTACTCGGTGGGCGAGAAGATGGGGCGCATCAGCACCACGTTCAGCAGGTCGCGGCAGTTGTAGCCGGTGCTCAACATGTCCACGCTCACGGCGATGCGTTCGGCACGTTTGCCATCGCGAAAGTCCTTGGCGATGTCCGTTGCTTCCGGAACGCGGCTCGTGATGGTCACGGCGCTGCCCGGCACGAGGTCGTTCAGGATTTGGTCACATCCGTCGCGTGCGTCTGGCTCACGCAGAACACGATGCTCTTGCCCAATTGGCCATCGGGGCTCTTCTGCGCGTTGGCCAGAAAGGCCTCGCACATCAATTGGTTGCGGCCCGGCGCAAAGACCTTCTTCTCCAGGTCCTTCAACTTGTAGTTCTCCTCCTGCTCGTTGATGGTCACTGTCCATCCCCCTTCGGCCAAGGCCTTGGTGGTGATGTCGCTGCGCAGGTCGAAGATCTTCGGCAGGCAGAGGAACGGACCTTCGGGATCGTTTACCGCTTCCACCAGATCATAGCGGAACGTGGGCACACCCGGCTCGCAACCGAAGTAGTGATAGGTATCGCGCAGTTGTCGGGCTTCGAAAGCCTTCGGGTTGTCAGTGGCCAGTTTCTCCAGATCCACGTTCTTCAGGTAGGCCTTGGGGGTGGCCGTAAGCCCGATGCGCGTGCCTTGGAAGAACTGCACCACTTCGCGGGCATCGCCGTAGATGCTGCGGTGCGCCTCGTCGTTCACCACCAGGTCGAAGAAGAAGGGCGTGAACTCGGTACGGTACCGGCGGTCAACCTGCAACGATTGCAACGTCGCGACCACCACCGAGGAGCCGAGCATCTCACCGGGCTTGCGGCGCGCGGTCTTGTAAAGCACAGGCTTGTATTCCGGCAGGTAGCGCTCGAAATCCTCCATCGTCTGCTTCGCCAATTCGATGCGGTCCACGATGAAGAGCACACGCTCCGCATTACGCGTTTGCAGGAAGCGCCGGATGAGCGCAGCGCAGAGAAGGGTCTTTCCCGTTCCCGTAGCCATCTCCAACAGGAAGCGGCGCTTGTGCTGCTCATCGTAGCCCTTCCCCACGGCATCCAACGCGCGGATCTGATAGGTCCGCACGTTCACCTCGCTGTTGAACGGCCGCAGGTAGTCTTTGCCGATCACCTCGCTCATCAGCGGGCGCGGCGGCTGAAGGTCTTTCAGCAACAAGCGCTCAAGGTCCGCAGGCGATGGCAGCCGCTCGATGCGATAGGCATCGCGGTCCGTGCGCCGGTGGTTCCAGAACCAATGCTCCTTGCCATTGCTCAGGATGATGAACGGCGCGTTCATGTTCTCCGCATACCCGCGCGCCTGCTCCTTGGCATCGTACGGGTCCTTGTCCGCATCCTTGGCTTCCACCACGCACAAGGCGCCCTTGTGGTTCATCAGCGCATAGTCCGCCCGACCGCTGGTGCTGTTCAGCTCAAAGCGCACCTGCTTGGTGTTGAGGATGTCCCAGCCGGAAGCACGGAGGGCATCATCAATAAGGACGGGAGAAGGCCTCGGGCATGGTGGGGCGTGAAAGTAGCTAGTGTTAGTATTGGGCCTAAGTCGCACTGTGGGTCAGGGATAAACGGATTTCAAGCAGCCCACGCTGGCGCGGATGTTATGCGTGTGTAGGGCATCGGGTGGCAAAGCCGTCCATCGGTGCCATCTATGGTTAAGCTATATCCACCAGAATGCCGCGAGCGCCCTTCGCTCGTGCGCCATTCCATCTGCCTGCGAGCAAACCCGCGGCGGTATCTTCCCGGGCACATGCCGCCTTTTGAGGGCGCAGCGTCCGCGTTCGTGCCGTTCAGCGAGAACTGAGGCATCACACGTTGACAATGAGGATCGAAAGGTCTTCAGCCTTCTCAGGTCTGCACTTCCGTCAGAAGCGCATTGAGTGATGCCACCAGGGCAGTTCATTCTGGATCAAGGCGGAGATAGCGAGCATTAAGGCACCCAAGCATGTCTATATCGAACTGGTAGAGCACCGGGCCGGTGTCCGTGTGGCAATGCAGGGGCATCATCTGGGGTTCAAAGCTTGTTCAGATCCAGCGAGCCCTAAGGGATGAGAGCGTGAACATCCTGAAGGAAGGCGCAGAGATCATGTTCAGGGCGAGCTTACACTTCAGCGAGCTGTATGGCCTTAGCCTGCTGATCGAGGAGATCGACGTCGCCTACAATCTGGGCGAGCTCGAACGCCGGAAGAAAGAGACCATCGCGAAGTTGACGCGGAGGGGCTCTATGACCTCAACAGGTTCGTTCGCATGCCGATGGTGATCCAACGGATCGCGCTGATCTCCTCCGTCGGCACGGCCGCATACGAGGACTTCATGCAGCATCTCAGCCAGAACGAACATGGCTATACCTTCCATGTGCGCGTGTTCAGTTCCTCGTGCAGGGCGATGGTGCTGCCAGTGACCTGCGCCGTGCGTTGGGCAGTATCGACCCGGGCGTTCGACGCCGTGGTGCTGATACGCGGCGGCGGTTCCAAGCTAGACCTCGAACCCTTCAATGACCTTGAGCTTTGCCCGCATGGTCGCGCGCATGCCCATACCGGTGATGACCGGCATCGGACATGATGTGGATGTGTCCGTGGTGGATATGCTTGCCCGCAGTCACCATAAGACGCCGACGGCGATAGCGGACTTTCTTGTCGATAGGAGCTTGTTCTTTGAGACCAGTCTCAGCGGATATTGGTCAACATCCACAACTCCGTTCTGGAAGCCTTCTCCATCCATCATGAAGCGATGAGCCGCTACGTGGAAATGCTGCACGTACGTCCTCTGCGCGATGCCAGACGCGCAGAGGGGCATTGCACACGGCGGTCGGTCAATTCGCACGCCGCGTTACAGAGAAGCTGGTCGGTTCCGGTAAGCTGCTCGATGGGCATACGGCGTCGCTCAGCACGCTATCCCGGAACAAGCTCTCCCAACAGGAGGCCGCGAAAATGCGCGAGTTCAGCAATGCGCTGGTATCCCACGCCCAACGCGGCTTTCAACTGATAGTGGGCCGCATCAACGGTATCGAGGAAGCCATCGCTCGTTTCACCGGATAAGTTGCTCGCCCGTGGCTTCAGCATAACCCGGCGCGATGGCAAAGCGATCGTGGACCCCGGAACAACCCGTGTCGGAGAGCGGATCGAGACGACCTTCGCCAAGGGAACGACCTGGTCCACCATCAACAAGATCGAGCGCCATGACTGAGAAGCCGATGACTTACGAGAAGGCGTACGAGGGAGCTGGGAAAGATCATGACCGATCCGCAGGAAGACAAGATATCGGTTGACGACCTCACCGTGAAGGTTAAGCGGGCTGCCAGGCCGATCACGTTCTGCAATACCATGCTGCGCGCCACGGAAGAGGAAGTGACCAAGATCGTAAAGAAGTTGGGGTTGTAGCGGTCGTATCACGAGCGCAGGTGTTCATTGTAAACCCCCCACCCTTATGGCGCGGCCGTTTGGCGTGCGTGAGGGAATGCGGCGCAGGCCGTCCACTTTGAGTAGATGTCTGCATCGCTCGCGATGACAAAAGCTACGGTTCGAGTTGATGCCAAAACCAATTCCGGCCGCAGGTAAGGGTACCGTGAATTAGGCCCCTACCCCCCCGGGGGTGGGGGGAAGTGTTCTCTCAGGTTTATGCAGTTCCGGCAAAAGGGGTCCCATTGAACATTATGGTCTACGTGTGGCCGCTTCCCGGGTCTATCGTCAACGAGATCCAGGCCGGGACCGAGCCGGAAGGCCATGAGATGGCGCCCTAGCCACGACCTGAATACTGGGGCAGACAGCCCCTGTTCAACAGCTCCGACACCCCAATGCTCGAAAGGTCAGCATCAGAGGCAACGGCGCGTTGTCCAGCATTTGACCTGTGACCGGCCGCTCAAAATCCAATTCCGTCAGTCCGCGATAGTTGCATCGGCAAGGCCCCACGCGATCCACCGGTTCGATAAACGGATCGATAGCCTGCTATGAGAGGTCGAAAACGGCCCTCGCGCGCGTCAGCGCGCGACCCCATCAAACCTCCATCTTCCGACGTATCACAAAGGCATCGCTTTCCAACCTTGCGAAAGTGTTTGGCCATTGCTCACCCTTCTAAAACCGATGTCAGGCCTAGGATTGAGCCGATCTTGGAGGAGGAGGGTGATGCTTGCAACGTGTTGCACATCAAGGTACGATATGCTTGGGCCAGGTTTGGCGCAAGCGCCTCTTACTCAAGATGTAGCACATGGCAAAAGAAAGAGCAGCCATAAGACCGGGCTATTGCGCTCCGGCACCGAACTGAGTGAAGCTGTTTTGGCGTCGGTATTCCTACATTCGATCCACATATCAGCGGTGTAAGCCGCTGCGGTCCTTCGAGCCGAAAATTCCACACTCTCTCGAAGCATGGGACCGACTGCATGCCAGTGCCAATGGGCGCGGGCTGCTGTCGTTAGTCCGTGCTTCAGGTAGTGGAATACCTCGGCTCGCGGGCGCTGGTGGTTCCGCGCTCACTATTTACAGGCCATGCGGGCTTCCATAAGCGCCCTTCGGTACCTCGGCGTTATTGTACTATGCGCGCTTCCTGCTCTTCCCTTGGAACCAGTTTTAACTGGAGGGTCCTCCCAGGCTCGGCGAAGGATGGTCGACTGGTTCGATGACGGGCCCTGGGGCCAAGTTGTCCTTCTGGGTAATCCTACGGTCTTTCTGTTTGGTTGCCGCCCCGGTTGGCACCATCCCGGTATGGGAGCGATCCTCACGACATGTTGCTACCTGTGATGTTCGGTATTGCAGACTACAGAACATCTAGCGAGCGGCGTTTGGCCCTCAACGCGCTGATCCATGCTCGGTAGCTCCATACGCGGCCATATCGGCTGCGCTGGTCATCCGAGGCTCCTTGAGCGAGGATCGTCTCGCAAGAATCGCCGAAAGGGAGCGAGCTACACTACTCATGGATGATGAATAGCCCGTGAAAGCCCTCAACCGAAGCCTCACCTAGCGGCTCTTAAATGTTCGCGGGCATCACCTATCAAGCATCTTCGCAGAAGATGCGGACCCCCGGGAATAGATCCATTCGTCAAGGAACTCCGACGTCGCCCTGGACCATCTTCGTTCCATGATGTCCAACGGTGCCAGGTGATCAACGGAGCCTAGCAAAATGCCAAGGGGAGGCATTTGACGGATGTTGGTTGGACACAAATCCTTCCAAGCTGAAACCCTCTACTCGCAACTCACGAGCGGTCACCTGAGTTCCGTCAGAACTTGTCAGCGTCACATCGGTCGCTCATTCCCCCGCACTATCCGCAACTTGTTGTCCAGTGAATCTGGAAATAGCTCCAGCAGATAGTTATTGACCTCCGGCGTTTTTGCTGAACGGGCGATACACGAAGAGTAATGTTCTCGGTAAATCACGACCCCGGCGCACGCACACCGGCGTATCGAAGAAGACTGAATCCGCGTCGCCAAGGCATTCTCTACCCTGCTTCTTCTGCCGCTTGCCCAACTCCATGCGTGCAAGCTCCTCCATAATCTCTTGGCCGGATAGGTCCGTTCTGTTGGAGCGGGTACCCTGTTTACCTGAATCCATTTCCACCGACGTGTAAGGGTCACATCACCTAACCCATCGCGAAATCGAGCGTTCCGTACTCTGCGATAAATGTGCTTGTTTCACTCCAATACACACGCGCTCACTTCGCGCGCGCGAGTGACGCTTTGACGTCTGATATCTGCCCCCTTATTTACCCCAGCCCCGAAATAACAAGCCCCCCGAAACGTCAGGGGGGCTTATTAATCTAAGGAGTGGGACGTACTGGATTCGAACCAGTGACCTCATGCGTGTGAAGCATGCGCTCTGAACCAGCTGAGCTAACATCCCGGTACCCACCTTCGCAGGAACCTGCGGCAGGTGAAAGTGGAGGCAGCCGGATTCGAACCAGCGACCCTCTGCTTGTAAGGCAGATGCTCTGAACCAGCTGAGCTATGCCTCCGGTGTAAAGAACTTCGACAATGAGGTGGGCTCGAAAAGCCCCAAAAGGGGCTGCGAATATAGCCCTTCGCACGGACGACACATCCAGGCCCTAAGGGATGGCCGACAGTATCCAAGTGGCACCCCCATCAAACTCCTAGGACCGCACTGGCACTGCGACCCATCGATCGCCCGGAACGAGCGAGCACCTGTCAGACGCTTCGCTCCCTGGCGCTCCAGTGCTGCTCAGCTCCTTTATCGGAGACCCAGGGTTCTAGGGTGCAAGGAGCGTTTGTTTAAGATTTAACAGTTTTTATTCAACATTTTGATCAACCGAGAACATCGTGCGCTATGTTTGTCCAACATTTTGAAGAATAGGTTAAACAAACAGACATGTCCACCATCGGAATTCCAGCAACACCTCATCGGCCTGCGGCAACGGCTCTATTACTTCGCACTGAGCTTGACCAAGGATCGCGATGATGCCCAGGACCTGCTCCAGGAGAGTACGTTGCGCGCACTGACCTATAAGGACAGGTACCAAGACAACACGAACCTCAAGGCGTGGTTGTACACCATCATGAAGAACACGTTCATCAACAACCATCGCCGGTCCAAGCGCACCAAGTCACTGATGGACAGCGTGGAAAGGGAGCGCAGCACGGTGCGGAGGATACATACCACAGCTACTGCGGAAAGTAGCATGGTCCGTTCCGAGTTGGAGAGCAGCCTTGATCGGCTGGAGGGCAGCTTTCGGAAGCCGTTCATCATGCACCATGAAGGCTTCAAGTACCACGAGATCGCCGATCACCTTGGGATACCCATCGGTACCGTCAAAAGCCGGATCCACCAAGCCCGTCAACGATTGATGGGCATGTTGACCGAGAAGCCCCTGGCCGCGTGACCGAACGTGCGTTGGTCATAGGCTCCGGCTTCGCCGGTCTTTCGCGGCAGCTTCGTTGGCCGCGAAAGGATACGCCGTGACCGTGCTCGAGAAGAACGATTCCCCGGGCGGAAGAGCGCGCGTGTTGAAGGAGAAAGGGTTCACGTTCGATATGGGACCAAGTTGGTATTGGATGCCGGACGTGTTCGAGGCCTGGTTCGCGCGCTTCGGGGACCGGGTGCAAGACCACTACGATCTGGTACGCTTGGACCGGAGCTATCAGGTGATCTTTTCACCCACCGATGATTGGCGCCTTCCTGCGTATGTCCGAACTCACGGACTTTTTCAAGGCAGTGGAACCCGGAGCGGGCAAAGCGCTTGGCCGCTTTCTGGAAGAAGCCCGCATGAAGTACGAGCTGGGCATGAAAGAACTGGTGCATCGTCCCTCATTGTCATGGGGGAGTATGCACCCGCGCCTGTGACCGGCATACTGCGGACAAGCGTCTTCGCCTCACTCCGCCAGCACGTTGGGCGCCATTTCAAAGATCCACGTCTGCGCCAACTCATGGAGTTCCCTGTGCTTTTTTTGGGTGCCACGGCAGAGCACATCCCAGCCTTGTACAGCCTGATGAACTATGCCGATATGTCCCTGGGCACTTGGTATCCCATGGGTGGTATGGGACGCATCATCGACGGCATGGTCCAAGTGGCCTCCAAGCTGGGCGTCGATCTCCGATGCGACACTGTAGTGGAGAAGATCCTGGTGCGCGATGGTAAAGCGATAGGTGTGAGCACCAGCCAGGGCGACTTCTTAGCGGACGTTGTGATCGCCGCCGCGGATTACCACCATGTGGACCAGCACCTGCTCGAACCGGAGCATCGTAGTTACTCCGAGCACTATTGGAGTGAAAGGGTCCTGGCACCATCCTCCCTTTTGTTCTACTTAGGGTTCGACACCCGCCTATCCAAACTGGAACACCACAACCTGTTCTTCGACCGGTCCCTCGATGTGCATGCGCACGAGATCTATGTGGAGCCTAGCTGGCCATCAAGGCCGCTTATGTACATCTCCGCCCCGTCGAAGACCGACGGATCGGTCGCTCCGGTCGGTCATGAGAACGTGTTCGCCCTGATCCCCATAGCGCCCGGCCTGGCGGACGGTCCGCAGATACGTGCCAGTACCTCGCGCCGGGTATTGGACCGGCTTTCGGCGCACACCGGTGAAGGTCCAGGACCATCTGGGTGTATGAACACAGCTACTGCATCGCGGATTTCGAGCGCGACTACAACGCGTTCCGAGGCAACGCTTACGGCTTGGCGAATACCCTGGCACAAACCGCTGTGTTGAAACCCCGGATGAAGAGCCGACAAGTGAGCGGGCTTTACTTTGCGGGGCAGCTCACGGTGCCTGGTCCCGGCGTTCCACCTGCGTTGATCAGCGGCCAAGTGGTAGCCGACCTGATCAGTGATACGGCCTCCAACGGCAACGCGCATGAACAGCCTCGCGCAATACGAGAAGGTCTGCCTGCTGGCGAGTAAGCATACGACGCGCAGTTACAGTACTTCGTTCTCGCTGGGTATCCGTTCTTTGGATCGCCGTTTCCACGACCCCATCCATGCGATCTATGGATTCGTGCGGTTCGCGGACGAGATCGTGGACACCTTCCATGACTTCGACAAATCCGCACTGCTGCGGCGGTTCAGGGAGGACACGTACCGCGCCATCGACGAGAAGATCAGTCTCAACCCCATACTCCACAGTTTCCAGAACGTGGTGAACCGGTACGGCGTGGAGCGCGAGTTGTACGACACCTTCCTCGACAGCATGGCAATGGACCTTCAGGATTCCACCCATGATCAGTGCAGTTACGAAACCTACATCTTGGGAGTGCCGAGGTCGTCGGGCTCATGTGCCTTCGTGTATTCTGCGAAGGTGATGATGCCTACCACCAGCAGCTAAAGGGACCTGCCATGCGCTTGGGCGCTGCGTTCCAAAAGGTGAACTTCCTGCGCGACCTGAAGGATGACCATCACAACTTGGGCCGCACCTACTTCCCCGGTGTGGATGTGAAGTGTATGACGGCAACTGACAAGCGGAGCATTGAATCGGACATCCAAGCGGACTTCGACGCGGCACTTCTGGGGATCGCAAATTGCCGAAAGGAGCGCGACTTGGGGTCTACCGGCTTACGTGTACTTTCTGAACCTGTTCCGCAAGATCAAAGCTCTACCCACTGAACGGATATTGGTGGAGCGCGTCCGTGTGCGCAACCGGCGCAAACTGGCTCTGCTCACCCACCAGTTATCTGCGTCACAGCTTAGGGACTTCTATGACCGGTCCGGAGGCGCGGAAGAGGAATTTGTTGTGCTGGTGGACGAACGGGACGAAGTCCTTGGGTACGATGGGGAAAATGGATGCCCATCGTGGTGGCCATTTGCATCGTGCGTTCTCCGTGTTCGTATTCGATGCCACGGGCGTCCGCTCTTGCAGAAACGAGCTGCGACCAAGTACCATAGTGGCGGCTTGTGGAGCAACGCCTGTTGCGGGCACCCACGTCCCGGTGAGAGCATTGAGAACGCAGCTCGTCGCCGATTGAACGAGGAGATGGGGATCGACCGCTATGCCAGCCCTGAGTTCTGGTTCATCTATCGGGCGACGCTTCCCAATGGACTGGTCGAACACGAGCTGGATCATGTGCTTTTCGCCCAGTTCGAAGGGGTTGCCGAACCTTCCCCGGACGAGGTTGAACAGTGGCGGTATGCCGACCCCGACGAATTGACCCTTGATCTGGCGGAGCACCCGGAACGTTACACCGCTTGGCTGCACATCAGCTGGCCGGAAGTCCTCGCACGAAGGGCAGCGTCCATCCAGCGCCGCTTGAGCAGAGGACTTCACGCTGCTTGCTACTGACCGCTTCCCGAAAAGCCCATCGGTAGCCATACACTGGTTCAGGCGCGACCTGCGCCTCCATGACAACCATGGATTGTGCAGGTCGCTGAAGGACCACGGTCGCGTGCTTCCCCTTTCATCTTCGACACGACCATGTTGAAGGGGTTGGAGGACCGGCAACGGCACGATCGGCGGGTCGACCTCATCCACCGCACTGTCCTCGCCATGAGAGAACTTAGCGAGCACAATGGTGCTTCCATGCTGGTAATGCACAGGGAACCCCTTCGGTTCCTGGCAGGAAATTCTGGACCGCTTCGATGTGCGCACCGTCACGGTCA
>JADJRW010000030.1 GCA_016712025.1 Flavobacteriales bacterium
GGCCCGATGCCTATGGGGCGAGCGCGTATTGGAGCACCGGGAGCGCGGGACCGCGATGCGAAGTGTCCGCTTCCGGCACCTATTCCGTAACGGTCGATGGCCCGGAGATCTGCCCAAGCACCGCGGAAGTGCGCGTGATCGATACGTGTGTTGGACCCGTGTTCATCCCCAACGCGGTGTCACCGAACGGTGATGGCATCAACGACCGGTGGAAACCGGTGTGGTGGGCGGAACGGATCACATCGTACGAGCTGCGCGTCTTCGATCGCTGGGGACATGAGTTGTTCTCTTCCATGGATCCTGATACCGCGTGGGAACCGCACGATGTGCCGGTCGGCATATATGCCTACCAGTTGCACGCCATCGAGAGGGCTCGGCCGCAGCGTATGATGCGGTGAGACACGTGTAAAGTGGTGCGTTAACGCCCTCGACGGGCTCAAGGCGTACCTTGCTCCCTATCCATGTTGAACCCATCCTTCATCCGCTCCCTCGTCGGCACCTTCCTCTTCCCATGCTGCACCTGCGCGGACAGGCGCTCGACCCTACCGTGCCGCTCCAAAGTCCATCGGCGCTTGTCTCACGGATCGGAAGCACCGCTGAACGATGATCGCGCTGCGATACGACGTGGACCACATGCCCTCCCATTGTTCGTATCAACACCTGGGCATTTTCTGCGAGGCCCGGAAGTGAAGTTGAACCGCTGGCTGCCCGTGCCGGTGATGTCCGTCCGGGCGACGTTCAGCGCGCGGAAAATTCAGACGGAAAAGGCCTGTTCCGTCCGTCGGGCGATTAAAGTCACCGGCCGCAGGGATTCAATCGGCACTAACCACTTCAACCACGCCTGCACCATGCGTAGCTGCCCGTAGCTATGGGCGCCGTTGAAATGCGCCTGCGCGGTGTTCAGCCCTTCTTCCGGATGCTCGCGCATCCATGCGGCGATCACGTCCCGTGTCGTGGCGGGCATCACCCCATCAATATCCAGCTTGCCTTCGGCGATCCCTTTGGCGAAGTGTCCTTCAATGGTGGTCCGCGAAAGCCCACGCTCCTTGGCGATGTCCTCCACCGTGCGGCCGTCCTGCACCAGCGCATAGGTCTTGTTGTAGGTCTGGCCGATCTCCGCTTTCTCGTGCGGCGGGGCTTCTTCTCCACCCCATCGCCATCCTCTGGGGACCTTTCGCGACGTCCGGACTTCCGTGTGGTCTCCGGGTAGCGCTCCTGCAGCGCGGCGCGCACCCGTTCCACCATCGCGATACGTCGGTCGGTAATGGTCCGATCGAGCTCGGGGCTCCGCGTAACGGGATCGCCTTGCAGGATAGCCGTGGTCAGGTGCGCGGCGCGCGCGATCATGCCCAGCTTCTTCATCACCATGCCGTCCAACTCGGCCAAAGCGTCCCGGTATTGCTTCGTTCGGCTCAGCATTTCCACTTCCGCCGAGATGCTGTAACAGACCATCCAGCAAACCGAAAAGGCACTCCGTGTAGTACGTCCCTCCCTTGCCGATGCGCTCCAACAGCTCCTCACGCTTGTCCTCATGCAAAAGGCGCAGCAACTGGTTGCTGAACTTGCGCGTGTTGTCCGATTCCCCCCGCAATTTCTCGATCAGTAAGCTGAGCGCACTGCGCATGGTGGCGTCCTCGAACTCGCTCTTCGCGTTGTGGTCCTTATGGGTGTGATCGGCGCGCTTCAAAAGGTCACCCAGGTCGAAGGTGCTGGCGAGCATCGCCCGGAGGTAGGCGCGTTGCTCGGCCTGTAGTTGTTCGGGTAGTGGCTGTTGGGTGTGCTGTCGCGCGCTGAAGGCGACCACATCACGATCGCTGCTCACCACCCCGGGATCGATGCGCGTGCGCAGCGTGAGACCGTCCAACGAACGCAGACGCGATAGCGCCACGTACACCTGGCCGGGCGCGAAGGCGTTGCCCACATCGATGATCGCCTTGTCGAACGTGAGGCCCTGGCTCTTGTGTACCGTGATCGCCCACGCCAGCTTGATGGGGATCTGGGTGAAGCGCCCGATCACTTCTTCCTCCTGGGCTTTCGTCTTCGCGTCCACTGTATAGCGCTTGTTCTCCCAGGTCTCCTTCTTCAGTTTGTACGGGAACGCGATCGCCTTCCATCAGCACTTCGATGTCGCCTTCCTCGATGCGCGTCACCTTGGCGAGCTTGCCATTGAAGTAGGCCTTGTCCTGATCGTTCTTGATGAACATCACTTGCGCGCCGACCTTCAGTTCCAACCGCGCGGGAAGTGGATACATGCTCTCGGGGAATTCGTCATACACCCCCCGCGTTGTAGCCGGACGATCCGCCTGGCAACTTGGCCAATGCTTCCTGGTTGATCGCATCCGCTTTGGCGTTGTGCGTGGTCAACGTGATCACACCTTCCGCTGCTTGCGAGGTGTCCGGCCGGTAGTGGGCGTTCAGCGCACGCACATCCTCATCGGTCACGGTATTGTTCCGGAGGTTGTTCAGGATGCTGATGAAATCGCCGTCCTGCTGCCGGAAGATCTTGTCCAGTTCGATGTGCGCATAACCGTCCTGTGCCAGCGCACGTGCCTCGAAGAAGTGCGCGCTTTTGTACCACCGCTTCATCACCTGCCATTCGGCGTCCTTCACCACGGGGGGTAGTTGGTACAGATCGCCGATCAGCAGCACCTGCGCACCGCCGAAGCTCTTGTGCTGCACGCCCTTCGCTGCGCGCATGCGGTAGTCGATGGCGTCGAGCAGGTCGGCGCGGAGCATGCTCACCTCGTCGATGATGAGCAGGTCCACTTCGCGCAGCACCTGGCGGCGGAGGGCGTTGAGCGGATGACGGCTCGCGAGCGTGTGCTGATCGGTGAACGCACCACCCTGCGCCTCGGGTGGCAGGGTGCGCTCCGGCACGAAGGCGCCGAAAGGCAGCAGGAACTGGGAATGGATGGTGACGCCCTTCGCGTTGAGCGCCGCGATGCCCGTGGGCGCCAGAATGATGAACCGCTTGTGCGTGCTGGCGGCGAGCGCGTGGAGGCCCGTACCCGCCTTGCCGGTGAGGAACACATGGCGGCCTGTGCTGTTCACGAAGCGCGCGGCGAGCGCGGCCATCTCGGTCTCCTCGTGTTGCATGGACCTCGTTGCGGATCGCAAGATCGCGCTCACAGGCCGGGTTGGAACAATGTGAACTTCTGAAGCACCAACTACATCACGGTACATGGGTTAAGGTTGAACGGAACGGCTCCGGTGGTCACTGACGAGAAGAACGTCAACCGGCACAGGCAAAAAATACACATCCCCTGGCAGTATCGATCACATTCGGAGATCGACGCAAGGGTCGCATGGGATCACACTATGCCCGGCCGCCTACGGTAAGCCAGTTCTCGAACTCGGCAAGTACCTGCTCCCAAGCGCAGGGGGCGGTCCGGCCCATGCCGATGAAATACCGCACACTATCCTGCCAACGGCCATGCTCATCCAGCCGCGTGGACTTTCCCCGGAAGAACACGAAGGCATCCCCACGGCCTGGGACCTCCACATGCAAGCGACCCCGTCGTTTGACGAACAGCACAAGGACGGGATCGATGTCGTGCCTGCGCAGGGCGGTGGTGATAGCAGCGTGTTCGTGGGGAAGGAAGCGCATCGCGGTACACGTCTCGGACACCAAAGATCCGCAGCGGGAGAACATCGCTCCAGGATCTATTTCCACTTCCTGGTCCACTATCCCTCCTCCTGCCGACCTACCTTCACCCCACGCCCGGTGCCGCTTCCGGACTTCCGAAGACCTGTAGGTGGTCTTCCGCTGAAGGCAAGATCCTTCACCGTTCATCTACGATCGACCGATCACCCAGTGCCAAGCGGCAAGCGCCAGGGTGTGCCCCCTTCCGCCCGCAATACCTGTCGTCCACGTACCCGATCGGCGTATCCCCCTTCCGCTGTGGCACAAAGCCTCCCACGCATGAACACCGACCAGACCACTTCTGCACCCGGCAATTCACGATCGCTCCGAACACCTGGGGCGACAAGAAGTTCAAGCTCAAGAACAAGTTCGGTCACCTCAACGACGATGACCTCCATTTCGAGAACGGCAAGGAAGAGGAAATGATCGGCCGTCTCTGTGCGAAGCTGAACAAGAGCGCGGCTGAAATGCACGCATTGATCACCGCATTATAGCACTGGCGGCCCCGCCCTCATCACGATCCCGGAACTTCTCCCCCCATGACCGACGAACCCATCCCCGATCGTACCGAGATCCTTCGCCAGCACCTCCAGGACAATGAGTCCGAGTGTATCAAGCACAACATCACCGTTCAGGTGGGATCCACGAACGCCAGCAACAGCGTGGCGTTCTGCACTGTGGAACAGCGCATCTCCGGCCTGTTACGGCGCGACCTCAACGACCCGGAACTCGTCTGGCGGGCCGAACAAGCGCTGGCACCCTTGATCGGACTGGGCACGGTCCCGCTGATCACCGTGCGGCACAAGAGCCTGAACAATCTGCGGCCGAGCCCCCCATCACCGCCTCGTTCCTTCATGGACCATATCCCCGATCTGTGGCGCTGGCTCGGTTCCCCTTTCGCCCGCGAAGGGTTCGGCGCCGTGGTCCTGGTGCGTGATCCGTTCGGCTGGAGGCGCGCGATGACCAATACAGGACGCCCATGAGCGAGCACGAACTGACGCTTCCAGTGGAACACCCCTTGCTACACGCCCTCCGGATCGATCCCGATCGGCGCGTTGTGGAGCGGGTCGACGTGGCGCATGATGCGGTGGCCACCCTTCTGCGATCGGAAAGGATCGATACGGTCGAGTTCATCGCCGGCCACTGCCTGGTGATCGACGATGGTGGATCGACCGACGGTGATCCCAACCGGTTCACTTTTGCGGACGGCCCCACCCGCCCCTTCTTCGGCCAGGCGCTGATCCTTGCTGTTGAACACGGTAGCTGGTCATCCACCACGCTGGACCCGAAGGCGCTGCGCGAACGGATCGTCTGGGAGGTTTGGGACCGTGATGAGGAGCGCTATGTCGCATGGCCCCTCCCTTCATCATCTGCCCGGTCGGGCCTGCGGTCCCGAAAGAAGGACCATCGCCTCCCCGCCTTGAAATAGACGAAGCCCCGACAGGTCGGGGCTTCGAAGCGCTCGGATGGGAAGGGTGCCTAAGAGCCTGTTTGGGATCTCTTCAAACTCGTCCCCCGGTCTCTTTTCCGCCCATGCTTCACCGGAAAATGATCCCGTAGACACCGCTACGCGATGATTTTCCGGCTGCGCCTGATCGAAAAATAGCCTCGGGGTCCATCGTTCACCAGATCCCCAAACAGGCTCTACGACTTCACCACGTTGATGGCGCTAGGCCGCGTTGGGTCTGCTCCACTTCGAACGTCACCTTGTCGTTCTCATAGAATCGTCCCGGGTCCCTGACTTGTGCACGAAGATGTCCTGGCCGCCTTGATCGGGGGCGATGAAACCGAAACCTTTCTCCGTGTTGAAGAACTTCACTTTACCACTTGCCATGTACTGCGTATGTGTTAATGAGGGCGCAAGCTAGGTCCCTTAGTACCCGTGGCCCGTCATCGAGCCCAAATAAACAGGCAGGTGGTGGTCGCGGGTCCGTACAACACGTTCCGGTTCGCCGCACGGCGGTTCGATACGAACATCCGAACATGGGCTCGAACGCCATAACGAACCCACATCACTCCAAGACGATCCGCGTGCGCATGGTTCCGATGGCTGTCCGCACCTCGCAGCAGTAGATCCCAGCGGGAAGACCGTTGCGATCGATCCACATGTCGTCATCCTGGAACGGCATGCTCCTCACGGTTCTTCCGTGCGCGTCATGCATATGGAACTGGAGCGGCTCATCCGCTCCACTAGTCGCGATGTGGAAACCTTCCCGCGCAGGGTTCGGATGGATGGATACGGTTCCCTCCGCCGTGGGTGCGGCGATCGTGGTCGCCCCGCCGTCCGAATAGTGGATCAGTATCGCGTACTCCTCCCCGAGCATGAAGACCCCACCGGTATGGTCCATGGCCAACGCCACTCCATTGTTCGTGTCGGTGGCCGTATCCACCGCCGCGGTCCATAGCAGGTTGCCATAGGGATCGTACTTCACGGTAACCAGTTGGGTCTTGCTCAAGACGAAGCCTCCCGGCCAGGGGCCACCATCTCCTGTCACATACACATTGCCTGTCCCGTCCACCCGCATCGCGTAGGGTTCCTCATAGTTGTTCGCGTGCTCATTGTAACGCTGCGCCCAGAGTTGGGTGCCGTCCGTTTGGATCTTGATCGTGAGCCAGTCGCTGTAAACATTCCCTGGTGTATTCCCATGGGCCATCACCACCATGTTCCCATCGGGCGTGGGCTCCATGGCCAACGCACTTTCGTGCCGCCCTTGGTCGTACGTGTTGTCCCATCCGATCGTGCCATCCGCGTTCACTTTGAACACCACCACATCGCCGATGAAGCCTGGATCGCGCCAGGTGAGCACGAAGGCAGTTCCGTCGACCATCGGCACGATGTCACGCGCGCCTTCGCCCGTGTTGATGTTGCTCCACACCGTGGTGCCTGCCGTGTCCAGCACCCAGGACGATGCGTTCGCGTCCCAATAGCTCGTGGCACCCGCCAGCGCGAGCTTATCACCCAGCAGGCGCAGGCTGTACAGCTGGAAGAAGTTACCGGGGAACATCTGTGTGCTCACACGCACAATGGAACCGGAGGGAGACACTTTGATGGCGTTGAAGCCCGTGTCCGGGTACCCATTCACATGGCCTCCGGTGCCGATGTACACGTAACCGTCCGCGTCCATGCGGCTGAAAACACCGGATCGGTACCGTTGGTTGTTGAACGAGCTATAGTCACCCGGGAACTGGTGCTTGTATACAAGTGACCCGTCCGGAGCATACTTCAGCACAAGCAGTGTGTTGAGTTGCCGGCCCCACGAATTCCACAACACGTAGCGGAAACCCACTACGACCACATCCCCTTGTGGATCTACGAACACCTGCGCGGGAGCTTCCAGTTCCAGCGGCACGACCACGGGGGAGCTCACTTCCCAGAGTTGGCCACCCAGCGCATCATACTTGCGCAGCATGATCTCGCCTTGGTACTGCCCTGCCACATAGGCCTCGTCCTGGCCGTTCACCGCCAGCGCGATGCCGGTCTTGGTCTGCGTGCTCGCCAGTTGGATCCAGTCCGTGGTTACTTGTGCGCGCAGCACAGGTAGGGAAAGCATGCCGCAGAAGAGCAGGAGGATCGTAGCACGGAAGGGCTGTGTTCGGGTCATGATGGTACGAAGCAAAGCCCCTGGCGGGGCCACGACCAGTGCGGTATGATGGAACGGCATTCCTCCTCGCCGAAACGGGAAAAGCCCGCCACGATCGCAGGCGCGATCAACGTCGTCCCTCCCACTTGGCGGAGTCGAGATCGCCACCGCCCGGCCCTACCCCCGACGGGAACTGGCAAGCCCGGGCTTTACGCCGCTTCACCGCGGGGGAGGGCGCGGCCGCCCACCCTGTGCTCCGTTTGGGGGCGCCCCACGTGGGCTTCCCGCGTCAGAACGGCGGGCAACCGGAAGCTATCTCCGTCGCCACGCGGTCCAGTAGCGACCGCCGCGAACACCTTCTTC
The DNA here is from genome assembly GCA_016712025.1 of Flavobacteriales bacterium. Classification (GTDB taxonomy): domain Bacteria; phylum Bacteroidota; class Bacteroidia; order Flavobacteriales_F; family PHOS-HE28; genus PHOS-HE28. The sequence goes on from JADJRW010000030.1 coordinate 7,588, forward strand.
ACACGCCTAAGCCCCATGTGTGGCGGTTTCCCGAGTGACGGCACCGCCTGGCGCTGCCCACGACGGGCCGGCCAAGGCGACCGCACTGGGAAACACGACGAACGGGTCGGCCATGTTTGCTGATGTTGTCGCTCATGCCCAACAGTTGCGCGAAGCAGACGCGGGGATCGTTGGCGGGCAGGTTGCGCACTCACTTAGCTCCCGCGCCATTCTGTAGGGAATGGCCACTATGATCCGGCCAATTGCCTTTGTGCGACCACCTTCAACGCAGGTAAATGGTTGCGCACCGCTTCCCAAACAATGCGGTCATCCACATTGTCGTAGGAATGGATAGGCGGTTCCGCATGCCTACCATGGCCTTGCGCTTTCCAAGGGGACATCAGGCCGTTCCTTGGTGAGCTTGCCCACCGCCTGCCAACGATCGCGAGGCCCGCCCACGGCGCGTTTGGTCTTCACATCACGTACGTAGGCGTTCAGCGTACGATGTCGGCGACGAAGCCCTCGATCTCGCCAATGGCCGTAAGGATGTCAGACCAATACTTGGCGCTTCGATCCATCGATCAGCTGCTTGGTGCGCTCCACTTCGGCCCGCAGGTAGGGGTTGCGCAAGGAATTTTCAGTAAGGAGGTCAACCGGCCGTGGAAGATCTTCTCCAGGCCGTTCCAAACATTGATGAGCATGCGCCCCGCCTCCTCGTCCGGCGCATCCACCTCCACCAGCACGTCCACATCGCTATCGGGGCCGAACGGACCGCGCACACTGCTTCCAAAAGCGTACAAGCGGCTTACGTGGTTCGCGGCCAACAAGGCACTGAAGCCGACGCGGTCCCGATCAATGAGCGCTTTGAGCATTCTTCAAAGGTAGGCTGCGCCATGTTGCACCCCCCACGCTGGCGCTGATCTGTGATCCGTGCCAATGAACGCCGTCCTACTTCTCTGGCTTCCGTCGCTTCCGCTCCGCCACGATCATCTTCAACTCCCTCCCCATCTGCCCGGCGGCACTCGTGTTCTCCTGCGCGCGGCGGATGAGGTAGGGCAGCACTTCGCGCACCGGGCCGTAGGGCACGTACTTGGCCACGCGGAAACCGGCGTCGGCCATGTTGTAGCTGATGTTGTCGCTCATGCCCAGCAGTTGCGCGAAGCAGACGCGGGGATCGTTCGCGGGCAGGCCACGCTCTTGCATGAGACGCGCCATCAATAGGGTGCTCTGCTCGTTGTGCGTGCCCACCATTACCGCGAGATGGTCGAGATGATCGGCGCAATAGCGCAGGGCAGCGTCGTAGTCGCGGTCCACTGCGGCTTTGTCGGCGTGGATGGGCGAAGGATAGCCCTTCTCCTCGGCCCGCGCGCGTTCCTTTTCCATGTAGGCGCCGCGCACCAGCTTTAGGCCAAGGTGATAGCCCTTCGCCGCAGCGCGTTGCTCGGCGGCTTTCAGGTAGGCGAGCCGATCGTGCCGGTAGAGTTGCACGGTGTTGTACACGATGGCGCGTTCGCGGTTCAACTGTTCCATCATGCGCTCGGCCAGATCATCGATGGCGACTTGGATCCAGCTTTCTTCGGCGTCCACCAACACGGGGATACCTGCTTCCGCTGCAGCGACGCAGATCCGCTCGAAGCGCTTTTGCACCAACGCCCATTCCCGTGTTTCCTCCGGGTCCAGTGCACGGCCCTCGCTCACCGCCTCCAGGAGGGCGACGGGCGAAATGCCGCTCGGCTTGAAGACGCTGAAGGGAATGTCCTTCCGCTTCGCGGCCATGGCGATGGTGTGCAGGATCTCCTCGGTGGTATGGTCCAGGGACTCGTCGTCCTCCTGGCCTTCCACGCTGTAGTCCAGGATGGTGCCCAGGCCGCCGTCGCCGAGTTTCTGGGCGGTCACCAGGCTCTCTTCGATGGTCTCGCCGCCGCAGAAATGCTTGAAGATGGTGGCCTTGATCAGGCCCTTGATCGGCAGGTGGAGCGTGATGGCCCATTTCGAAAGCACGGCGCCGACGTTGTTGAGCGCGCGGATGCCGATGAAGCGGAACAGCCAGTAGGCCCGCAGCAGTCCCACATCCGTGTATTGGCGGAAGGCGATGCGGGTGTTGGCGAGGTCCGGAAGGGTGGTCCGCAGGGTCCCTTGCGGGTGACCCTGCGGGGACTGCGGAGAAGGAGGGGGCTCTGGCCGCATTGTGCGGTGGCGCTGTTGTTCGTTCCTTTGGCCAAGGCGCCCGGAGCGGGTGCGAAAATAGCGATGACCGCTTCGCGCAAAGGGATCCGCACCATCCGCGCCGCAGATAGCCCCGTCCACTTGGGCGGAGGGGTGCTGCACGAATTGCAACGCTGGCTGTTGGCCGAGGCCCGGTACGCGCGCGTTTTCATCCTCGGCGACGAGAACACGTTGCGCCAATGCCTGCCCGAACTGTTGGCGCAGGTGCCTGCGTTGCGTGAGTCGCCCACGATCGCCATTCCGCCGGGCGAAGGCAGTAAGTCGATCGAGGTGTGTACGGCCCTGTGGTCGCACCTGGCCGGTTCCGGGGCGGAGCGGAGTTCGGTGCTCATCGCCTTGGGCGGTGGTGTAGTCACTGATGTGGGCGGCTTCGTTGCGGCCACATACAAGCGCGGCATACGCATCATACACCTCCCCACTTCGCTGATGGCTATGGTGGATGCGGCCATCGGCGGCAAGAACGGCGTGGATCTGGAGGGCATCAAGAACATGGTGGGCACCGTGCGGCAACCCGCGGCGGTGCATGTGCATATCCCTTTCCTACGCACGCTGGGCAAGCGCGAGCTGATGAACGGCGCCGCTGAAATGTTGAAGCACGGCCTGGTGCTCGACGCGGACCATTGGCATGCGGTCTGCGCCGCGCCATGGCACGATCTGGAGGCGCTCACGCCCTTGATCATGCGCTCTGCGGAATTGAAGTGTGAGGTGGTGTCGCGCGATGTGCAGGAACATGGCGAACGCCGCATGCTCAACTTCGGGCATAGCATCGGGCACGCGCTGGAAGCCGCTTCCTGGGAAGGCCCGAACCGCGGACTGTTGCATGGCGAGGCCGTGGTGGTGGGTATGCTCTGCGAAAGCTGGCTGAGCTGGCGTATGGGCTTGATGCCCCGTGAGGACCACGACCGGATCTCCGAACAGTTGCTGCTGCGCTACAAGCACTATCCGCTCGGCCATTCCGATCACCATCGCGTGCTTGAGCTGATGGGCCATGACAAGAAGAACCAGGACGGGCGCTTCCGCTTCACGCTGTTGGAGGCCATTGGTCGCGGCCGTATCGATGTGGAGGTGACCGCCGCACAGGCCGCCGAAGCTTTGGACCATTACCGGCTCCGCGCGCAAGATGTCCAGCATCACGATCCGCAAACCTGAGGGGCCGATCCGCGCAAGGATCGTGTTGCCACGCAGCAAGAGCGTGGCCAACCGCGCGTTGGTGCTCGCATCGCTCTCGGGCCAGAGCGATGTCGTGATCGATCTTCCCCCATCGGACGATACACGCATCCTTGATGTGTTGCTCAGGGAGCGCGCGCTGGCGATGCATTGCGGCTTGGGCGGGACCACCTTCCGTTTTCTCACCGCATGGGCGGCGGTGCAGCCTGGCGAGGAGCGCCTGATCACCGGTGACAAGAAGCTCCTGGAGCGGCCGCACCACACGTTGGTGAAAGCGTTGATCGCCCTCGGCGCGCGGATCGATGGGCTGGCATCCGGCCTGCTCGTGCATGGCACGGAGATGAAAGGAGGGGAGCTCACGATCGATTCCCCGGTGAGCAGTCAGTTCATCAGTGCGTTGCTGTTGATCGCGCCGAAGATGCGAGAAGGCCTGCGCCTGCGCTGGACCGGTCGTCGCCTCAGCGAACCATATGTCCGCATGACGATCGAAGTGCTGCGCCATTTCGGTGCGCGCGTCGAAGTGAGCGACGAGTTGATCCAGGTGTTCCCAGGTCCGCTTCATGCGAAGCCGCTCACCGTGCCGATGGATTGGAGCGCGGCCGCGTTCTGGTTCGAGGTGGTCGCGCTGGCGAAGGATGCGCGCATCACCCTGGAAGGACTTCACACCGGCACATGGCAGGGCGATGAACGCGCGATCGAACTCTGGGCGCCTTGGGTGAAAGCCGAGCAGGTTGCGGATGGTCTCGAGTTGTCCTCGTTGTCCCCGCAAGGTCCTCCGAAGAGGACGCTGCGGATGCCACCCATCGACCTCACCGCCACCCCCGATCTCTTCCAGCCTTTGGCCCTGACGCTCTTTGGCCGGGGTGAGGAGGCCACCATCAGCGGCCTGCACAATCTCGCGCTGAAGGAGAGCGACCGGCTGCGTGCTGTGCAGGAGGCCATCACCGCTTGCGGCGGAAGGAGTTCGATCACGGATGCACAACTCGACTTGAGAGGGCGTGTGGATCGCACGCCCAACGAACCCTTCGATCCACAAGGCGATCATCGCATGGCCATGGCATTGGCGCCCTTGGCGCTTCTCGGTGGTCCGATCACGATCAGCGATCCCGGCGTGGTAGACAAGAGCTACCCCGGTTTCTGGGACGATCTCAAGCAGGCGGGCTTCGGCATGGAAGCCTAACGCTACCTTCGGCGGTAGACCTTTTGCCGCATGAAGACCCTCGTATTGGCCGCCGCAGCTCTGTGGACGGTGGTGCTTTTGATCCCTGGACAAACTGAAGTGGATCCCTCGGGACCCATGGGCGGCGGCATGCCCGATGATCCGAACAGCTTGCGCGAATGGCAGCTTTCCCGCCTGCGCGATCCGGCCACAGGTGCGGTCCCTTCGGATATGCGGCGCCGTGAGTTGGCCTTTGCCGCTACGTTGCCGCAGCATACAGAGAAGAGCCTGACATGGATCCAGCAGGGCCCGCGCGATCGCGGGGGGCGCACCCGGGCTTTGGAAGTGGACATCACCAACAACCAGATCTGGCTGGCCGGTGGTGTTACCGGCGGCGTGTGGCGTACCACCGATGCCGGCAGCACATGGGCGCGCACCAGTCCGTTGGACGCGATGTGCGGCGTAAGCGCCATCGGCCAGGATGTGCGCGCGGGCCGGGAGCAAACCTGGTATTTCGGCACCGGCGAGAACTACGGCGTGGTGAGCGGTACCAGCTTCAGCGCCTTGCTGCCCGGCGACGGCATGTTCAAGAGCACCGATGGTGGGCAGAGCTGGGCGCATCTGCCCAGTACCATCGCGGGCGATCACGAGACCTACAACCGCTCGGGTAGTTTCAAGCAAGTGAATTCGATCGTGGTGGATCCGGTACGCAATGACAGCGACATCGTGCTCGCCGCGGTGTACGGCGGCATCTTCCGTAGCAACGATGGCGGTGGTTCGTGGCATGCTGTGCTCGGCTTGGACACCGCTGCTGCGACACAGTCCTTGTACACGCATCTCCGCGTAAGTCCCACAGGTGTGTTCTATGCGTACCTCGGCAATACCAGCGCGCAGGAAGGCATGTGGCGCAGCACCGATGGGCTCAATTGGACGAACATCACACCAACCGGGATCAGCGCGAACAAGGAGCGTTTCGTCATGGCCCTCGATCCCAGCGATGAGAACACCATGTATTGGTTCGGCGAGACACCGAGCAGCGGGCTGCAAGGACATTCTTTCTGGAAGTACACCTACCTGAGCGGCGATGGCACCGGCGCCGGTGGCCAATGGCTGAACCGCACGTTGAGCCTTCCCAACGGGACATGCACCGGCTATTTCACCTTCGATTTCGCGCCGATCAACACGCAGACCAGCTATGACATGTGCATCGCGGTGCACCCCACCGAACCCAACACGGTGTTCATCGGTGGTACCAACATCTACCGCAGCACCAATGCCTTCCTTTCACCGGACAGTACGAAGTGGATCGGCGGCTACCGCTGCAACACCGTGGATCCAAAGGACTACGTCTACCCCGGCCACCACCCGGACCAGCATTGGATGACCTTCCTGCCCGGCAGCCCGGATGTGATGTTGAGCGCGAGCGATGGTGGCATCAGCCGCACGGACGACTGCAGGGCGGACAGCGTGACGTGGTATGAGCGCAACGACGGCTACATAACCTCGCAGTTCTACACCGTGCACATCGAAGAAGGCCAGGCCACCAATGACCTGATCCTCGGTGGCACGCAGGACAATGGGTGCTACATGGCCATCAGCGCCGACCCTGCGGTGAACTTCGCCCGCGTACACCAGGACGATGGCGCCTATTGCGCGATCCCCGAAGGCCATCCCTTCATCCTTACCAGCAGCCAGAGCGGCCGCATCTATAAGAAGCAGATCGATGCGCAGGGCAATATCCTCGCCTTCGAGCGGATCGATCCCGTGGGCGGCACCAGCAGCTACAATTTCATCAATGCCTTCGTTCTCGACCCTGCCAACTCCGACGTGTTGTACATGCTCAGTGCATCGCGCATCTGGCGGAACAACGGCCTCGCGGCGATCCCCTACACCAACGAGTGGTACGATAAGGACACGATGAACTGGGAGAACCTCAATGCGAGCTATATCGTCAGCCAGCGCATCACCTGTTTGGACATCTCGCTCGCCGCCCACAACACGGTCCTTTTCGGCACCACCGTAGGCCGCTTGTACCGCCTGGATAGTTTGGACACGCCCAACCCGGTGCGCACGGAAAAGTCGGACAGCCTCTGGCCGAACGGCTATGTGAGCTGTGTGGCGCCGAACGACTTCGATGCCAACGAATGGATCCTCACATTCAGCAACTACGGCGTGAAGAGCGTGTGGCATACCGCCGATGGCGGCACCAGTTGGGAGAGCATCAGCGGCAACCTGGAGGAGAACGCCGATGGCACGGGCAGTGGCCCCGCCGTTTTCTGGGCGATGATCTATCCCACTTGGAACGGCGAGAGCGATCAGTACTTCGTGGCTACGAGCACGGGGTTGTACAGCACCGCAGTGCTCGATGGCGATAACACCGTCTGGGTGCAGGAAGGCCCGGGGAACATCGGCAACGTGCCGGTGAACATGATCACCGCGCGCGGCAGCGATGGCCGCATCGCCGTGGGTACGCATGCGAACGGGGTTTACACTTCTTTCCTTCCCGCGGCTCCGGTCAGTGTCACCGGTCCTGAAGGCGCGGGCCTTAGCGCACCGTTCCCGAACCCGGCCAGCGAGGAGGTCCGCTTCCTGCTGTACAGCACGGGATCGCAACGCGCCGTGAAAGTGCGCGTCTTCGACCTGAACGGGCGTGTGGTGCTCGATCGTTCGATCGCCTCGCCATCCGCTGGCAACCTCACCTGGCGTTGGGACCTGCGCTCCGATGCGGGCCAGCGCGTAGCGCAAGGCACCTATGCCGTCGCGTTCGAAGGTTTGGGCACGCGGCCGATGGTGCGGAAGGTGGTCGTCCAGTTGATCCGTTGGTCGAGCCCGGTGGGTCGACGCTGCGAGGTTCCTACATTTCCGCTTTCCAGAACTCCCAATTCCCGACACCTCCCTCATGGCCTTTCCTTCCGACCTCGAGATCGCGCAGAAAGCGCAGTTGAAGCCCATCAGTACGATCGCCACGAACCTCGGCATCGATCCGGAGGTGATCGAACCGTATGGCCGCACCAAGGCCAAGTTGCCGCTGGACCTGATCGATGAGGCGCGTGTGGCGAAGAGCAAGTTGATCCTTGTTACCGCGCTCTCGCCCACACCCGCCGGCGAAGGCAAGACCACCACCAGCATCGGCCTGCACGAAGGTTTGAGCAAGCTCGGCAAGAAGAGCGTGGTGGTGCTGCGCGAACCGAGCCTCGGGCCCGTTTTCGGCATGAAGGGCGGTGCGGCGGGCGGCGGCTACGCGCAAGTGGTGCCGATGGAGGACATCAACCTCCACTTCACCGGCGACTTCGCGGCGATCGAGAAGGCCAACAACCTGCTCGCCGCGCTGATCGACAACAACCTGCAGAACCGCAAGCGCACGCTCAACATCGATCCGCGCACCATCGCCTGGAAGCGCGTGATGGACATGAACGACCGCGCGCTGCGCGACATCACCATCGGCCTCGGCGGCACCGGCAACGGCATTCCGCGCCAGGACGGTTTCAACATCACCCCCGCCAGCGAGGTGATGGCGATCCTCTGCCTCGCCACCGGCATCGAGGATCTGAAGCAACGCTTCGGGAACATCTACGTGGGTCAGCGCTTCGACCGCACACCCGTGTATGGGCGTGACCTGAACGCACAAGGTGCCATGGCCTTGCTGTTGAAGCAGGCGATCATGCCGAACCTCGTGCAAACGCTCGAAGGCAATCCGGCCATCCTGCACGGCGGTCCCTTCGCCAACATCGCGCAGGGCGTGAACAGTGTGCTGGCCACTAAGATGGGTCTCAGCCTCGGCGATTACGTCGTAACCGAAGCGGGCTTTGGCGCGGACCTCGGCGCGGAGAAGTTCTTCGACATCAAGTGCCGCGCGGCGGGCCTGAAGCCGAGCGCTGCCGTGATCGTCGCCACGGTGCGCGCACTACGCTACCACGGCGGTGCCGACATCAAGGAGGTGAACACCGCTGCGCCGGAGAAGCTGAAAGTTGGTCTTGCCAACCTCGGTCGCCACATCGAGAACATCGCCAAGTTCGGCGTGAAGGCCGTAGTGGCGATCAACCATTTCCCCACCGATACGCCCGAGGAGATCGAGCTGATCAAGAGCTATTGCAAAGAGCATGGCGCGGAAGCCGTCCTCGCCCAAGGCTTCGCCAAAGGCGGCGCCGGAATGACCGAACTGGCCGAAGCCGTGCTCCGTATCGCCGACGGCGGAACGAGCGCGTTGAAGCCGCTGTACGACCTCTCGCTCACCATCAAGCAGAAGATCGACGTGATCGCCAAGGAGATCTACCGCGCCGACGGCGTGGACTACAGTGGCGATGCCGAGACAGCGATCCGGCGCATCGACAAGCTCGGCCTCAGCGGTGTGCCCATCTGCATGGCGAAGACACAGTACAGCTTCAGCGACGACAAGGCCCTGCGCAATGCGCCCACCGGCTTCCGCATCACCGTGCGCGATATCGAGATCAGCGCGGGTGCGGGCTTCGTGGTGCCCATCTGCGGCGAGATCATGCGCATGCCTGGCCTGCCCGAAGTTCCTGCGGCCGAAGGGATGGATATCGATGCGAACGGGGGTGATCGAGTGGGTAGGCCAGCGCCGTCGCTGGCGCCTTCCGCCCGGCAATCTATGGCCTCGGTGGGTCGTCTGTCAATATGGGGCCGGGGGCCATCCCATCACGCCTTTCGTGCTCGCGCGGGCACCGGCCGGCCGGGTTCGCGCAGCACCATGGCCGGCGTCTTTCCGCTGCCGCCTGCCCCTCGACCTCTGCGGCCGGCCGTGGCCGGAGGGCGCTCACCCGCAACGGGCGTGGCGCACCCCGCGCCGCCGCCCGAGTCCCTGGAGTTGTTCTTCAGACAAAGTTCACTTCGCGATGCCGGGCTGGGTAAACGGGGCTGCACATCCCCGTTCTCCAGCGCGGTCGCAGGCGGCATGGCGCGAAATGGTTGACGGCGAAGATGGGCTCCAAACTGCTCGCGACCTCGTCATAGACGATCGCGCCCGTTGTTGTGTTGGCCCCGATCCACGCACCATCCACACCGCCCCAATAGAAAGTGCCATTCGTGTGGTCCACACATGAGCCGGTCAAGGCAGGCTTCCAAAGTCCATTCTCGGTATGTGCGTTGGACAAATGTGTCACGATGCCTGAAGTTGGATCGACCACCGAGACCCATTTGCCTTCACCGCCTTCCGGAGCGGGTCCGTAGGATGTGCCCAGTACCTGGCGAGTTCCGCAATCGAATGCGATGTGACCGAAGCTCTCTCCGGGTGGGTCGATGATGGGACTGTCGTACAACAGCGTACCGGTGGCAATGTCAATGCCCATGATGGATCCATGTTCCAAGCCGTAGAGCCCTGCCACGGGATCGATATAACTCATCCCTCCAAGAGTGAAGTAGGTGTTGAGCGGGTCGAGGGCGAGCAACGTTTGGAAGGTGTTCGCGCTGCGGTCGTAGCGCACAAAGACAATGCTGTCCGGTGGGGCGTTCACGATACCGTACAGGTCCGAATCGCACGTATTGTATTCCACTTGGATGAAGAGGTCGTTGCCGGTGAGCGGCAAGGAGGTCATTTGCATGGGCGCGATATCCAATGGGTCGAACGTGTATAACTCCTGTCCCGTGCAGAACAAGTAGCGTTGCGCGTCATGGTCCACCAAGCCACTGGCAAGGCCGTTGATACCGGAGATGGGCACGGTCTCCAGCCCGTAATGATCCCCGTGGCGATCTCCAACTTGCTGAATTCGAACGCGCCGCCGCTCGGGTTGTGGATCCCGAACAAGTGGTCGGTGATCTGCGCTGTTGCGTTCGTGAGCGACAGTGTGACCAGCGTGCAAATGCTGAGCGATCGGAGAGCGTTCATCGTGGTGGTGGTTGATCGGGGTACACAAAACTAGGCAGCGGCACGTGCTGTGACATACCCTCCGTGCAGCGACCAGATCCGCTGGCACCACCAAGACACGCTCGCTGGAAAGCGTTGGTCGGACATGGGGGACCGGGCCTGGCCGACCCACCTTTGCACATCCCCAGCGTCTTCATGGTGTGAAGCACTCTCGATCAATGCGCGAACGCCTCCTCATTGTCCTTTTCGCGAGCATTGGTCTGCGGCATGTGCATGGCCAGGAATTCGTGCAGCACCATGTGCCGAACGATTCCATTGGCGGCGAGCCACCGGTGGTCAGCGTCCTCCGAACGGTGGGGTATGGGGGGCCTGGGCAGCCAGGATACCACATCGCCCTGGACCTCACGCTCATCGAAGATCGACGCCGCGGACGTTGCTCTGGCCAATGACCTTCGGTTCGCCCGGGTGGTTGGTTGCAGTTGTCCGGTGCAGCGGTGCTTCCGAGCGATGGTCTGGCGCTCTACGGTCATTTCGATTCACGCGGAGTGCTCATCCGCGTGGATGCGAACGCCGACCTGGTGGCTGCCTCGCACATGTCCATGTCGAACTTCGGGGAGCGATTCTCGGATGTGCTCGTGCGGCCGGATGGCTCGCTGATGGTGCTCGGTTGGTGCAGGACCGGGGGCCAGCAGCTGCCCTGGGTCGTACGCACGGATGCGAGCGGTGCCCTTGTGGATGCATGGAGCTACCGGATCCCGGGCATGCAGGGCGCGCTGCGGTTCGCGAAGCCCACCGCCGATGGCGGAACCCTGTTGTTCGGCAGCCATTTCGCCGGCGTGGATTCATCGGGGATGTATGTAGTGAAGCTGGACAGCACCAGTGCTATGCAATGGGGGCGTTCCCTCGCTGCGCGTCAGCTCATCCCGGTGCAGGCACTCCAACGAACGGATGGCGGATGGCTCGTGCTGGCCGAGCAATGATCCAGCAAGGCGTGCTCTCCGGCGCACCTGTGCTGCTCCGGATCGATGCGGACGGGACCATCGGTCCCAACAGGCGCATCTGGGCCGATCAGCAGAGCAGCAGCCCGTACGGGATGTGCTCGCTGGACCGGCTTCCGGATGGCACCATGGTCGCGTGCGCGTTTGTTGACGCATTGGACGGGTCCGTCCTGTTCACGCTGGACAGCACCGGCTCACCTGAGCCTTCCGCGCGCTTCGTCCCGGACAGCGCGCTGGTGACAGCGATCAGGGCCCTGGCCTTGGACAATGGGGACCTGTTGCTCCATGGTAGTCGGGTCGACCCGGCGGTAGCCGAAGCTGTCCCGTTGATCGCCCGCTGGGATCCCGCGAACCCCTTTCCCTGCGGCAGCTCCACGGTGCCGGTCCTCACCGACAGCATCGTTCCTGTGCTCGACTCCACGTTCGTGCGCCTATCGCTCAGTCCGACCGTGGAGGACATCACAGCGCAGATCCTGCCGGATACTATTACCTGGACCGTGTCGGAACCGTGCGCGATCAGCACCGGAGGACAGGAGTTGCCTCACGTCGGGACAGGGCTCCGGGCCTTCCCCAACCCTGCGGACCGAACCGCTCGCTGGGCCGGTCTTCCCGGCACGCAGGAACTCGCGCTCCTCGATGCCCGAGGACAGGTGATGCGTAGCTGGCAGCGGCCTTTGCCCGAAGTGCTCGAGTTGTCCGGGCTTCCCAACGGGCTATATCTGCTGGTCGCAAAGAGCAACAACGGGATGCGCTCCACGCGCGTGTTGGTGCAACACTGATCTATTCACGGACCGGTCGCCGGGTGGTGGATGATCGTTCAAGTGGATCCTGCGAGGATCCTCGTAACGCAACCAACCGCCCGATCTCCGTCTTCCCTGGTAGAGTATGTTCGCCCGATGCACTACCGCCTCTTCATCGCCCTTCTTATGTGCACCGGTCTGTGCAAGGCCCACGGCCAGGAGTTCGTGCAGCACCATGTGCCGAACGATTCTTTATCACCGCTGACGCCGATGGTGCGCCCACTGCCCAATGGTGATCTCTGGGTGGCTTGGGGCAGTTGGGACACGCGAACGAACCCGTGGGGTTCGAGTCTGCACCTCCGCAAGTACGATGCAGCGGGCCAGTTGCTCGCTTCGAACGACCTTCGTTTACCTCTGGAAGCGCCACCCCTGTGGATGGCAGGGATCGCCGTACTACCCGATGGAGGCCTGGTGCTGGCCGGCCGCGCCGCATGGAAGGCGCTCTTTATGCGGGTGGATGTGAACGCGCAGCTCGTTGTGGCCCAGCGCTATACCTTGAACGGGAACGAGCGGTTCGACGATGTTGCGGTAGCTGCGGACGGCATGCCGACTCTGGTCGGTTCATGCAGCGTCGGGACCGATAAATGGCCTTGGGTGGTACGCACTGATCCGAACGGGGCTGTACAAGCCGCCTGGAGTGATCGGTTCGTCGGCGTTGCTGGTATGCACCTTGAGATACGGAACACTGCGGATGGTGGAGCCCTTTTGCTGGGCCAGCATGTCTCCGGAAATGCGTTTTCGGACATGCACGTACTGAAGATGGACAGCCTGGGTCAAGTGGAATGGGGGCGCCTGTTCACGGGCCCGAAGCTCTGGCCCAGGGAGGCGGTGCAGCGGCCGGACGGTGGCTGGGCGGTGATGGCCGGGCAGCAGGTGCAGGACAGTATCACGTATGGTGCGCCGGTCCTTTTCCCATTGGCCGCCGATGGAACGGTCGGGTCGAACACACGCCTTTGGGCGGCACCGGTGGGGAGCACCTACCAGCTCGCCAACAGTATGGGCCAATGGCAGGATGGCTCTCTTCTTGTGTGCGCGGGAGTGAACAACCTTTATGGTAGCGCGTTGATCACTATCGACAGCAGCGGCGTGGTGGCCCCTTGGGCACGGTCGGTTTCTGATACTGCGCTCGTAGTGCGGGCCCACGCCCTGCCCTTGGACGATGGGGATCTGTTGCTGTACGGCGACCGAAACGGGCCCGTCATGAACGAATACACGCCGCTGATCGCGCGGTGGGATACGGCGAACGCGTTCCCTTGCGGAAGTGGCACCGTACCAGTCTTCACCGATAGCATCGTCCATGGGCTCAGCACCATGTTGGAGCATATCCTGCTCAACCCGGTGGTAGAGGACTTCACCGCGCAGCTTCTTCCGGACACCATCACCTGGACCGTGTCGGACCCCTGCGCATTGGGCACGGGCATCATACAGTCTCCAAGTTCGGAGGAGGATCTGATCCCCTACCCGAACCCGGCTGGCGATCGGCTACAGGTAGCAGGCCTTTCCAGTATGGATGACCTTCTCCTCTTGGATGCGCAGGGAAAGATGGTGCAGCGCTGGACGCCTCCGTTCCCCGATGTGCTCGAGCTGTCTTCCGTTCCTGACGGACTCTACCTGCTGCGGGCTGCCACTGGTGCCGTGGTGCGCTCGGCCCGGGTGGTGGTGGTGCGGTGAACCGTGGGTCGGGGATCGGCGCGCCGATCCGAAGTACTCAAGTCTCTATAGTCGGCGCGCGGCGATCAACGCCACACCCCACGGCACCAGCCAGGAAACCCGCGCCAGAAAGCGTTGATCCGGCATGCTGAGCGCCGCACAACTCATGGCGGCGAGGGCGCTCGCGAGGAGCAGCACGAGCAGCAACGTTCGTTCCGTGGGGTTCACGGAGCCACGGAAGAGGAGTGTGAACATCCCCAGCAGGCCCAGCGTCAACATGATCATGTAGGCGCGATCCACAGCGTGCAGTTGCAGTTCCCCCTGCGGGCCACCGTTCTGGCGCGAGGCGAGGTAATCGTCCAGCTCGTGCGGCACGCATTGCTGCACTGCTAGGTAGGGCGGGCTCACCGGGTTGCGGTACCACGCGAAGGCGATCTCGCCCACGCCCCATTGTGTGAGTTGTACCAAGCCATCGCGCACGCCTGCGCTAACAAGACCAGACCATGTGCTTGGATCTCGGAGCAGGGTGGAAGTGATGGCTTCCGCTTCTGGGCGGTACCCCTCCCAGCCACCTGCACGTGTGATGGGACTGTCGGAACCCCAGAGCAGTTCGCGGCTGCGGGCGGGGAGTTGTTGCTCGCACAACGCCCAGCGTTCCTCGGCACAGTGACGATCGAGCCCCGGGGCGCAACACATCCGCATCGAGCATCCGTCCCAGCAAGAAGAGCGGGCCGCCGCGCGAAACTTCAGCGTGGTGACCCGCGAGCCGGTTGCTCTCGCGCAAGCCGATCACGGCGGTCACTAGCGCCGCGCAGACCAGAAGTGTTCCTCGCGGATCAGGTCGCGAGATCCTTCCGCCGCTGATGGCGCTCAACGCCCAGGCGAAGAGCACCAGGCCGGGTGCGATGACCAGGTGCGAGAAATGGATGGCGCATGCGAAAGCGATCAGCGCGAGTAAGAACAAGGACCACAGCCACGCGGCCCGATGGAACAACAAACCGAGCGAAGCGAGCACGAGCAACGGCGTGAACGCGTCGGGGAGCAGCCGGCCCGCGTACCAACCCATGCCTGTGCAAATACTGAGCAAGCCGACGGCGACCGCGAAATGCCCCCACCGCCGATCGCCTACCGTGCTCCGCCATCCGGACCAAAGAAGCACCGCCGTCAAGAGCGCCTGTACCACGATCGGCCCCCACAAGGTGCGCCCGTTCAAACTCGCGATCCTGCAAAAGAGGCCGTAGGCGATGGGCCGATCCGCAGGAACACCCAACTGGAAGCCGCTGGTCAAATAGGTGCCCGTGTCCGAATAGACCAAGGGGAAGCCGTTGTAGAGGACCGGGAGAAGTAACAGGAGCGTGGCCAGTGGCAGGGGCCAGGCGGTACGTGGGCTCATGGAGCCGAAAGGTCTTGCTGGACAGGTAGATCCAACAGGCCCTGCCGCCGGGCCCTTAGCGTGACGGCGGTAGCCTTGGGAAGAGGCGCTGAAAGGGCCGTCGTTCGGGGCATCGTTGGAAAGATAGCGCGCCCTCACGGACCGTGCCGAAGGGCATTTGGGATCGGCGATCTGTGATCCTATCTTTAAGCGTCCCTAACACCAAAACGATCCCGACATGAACATCACCTTCAATGAGTTGCGGAGGATAAAGGACCAGTTGCCCGATGGAAGCATCCATCGGATCGCACGCGAGTTGGACCTCAACGTGGAAACCGTCTGGAACTACTTCGGTGGGTACAGTCATCCGGAAGGACGGCCCATGGGCGTGCACATCGAGGAAGGCCCCAACGGGGGCGTTGTTGCGCTGGACGATACACGCATTCTGGACATCGCGTCCCGGATCCTGTCTGAAGCGCACGCATAGGGTCGGCACCACCGATCCTTACCCGGTGCTGCGACCGGGATGGAAGGGGACCTTGCGGGGTCCCTTTTCATTTCGGGGTCAGCGGTCCAGGACAGTGAACTCGACACGGCGGTTGTGGGCGCGGCCTTCCTCGGTGGCATTGTCCGCCACCGGGCGGCTCTTGCCATAGCCTTTCCACGTGAGCCGGTCGGTGTCCACTTTCTCCTTGATCAAGTGGTCCACCACGGCCTTCGCGCGATCGTTCGAGAGGCGGATGTTGTACGCGTCCGATCCTTGATCATCGGTATGCGCATGGATCTCGATGCGCATGTGCGGATAGTCCGTGAGCAGATCCACCACTTTGGTGAGTTCGGCTTCGCTTTCCGGTTTCAGCGTGGCTTTGTCGAAGTCGAAGAAGATGTTGTCCAGGCGTATGCTCTTGCCCACCTCGGGCTCTACCTGGTGGATGTCCACCACGGTGGTGCTCGCGTGGTCCGCCACCCGCTCTTTCGGTGGTGGTGGCGAACTTTCTTTCGGCCTTGGGGTCAAGGGCATGTCCGGCGGAGCGATGCGCACGTTCACGTCATCAATGAAGTAGTAGGCCCCGCGCTCGCCCTGTGGAAAGCGCTCGTGCTGTGTGGCTTCATCGCCGTAGAAGTTGCCCACCAGTAGGAATTTCTCATCACCTTTCGCCTCGAACACGCCGCTCACTTTGTACCATCCGCTCTTCTTTATCAGTTTGTCCTCGTTCACCGTGGGGGTAATGTAGAGCGGCAAACAGTCGCGGGTACGGATCGGTACACCGGTGACCAAGAGGCCGATGTTGTTGCTGGCCTCGTTGCTGAAGCTGGCACGCATCACCCAACATTCGGCGACATAGCGCACACCGGTCTGTAAGGTCTCTGGGAACTGGGCCTGCAGGTATTCGTGCCAATGCGTGGGGGTATTGCCGCGGCCCCAGGTCTTGATCCCCGCCATGGCTTCGCCAGTGTGCGGTCGCGCACGGCCGTCCGTGCGCTTGCCCGGATGGCTCCAGCATTCGGGATCGTTCTTCAAACTGAAGTGATCCGGAGTGGTCTCGGTGGGCGAAGTCCAAGCCACCATCACCTCCTCGTTGAACTTGGCCGCATCCTGGGTCCAAGCGCATTGCAGGCGAAGCGTTTCCTCGAAGCCCGGATTGGGCACCAGGTTCGGCATCGTGTCGGCGTTCAGCGTGCGCTGGAAAGCGGTCTGTGCCTGCGCGGATCCTGCAAGCAATGCACCGGTGAACAGAACGGGTAGCGAAATGCGGGTCACCATGCCGCAAACCTACCGGGCACTGGAGAGGGGCTTCTTCGATCCTCCGCGTGATCATGAACATGGCATCGTGAACGACTGCGGATCATGCGCCCTGTCCGATGCATCGGTGCACCACGACCGCCGCTACCTTCGCCGCCCTTCGGCCAACCCGGCCTGTTCCGGGCGCGTCATTCGCCTCCTTCCTCTTTCCATGGTCCTCGCCAAGTTCATCGATATCGTCAAGGAAAGCCTGCGTGGCGAGGAGCAGGATTACACGCGTATCGGTGTGCGCCGTGCCATCGTGCTTTTGAGCATTCCGATGGTGCTGGAAATGGCGATGGAATCGCTGTTCGCCCTGGTGGACGTGTTCTTCGTGAGCCGCCTGGGTGTGAACGCGGTGGCCACGGTCGGGCTCACAGAGAGCGTACTCACGATCGTGTACTCGCTGGCCTGGGGCCTGGGTATGGGCATCACCGCGGTGGTAGCCCGCCGCACCGGGGAAAAGGATCCCGATGGTGCAGCGCGCGCCGCCCTGCAGGGGATCCTGCTGGCTACCGCGCTTGGCCTCGTTCTCGCGCTGCCCGGTCTGATCTGGCCCGAACGCATCCTCGGCCTCATGGGTGCCGCGCCCGATGTGATCGCCGAGGGGAGCGAATACACGCGCCTGATGATCGGTGGCAACGTGGTGATCATGTTGCTGTTCGGCATCAACGCTATTTTCCGTGGTGTTGGCGATGCGGCCATGGCGATGCGTTCACTCTGGCTGGCGAACGCGATCAATATCGTGCTGTGCCCGATCCTCATCTTCGGCATTGGATCTTTTGAAGGACTTGGTGTCACGGGCGCCGCACTGGCCACGTTGATCGGACGGGGTTCCGGTGTCGTTTACCAATTGAACCACTTGTTCCGCCGCTCCGGACGAGTGCGGCTCTCAGGCATCCCCTTCGCGCTGGATGCGCCAGTGATGATCAATATGATCAAGGTCTCGGCCGGTGGTGTTGCGCAGTTCGTGATCGCCTCAGCGAGCTGGGTGTTCCTGGTCCGCATCGTGAGCACCTTTGGCAGTGCGGCGGTGGCCGGTTATACCATCGCGATCCGCATCATCATCTTCAGCTTGCTGCCCAGTTGGGGCATGGCTAATGCGGCCAGCACATTGGTGGGGCAGAACCTGGGCGCCGGACAGCCGGACCGCGCGGCGCGCTCCGCGTGGCTATGCGGTTTCTACAACATGCTCTTCATGGTGAGCGTGGCCGTGCTCTTCTGGCTCACGGCTCCCTGGCTCATGCACTTCTTCACGGGCGATCCCGTAGTGGCCGCGCATGGCGTGCTGGCGCTGCGCATCATCTGTCTGGGCTACTTCTTCTATGGGTATGGCATGGTGCTGGCCCAAGCCTTCAATGGCGCGGGTGATACGCTCACGCCCACCTGGATGAACGTGATCTGTTTCTGGATGATCGAGATACCGCTCGCCTGGTTCCTAGCGCGTCACCTTGCCTGGGGCCCGGAAGGCGTTTTCGCTTCCGTCGCCATCGCGGAGAGCTTCCTGGCCGTGCTCAGCGCATGGCTCTTCTTGCGCGGGAAGTGGAAGTTGGTGAAGGTGTGACCGGAGTTCGGTTGTCAGTTGTCGGTTGTCAGTGCCTCTCACATAGCCGGACCGCCAACAACTGTCCACTGACAACCAGCAACTAAGAACTGGCGCTCACTTTACTGCTCTGAACTGAACCGCTTCGGCTTGCCCTCCGCGTACCAGCGCATCAGCGTCGTGAGGATGTGCTCGATCTTCCGGCTGTCCGCCCAAGTGCCGCGGAAGATGAGGGTGCCGTCCTTATCCACAACGTAAGCGGCGTTGGGGGCACGGCCGTAGAGGTCGCTCACCGCATCGTTCAAGCCGTCAACGAGTACGGGGATCTTCACCTTGTTGCCTAATTCCTGGGCATAGGCCAGCTTCTCGTGCTCGCTCTTCGGCGCGGGATAGTCACGGTACATCTTCTGGTCGCCCGGATGCAGCTCGCGGCCATAGATCATGAAGAGCCGTACTTGGTTCGTGTCGAATTTCTGCTGAAGCGCCTCCCAAAGCGGCAATTGGAAACGTGCCGGAGGATTGGTGATGCTGCCGAACATGAACACGCGCACCTTGCCCGCGTCGTCGCTCAGACGATAGGTTTTTCCCGTCTGCGCGATGGGCAGTGCGAAGTCCTTGGTGTGGGTGGCCACGCCACTGCCTTCACTGTGCGTGCGGATGTCGCTGATGGTGGCCCGGATCACCTTGTCGAAGTTCATCCGCCAGATGCTTACCATCTTCCGCATCCCCTTGATCTCCTTCTTGCTGTAGGCGTTCAGGTAGAAGTCCAGATCGTCGTGGAACACCAGGGCACTGTCCGTCACGAAAGGCTTCGGGTCCCAGTTGGTGACGATTTGCGCACGCGCGTTGGTCGCGAAGAGGGCGAGGGTCAGGAATAGCGCGGTCGAACGGGACATGGGGAGCGAAAGTAAGAGGCCGCCTTGTGGGCGGCCTCTTCGAGTTTTTCAGGGTGGAGGTGATCAAGGCACCCAAGCGCCGGTGAAGCCGGATTTGTAGCTGGGGAAGTCCTGCTTCTTATATGCGCCTTCGCCGATGTACTTCAGGATGGGTTCGATCTGCTCAGGGGTCATATAGCCCTGCACGGGCGCGATGATCTCGAGGTTCTCGTTCATGTACACCACGGTGGGGTAGGCGATCCGTCCCTCCACGCTGCCAATGGCCTGGGTGAGTTCGTGCGTACCGTTGCGGCCGTTCGTAACCGCTGGGTTATAAGCGGGGTTCTTGTAGGTCTTTCCCTTGAAGGTGATCTCTTCACCGCTCTCCGCGTCGAACTTCACGGCATAGAAGTTCTTGTTCACGTACTCCGCCAGCTTGGGGTCGGTGAAGGTCTTGTTCGCCAACATCTTACACGGACCGCACCAGTGGGTGTAAACGTCGATCATGATCGGCTTGGGGGCCTTCTTCACGTTGGCCTGCGCTTCGGCGAAACTCACCCACTTGATCGCGGAAGGCGGTGTTGCGGTCAGCGGGGTTTGGGCCGCGAGGGCGAGGGGTAGAAGTGCGAGCGAAGCGAAAAGATGACGCATGGGGGAGTGGAATGGGAGCGCGGTCACAAGGTTCATGCCGGGAAGCAGCGTTGTCAATGCACCCCGTGCATCAGTTTCCGGACGAGCGGGGAGATTGCGATGAGCACCACACCGGCGACGAGCGCATAAATGCCGAGTTGCAAATAGCCATCGGTGTAGGACACCAGTTTGGCCACGTTGCTCGCGTTCGGGTCGGCACTGCTCATTCCCGCGCCAAGCAGACCGGCCAGATACTGCCCGTAGGCGCTGGCCAGGAACCACATGCCCATCATCAATCCTTGGATCGGCTGCGGCGATAGTTTGGTCATGAAGGACAGCCCGATGGGGGAGAGACAGAGTTCTCCGAAGGTGATCACGAAGTAGCCGAACGTGAAGATCTCCAAGGAGGTCACCCCATCGGCATCGGCGAAGAAGAGCGTGGCGTAGAACACGTAGAATGCAACGGCCAACAGCAGGAATCCGAGACCGAATTTCACCACCGAGTTGGGTTCCAGCTTGCGCTTGCTCAACCAGACCCAGAGCAATCCGATCACCGCCGCGAAGGCGATCACGAACAGTGAGTTGGCCGAGTTGTTCACCGCGTTCGGGTCCATCGGTATGCCGAGGAAGGTGCCGTGCAGGTTGTTCAGCGCGAAGAGGCTGAGGGAGCCACCGCTCTGCTCGAAGAAGGCCCAGAAGAGGATGGAGAAGAGGATGAACACGATCGCCGCCCCCAGCTTGCGGTTCTCCGCGCGGGTGAAATTGCGCATCTCCCAAGCCAGGTAGACCAGGGTGGCCGGGCCGATGATGTACATGAACAGATCGGTGTACCGCGTATTGGTCACCATGAGGAGGATAAGCGGCAACACGAGCAAGGAGCCCACATAGGTCGCGATCTCCAGGGCGCGCTGTCGCGATGGGGCCACGCCCTTGGCCGCCAGAGGCGAGAGGCCGATCGGGCCGAACGACTTTCGGCGGAACCCGAAGTTGATCAGGCTGATCACCATCACCACGGCCACCAGCCCGAAGGCCATGCTCCACGAGTAGTACTTGCCCACGTACACCATCAGGATGCCGCCCAACAGCGCCCCCAGATTGATACCCGCATAGAACAAGCTGAAGCCCGCATCGCGGCGGCTATCGTTCTCGTGGTACAACTGCCCCACCATCGTGCTGATGTTCGGCTTGAAGAAGCCCGTGCCGATGATGGAAAAGCAGATGCCGATGTAGAAGAGTTTTTCCGGAGAGAACGCGATCACCAGCCCGCCGAGGATCATCAAGGTGGCGCCCCAGAACAGCGACTTCTGGAAGCCCAGGATCTTGTCCGCGAACACGCCGCCGATGAAGGTGAAGGCGTACACGAACGCCTGGATGGCGCCGTATTGCAGGTTCGCCGCTTTATCATCCAAGTGCAACTGCGTCACCATGAACACGGTGAGCATGCCGCGCATGCCATAGAAGCAGAAGCGCTCCCACATCTCGGTGCCGAAGAGGTACCAGAGCTGTTTGGGGTACTTCCCCTTGAAATCGCGGATCTGGTCGAGGGTAAGGGTCTGACCGTTCATCGGGTGGTTGTTGCGGGCGGTGAAGTTGAAGCTCCTGAACGAAAGAAGAAAGGAACGGACGAGCCGTTCCTTTCTTCTCCGCAATGGGGGTCAGTAGTGCCCGGTTTTCTCTTTCAGTACGGTGCGGATCCGCTTCACGGCGATGAACAACAGGATGGCGCAGATCATCGCGCCAGTGAAGTTGATGTAGAACACCAGGCTCTTGTTCGAACTGTCCGATCCCATATGCCCCAGTACCCCGGCGAGCTTGTTGCCGATGGAGGTGCTCAGGAACCAGCCGCCCATCATCACGGCCGTGAGGCGCGCCGGGCTCAATTTGCTCACGAGGGACAAGCCCATGGGGCTCAGGCAGAGTTCGCCGCAGGTGATCACCGCGTACGTGCCCACGAGCCACATCGCGCTCACCTTTTCCATACCGTTGCTGCTCACCGCCACCGCCGCGATCATCACAAGGGTGCTCAGGCCGGTGATGAACAGACCTAGGGCGATCTTGGCCGGGGTGCTGGGTTCCTGCCCGCGCTTCGAGAGCCAGGTGAACAAAGGGGATGACGAGCAACAGCGATAGCACCACCACGAAGAAGGGATTGAGCGATTGGAAGAGCTCCGTGCTGATCAGCTTGGCGGGTTGCTGCACAGTGGGCCATTGCTCTTTGGGCAAGGTGCTGAGGTAGTCGTTATATTCGAGTTCGCCGATGGCTCCGTCGGCTTGCAGCCGTTCCGCCATTTCCTTGCCCACCTGCCGGTCCGGCACCACGGCCGTTGCCACGAACACCGCACCCGTATCCGAAGCGAGTGGATCTTCTTTGGCGACCTCCGGCTTGAGCGCCAGCGCCATCATCCGATCCGCCAAGGCTTGCGCTTCGGCCTTGTGCAAGCCGCCTACGGTCACGCTGTGCTCCTCACCTTCCAATGTCTCGCGGGTGCGCACCACGCCCGGAGCGTCATCCACCACTTGGATCATGCCCAGCGGTTTGCCCACCGCTTGCAGGCTCTCCGGCATTTCGCGCCAGGTATTGCGTTCCGCCCACGCGGTGAGCACGTTGCCGTTCTGGTGGAAGATGGCCCAGAACACGATCACTACCACATAGATGTACATGAGCGAACCCAGGGGCTTCTTGTCCTCGCTGCTGCTCTTCAAGTAGGTGCTCAGGTAGAACCAGATCACCGGAACGCAGGCGAACAGGAAGGTGTCGTTGCTCGTACTTCCGAAGATGTTGTCGACCCCGAAGATCTTGCCGGCGAAAAAGCCGACAGCCGCGAAGATCAAGGCCGGTAAGAATATGGTGGCCACGATCCGGCCCATGGGCATGTCCTCTTTCTGCGCCGGTTTCATTTGGTCGGCCTCGGCGAGGCCCTTACTGCCGCTCACGAAGGTGATGAGGCCGATGATCATACCCACACCCGCTGCGGCGAACGCATAACCCCAGCCGTACTCGTTGCGCAACCAGGCGGCGATGAAGTTGCAGACGAAGGCACCGATGTTGATGCCCATGTAGAAGATGTTGTAGCCGCTGTCCTTCAGCTTCACATACTCGGGCTTGTTGTAGAGGTTGCCCAGCAATGTGCTGATGTTCGGCTTGAACAGGCCATTGCCGATGATGATCAGGAACAGTGCGACCATGAAGGCGGTGGGACCAGGGATCGCGAGCGTGAGATACCCTGCGGCCATCAAAGAGCCTCCGGCCACGATGGTTTTTCGATAACCGAATATGCGGTCGGCCAACAGACCACCGATGAAAGGCGTGAGGTAGACCAAGGCGATGTAGGTGCCATAGATGTCGTTCGCCTGGCCGTCCCCGAAGCCCAGGCCGCCCTTCAAGCCGTCCGTCATGTAGAGGTAGAGGATCCCCAGCATGAGGTAGAAGCCGAAGCGCTCCCACATCTCTGTGAAGAAGAGCAGGTAGAGGCCCTTGGGGTGCTTGCTGGCGGGTGCAGGGGTTTGGCTCATGAGGGGTGGGGTCGGTTAGGAAGGCGGGAAGGTAGAAAAGGGTTCGAACCGGCGAACGGACGGGTAGAAGCTCCCCTCCGTCGATCGATCACTTGGGTGCTCGCCCAAGCAAGGGCAGTGGCCGAAATCGGATACGATCCGCAGATGTCGCAGAAGCGATCGCTACCGCTCGCCAATGCCAGCCAACTCGCAGCTTCCCTCCGCCGATCGATCGCCAGGTGGGGAGCTGATCCATCACAGATTCCGCTCCAACCACACCGTCATCATCTCGAAAAGGTGCATGCGCGTGGTGCCCCCGTGGATGCCGTGGTTCTTGTCCGGATAAGCGAATTGCTCGAAGGGCTTGTTGGCCTTCACCAGGGCGGTGATCATCTCGGCCGCGTTCTGGAAATGCACGTTGTCATCACCCATCCCGTGGATCAAGAGGTACTTGCCTTTCAGCTTGTCCACATGGTTGATGGGGCTGTTGTCGTCGTAGCCCTTCGCGTTGGTCTGCGGCAGGCCCATGTAGCGCTCCGTGTAGATGCTGTCGTAGTAACGCCAGTTGGTAACGGGTGCTACGGCGATGGCGGCCTTGAAGACATCGGCGCCCTTGGTGATGCATAAGCTGCTCATGTACCCGCCGTAGCTCCAACCCTGTATGCCAATGCGGGTGGCGTCCACATAGCTCTGCTGCCCCAGCCACTTCGCGGCGCTGATCTGGTCCTCGGTCTCGTACTTGCCCAGTTGCCCGTAGGTGATGTGCCGGAAGTCGCGCCCGCGATGGCCGGTGCCACGGGATCCACACAAACCACGACGTAGCCTTTCTGCGCGAGCAACTGGTGCCAGAAGTAGTCCTTGCCATCCCAGCGGTCCAGCACCTCGTTGCTGTTCGGACCGCTGTACTGCGTCATGAACACGGGATACTTGGTGGTGCTCTGGAAGCCGGGCGGCTTGATCATCCATCCGTTCAGCATGGTGCCGCCTTCGGTGGTGAACTGGAAGAATTCTTTGGGCTGCAAGCCGTAGGCGGTCATCCGCTCGCGCAGCCTGGCGTTGTCCTTCAGGATCTTCACCAGTTTGCCCTGGCCGTCGTGCAGGGTGATGCTCGCCGGCTCGTTCGCTGCACTGCGCGTGTTGATGAAGTAACGGAAACCCTCGCTCCATTCCGCATCGCTGGATCCGCCGGCAGGGGAGAGTTGCACCAGTGCTTTGCCGTTCAGGCCCACCGCATAGATCTCCTGCGCCAGCGGCCCGCGTTTGCTCGCCGTGAAGAGCACGCGCTTGCCCGCTTCATCAATGCCGGCCACCGAGAGCACGTCCCATTCGCCCTGGGTGATCGCGCGTTGCACCTTGCCGTCCATGCCGCACCAGAGGATATGGTTCCAGCCGTCCTTCTCGCTGGTGAGCACGAAGCCGGTGCCGTCCTTAAGGAAGTGCAGGTCGTCGGTCACTTCCACATACGTGGTGCTCGTCTCGCGGTAGATCTCCACCGGTTTGTTGCCGAACTGTGGTGGTTTCGGCGAGGGCACATAGACCGTGTAGATCGACTTGGTCTGCTGCAAACGGTCCATCAGCATGTACCAAAGCACATCGTCTTTGGTGGTCCAGCCGAAGCGGGGTATGTACGCCTCGTTGAAGGTCTCCCCGAAGCCGATGCTCTGGGTGGTGCCGTTGCGGGTGTCGAAGGTGTGCAGCGAAATGGTGCTGTTCTGCTCGCCGGCCTTGGGGTATTTGAAACGGTACTCGCGCGGGTAGAGGCGGTTTTCGTAGTAGGTGAGGTCGAATTCCGGTACGGTGGTCTCGTCGCTGCGCAGGTAAAGGAGCTGTGTCCCTTTCGGGCTCCACTGGTAGCCTTGCACGAGGGCGAATTCCTCTTCGTACACCCAATCCGTGGCACCGTTGATCACTTTGTTGCGCTCGCCATCCGTGGTCACCTGGCGCTCTTCCATGGTCGAAAGATCCACTATGAAGAGATCGTTGTCGCGCACAAAGGCGGCCTTGCTGCCATCGGGGCTGAAGGTGGCCAGGCGTTGTTTGCCTTTCGCGGGATCGGTGAGCGGGCGCAGGGTTTTCGCCGTGCGGTCGAAAATGTAGTGTTGTGCGGAATAGCTGTAGCGGTAGATCGGTTAGTTGCCCACGCCGATCATCACCCATTTCTCGTCGGCACTCAAGCTGTAGTCTTCCACCGCCATCGGCGCGCTATTGCCCGCGAGCACCAGGTCCTTACCATCCACCAGGGTGGACACTTTCTGACCCGTGGTATAGCTGTAACGATCGATCGTCTGTGCCCCAGCCGCTTCGTCCAGAACGGTGTAGTGTTCCCCATCGTTCATGCTGGCCAACCCGCCCACGCGTTCGCTGGTGAAGGTGGAGCTGTGCCAGATCTCTTGGTTGGTGAGTGGTTGCTGCGCGAGCAGCGGGGTGCTCCATAGCCACAGGGCGATGGGCGCGAAAGCGAGGTTCCGGTTCATGGTCCGTTCTTGGGGAGCGCCCGACAAGGAGCGGGCAGGGCCAAGATAGCGATGGGGTCAACCGCGCAAAGGGGCGCCCGTGGCGAAGCCAACCGTTCATCCTCCGCCGCAATACGCGGTAAGTGCCTGATCCGCTCCCTGGAAGCCATGGGCCTTCGCCTGTCTCAGCACATCGCAGGCCTCTGCCGTGCGCTTCAGGCGCATCAGGGTCATGCCCTTGTTCCCCATCGCCAAGGCCGAGCGCGGATCGAGCTTCAATGCCAGGTCATAATCCGCAAGTGCGTTGTCCAAGGCGTTCATCTGGTAATAGCAGTTGGCCCGGTTGAAGTAGTGGGCGGATATCCTGGGTTTCAACCGCATGGCCCGAGTGTAGGCCTGCGCAGCCTGATCGTACTCCTTCAGCTGGTAGTGTGCCGAACCGATACCATCCTGGGCTTGGTACATCTTGGGGGATCGAGTTGCCGCACGTTGGTAGTGCGCTATGGCAGTGCGCGCCGATCCTTCGCGCAGGTAACAACTGCCCATGTTGTAGTGCGCCATGTAGTAGTTGCTGTCCAACCGCAGTAAGCGTTCATACTGGCCCACTGCTTCCTGGTGACGGCCCAGTTGATACAGCGCTTGTGCCCGCATCAGATGGCTTTGCACGTTGGTGCTGTCCAGCCGCATCATGGTGTCCGCCATCGTCAATGACCCGGTAAAGTCGCCTCGGTCGTTGAGGTATTCAGCCCGGGCGTGGTAGCCAGGAAGGAAGCCGGGGTGCTGCACGAGGAACTCCGCACGCAGCAGGTCCGCATCGTTCGCCGCAGTATCCACCTTTTGGAAAAGATATGCGCTCAGGCGGTAGTCACTGCTCACCAGTTCCGCCAGCTTCACCAAGTCCTTGCGGCCTTTTATCCAACGCTCCGATACATCGCCGGAAAGTCGGTGCGCGTAATGGTTCTCCCACAGGAAGACCGCATGGGGCTTCGCCGCCTGTATGGCTGCTTTCGTCAGCGTTCGATAGTTCGGCCCCGGGTAGCCCAGATCGTCCGGCCAGAAGAACCAGGTGTGGTTCGCATAGAGCGGATACTGCCGCAGGTAGCTGTCTTTGTAAAGCCTGGAGAGTTCTGTGATTCCCTTGCGCTCAGGGCTCAGATGCGCATTGGGGCGCTCGCGGTGCAGGGTGAAGCCGAGCATCAGCACACCTACCAACACAAGGAGGCTGTTGCGGAGCAGCATCGGCACGCGCCGCCGGCAGAACAGCAATGTGCCCAGTACCAGCAGTGCCGCCAGTGCGCCGGCCAGAACAAGGTTGGCGGGGTCCGGTTCGCGCACCAGTTTGTGGTGGTTCTCCAACACCACGGAATAGTAAATGTGGATGAGCACCACGGCCGCCAGCGAGATCAGGTGCACGCGCACGGTGGGCCACCACGGCCAACGTTGCTTCGCCGGAGTGGCCACCGGCCGAGGCTTCGCCTTCCCTTTGGCGTGTTTGCCGGTCTGCTTTTCCGCTGCGGCGATCGTGGCGGGGGTAGCTCGATCGGGCAGGCCTGCCGGTCGCCCGATCGCCAGCAGCCAGGCCTGCACCCATACGGCCACCAGCGGCGTCAATGGGATCAGATTCCGCAAGAAACCCGCAGCGTTCCCCACATCCAATTTCCAGGAGAACACCACATAAAGCGCGAACATCAACAAGCCCTGCACCACCACCATCGTGTCCACGCGCCAACGTGCCAGCCGCTCCACCGCGCCGATGGCGAGGAAGTAGAAAAGCACCGGCCCCACCACGAAGGCGTAGCGTTGGAAGTAGTGCCAAACATCACGGTGCCCGTAGCGGTTGTCGCCTTCGCGGCCCACCGTCTCATCCATCAACCACAACAAACCCGCATCCGGTTTCACCAAGGCACCGCCCAATGCCAGCAGCATCACCGGCACCCCCAGCCAGAGCAGTGACAGCCACTGGCGTTGCATCACCACCACCAAGGCCCACAGCGGCAACAGCGCCGCAAGCTCCAGCCGCGCCAGTGGCAGCAGTCCACCGGCGAGGGCGAACCAGCCGAAGCGCCGATGCACCAAGGCGTACAGGCCCGCACAGATCAACGCGACCGCCAGGGGTTCAGTAAGGAAGTTGCGCGATACGGAGAAGTAGAAGGTCTGGAAGAAGAGCAATGGCAGCACCATCCAGGCATGGCGTGCTCCGAGTTTTTCGAGGGTGCGGTACAACAACCAACCGGCCAGCGCGCCTAAAGCCACCATTTCCACCATCATCGCGGTCTTGCCTATCCAGGCGGTGGGGGCGAAGAGGAGCATGAACAGCGGCCGGTTCCAGATGCTGAAGAACTGCGCCGGTTCGCTCCAAGCCCGCAATGCGTTGAAGTAGCGCGTCACACAATCATCGTCCCAAGGAGCCTCGCTCATCAGCCCGTAGATCAACGAAGCCAGTACATACACGCTGATCGCCACCAGCGCCGGCCATCTGCGCGCTTCCACCGGACCGCTGCCCGCATCCAGCGGCGGGCGCACGATCCAAGCCGCGGTGACCGCAGCGGTTGGTGCTTCTTTTTCCGGCTCGGCTTGTCGCGTACGCATGGTACTCCGCTCTGACGCATCACCTCTGCCAAAGGCTGCTCAGAGGGCATCTCAAAATTATCCTTCGGGCTGCGCAAGGTGCTCTTGCGCCCATACTGCGTTGGAAGAATCCTCACACGCTCTGGCTTTCTCCTTCAACATTTTTCCTTCTCCGCGCCAGGCTGTCATGGCGAGGCTCTTTGCCGAAGCCATGCGGCTCTTTCACCCTCTTCACCTTTCTCCCTCATGCTCGCCACCAGTATTTTCGCACCCGTGCATACCCTCGAGCCCTTTTGGAACTGGCGCCATCGCTACACCAGCGAAGAGGATGAACGCTCGCCCTTCGTTGGTCGCGAGCATAGCGAGTTCGAATTCACCCACGCTGTTTACGATCACGCCATCCATCCGCAATGGGACGAGTTCGGCTCCGCTACGCTTTATATGAAGATGCTCTTCGTCGACTACGACGAGGGCTACGCGATCATCGAGTTCATCGGCGAGTGGAACGACCTGCTCGGCAACGACATCATGTTCTTGAAACGCGACGTCGTGGAACCGCTTATGGCGCACGGCATCGGCAAATTCATCCTCGTTGGGGAGAACGTGCTGAACTTCCACGCCAGTGATGATGAGTACTACAACGAATGGTTCGAGGAGACCGCCGATGCTGATGGTTGGATCGCGCTCCTCAACTTCCGCGAACATGTGCGCGATGATCTGCGCGCCGCCAACATCGATCAGTACTTCCTCCTCGGCGGCCACCTCGACCAAATGGATTGGCGCACATTCGAACCGGAGGATCTCTTCGAGAAGGTGGAGGGGTATGTGATGAAGAGATTGGGGGCCTAATTCTACCGACTCGGCTGAACGTCCTAAGGCACGGTCGTTATCAGCACGCGTGCTATGAGCCTCCGAAGCACCCTCCCCGTGGCACCGGTTCGTTCCGGTCCTGTTCCTTTTCGCAGCCCTCTATTCGACCACGGCGTGGGTCAGCGCCAAGAGCGAACGCGATGGCTTCGCGTTCCGCGATGGCGATGTGGTTTTCCAAAGCCACATGGGTGGGCAAGGTGCGGCGATCGCCCAGGCAACTCATTCACCGTACACCCATTGCGGGATCGTATTCATGGAAAGTGGTGAGCCCATGGTTTGGGAAGCCGTCGGTCCGGTGAAGCGAACACCTTGGAAGGAGTTCATGCACCATGGCCAGGGCGACCACTATGTAGTGAAGCGGCCCCGTGCGCCGATCACACCTGCGGAAGTGGCCGAATTGAAGGAGGCGGGCAGCGTGATGATGGGGCGGCCGTACGACATCCATTTCCAGATGGACGATGAGCGGATCTACTGCTCCGAGCTGGTCTACAAGATGTACACCGCTGCGGGTCGCACGGTAGGTACGTTGGAGCGTTTTTGCGACATGGATCTAGAAGCGCCCATCGCCCATGAAGCGCTGGTGGAACGCTTTGGTGGTGCGGTGCCGTGCGACTCGAAAGTGATCACTCCGGCGGCGTTGTTCCGCGCGGCGGAGTTGGTAACGGTGGATAGTGTGGGCGCTCCGCCGCGTATTCCATAGGGACCGTGTTCGCGAGGATCGCCTCTCTGTGGTCAGGTGATCTCAGGATCCGTGCAGGCTCCCTGCCCCTCCGCACAACCCTCCGCCCAGATCAGGATCGCTTCGGCCGTCGCTTCAGGCTTTGCCCTCAGCGCCGATCCTCGCGAAATCGGGCGCTTATTCGCCCACGGTGAACGGCAGCGTGAACGGCCTCCCTTGTGGAGGCGTTACGCGCAAGAGGTAGTGCCCGGCGCTCAGATCGGGGAGTTCCAACGTGCGTCCGCCGTTCGCCGTGCCTTGCCAGAGCATGCGCCCGCGCGCATCGCTCACAAGCATGCGGCTGCCGGGTTTCGGGGCTATGTTGAACTGGAGTTGATCGCGGGCCGGCACCGGGAACACGCTTATGATGGTGAGGTCACCGTTCTCCGCCACATTGCTTTCGCCGCACACCACACCGGGGTCGGCGATGGAATGGTCTTCTAGGAAGGTCACGATCGCCGCTTCCGCTACAAAGTCGCCTTGAGAGGGCCAGGCATGCCCCACGCCCTGCACGCGAAAGAGCGTGATCGGCTCGCCAACGACCCCATCGCAGAAGACAAGCTGGTCGATGGTGGGTGAGATGGGGTAAGTGAGGTAGGCATCATTGCCACAGGTGGCGCTGCCGAACGAACTGAGCGGCCAGTTCCAGGTGTTTGGGTCATGATCCACATCGGGGTATTCCACCACCGGGTCCGGGTCGCCGTGCAAGTGGGCGATCGGCACCGGCACAAAGCCCGCACCGAAGGCCTGGGTGAGGTAAGCGTCGTTGCCCCATAGGCTGCCGGCCACCGGCGCGAACGCGGCGATGCGGTCGCTGAGGTGCAAAGCGAGTTGGTAGGTCATGAAGCCGCCATTGCTATGGCCGGTGGCGTACACGCGCTGCGGGTCGATCTCGTGCGTGGCGCAGAACCAGTCGATCAGGTCACGGGTGAACTGCACATCATCAGTCGCGTTGATCTCGCCCACACCGCCGTGCCCGGGCTGATCATCCGCATAGACGTTCCACTGTAGAATGCCGCCGATGGCGGTGCTGTTGGGATAGACCACCACCATGTTGGCGGCATCGGCCGCGGCATCGAGACCACTGTACGCCTTGAAGCCCGCGCCCGTTCCCCCGGTGCCGTGGAAGGCGATGATCAATGGCCGCCCAACTGGTACTGTGGCGCCCGGCGCGTGGTACACGAAGGTGCGCGTTACACCTTGCGAGACGATCGTCCCTGTGCCATCGAAGGCATGCGCGATGGAGATCGGGGCGAGGAGCCCGAAGAGGACGGACAAGTAGGAGAAGTGGCGCATGTGTTCGCTGTATCTGGCCCTCCGAAAGTACGGCGCGCCCCAAATGGAGGACCGGGGCAGGCGGCTGCGATCCAATTCCGGGACGAACAGTTCGATTTTTGGGGTACCCCCCTAAAAGTAGGTATTGTGGATGCCGAACCACCTGTCTTGCTTCGCCCCCACGGATGATGGGTACCATGCACACCAATTAAGATCTACTCGGTAGAGCGCTCTGGTGGCTGGGTGTTGCGATCTCCGCAGGCGCTTTGGTAGGGCTCTACTTCTTCTGTCGCGCATCGCTTTAGGCCTGGGTGTATTTCGGGAGCCGGAGCAGGTAGTACCACATATCCCACCCCGGCGTCCGGACCCGGCCCATAGCCGGGTCCGCTATTTCCGGATGTATCCTTCCTGTGAATTGGTATCAGGGCTCCAACAACTTCACCAGCACCACGCGGTCTATGGGCAGGCTCACATCCTCGGCACGGGCTGCATGGAGCGGCAGCCAGCGGAAGGCTTCGGCCCCTTCTTTCTCCTCAGCGAAGGTGAAGGGCGCCGCGCTAACCGGAAGCGCTGAAGGTTCGGCGACCCGGAACCGATAGTACACACTGATCACCTGGATCTCCTCGCGGTGGAAGGTGCTGCGCTGGAAGAAGTCCGTGGTGTAGAAATGTTCCAGACCGAAGGCCTTGACGGCGATCTCCTCGCGGATCTCGCGCATCAAGGCATCCTTCAAACCCTCGCCGTATTCCAAACCACCACCGGGGAACTTGGTGATGCGTTGCCCTTTTATGATCTCGTCCGCCACGAGCACGGCACCTTCGTGGATAAGCAGGCCGTAGACGCGGATGGTGAATTGGGCCATGCTCACATCGGTTTCCGCGCACGGAGCATGTGGCGCTTGCCCGGCGGCCCGGCCAATCGTTCCACCTCCAGGCCGGCCTGTTCCATCGCACGGCGCACAGCACCCTGCGCGGTGTAGGTGGTAAGGATACCACCGGGTACCAAGGCTTCGCGCATGCGCACGAAGACTTGTTCGGTCCACAGTTCGGGTTGCTTCTTCGGGCTGAAGGCATCGAAGTAGATCACATCGAAGGCGTTCTCTTCCAGCAGCGCTTGCGCGCGGGTGGCCCGTTGCACGAAGGTGAACCAGCCTTTGCCTTCGAACGGTTCCGCGCCGGTGTGCGCCATGGCCTTCAGGAACTCCCGCTCCAGCGTGGGCACGGCCAATTGGCCGGGATGGTCCAAGGCTTTGATGGTCTCGCGCGGCAGGGGGAACGGTTCCAAGGCGGTGTAGTCCACGCGGCATTTGCCTTCTATGCACTGCACCCACGTGAGCAGCATGTTGAGCCCCGTGCCCAAGCCCACCTCCAGCACGTTCAGCGCTTTTTTGTCCGAGGCGCGCAAGCCGTTCGCGATGTACACATGCCAGGATTCCTGCACCGCGCCGTGCAAGCTGTGGTAGTGATCGTCCAGTTGCGCGGAGCGCAGGGTGTTCGACCCATCGCCCGTGCGGGTGAGAACAAAGTCGGTAGGTGGGCGATAGTCGGTCATGGGGCGGTAAATTTGGCACATGCGCACTTACTTGGTCCTAGCCTGCGGGCTATTGTTCGGAACGCCCGTCGATGCCCAGGAATGGGTGACCAAGTACCGCGACCCCGCTGTCCCTTCTCGGCGAAGCCGCGCAAGCGCACGATGCTTTCCTCGCCACCAAAGCCTACGAACGCGGGAAGGGGCACAAGGTGTTCGAGCGCGAACGGTGGTTCTGGGAGCAACGCACGTATCCATCCGGTGTGCGTCCTGCGCCCACGCATTACCAGCGCGAATGGGAACAGATGAAGGCGCGCGCACCGCTCTCCGCACCCAAGAGCGCGGCCTGGCAACAACTCGGCCCAACCAGTTGGGGCACCACCAGCTACAACCCCGGCAACGGCCGCGTGGGCTGCATCGCGGTGGCACCACTGAACAATGACGTGATCTATGTGGGAACGCCTGCTGGTGGCTTGTGGCGTAGTGCCGATGGCGGCGCCTCCTGGTCCGCGTTCGGGCAGAACCTGCCCTCCATCGGTGTGAGCGGCATCGCACTCCATCCCACCGATCCGCAGACCATCTACATCGCCACCGGCGATGGCGACTCGCGTGACACCTATTCCATCGGTGTGATGAAGAGCAGCGACGGCGGAAGTACATGGGCGTCCACCGGACTTGATTGGGACACGCATCAAGTGCGCACCACACGCAAACTGATCATGCATCCCACCGATCCGCAGGTGCTTTTTTGCGCTGCCAACAACGGTTTATGGCGCACGGTGGACGAAGCGGCCACCTGGCAGCGCGTGGCCACTGGCAGTTTCTATGATATCGAGTTCAAGCCCGGGGACCCTGCTGTGGTCTATGCGAGCACCGATCAGTTCTGGCGCAGCATGGATGGCGGCGCGAGCTTTACGCAGATCACCTCGGGCGTGCCCGCTGCGAACCTGCTCGTACGCATCGCCCTCGCTGTGTCACCAGACGATCCGCAGATGGTCTATCTGCTAGCCGGGCGCGAAGACGACGGTGGGTTCCATGGTCTGTTCCGCAGCACCAATGGCGGCGCATCTTTCGTGCAACGCAGCGCTACGCCCAACATCCTCGGGTACTCCGATTCCGGCAGCGACAGCGGTGGTCAGGCGTGGTATGACCTGGCGATCGCCGCCGATCCCGCCGATGCCAATACCATCTACATCGGTGGTATCAACGTCTGGAAGAGCATAGACGGTGGCACCGGCTGGGACATCAGTTCCATGTGGACCTATGATAGCGGCTTGGGGTACACGCACGCCGACATCCATGCGCTGGAGATGGTGGATGGCGAAGTGTATTGTGGTTCGGACGGCGGCCTCTTCCGCACCTCCGACGGTGGTTTTTTCTGGGACGATCTGAGCGCGGGCCTCAACATCACGCAGTTCTATCGGCTAGGTGTTTCCACCCACGCGGTGGACCAAGTAATCGCCGGTGCGCAGGACAACGGGTGCATCCACTTGGAGGGCGGTGGCTGGACCCATGTGCAGGGCGGCGATGGCATGGAGTGCATCAGCGATCCGGTGGATGATCAAGTGTTCTATTGCGCGTCGCAGTACGGCACCATTTACCGCAGTGATGATGCGGGTTACAGCTTCTATGGTACCAGCGGCGCCATTACCGAAGAAGGCGGATGGGTAACGCCGTATGTAATGGACGCATCGGACCACAACACGCTCTATGCCGGCTATGTGAACCTCTGGCGCACCGACGACGGTGGCACGAACTGGACCGCGCTGACCAACATCGGTGGGCAGCGCAAAGTGACGGCCGTCGCGGTCGCACCTTCGGATCCACAGGTGATCCTCTTCTGCAACAACCAGGCGTTGCGGCGCAGCACCAACGGCGGCAACAGCTTCCAAGTTATTGGTACCGGCCTGCCCACGCTCGCCATCACCAGCATCGCGATCGATCCGGTGGATCCGGATCTGATGTGCGTTTCGCTCAGCGGTTTCTTGGAAGGGGAGAAGATCTACCGCAGCACCAACGGAGGCACCTCGTGGAGCAATATCAGCGGCAACCTGCCGAACGTGCCCGCCAACACCATCGTATTCTCGGGTAGCAATGGTGGCATGTACATCGGTACCGATCTGGGCGTGTTCTATCGCGATGATGACCTGGGGAATTGGCAACCCTTCTGGCAGAACATGCCGAACACCATCGTGATGGAACTGGAGATCGATCCCACCGAACAGCAACTCTATGCCGCGACCTATGGACGTGGGATCTGGCGCACACCACTCTTCACACCGAGCAACCAGGCACCGGTGGCCGACTTCACCGCGACACCCTTGACGTTGTGCCCCGGGGATCCTGTGCATTTCGAGGATATGGCATTGGAGGCCGGACCAGGTTGGGCCTGGCAGTTCCCAGGAGGCACGCCTTCTTCCAGCACCGATGCCGAACCCGATGTCGTGTATCCCGCAAGCGGCACCTTTACCGCAAGCCTCACCGTGAGCAACGCCTTCGGCAATGACACCTACACCACGGATATCACCGTGGCCTACACCGGCGAACGGATCGACGTCGACCTGGTGCTGGATCAATACGGCAAGGAGAGCAGCTGGTCCATCACCGATGATATCGGGAACGTGGTGGCCTACGGCGGCACTTACGATGGCTTACTGAGCGGCACCATGATCGCGGCCTCCACCTGCCTTGCCGATGGCTGCTACACGTTCACCATGCACGATTCCTATGGTGATGGCATGTGCTGTGATAACGGCAACGGCAGCTACTCCGTGTCAGGCAACGTGTTGGGGCAGATCGCCACGGGCGGCACCTTCGCTATGGAGCAGAGCACACCGTTCTGCGTGGACAACAATGTGGCCGTTCCAGCGCATACCGAAACGACCGGCGTCACGGTGCGCACGCTGGACCCCAACGGGCTATTCGCACTGCGCACTCCCGATGTGAACACCACCTGGACGGTTTACTATGCCATTGGAAGGAGACTCTTCACATCACAGTCTCAAGGGCAGGAGATACACCTTGATCTACGCGCTCGCGCTACCGGCAGTTACATCGCGCTCAGTGCGCAACATGGTGCGGTGCGTTTGATGCGACCTTGAGCGTGTGTTCCAGCTCACGGCTGCGGGAACACGACTTCATAGAGATCGTCCTCGCCTTCGCCGCCCGGGCGGAAGGAGCTGAAGTAGCCTTTGCTGCCATCACCCACCAAGACCATGAAGAGGTCATCGTCCGGTGAGTTGATGGGCCACCCGAGGTTCTCCGGCTTGCTCCAACGGCCGTCCTTCCAGTCAGACCGGAACACATCGTAGCCGCCCATGCTGGTGTGGCCCTTGCTGCTGAAATAGATGGTGGTGCCATCGCCCTGTACGAAGATGCCGTCCTCGTCGAACCGGGAATTGACATCGGGGCCCAGGTTCTCGGCTTCCTTCCAGGCTTTCGCGTTGGCGTCCCACGCGCTGCGGTAGATGTCCTGTCCGCCGAGGCCGCCTTCGCGGTCGCTCACGAAATAGAGCCACTTGCCATCCTGGCTGTAGCACGCGCTGCTCTCGTGGAACTTGGTGTTGATGGCCGTGCCGAAGGGTTCCGGTGTGCCCCAATTCGAGCCCGCACGTTTGCTCTCGAGCAGGTCGCCGGTCACCTTCACGTCGCGGTAGATGATCATCCGGTCCCCCTCGTGGTCCATGCCCACGGAGGCATCGTTCATTTCGGTGTTCACGGGTGGTGGTAGGGGTTGCGGTGCGCTCCAAGCCCCGTCCTTCAGCGTGCTGGTGTATACATCCTCGAAGTACTGGTTCGTGCTCTTGTTCACCTTGCCACCGGTGCTGTTCTCCCGTCGCGAAGTGAACCACATGGTCTGTCCATCGTGCGCTACCACCGCTCCGTAATCGCTGTACACGCTGTTGACACGCGGACCGAGGTTGGTGACCTGTGCGGAAGTGGGGTTGGCCATCAACGCCTTGCCATTGCGGCATTCGCTCAAGTGCTTCTCGGCTTGATTGTAAACCGGGTTCTCGTCCGGAAGACCCATGCTGCTGCGTTTGTGCGCTTCGAACTCCCAGATGGCCTCGTCCCATTTCGCGTTCAGCTGCAAGGCCATCCCGGCGAGGTAGTGCGCGCGCGGCACCTGTGGATCGAGCGTCACCGCCTTCTGGAAGTACGGCATGGCGAGATGCCGTTGCTGGCCGTTCAGGTGGCACAAGCCCAGGCGCACGTTCAGGTCCGCGTTGTCCGGGTTCACCGCGTAGGCCTTCTCGTACAAGGCGATCGCCTGCGTGTAGTCCTTGCCACCGGCCTGCGCGAACTTTTCCGCGGCTTTCATGGCCGTGAGCGCTTCCTCCAGTTTCGCCTTGTCGGCGATATGCTCTTTGTCGAAGGGCACGTTGCCCTGTGCCCATGCCGGTGCGGTGGAGAGCGCGAGCGAGCAGAGCAGTGTGGCGCGAAGCATCATGAGGGCGGTGGTTTTGGGCGGGGGACTGTTCACAGGTCGCCGGATCGGTCCCGGCAAAGGTGGGAGCGGCGGCTAATTTCGCCACGCCGCATCAAGGCGCTTTTCAAACCATGGCGATTAAGAAGTCCGCAGCGAAAGGAACGAAGAAGGGAACCGCTACCGCCGGAGCGGGCAAGCCGAAGAGCATTCTGGACCCCGCGTCCATGGATTTCCTGACCCGTTATTTGAACAATGCCAGCCCCACCGGCTTCGAGGCCAGCGGCCAGCGCATCTGGCTGGACTACCTGAAGCCTTACATCGATGACCACTTCACCGATGTGTACGGCACCGCGGTGGGCGTGATCAATCCGAAGGCCAAGTTCAAAGTGGTCATCGAGGCGCATGCCGACGAGATCAGCTGGTTCGTGCATTACATCACGAAGGAAGGCTTCATCTATGTGCGCCGCAACGGCGGGAGCGATCACATCATCGCGCCCAGCAAGCGGGTGAACATCCATACGGACAAGGGCATCGTGAAAGCCATCTTCGGCTGGCCCGCCATCCATGCGCAACGGCAAGACCGAGGTGACCCCCACCCTGGAGAACATCTTCCTGGACTGCGGATGCAAGAACAAGGCAGAGGTGGAGAAGCTCGGCGTGCATGTGGGCTGCGTGATCACCTATGAGGATGAATTCATGGTGCTGAACGGAAGGCACCTCACCGGCCGCGCCCTGGACAACCGCATGGGCGGCTTTATGATCGCCGAGGTGGCGCGCTTGATCAAGCAGGAGAAGACCAAACTGCCATTCGGGCTTTACATCACCAACAGTGTTCAGGAGGAAGTCGGCCTGCGTGGTGCGGAGATGATCGTGGAACGCATCCGTCCGGATATCGCTATCGTAACGGATGTGACGCACGACACGCAGACGCCGATGATGAACAAGATCGCCAATGGCGATGTGGCCTGCGGCAGCGGCCCGGTGTTGAGCTATGGCCCGGCCGTTCACAACAACCTGCTGAAACTGGTGATCGATGCCGCGAACAAGGCGAAGATCCCTTTTCAACGCGCCGCGGTGAGCCGCGCGACGGGTACGGATACCGATGCCTTCGCCTATGGTGCCGCCGGGGTGCCCAGCGCGCTGATCAGTTTGCCGTTGCGTTACATGCACACCACCGTGGAGACCGTACACCGCGACGATGTGGAGAGCGTGATCCGCCTGATCCACGCCAGCTTGCGCGAGATCCGCGACGGGCACGATCTGCGGTACATCAAGTGATAGTGGTGAACGCATGAAGCTGCGGCTGGACGACAACACCCGCTCCGCGCTGCACTTCCTGCTGCTGGCCGTGGGTGTGCTCGGCGCGTTCCGGCTGGCGTACCTGGGCTTTTTGCACATCACCCGCGCCGCAGGTCCTGATGCGGTCGCGCTGGAACCCTGGCGGCACGGCTACTTACTGGCGGATCCTTATGCGTTGGCACAAGCCAACACCACGTTGCCCGAACGCCTGGCCTGGGTCTTTCTCTATGCGATCGTGGGCGGCTTCGCCATCTATCTGCTCGGGGCGCTCATAGCGCGCACGCTGCGGCATGCGGATGCGCGCTATCCCGTGGCCGCAGGGCGCATAAGCGGAGTGATGGTCCTTCTGCTCGGCATGATCGGTGCGCTCTGGTGGCCGCCGCAACAAGCCTGGCTCGATCGTGAGGCGCACGTCTGGCGCTCGGTGCAGCGCCTGTCCTTTCCCGGCGACTTGACCGTTCCGGGAACTGAAGAAAGGAAGGAGATCCCTTTCGCCGGTGCGATGAGGATCGATCTGGGTACCACCCCGGAGGGAACGGTGACACTTGTGCTGAAAGGTGCCGCAAGTGGCGCTGTCCTCGGAACCGCTGCAGTGGGTCCCGATCCCGCTACGGACGCGGTGGCGAAGCAAGCGGCATTGGACGCTCTTCGGGGACATGCGATGGGAGAACGGTGACAAGCGCTGGACCCGCATGCCAGCGGTCCCCTAATTTGCGGTGCCATGCGCATCGCCTACCTCAAAGCTCAGGATACCTGGCCGTTGCGCCATCTGGTGTTGCGTCCGCACCAGCCGATCGAGGAATGCGACTACCCCAACGACCGCAACCCGGACAGCTTCCACCTCGGTGCTTTCAGCAAGAACGAGCTGATCGCCATCGGCTCCTTCTACAAGGAACGCAAGGATGCGCTGAACGGCTGGATCCAATACCGCTTGCGCGGCATGGCCGTTCACCCGGATCATCGCGGAAAGGGTGTGGGCGGAAAGCTGCTCATCTTCGGCATTGGTCATTTACGCGATCTGAAGAGCGACCTGCTTTGGTGCAATGCGCGCGACAATGCGAAGGGCTTCTACCTTGCGCATGGCATGGAGGTGCATGGTCCCCCCTTCACCATTGAAGGGATCGGTGAACATCACTTGATGTTCCGCCGTCTATGAGGCGCGGGTCGACGGACACGTTGGCCATTGTTGCGCTGTTGCTGCTGTGCGGTGTGGTGCGCGCCTTGTTCATTGGCCTCAACGAACTCGCGCACGATGAGCCTTTCACCGTCTATTGGGCGCACCGTTCGCTGGGCGAACTCTTCGCGCAACTGCGCACGGAGAACAATCCACCGCTGCACTTTCTGCTGGTGAAGTTGTGGCTGCCCATCGCTGGATCGGACGTCACGCTGCTCCGCATGCCTTCCGCGATCTTCAGCGCGCTCACGGTCTGGCCGCTCTTCTTGCTTGGCCGCGAGTTGGGCGGAAGGCTGGTCGGTTTCACAGCGGCCTTGCTCTTTACCTGTAGCAGCTACCATCAAGGCTTCGCCCACGAAGTGCGGGCCTACACCTTGTTCGCTTTGTTGGCCGCCGTGGGCATGTGGCAACTGGTACGGCTGGCGCGGAAGGAGTATCCGCCGCATTGGGGTTGGCTCGCCGCAGTAAACATCGCCATGGTCTACACGCACTTTTTCGGCTGGACCATGGTGGGGTTCAGGTGTTGTGCATCCTTCTGGTCAGGGATCTCCGGCCCGCTCGGCGCGGATGGTTATTGGCGGCAGCGGTGACCCTGCTGGCCTATGCGCCTTACGCGATGGTGT
Source organism: Flavobacteriales bacterium (assembly GCA_016712025.1). GTDB lineage: Bacteria > Bacteroidota > Bacteroidia > Flavobacteriales_F > PHOS-HE28 > PHOS-HE28. Next base: position 48,019 of record JADJRW010000030.1, read on the forward strand.
TCGCACAGCGGCTCACTACAAGCGTTTCGGAAGGCACCTGGCTCACCGCACCAGAGCCGGAGGAACTGTACAACATGATCTGGCGCTGGAGCAATGCGCCGGTGATCGCCGTCCTCCTGTTAGTGGCGATCGCAGCCGTTTCGGTGCAACGCCGTGGGCGTACCGGCCTTTGGGCCATGAGCTTGTGTTGGAGCTTGATCCTGCTGCTCGGCATGTTCGCCGCATCGTTCATCGCACCCATGTTCCTTGATCGCTACCTGGTCCATGCGAGGCCTCGGTTTCTATCTGCTCGTTGCGTTCGCCTTGCACCATGCCTTTTCCGCAACGCACGCCCGGCTTGGTGCTCGCTGGTGTTGCGGTGGTGGCGATGGCCTTCACCTTCGAGCCCGACCGCTCCAACGGTTTGCGCCCCAGCCGTGTGCGGGCGGTG
>JADJRW010000031.1 GCA_016712025.1 Flavobacteriales bacterium
AGCCGTTGGTGACGGTGTAGGTATAGCTACCAGCTGCGCTCACCACAGGACCGCTGCTCCAGGTGCCACCGGCATCAGCTCCGCTCAAGAGCGTGCTCAGGTCGATGGTGGAACCGGCGCAGATCGTTGCGCTATTATCGGCGCCGGCACTGAGGATCGGCGTCACGCTGATCGTGAAACTCGCCACGTCGGTGCCGCAGGCGTTGCTGACGGTGTAGGTGTAGGTACCGGCCGCGCTCACCACAGGACCGCTGCTCCAGGCACCACCGGCATCAGCTCCGCTCAAGAGCGTGCTCAGGTCGATGGTGGAACCATCGCAGATCGTCGCGCTGTTGTCGGTGCCCGCGCTGAGGATCGGCGTCACGCTGATCGTGAAGCTGGCCACGTCGGTGCCGCAACCGTTGCTGACGGTGTAGGTGTAAGTGCCAGCGGCGCTCACCACAGGACCACTGCTCCAGGTGCCACCGGCATCCGCGCCGCTGAGCAAGGTGGAGAGGTCGATGGTGGAACCGGCGCAGATCGTTGCACTGTTGTCGGTGCCCGCGCTGAGGATCGGCGTCACGCTGATCGTGAAGCTGGCCACATCGGTGCCGCAGCCGTTGGTGACGGTGTAGGTGTAGGTACCGGCGGCGCTCACCACAGGACCGCTGCTCCAGGTGCCACCGGCATCAGCTCCGCTCAAGAGCGTGCTCAGGTCGATGTTGGAACCCGCGCAGATCGTTGCACTGTTGTCGGTGCCCGCGCTGAGGATCGGCGTCACGCTGATCGTGAAGCTGGCCACGTCGGTGCCGCAACTGTTGCTGACGGTGTAGGTGTAGGCCGGCGGCGCTCACCACAGGACCGCTGCTCCAGGTGCCACCGGCGGCGGCTCCGCTCAAGAGCGTGCTCAAGTCGATGGTGGAACCCGCGCAGATCGTCGCGCTGTTGTCGGTGCCCGCGCTGAGGATCGGCGTCACGCTGATCGTGAAGCTGGCCACGTCGGTGCCGCAGCCGTTGCTGACGGTGTAGGTGTAAGTACCGGCGGCGCTCACCACAGGACCGCTGCTCCAAACACCACCGGCGTCAGCTCCGCTCAAGAGCGTGCTCAGGTCGATGGTAGAACCCGCGCAGATCGTCGCGCTGTTGTCGGCGCCCGCACTGAGGATCGGCGTCACGCTGATCGTGAAGCTGGCCACGTCGGTGCCGCAGCCGTTGCTGACGGTGTAGGTGTAAGTGCCAGTGGCGCTCACCACAGGACCGCTGCTCCAGGTGCCACCGGCATCCGCTCCGCTCAAGAGCGTGCTCAGGTCGATGGTGGAACCGGCGCAGATGGTTGCGCTGTTGTCGGCGCCTGCGCTGAGGATCGGCGTCACGCTGATCGTGAAGCTGGCCACGTCGGTGCCGCAGCCGTTGCTGACGGTGTAGGTGTAGGTACCGGCGGCGCTCACCATAGGACCACTGCTCCAGGTGCCACCGGCGTCAGCTCCGCTCAAGAGCGTGCTCAGGTCGATGGTGGAACCCGCGCAGATCGTTGCACTGTTGTCGGTGCCCGCGCTGAGGATCGGCGTCACGCTGATCGCGAAGCTGGCCACATCGGTGCCACAACCGTTGCTGACGGTGTAGGTATAGGTACCGGCGGCGCTCACCACAGGACCGCTGCTCCAAGTGCCACCCGCATCAGCTCCGCTCAAGAGCGTGCTCAGGTCGATGGTGGAACCGGCGCAGATCGTTGCGCTGTTGTCGGTGCCCGCGCTGAGGATCGGCGTCACACCGATCGTGAAGCTCGCCACATCGGTGCCGCAGCCGTTGCTGACGGTATAGGTGTAGGTGCCAGCAGCGCTCACCAGGGGACCGCTGCTCCAGGTACCACCGGCATCCGCTCCACTCAAGAGCGTGCTCAGGTCGATGGTGGAACCGGCGCAGATCGTTGCGCTGTTGTCGGTGCCCGCACTGAGGATCGCCGTCACGCTGATCGTGAAGCTGGCCACGTCGGTGCCGCAACCGTTGCTGACGGTGTAGGTGTAGGTGCCGGCGGCGCTCACCACAGGACCGCTGCTCCACACACCACCGGCATCAGCTCCGCTCAAGAGCGTGCTCAGGTCTATGGTAGAACCCGCGCAGATAGTCGCGCCGTTGTCGGCGCCCGCACTGAGGATCGGTGTCACGTTCACCGTGAAGCTCGCCACGTCAGTGCCGCAGCCGTTGCTGACGGTGTAGGTGTAAGTGCCGGCAGCGCTCACCACGGGACCGCTGCTCCAGGTGCCACCGGCATCAGCTCCGCTGAGCAAGGTGGAGAGATCGATGTTGGAACCGGCGCAGATCGTCGCGCTGTTGTCGGTGCCCGCACTAAGGATCGGCGTCATGTTCACCGTGAAGCTGGCCACATCGGTGCCGCAGGTGTTGCTGACGGTATAGGTATAGCTACCAGCGGCGCTCACCACAGGACCGCTGCTCCAAACGCCACCGGCATCCGCGCCGCTGAGAGAGGTGCGAGGTCGATGGTGGAACCGGCGCAGATCGTTGCACTGTTGTCGGCGCCGGCACTGAGGATCGGCGTCACGCTGATCGTGAAGCTGGCCACGTCGGTGCCGCAGGCATTGCTGACGGTATAGGTATAGCTACCAGCGGCGCTCACCACAGGACCGCTGCTCCAAACGCCACCGGCATCCGCGCCGCTGAGCAAGGTGGAGAGGTCGATGGTGGAACCGGCGCAGATCGTTGCGCTATTGTCGGCGCCTGCGCTGAGGATCGGCGTCACGCTGATCGTGAAGCTGGCCACGTCGGTGCCGCAGGTATTGCTGACGGTGTAGGTATAGCTACCGGCCGCGTTTACTACAGGACCGCTGCTCCACACACCACCGGCGTCGGCGCCGCTGAGCAAGGTGGAGAGATCGATGGTGGAACCATCGCAGATCGTCGCGCTGTTGTCGGTGCCCGCGCTGAGGATCGGCGTCACGTTGATCGTGAAGCTGGCCACGTCGGTGCCGCAGTTGTTGCTGACGGTGTAGGTATAGCTACCAGCGGCGCTCACCACAGGACCGCTGCTCCAGGTGCCACCGGCATCAGCTCCGCTCAAGAGCGTGCCCAGGTCGACGGGCGCACTGCTGGAGCAGATGGTAAGTGTCGCATCGCTGCCGGCGTTGGCCGCTGGCAGGATCACCACGTTCGCGCTCACCATGGTATTGCATGTGCCGGCGATGGTGTAGTCCACGGTGTAGGTGCCAGGAGCGCTCGAGTTCAGGTCGATGGTGCCCTGGCTATTGATCACGAGGTTCACGTCGCTGCACGAGAAGTTGCCACCCACCGGGGAGTAGCTGGAGGGGTTAGCGGAACCGGTATTGGCGCAGAATGTCGCGACGCCGTAACTCAGGGTTGGAAGCGTGGGACTCACAATCACGCTGAAGATGCAAGTGGCCGGGTTGCCATCGGCATCAACGGCGGTATAGGTGATCCAGGTGGTATCCAATGGGAACCATCCACTAGGCAGACCTGCGATCTGGCTCCATGTGGGGTTGGGATCATACATCGGAAATGAGGGTGTCAACATCAATGCCCGATGGCAGGGTCACCATGGTTCCACATTGACCCGGGTCGGCGTTGTAAGAGGTGGAGAGGTTGCAGTTGAAAACGGGTGGCGTCATATCCAACACATCCACTTCATCGGACACATCGGTCACGTTCCCGCTAGCATCGGTGAAGGTGCTTGTAACGGTGGTCGGGCCGTTCACCGTTGTGCCTTCCGCGGGCGATTGCACGACCGTGTACGTCCCGCATTCCGTGACGAACATGCTGTCGCTCAGTTGCGGCATCACCGCCTCACAGTTCGCGTCGCCTGGCAACAGCACAACGGCGGGCAGCGGGCAGATCACGACCGGCGCATCCACGTCGACCACGTCGATCCGTTGGGTGCAGGAGCTCGTCCGTCCCGCCAGATCAACCACGGACCATTGGGCGAAATAAGGTGAGCCTGAAAGGTCGAGCGTGTCGCCAAGCAGCGGTCCGCCGCTTTGCCAGATGGAGTCTACCGCGCAGTTGTCGCTGAAGGCGAGCGGGGAGTAGCTCGGCATGATCGCTCCGCAGAAGGTGACTTCCGCGCTGAGTGATTCGTTCGGTGCACAGGTGATCGCGGGATCCTCCTCATCCGTCACCGTTATGAGGAACGATTGCGAGACCGAGTTCACGCCGTCGGTTGCGGTGTAGGTCACCGCAGTGGTGCCGACCGGGAAGACATCTCCACTGGCGTGTGTGCTGGTGAGCGTCGCCGAGCAATTATCCGAAGCGGTAGGTGCCGTCCAAGAGATGGGTGCCTCGCAAACACCAGCGGTATTGGGCATATCAATATTCCCAGGTAGACCGCCGATACAGGAGCCTGGTTATCGATCGCCCTCCACCACGAAGGTGCAGACAGCCGGTGCGTTGGTGCCGTCGGTCGCGGTGTACGATACGGAAATGTACCCGACAGGGAAGAAGTCGCCACTCAATTGTCCGGCTGGCAGCGTCATCAGAGACGAACAATTGTCGGCAGCAACAGGAGCGGCATAGGTTACGGCCGCTCCGCAAAGACTTACTGTGGAGGTGACTGAAATGGTATCCGGGCAGTAGGTGAACGTCGGCGGGGTAGTGTCGTCCACATGCACATTGAAGCCGCACGTGACCGCTTGTCCGGCGGGATCGGTCGCGGTGAATTCAACAGGCGTATCGCCAATGGGGAAGAGGCTTCCGCTTACCGGTCCGAGCGTTTGCGTGAGCGCGGCAGTGCAATTATCCGAGGCCGCAGGGGTCGTGAAAGTGACGTGTGCGCCGCACGCGTTCGCCTCGGCATCCACATCCATGTCCGCCGGACAATTGGCGAGAGCAGGGAAGATGTTGTCAACGACCGTTACCGTGAACTCACAATTCCTGAACCTGCCGGAAAGATCCGTAGCCCTGTGGAGAACGATCGTGGTACCGATGGGGAACAGCGAACCGGAGGGCGGTCCCAGCACACGGACCACGGTAAGCGGGCCGTCGCAATTGTCCATGGCCGTTGGTGGCGTGTAGGTGTAAATCGCTCCACATGCTCCGGCATCAGCGTTCAAGGTGATATTGGTCGGACAGGTTTGCAGCGATGGCCTGATCGTATCGATCACCTGCACATTGAACGTGCAGGTGGTGCTGTTGGCATTGCTGTCCGTTACCCGCCAGGTCTGCACCGTGGTTCCCTGCGGGAATGCCGACCCACTGGTGTAGCCGGTACCATCGATCTGCACCGGTTGCCCACCAGGTAGGGGCAGGTCATCGCTCACTGGCGGCGTGGCATAGTTGAAGACCTGCGCGCAGTTGGATTGGGTACTGTAGCGTGTTTGGTTCGCAGGGCAGGTGATCGTCGGTGCGCCATTGCTGATCACCGTTACGGTGAATGTGCAGGTGGAAGTACCACCGTTCGGGCCGGTTGCCGTGTACGTGATGGTGTGAGCGCCGATCGAGAAGAATGATCCCGGTGCTTGTCCTGCGGTTTGGGTGATCGATGCAACTCCGCAATTGTCCGTTGCAGTGGGTGGCGCCCACGTGGCTGTTGCACCCGTGCCCGCGAGCGGAGCCTGAGCATTGATGTTGCTCGGGCATCCGGCGATCACAGGGTTCTGAAGGTCCTGCACGATCACGTTGAAGACACAATTCACCGAGTGGTTCGAACTGTCCGTCGCCAAGTATTTCACTTGCGTTGTGCCGACCGGGAAGAAGGCCCCGCTCGCAAGACCTTCGGTGAGGTCCACCCGGAACAAACAGTTGTCGTTGAAAGTCGGCAGGGCGTAGGAGACGTTCGCTCCGCAAGCACCCGCGTCAGCAGGAACGGTGATATTTCCGGGGCAACTGACCACCGTTGGGAATTGGTTGTCGACCACCGTGATGGTGAACGAACAGGTGCTGCTATTCCCTGAGGCATCCGAGAAGGTGAATGTGCGGGTGGTGACCCCTACCGGATATTCGTTCGGCGCTACGAGGGCGGCTACCGCGATGCCATCCACATCGGCGATCGCGAGCACAATTGATCGCGCTCAGCACCATCCCGCAATTGTCGGTGGCCGTGGGTGGGATGAAATTGTAGATCGCGCTGCACGCGCCCGGATCGGCGTTCAGCGTAACGTTCGCCGGGCAACCCGTGATCAGCGGCGCGGTATTGCGCGCCGTAATGGTCACGTTGCAGGTGGTCGCGTTTCCCGCTGCGTCGGTTGCGGTGACCATCACCACATGGATGCCCCTGTTCACCAAACACCTGGCCACGGGGAATTGGCTCCAAGTGAGCGAAGTGGAGCAATTGTCCGTGCCCGCAGCGCTCGGCAGCAGGTTCGGGATCGGCTTTGCAAGTGGCCCCTACATAGATGGTTTGCGCGGGCGGACAGGTGGTGATCACCGGCGCGGTGTTGTCCCCAACCTGTACGGTATGGATGCCGCTCGCAGCGCCCCCGCACCCCGCAACACCCACGCGAGCGCGGTATTGCGTGGTGACCAACAGGTTCGAGAAGGGCAACGTAGCTGTGGTATTGGCGATCGCGGTGCTGGTCGCGAACCCATCGGTGCTCATCATCCAACCGGTGATGGTACCGGTGTAGCCGGAAAGGGTCAACGTCCCGGAATTGTTGCCGGGGCAGAGCATACCGCTCACGGAAGAAGTGATCGAACCACCTACCGGCGCAGCCTCAATGGTGATGGAATTGCTGCTGGCAGTGGTGCAAGGCGGTGTGCCGACCGTATAGGTGATCGATACCGGGCCCGAAAGCCCTGTTGGGTCGAACGTGTTGCCTGTAACACCGGTGCCGGACCATGTGCCACCCAGGTCGTTCCCGTATTCATAGTAGATGCCATCCACCTCGAAGGCAGGGCTGGTAGCCGAACGGGTAATGCGGATGTATCGCGCGGGTGTTGTGAGTACGATGGAGGTGTAAACATCCGTAGTGGAAGAAGTGGTGAACGAGCTCTGTGCAACGGTTGGCGGATTTGCTGTGCCCACCAGCGTTGTTGCCGTTGCCGCACCACCGTTGGAATGCCAGAGCAAGCTGATGATGCCACCGACAGGAACGGTGACCCCGAGATCCACGGTCACGTAGCCGTTCGTCGTGTTGAACTGTGCGTAGTTGCCCAGGGCACCACCAAGAATGCTCGTTGGACTGAAGACGTTGCTTGAGGTTACTACAGACGCGGCATTACCGGTCTGGTAGGGCGTCACCAAGGTGCTCAGGTCGAGCGGGGCGGCATTGGAGCACATCGTTGCCGGCGCGTTCCAGTAGGAAATATCCACGCCGGCCAGGGCGGGTATCGACCCTTTCACCAAAAAACCGTTCGGATTGTTGGGGCCAGCGAGCGAAAGCGCCGCGCAGGCGATGTTGGCCTTGTAGGAACCAGCAAGGATGAAGTTGCCTTGGTCATCAGCGGTGATCGCGTTGGCTGATCCATCATTGGAGCTGATCAGGTCTTCCAGGCTGGCACCAGAGCCCGTTGGGCGGAAGCTGGCCATGAAGGGCTGGATCTTTCCGTTGGTTGACGTGATCGAGCGGGTGCCCATCGTGAGATCATCCTTGAACTTGCCGACCACATGCACCAAGCCATTTTGGCCAACGGCCAAGTCGGTTCCCCCAGTGGTGTGGTGGGGACCCGTGGAGGTGCCTTTGTTCACCCACAGGAATTGACCGGTGGCTCTTTCGATGCGGCCGAGGTAGAAGAAGTCGTGGGTCGTGGAACTCACCGATCCCACACCGGCGAATGTGGCGGGTCCGTGCGTCAACCCTGTGAGGTAAAGTGCGCCGCAGCCAACCGCCAGCTTCGACGGTGCTTGTTCAATGGCATCGCTCAATTCGCTCACCGTGGCGGTCCAAGCGTGTGTACCCGCTGTTGTGAAAGCGGTTACCCGCTGATCCCATTCGTCGATCGCTGAAGCGTTCCCGAGAAGTAGGCCAGTAGGCCCATACCAGAGAAGATCGTTGTCCTTGGTCCGGCTGGCAACGTAAACGCCATCGTCATCCGCTACAACACTGTTGGCCAGTTCATCCTGCCCGCTGCCACCGGAGATCAGCGATTGCCCAACTCCGAGCAGGCTGTATTTCGCCAGAACGAGGTTGAGTTTGCCGTTCGGCAGGCTCGCTGGGATGCTTCCAAAAGCAGTGGTGATGTTGGTCTTTACGGTACCGAACGCGTATACGCCGTTGCTGGAAACAGCGACCCCCACCGGCCTTTCATCGCTCGTTCCGCCGAGTTTCGTGCACCAGCGAAGGAGGCCCGCAGGAGTATAGGAGGCTACGAACCAGTCTTCACCACCGGAACTGATCAAGATACCTGCGCCCAAAGCGGATAGCCCGTGCAGGTCGATCGTATTCTTGAACCAACCGGTGATGTAGATGTTTCCGGCTGCATCCAGCGCCACACCCGTGGCTTGGCTTTCACCGGCGCCGCTGGGTGTGAAGCCCCACACCACGGCCCCGGCTGCACTGTACTTCACCAAGAATGCATCCTGGTTCCCTAGAACGGTGCCCAACGTGGTGGAGATAACACTGTTGCTCTTGGTGTACCCAACGGCATAGACCGCACCGGTGCCATTGTCGGTTACCAGGTCGGCGACTTCCTCATCGTCGGCGCCGTTGATCCCTTGAGCCCACGCCCAGGAATAGGATTGGGCGAAAGTTCCTTCGGCCGCTCCTACTGCGCAGAGCAGGAGGAAGAGGGGGAACCATGAAGGTCGCAGGGCTTTCGCTGTTCGTCGGTCATTCATCTGCGTTCATGGGCTGTCCCAGGCCCATTAAGAGTTGACCGCTTCAACGGGACGTGGGGGCCAGGGTTACCCCCAAGGGCAGTGCCCAACGCCTCAGACTCAAGCCGATGGGGGGAGGGACGCCTTCACCGCGACCTGGCAGGGGTCTAGCGCAGCGGTACCGGCGGGCTGGCCACCTCCGCTAGTAAAGGTCCGCGCCCGGAGAGAGCCCCGGGTGGAATGACCCTCGGGAAACACCTGGGCGATAATGCTGGCGGCTCGCACCGATGCGGTGGCCTCCAACCCCCGCATGTTCCCACGAAGTGGCCCCTGCCCGCGCTAGCCAAGGGGTCTCGAAGCGAAGAGCCTGCGGTGGTTCAAAAGTGTCGCGACCCTGGATAACACCCGAGCGGCAACGTGGGGTGCCGCTCATTCCTGAGCAGGCTTGGGCAGATCTTAGTATTCGTTGATGGACGCATCAAGCGTCTGGCGAACCATTTCGAAGCTGGTTTCCGTGGGTTCCAGGTCGATGAAATTGGCGATGACCTTGCTACTCTTGTATAGGATCAGCGTGTTGCCGGCCTTCGGATCGACATGGTTCAGATGCACTTCGCACGCGGTGTCCGTCAGCGATGGAACGAAGGTCAGGGCGACGTGACCCGTCCTGAATATGGTTTACAGGTTTGGGTTGATGTCCGCGGATCCACTAACCGCTGTTGGCCGAACGCCATCTGCCGCCAGAGCGAGGGCCCTTCACCACGGTGTTCGCCACTTACTCGCGCAGGGCCTGGGCTGCGAGTCCTCAAAGGGACCACCTCGATCCGTTGCGAAGTTTTCGAGCCGTCCTTCCACGCAACGGTCAGCACATAGGTCGCTGCAGCGATACCCTCCGCGTTCCAGGTTTGCTGCGTGAGCCGGTCCACCAATTCGCCATTAAGGGAATAGATGCCCATGGACCGGATCCGTTCGGGATGCGCCACCTCTATCCGGAACCGCCTACCTGCGGTGGGATGCACCCTTACAGTGTTCTCCTGCGTTACCACCTCGCTGATGCCGCTGGTGGAGACCCCACGCAGCACGATGGCATTGGGGTTCAACAACCCACCTGTGCCGCTGGGAACAAGATCAGCCACGAAGGCACCATCGGCGTCGAAGTGTTTCACGGAGTGGGTGCCGCCGTTGCCCAGTAAAAAGCTGCCATCGGGATAGAGGGCGAAGCCTTCCACTTGCGCCAGGCCGCTCACGAACACGTCTTGGAAGATGCCCGCCGCATTGAAGCGCTTCACCGCGCCGCCATCGTAGTCCGATACGAGCAGGTCGCCGTTCCCATCGAACCGGATGTTGGTGGGGCCGGCCAGGTCCGTGGCGATGAACAGGCCCAGGTCGATACCGGCACTATCGAACCGCCGGACCAGACCACCGGAATAGGAGGAGACATAGAGGTTACCACTGCTGTCCCGGTCCATCCCGATGCTTTGCGGCACACCCACCGTGGTGAACTCGCCCACATACATACCGTTCAGTGCATAGCGTCGCACCGTACCGTTGCCATTCCACTGCAGCACGTAGAGCAGGCCGTCCGGCCCGATCGACATGCGCGTGGGGCCGCTGATACCGGTTGCGAAGTCGCTGATGTACGCACCCGTGGTCGCATCGTATTTGGTTATGGTTCCCGAACCGAGGTTGGAAATGAGGACCCGGTTGCTGTCCTCCAGGAAAACGATGTCCTGCGGCCAGTTCAAGTGGGTGGTGATAAAGGCCACCGGGTTCGACCCATCAAGGTCGCATCGTAGGATCTGCCATGGACCGTTCTGGAAGATACCGGCATCACTAACATAGATCCCATCGGTCTGGGCCAGAAGGGCGTTGGCAGTGAACATGGCGGGGAGAAGAAGCAAGCGGTTCATCGTGTTGGATGTGCGCGCCAGGGGAACGCATCGCACGAAGCTACCCGGCCGCACCGCGTAATTAGGATCCCGTGCGACCAACGGATGGATCGGGGATGGGTGGTGCGACCGCACCCTCCTGCCCCTCCCCCGCCGGGCCCGGCCGTGTCCATTTGTGGACACCGTTGCTCTTCTTAAAAGAGGCCCAAGCCCTTTCCAGGGCAACGAGGGGGGTTGCGTAGCGGGCGAACGACCACCGACCAGGAAAGGCAGCGTTACGGCAACTGCGCGTTCCTTACCGCAGTGGGCACGCTACCCCCCACGGTTTGCAGAATGCGGTCACGGTCGTTGTTACCACCGGCGTACTTCACCACCCCGTCCAGGGTGCAGTCCATGCCGAGGTAGCCGCTTACGGTAGCGGTGGGGACGTTGCCACCGATCGCCACCAGGATCGGGTCGCGGTCATTGTTGCCACCGGCGTATTTCACTTGGCCGTTGCCTGTCACATCACCGCTCCAAAGGGTGTGTACACCGGAAACATCGCGTTGGGCATTGGTGCCATACGTGGTGGTGGCAGGCAGGTCGAAGTACACGGTGATCGGTGTGCCCGTGGTGAATTCAGGGGTACCCGCCGTCATGACCCCAAGGTGGTGCCGATGCCGCATGGCCAGGTGGTATTGCCCGGAGGGGACATAGAGCCGCACCGGTGAAGTACCGTCCAGGTCCACCACGTCGCCATCGCGTTGAAGGAGGCAGGAGCGTGTGGCGACCACTTGGCTCGGCTCGCTCTGGCCGCGCACTTCCAGGAATACCCAATCCACCACTGCGTTGTTCCCGGTAACGGTGAGCAACGCGGGTGCGATGGTTTCGCCACCGCCTTGGGCATGATGCACGTAGCCCAGGGCGGTGTACGGTTCTGTGAGCGGTAGGAGGCTCGCCGCGCGCAGGTCGTCGCGCATAAGGCCCACATTGGATACGTAAGGACCGTTCAAGAAAATTCGGGCTTGGATGGAGTAGGACTTACCAGTGCAATTGCACGCGATGTCGATCGCGTCGAACTCGGAATAAGGATCGCCGTCGTCGCATGCCGCGCCTACGAAGAGAAGCGGGTCCGAATCGTCACAATCCTCTGCCTGATCGATCATACCCGGGGGTTCCTCGCATGCGAAGACCATGGTTGCTGGAGCCCCGTAGCCATCGCCATCGGCATCGGTGAACCATTCGGTACCGGTGCATGCGCCATAGGCGGCGAGGGAGCGCCCCATGAAGTTGTTGAAGCCGGTGAACGCGCCTCCCAGAATGATCCGATCGCTCGCACCCGCCAAATGCAGGGCGGCGCCGCCGGTAAAAGCGGGGTCGAAAGCGAGCAAGGCGCCGTTCCAAGGGTCAACGGCCGCTGCGCCATTGCGCGGAGAGCCGGCATAGTTGGCGAAGGGGCCGACGCAGAACAGCATGCTCCCTTGCAAGGCGAGCGAAGTGATGGGGCCATCGGTCGCAGCCCCTACGAAATCCGGCGAGACAGATCCGTCTTGCGTGGCGAGACGTGCGGAATAACCGGTCGCTTGTCCGTTCACGGTGGAAAGATCCCCGGCGATATAGAGGTCGGTACCATCCAGCACCAGGGCATGGCACACCCCACCCGCGTTAAGGTCCATGGCGATGGGTAGGGCGCTGGCGGTGGTGCGGTCCAATACTGCCACACCCACATGGGCCGCCCCACCGATCGTGGTGAACGCACCACCGGCATACACTTCGTTGGCGCTCACCTGCAGGGTGTGTACAGCGCCGTTCGGTGCGGGATCCCATGCGGTGGTATTGTTGGTATTGGTGAGCAAAGAGACCTCCGCGAGGCCGTTCCGTGGTTGGCCGCCAATAGTGGTGAAGGTGCCTGCGGCGAACGCGCTGGTGCCGTTGGCGATCAGGTCGGTTACCGTGCCATCCGCGCCGGGGTTCCACGCCCCCAAGGCTCCGGTGCTTTGATCGATCGCCATAAGACGAGCGCGCGGGGAGGTGAAATCGCCTCCGATGTACCAGGAGCCCAGTGCGCAGGTGATGCTCCGGACAGCAGCGTTCAAGGCAATACTGGTTTGTCCGATGATGGCCGCGCCGGTGGCTCCGTCCAGCACCGCGAAGTTGGTGAGGCTTTGCCCCCCGCAACTGGTGAAGCCGCCTCCGGTAAAGAGCCCGGTACTGCTCGCGGCCAGAACGAATGCGCCGTTGGTCTGTTCAACGCTCAAGGGAGCCAGCGCGCCGGTGGCCAGGTCGAAAGCGGCCAGACTTCTGCGCGGCTGGCCCGCGACAGAAGTGAACGGCCCGGAGACGAATACCGTTGTGCCGGCCGGATCGATGGCCAGTGCGGTGATACCGCCGCCCGGTTCGGGTACGGGGGTGGGGTGTATGGCGCCGGTAGCAAGATCGACCGCGGCCAATCGGTTGATGGGCACACCGGCAAGGCTGGTGAACGAACCACCGAGGAACATGCGGTCGGTGTGCAGCGCAAGAGTGCTGATCGTACTCGACGCGCTCAGGTTGGGGCTCGGGTCCCATGGTAGCAAGGCGCCGGTGGCAGCATCCAACGCACCGCAGTAGTTGCGAGGCACACCGTTCAATGAGGTGAAAGCACCGGAAGCATAGAGTTCGTTGCCCGAAGCGACGATGTTCAATACAGGATGCGAAGCGACCGGCGCCCATGGCGCCATGGCGTTCGTGGTGGCATCCACGGCCATCAAGTGGTCGCGTAAGTAGGGTGTGCCGGCGACAACGACGGTGGAAAGTGAGCCCCCCACGTAGATCGTGCCGTTCAGCGCAGCCAGTGAATTGGCGACACCTGAACTCAGGGACGCGTTGGCCCACCACGACGTTAACGCACCGGTAGCGATATCGAACGCCGCCATTCTGAACCGGATGATCCCGTTCACCTGGCCAAATGCCCCACCGACATACAACTTTCCCGCGTGTAGGAGCAGGGAATGCACCGTGCCATTGGCGGAGGGTGCCCATGCGTCCAAGCTTCCATCCGCCAAAATGCGCGCTAACCGAAGTCTGGGGGATCCCGCCACCTCCGTGAAAGAACCCCCTATGTACCACCCACCCACCCCATCGCTCACAGCACAACGCACGATCCCATTGATCCGGGGCATCTCTTGGCGCACCTGCCCGGTGCCCAGGTCGATCTCCGTACCATGTGGGTCGTTCGGCCCCACATAACTGAACTGCCCGCCGATCGCGGTGGTGTTGGTGATCGGATCATGCTCGATCGCGTGTACCGTGCCATCGGTTATCCACCACGCGGGTTGTGGGGTTGTGATCTGCGCGTGGGTCGCCGGAACGAGCATAGAAAGAACGATGAAGCTGGAGAGGTTCTTCATGGCGGTGGCTTTTGGTCGTTACGAAAGGGCACGTTAATGTAGCGGTTCAGTGCGAGAGTACAAGTCGATCTTGCGGACCGTTGTTTTTGGGAAAGGACGGGACGGTGCAGAAGCTACCTTGGGCAGCACATAACGCCCCTATGCGCTACGCCGCCCGCTTCCTTCTTATCACCACGTTCTCTAGTGCCACCGCTGTCGTTCCCGCGCACGAAGGCATGTGGCTTCCCACGGTGCTGGGCAGCATCCAGGACCGCATGCAGGCCGAGGGGCTGAAGCTTACAGCGGAGGATATCTATAACGCGAACAACGGCAGTTTGAAGGATGCCATCGTTCTTTTCGGCGGCGGGTGCACGGCCGAAGTGATCTCCAAGGACGGATTGATCCTTACCAACCACCATTGCGGTTTCGGATCCATACAGGAGCACAGTTCCCTGGAACACGACTACCTGAAGAACGGCTTCTGGGCGATGGACCGCTCGGCCGAGTTGAAGAACCCCGGCCTCACGGCCACGTTCATCATCCGCATGGAGGATGTCACCGACAACATGCTCGCCGCCATACCGGCCGGTGCCACGGAGGCGGAACGGCTGCAGTTCATTCTGATCTTGAGCGAAACGTTCCGTGATGTGCGCCTGGTCGGCGCGCCGCCGGGTGCTGTCGGGAAATTCGGCGGGGATACGGACAACTGGATGTGGCCCCGTCACACCGGCGATTTTTCCATGTTCCGCATCTATGCGGGTCCGGACAACAAGCCTGCCGATGCGGGACCGGATAATGTGCCCTATCGGCCAGGACATGTCCTGCCCATCGCCATGGGGGGCGTGAAAGAAGGCGACTTCGCCATGATCTATGGGTTCCCGGGTAACACACAGCGCTACCTCACCAGCTACGCCGTGGACCACCTTATGCAGCGCACTGACCCCGCACGCATCGCTATGCGCACGGCCAGTCTCCGTGTGATCGATGGCGCCATGCGCGCGAGCGATCAGGTACGGATCCAGTATGCCGACAAGCAAAGCGGGATCAGCAATGGTTGGAAGAAGTGGATCGGGGAATTGCGCGGGTTGCGCGAGTTGGAAGCTGTTGAAAGGAAGCGTGCCCAGGAGTCCGAGTTCAGACAACGCGCGATGAGCGCGGGGAGATCGGACCTGGTCGGGGTTCTGGACACATTAGGCGCTGTTTACGCGAAATGGTCACCATTCGCTCAGGCCAGGGACCTATTTGTGGAATTGGCGTACTACGGTCCGGAACTCATCCGCTTCGCGGACCGGTTCAAAGAACTGGAAACATCCTACGCCGCGTGGAAGGAGAGCGGGAAATTGGATGCCGAGCTCGCGAAACTGAGGGCCGCCACGGAAGGCTTCTACAAAGACTTCGACCCGCAGGTGGATCGCGATGTGTGCAAGGCGTTGCTGCCGATCTACCTGGAGCGGATGGACCCGGCGTTGACACCCGCGGCCCTGATCATCATCGATCAACGCTTCGGCGGGAGTGTTCAAGCGTATGCCGACGATCTCTACGACCGTACGCTTTTCACTTCTAAGGAGAGCGTACTGGCACTGCTCGCGCGGTTCGACAAGAAGGCCGCCAAGAAGCTCGCTGCGGATCCCATGACGCGGCTGTCGCGTAGCAGTTTCGATTCGTTCCTGAATACTGTTCGGCCCAGCCATGCGGTGCTCGGGAGCGGATCGAAACAGGCATGCGGGCCTATGTGAAGGGCACGATGGAACTTTTCCGGAACGCACCTACTGGCCGGATGCGAACAGCACCCTGCGTCTCTCGTTCGGCAAGGTGGAAGGATCCGAGCCGCGCGATGGAGTGGTCTACGAAGCCTTCAGCTCACTGGATGGCATCTTGGAAAAATACCAGCCCGGTGATCCGGAGTTCGACGTGCCGGAGAAGTTGCTGGAGTTGCATCGACAGCGCGACTACGGTCGCTATGCCGGGGACGGTCACATGCCCGTATGCTTCACCGCTTCATTGCACACTACGGGTGGCAACAGTGGCAGTCCGGTGCTCAATGGGCGGGGTGAGCTCATCGGTCTCAACTTCGATCGCAGTTGGGAAAGCACGATGAGCGATGTGCCTTCGATCCTACCAAGTGCCGCAACATCGCTGTCGACATTCGTTACGTGCTGTTCGTTGTGGACAAGGTTTGTGGAGCAGGACATTTGATCGATGAGATGGAACTCGCATCAGGTGAAGCCGCCCTGCCCATCATCGATCTCCCGATACACCGTTGAACCATGGGAACCTGGACCGAAAGGAACGACCGCTTGGAGCGCAGCTTCAAGTTCAAGGATTTCAGCGAGGCGTTCGCCTTCATGACCCGGGTGGCCATGGCAGCCGAAAAGCTCGG
The DNA here is from genome assembly GCA_016712025.1 of Flavobacteriales bacterium. Classification (GTDB taxonomy): domain Bacteria; phylum Bacteroidota; class Bacteroidia; order Flavobacteriales_F; family PHOS-HE28; genus PHOS-HE28. The sequence goes on from JADJRW010000031.1 coordinate 16,312, forward strand.
GCATCATCCCACATGGACCAATACCTGGAACACCGTGGACATCGCTTTGAACACCCATGACGCGGGTGGCGTGGTCACCGCAAAGGACCATGCGCTCGCGAAAGCGATCGATCGAGTGGCAGGGGGAAAGAAGAAGCCCCCGGTGACCGGAGGGCTTCGTAGATCTCGGTAGGGTCGCGTCAGCCGACTTTTGCACGTTGGCGGAAATGCGCAATGTGGTCTCCTTGGGTTCCGTGTTGGCCGTAACCGTCACGGTCTTTTGCTGGGCGTTCTCCTGCTTGCCGGGGCTGTACTCCACCTCGATCTCGCCGCTGGCTCCCGGTGCGATCGGCTCTTTCGGATAACTGGGCACGGTGCAACCGCACGAACCTTGTGCGTTCTCGATCAATAACGGCTCTTTGCCCGTGTTGGTGAACTTGAAGATGTGCTTGTTCTCGCTGTCCTGCTTGATGCTGCCGAAGTCGTGTTCGAATTTGGCGAAGTTCATGGTGGTCTTCGGGCGGTTGTCTATTTCCGCTTTGGCCTGTTGGGCGAGGGGGTCGAAGGGCTTGGCCTCCGCGAGGGTCGCTGGGGGCTTGGTGGGTTGGGCGGCGCTCATCGCGCTAGCGGTCTCTTCCGAAGTGGTCGAGCTGCCGGTGACGGCTGTGCCGCTGGCGGCCATGTAGATCAGTGTGCCGGCGATGATGGCCAGCAGCGCGATCTTGACGGTCTCTTTCATCGCTTGGTAGGTTGGTCGTTGGTTGTGCCGGCGAAAATACACAGGCCACGCCCAAGGTGCGGGCGTTAACGATCCCTTAACAGCCTGCTACTGCTGGCGGGCGATGCCCATGCGTTCGTAGGTATCGCCGGTCAGAGCGTCCAGCGCTTTCTGGAAGCTATTGTCTACAGGATTGTCCGCGTTGATGGCCTGCCAGTAAGCGGAATTGTCCCAAAGGTCGCGGGCGATGAGCGCTTTCAGTCGCAGTGCGAGGAGCGGGCGCGAACGGGCCAGACCTTCGGCATCCTTCTTCACCTCATCCTTCTCGCCCGCTGCCACCAAAGCGTTCATCAGGTCATCGTTCACGGTGAAGGAGCGGATAAAAGGCTCGACCGAGGCGAATTGGCGGAGGAGCGTCTCCCGGTTCGCATCGACGTACGAAAGCGCGAAGGTGTTCAGGGTCCCCTTGCGCACCAGCTTTCCGAAATACTCAGAGCTGAGGGATGTGTCGATGGCCACGAAGATGTCCGGCATGATGCCACCGCCTCCGAAGACGATGCGTTTGTTCATCGTGAAGAAACGCATGGTATCGAGCGGGTGGATGCTATCGGCGTGGGTGAGTTCCCCACGTTCCAATCGCTCGCTGCGCTCTTTGCGGTAAGCTTCCACCCCTTCGTCGTAAGGTTTTTGGATGCAGCGACCGCTCGGGGTGAAGTAGCGGGAAACGGTGAGGCGCACGGCCGAACCGTCAGGGAGCATCACAGGGCGCTGTACCAAGCCCTTGCCGAAGCTGCGACGGCCCACCACAAGCCCACGATCCCAATCCTGCACGGCTCCCGTAACGATCTCGCTCGCACTGGCGGAACCCTCGTCCACCAGCACCACCAAGCGGCCCTTTTCGAAGCGCCCTTCGCTGGTGGCATAGGTGTTCTCGCGCGGTGCATTGCGTCCTTCGGTGTACACGATCAATTTGTGGTCGGCGAGGAACTCATCGGCCATCTCGATAGCGGAACGCAGATAGCCGCCACCGTTCCCTTGCAGGTCCAGAACAAGGTCAACCATGCCTTTGGCGCGGAGTTCATCCAATTTGTCGCGGACCTCTTTCGTAGTGGTGGCACTGAAGCGGCTCACCTTCACATACCCTACGGTGGGGGTGGCCATATAGGCCGACTCCACGCTATAGATGGGGATCTTGTCCCGCACGATAGCGAACTCCAAGGGCTCTCGTTCGCCACGCCGTACCACCGTCACGTTCACCTTGGTGCCCTTCTTGCCGCGCAAACGCTTCATCACGTCACTGTTCTTGAACTTGACGCCGGCCACGGTCTCGTCCTCGATCTTCACGATCCGATCACCGGCCCGGATGCCGAGGCGTTCGCTGGGGCCGCCTACGATGGCATCCACCACGTAGATCGTGTCCTCGACGATATTGAACTGCACGCCGATCCCCTCGAAGTTCCCCTTCAACGGTTCGTTCACCTCGTCCAGTTCCTCTTTCGGGATGTAGATGGAATGGGGATCGAGCTCGGCCAGGATGCTCACGATGGCCTCGTCGACCAACGCGTCGTCATCCACGCTGTCCACGTACATGCGGTCGATATGGTAGAGCAGCGCTTCGACCTTGCTGGCTTTGGTGGTGGGTGGGCTCTGCGCCAAAGAAAGTCCCGCCTGCAGGCTGAGGAGGAAAAGGACGGTGGTTCGGTTCATCGGCTGTTGCTGAAGTTCGTGTGGATCAGGGATGGAACGGATGGGGGGGGCGGTGGGTTGCCCGGCACATCACTTGCTCGGAATTTTCATGCCAAGAATGCGGTAGGTGCTTCCTTGTTTCAGCTGGTCCTTGTGGTACTTCTCCACCCACGCCACTTTGCCGCCCTGGTAGTAGCGCCATTTGCCGTGCTTCATTCCGTTCTTGTAATGCCCCACGATGCCCTCTTTGCGAAAGGCCCAAGTGCCCTCGCGCTTGCCCATGCGGTATTGGCCTTTCAGGGTGATGTGACCGAATTCGTCGTATTCGGCCCAATCCCCGTGGAGGGAGCCCCACCCGTACACCGCGAAGATCAGTGGTCTTCCATCCGGAAAGAACGCACGGTACACCCCGCTCGGCTTACCACGTTTGTACCCGAGCCGCACCGCCACACGGGTGGTATCGAACGCATAGCGGCCGAAGTGCGTGAAGGCGACGGTATCGCGTAAGGGGCCATAGACCACTTGGTAGGCCTGCACAGTGTCGCCCGCGGGTACCCAAAGGGTGTCGGGTTGCGCAGCGCAGGGAACGAAGTGCGATAGCGCCAAGGAATAAAGGAGGGACCGGATCATGGTCGCGCGGGTAAGGAAACTTGAAAGGTGCGACTGATGGCCCGGCCTTGCGTATCCGTCAAATGTAAGTGGTGGGTGCCGGGACCTGCGGCAAGGGCCACGCGGTGCTCCCCGTGGGTGGTGGCTACGAATATGCGGTCCAGGTGCCAATGGATGTTCGTGGCCTGATCGCGATGCGCGGCTTCGGCGACGAGTCGACCACGCACACCGTCCAGTTCGGTCGCCAACAGCACCTTGGCTTCGGGCCCTGGGTAGATCAATTCCATCACATCATTGTCCGCGGCGTTCAACTCGGCTCGGTGCCAAGGTGGAAGTCTTATGTAAGTTGGGTCGTCAGCGGCATAGTAGGACTCCATAGCCGGAGGAAGCACGAACCACGGCGTGAGCGTTCCACCTTCGTTGATGGCTAGGCGTGCCAAGTGATCCGCCGAAACAGGTACCAAGCGGTGGTAAGGACAGGGTTCCGTGCGGGCGCCCGATCGGGGAACCCAGGTGGTATCCGTCGCAGGGCAGATCCCCGAGCTGCGATGCCCACTTTTCCGGCAGGTCGGCAATTGAACAAGATCATCGAAAGGCACTTCGGGTACCTCCCCGGTCGGAAGCAGACCGAAAACATCAAAGAGCAACGGCGCCGCTGCGAGAGATCCGGTCAGCCCGGGTCGCCCTTCTCCATCGGCATTGCCACACCACACCCCCACGCAATAGGTATCGCTCATCCCAATTGCCCATGCATCGCGGTGCCCGAAGCTCGTCCCGGTCTTCCAGGCTATGTTCCGGGCACCCGCGAACCGCTGCCAACCTTGTTCCTCAGCAGGCCGCTGCGATCGGGTCAGGGCGTCCAGAGTGAGGTATACAGGCCCGGCGGAAAGCGGAACCGTCGCTTCACCGAGTTCCATCGGTGCGTTCGCGAACAGTATCGGCTGGTGGACCACCGAGCGCTCGTTCCATGCAGCGCGTCCATGCGCATATCGGATGCGCCCGAGCGTCGCGTACGCTCCGCACAACTCCCACAAGCTGCTTTCGCCACCCCCGAGAATCAAACTCAGACCGTAGTGCTCCGCAGGGCGGTCCAAGCCATTGAGCCCAAGGTTCCGGAAGAGAGCTAATGTGCGATCCACCCCATGCCGCCGGAGGGCGCGCACCGCCGGTACATTGAACGACCGGGCAAGTGCTTCGGCCGCCGGCACCGCGCCCCGATATTTCTGGTCGTAGTTCTGGGGACTGAACCCCTCGTAGTGAGTGGGAAGGTCGGCCACGAGCATCTCGGGTAACAACTCGCCGTGCTCGAGCATCGCGGCGAACAGGAAGGGTTTCAAGAGGCTGCCGGTGCTGCGTTGGGCCTGCACCAGATCCATTCTTCCAGCATGGGCATCACCAGCGGCCGCGAGGTTGCCGACATAGGCGAGGACTTCCCCGGTGGGGACGTGTACCACAAGCACGGCCGCATTATGGATCCTATCCTCCAGCAACCGTTCTCCGTGCTGTTCGGTCACCATCATCAGCCGGTCCTGCAATGCGCCGTCGATGGTGGTGCGCTGCGCTGGGGCGGAGGGATCCGCTTTGAGAAGGAGGTGGGGCGCTCGAAAAGGAAGCGCACGCGGACCCTCTGGCAAGGGTTCGCTCCGCGCGAGGGACCATTCGAGCGTGTCCAATACCGTGATGTGCAATAGGCGGTCCAGTAACCGGTCGCGCTTGGCGCGAAGCGCCTGTCTTGATCGGCCCGGATGTACCAGCCCAGGTGCGTTCGGTAGCACCGCTAATGTGGCGGCTTCTGCCCAACTCAAGTGCTGGCTCGAGTGCCCGAGATACCGCCAGCAGGCGGCCTCAAGTCCCACCACATTTCCACCGAAGGGGGCGTTCGCTGCGAACAAGGCCAAGACCTCTTCCTTACTACAGCGCAATTCAATGCCGAGGGCAAGCCAGGCATCCGCTAGTTTGTTCCATAGTGTGCGTGGTCCACCCCGGCTCAAACGCGCTACTTGCATAGTGATGGTGCTGCCTCCCTGCACGATACGACCAGCTCGTAGGTTCTGCCTTACGGCCCGGAACAAAGAAGGAAGATGGATCCCGGGATGGGAGCGGAAGGATCTATCCTCGAACTGCACGAGGCACGTCTCGAAACGCAGCGGGACGGTCTCGGTTGCAGGGGGTAAGCGCCACTGTCCATCACTGGCAACGGCCGCTGCCAGCAGTTCCCCGTTCCGGTCCAGAACAGTGCGGGAATAAGGGTGGTCGAACCAGGTCGGTGCCGTGGTCGACCAAAGCACCAGTGACCCTGTGACCAGGATCACACAACATGCTATGGCCCAGCGCCGAACGGGTCGGGACAACTTGGACATACCTGCGAACGTCATGGGAGCAGGGAACAACGGTACGCAAGTTCCGAACCTTGTTCCAAGGGAACCTTATCTTCGACCGCCTTAACGACACACGATGCACCGTAAACTCCTTGCACTAGTCGCCCTCTCAGCCCTGGCGTGGAATCCCGCCCAAGCCACCCACGTTTCGGGCGGGGAGATCATATACGAATGCCTTGGGAACGGCGAATACGCCTTCTCGCTGATCGTCTACCGGGATTGTTTCGGGACCACTCTTGGCACCACGTACGATCTGCAGTTCGCGAGCCCTTGCGGGAACCAGACGCTTACGGTGAACCAGGAGAGTTTTGTCGAGGTGAGCCAATTGTGCGACGAACAACTACCGTTCAGCACATGCAACGGCGGAAATCTTCCCGGCTTGGAGCAATACATCTACACCGGCACCATCACACTGCCGCCTTGTGATTCATGGACGATCTCCTGGTCACTCTGCTGCCGCAACGATGCGATCGTGAACCTGCAGAACCCAGGCACCTACGATGGGTACATCGAGACAACAATGAACAACGAGGATTTTCCCTGTGACAATTCTCCTGTGTTCACCAACGCACCGATCCCGTATGTGTGCTTGAACCAACCGGTGGTATACAGCTATGGGGTCTATGACCCGGACGGGGATTCCTTGACCTATGCGCTGATCGACGCCATGACAGTGGGTGGCGTGCCGATCCCATACAATTTTCCATACAGCGGTCTCGAGCCGATCACGGGGATAACCTTGGATCCATTGAGCGGCCTGCTCCAGTTCACCCCGAACGCCCAAGGCAATTTCGTGGTGGTGGTCGAGGTATCCTCATGGGATGATGACGGAAACTTGATCGGAACGGTGATCCGCGATATGCAGTTCGTGGTGATCGCATGCACCAACCAAGCACCTGACCCAACCGGTGGGGCCATCAGCAACTTCTCCGGAAGCGCGGTGCAAACCGGACCGTTCAGTATCGAGCTCTGCGAATCGGACAATTTCTGCTTTACCGGTACCTACAGCGATCCGGATGCGGCGGATACCGCTCACGTTCACCAGCAACGTTCAGCAGAATCTCCCTGGGTCCACGATATCGGCAACAGGTATCAACCCGATCACGATCACAGTTTGTTGGACCGCCCAGGCGGGTAACTCCGGCTTCTATCCGTTCACCATCACAGTTGAAGATGGCAACTGCCCGATAGCGGCGTTCCAGACCTACGTGTACGCGACCAACGTGCTCGAGCGCACCTCGGCCGGTCCGGACCAGACCATCTGTGGCCCGCAGATCGCGGAGATAGAGGCGTCAGGAGGATTGAATTTCGTTTGGAGCATCATCCCTGGAGGCGATCCGATCACCGGCCAGAACTTCACTTGTTTGGACCCTCCGTTCTGCTCGCAGGTCATCGCCGATCCCAGCAGCACAACGTCCTATATCGTAACCAGTGACCTGGCAGGTACCTGCATCAATGGCGATACGGTCACGGTCTTTGTGGTCTCTGATTTCACGTTCGCCGCTACCCAGAGCGACGACACGCTGTGCCTCGGCGAAACCGCGCAGTTGAACGTGGTACCCAACCCGAATCTGCCAGGCTACACGTTTGAGTGGACGCCTTCCTTGGGACTATCCGCGGATGATATCGCCGATCCGATCGCCGGGTACAGTCAGCCGGGATCTTACGCTTACATGGTGGAGATCACGAGTCCGGATGGCTGCGTGAAGCAGGACACCACATTGAACCTCATCGTGTTGGCGGGATTCGTTCCGGACTTCACCCTTACAGTTGCCGATAGTTCCTTCTGCGAGGGCCAGGGCACGACTTTCACGGTGGACATTGACAACTCGCCACCTATCTATTGCGGGCCGAACTATGCGGGCTGTACTGCGGGTATCGTCGCTGATTTTGAATTGGGCACAGGTGTGGATCTAGGCACCACAACATCGTATCCCGCGCCTTACGGCAATTTCTACAACAGCACACGCCACCAGGTCCTTGTTCGTGCCAGCGAGCTCTTGGCGCTGGGTTTCACCGGAGGAACGATCAACGAACTGTCAATGAACATCGGCGCCGTGAATGGAATCAGCATCTACCCTGGATGGTCCATACAGATGGGTTGCACCACCTTGGATTCGTTGGATATCAATGATGGTTTCGTTTCGGGCCTAAGCCAAGTATTCGCACCCTCGGATGTCACTATCACCACGGGCTGGAATACCTACGTATTGAACCCCGGCTTCAACTGGGACGGTGTTTCCAATGTGGTGGTCGAATTCTGTTTCAGCAACTATCCGAACGGGTTCATCAGCAACTCACCCACTTACTACACCACCACGGCATATACCTCCGTGCTCTACTACTTCACGGATGGCGCCAACCTCTGCGATACGGTGACCCCACCGTTCTTCAATCAAGGGGAGAGCAACCAACGCCCGAACATGCGTTTCCGCGTTTGTGCTGGTGTGAACGAGGACTTGTTGGTGTACTCATGGACCCCCACCGATGGTCTTAGCGACCCGGACGGGCCCATCACTGATGTTGTCCCCATTGTGACACCGGCAGTTTACACGGTGACGGTGGGAGATCCGAACTTGGGCTGCTTCGGCACGGCCACCGCTACCACCTATTGGGATCCCCCAGCGGATGTGAGCTTTGTACCCCTGCCGACCAATGAAGGTGTCGCGCCGTTCGTTGTCAGCTTCGATAACACATCTTCCAGCAACGTGACATCGTTCACCTGGACGTTCGGTGATTCGACCGGCACCTCGACCGAATTCGAACCCGGGTACACCTTTGAGACAGCAGGCACGTACGTCATTACGCTTTATGGTATTTCCGATCAGGGTTGCACAGGCTTCTACCAGGATACGATCGTGGTGTTGCCGGATCCGGTGGTGGAGATCCCGAACGTGTTCTCCCCGAACGGTGATGGGGACAACGACGCGTTCAGCTACCGCGACCTGCGCGGATTCAAGCAAGTGGAGATGACGATCTTCAACCGCTGGGGCCAGAAGGTGCATGAAGCACCTGTAACGGCGGCCAATGGTACTATTTGGCGCCCTGAGACCAGTGTAGCGGAGGGTACCTACTTCTATGTGTTCATCGGCCAGGGCAATGATGGCAGTGAAGTGAAGCGGGAAGGGCACGTCACTTTGGTGAGGTAACCTGCATGAACGATCCGAGAAGGGGCCTTCGGGCCCTTTTTCATTCGCCCCATCCCCACTGCGTAAGCGCAATACCCCGATCTACCTTAGCACAATGCGAATTGTGATCATGACGGGGTGGTTGCGATGGAGCCTCGGCCTTCTGGCCTTCCACCCGTCGCCTGTGTTGTTCGCGATGGATGGCGGGATGCCGAGATCCTTCGTGCTCGGGCTGACCTCCTCGCATGTGCCGATCGTTGAGGTGCGCGGTCCCGATGATCAACGCATCGCGGAACTGGACCGGATCTCAGCGAAGGAAGGTAGACCTCCCGCCTATGGTGTGGTGCTTCCTGTAGGTGTTGATGCGATCACGGCCGGATCATGGACCGACGTTCCGAAGGGAGGTCGGATCCTGCGGCTCATAGTGCGTTCGGCGAACGCCCTTGGCGTGGAACTTTATTTGGACGGGATGCACCTGCCCGAAGGCGCGACGCTGCATGTCTACGACCAGAACGGACAACAAGTGCTCGGTGCTTACACTGCCGCACATGTGCGGTCGAACGGGCGGTTCACTACGGCCCAACAAATGGGCGACGCGTGCATCCTGGAACTCTATGAGCCGCCCTCCGCGATCGGCCGTTCCCGTCTTCGGGTGGCGGAATTGGGATATGCCTTCCGTGCCTCCGGGTCATCGCGGTCCGGTCCCTGCGAGGTGGACGTGAACTGCGCTGAAGGCGCGGACTGGGCGGACGAGCGGGACGGTGTGGTCCGTGTGGGTACACGTATCAATGGTGTTCTCTTCTGGTGTACCGGCTCCCTGGTGAACAACACAGCACTTGATTGCAGACCATACTTCCTGACAGCACTGCATTGCGGCTTGGGTTCCACCGTTTCGGACCTTGAGGATTACAAGTTCTATTTCAACTTCCAACGTCCGAACTGTGGATCGGGAAGCGGCGCTGCCACCGAAGTAATGACCGGTTGTCATCGCAGGGCCGACAGCAACGATGGGGGCGGGACCAACGGATCGGATTTCCTGCTCTTGGAAAGCTTGGATCCGGTCCCAGCGTCGTTCTCGCCCTACTGGAACGGGTGGGACGCGACCGGTCCGGGCAGTAGCAGTGGAGTGAGCATACATCACCCTACTGGCTCGGAAAAGAAGATCAGCACCTACGCTATGAACCTGTTGACCACGCAATGGGCGGCTGGCGGGCCCTATAGCCATTGGTATGTGAAGTGGACCGCGACCGCGAACGGACATGGGGTCACAGAAGCCGGGTCCTCGGGTTCGCCGTTGTTCAACGCGGACAGCAGGATAATTGGAACGCTCACCGGAGGTACCTCGTGTTGTGTTGTGGATGGCTGCAACCTGCAAGGCAGCGGGCCCGATGAGCCCGACTACTATGGGAAGATGCAGTACCACTGGACGTCGAACCCGAACGATCCAGGAGAAGCTCAAGGTGTGGTTGGATCCATTGGGGACGGGCCTCACCGTTCTGGATGGAAGCCGCGATCCTTGCGCGAGCGGCGTCGCCGAACACAGCACACCCGCGTTCGGGTTGTACCCTGTTCCATGCACCGGGCAGCTCACCGTGACCGATCTGGGTGGAATGCGGAAGGATGCTTCCCTAGAAGTGTTCGACGCGATGGGGCGTGTCGTGTGGCGGTCGGTATGGATCGCTGGCGACCGTGCGTGCTATGATCTCGGTGAGTTACCCGACGGGGTCTACCTGTTGCGGGCGGGAACCGTGGATCATCGTCCTGCGACCGCACGTTTCGTGATCGCCCGCTAGCTTCTACAAAATGAAAGAGCGCCCCAACTGGCGCTCTTTCATCTTCAAAGTGTTGATGCGAGCTATTTCAACGGCTTTACCACAAAGCCTTTTGCCTTGTATTTCTCAGCCATCTTGACTTTCTCCCGCTGCGCTGTGCTTAGGTCCACATTCCGGACCACGGACCACTTCGCCGCGTCCATCCCGGTGCCTCCTGTCTGACCGAACTGGGCTACGACCTGATCGTTGCTGGCCTTGGGATCGATCTGTAAAGGCTCACTGATCACCACGGTCTTCGCATCGGACCGACTCACCAGGAACGCCGCCGCCGTGGCGGGTTGCTGGGCGTGGGCGAAAAAGGCGGTGCTGAAAAGCACCGAAACCACAAGGGATCTACAGAGGGTCATAAGGATGTGTTTGGTCCTACAATACTACGGAATGCGGCGCGCTGGAGATGGCGGATGGTGATGTGCTACTTGGAGGCCTGTGGTCCTTCGCCAGGCGCTGTCACCACCACGTACGTTCCTGCGGTGCGTGCCTGGATGGCATGATCGTACATCGCCTCGCAGACCGCACCGGGCAGGTAATACCGCCCGGCATAGGCCGCCGTAAGCCGGAGGTGGAAGGTGGCCTTCTGCCCACGCCCCAAGCTGAAATAGGTCAGCAGTCGGTCATCACGGATATCCTGATGGTCGAAGGGGGTGTCCGGATAGCTCTGCTCAAGCCCTTCCAAGCGTGCGTTCCGAAGTTCCCAACCGGAGGGGAGGACCTGGATGAGCGCGAGGTTCTCGTACCGATCGAGCAGGCCGGTGTGCCTGATCTCCATCGTAGCCAATAGGTCCGTGCCTTGTGTCAGAGCGGTCACGTCAACAGGTGCGCCGTCCAGAGTGGTATACCTTAACCGAAGTTCAAGTCCCTGCTGCGTCCCGCTCTCCTGGCCGATGGCCGGGGTTCCGGTGCGTATGGTCCGCACGAAGAGTTGTCCTTTTCCTGCGTTCTTCAGGCGCACAGCGGTCTTGCCGTCAGGAACCGGCAGTTCCGTGCGCCAAAGCGATCGTGCGGTGCGCACGTCCACGGTTCTTCCGCTGGAGATCACTTGGAAGTCCAGGCCATTGCCGAGGGCGTTCTTCGCGGCATATCGGGCCACGGCCATGAGCGCGAAAGCGGTGCTCTGGGTGCTTAGCCATTGGCCATCGCCTAAACGTTGGGCCAGCTTGCGCACCACGGCCCCGGCGGCTTCATTTCGATCCATGGTCACCAGTGCGAGCGCGATCGGCGCTTCGTCCCGCGATCCGGATCCGAACGTTCCTGCGAGTTCAGCATAGGCGGAAACCTGCGTTCCACGGTCCTTCACCAGTTCGTTGGCCACATCGGTGCGGCCCAGCGTGGCATAGGCGCTGGCCAAAACCCAACGCGTAAGGTCGTCGATCCCCGCGCTGGTTCGAAGACGGTTCATGGCCCCTGCTTCGCTCGCGTTCGCGACGGCAAGGACCCAGAGACGATAGGCTTGGACGAAGGGCGAACGGTCCTGACCTGCGACCCCGTTCCATGTGCGTGCCGTGCGTCGCTGTCCCTCCTTCCATCGCTCGATCATCGTCCGTGGCACGGCGAACCCGCTTCTTTCCGCTTCGAGCAGGAAGTGACCTGCGTACAAATTGCTCCAGTCGTTGGAGTAGTCGCCACCTGGCCAATACGCGAAGGTTCCGTCCGGCCGCTGGAAGGTGCCCAACTTGGTGATCGCCGCCTGCACGTTGGCCTGTGCATCGGCTTCGCTGGATCCGCTCAGGTCCGTGAGCGCGGACAGATACAACTGTGGGAACGCTTTGGAAACGGTCTGTTCCAGACATCCGTGCGGATAGCCGAGGAGTTCATGCAAGCGGCTCTCTAGCCCCAGGGGAGGATCGCGGTCACTTCCAGAGCGGCGGAATTGGTGCCGAGCACCCCGATGGGAGATGGCGCACTCGTCCATTCACCCCCAGCGGCGATCACCTGGTCCTCCGCGATGGTGAGCGGTTGAACTGGCGGGCGCACACCGATGTCGATCGTCGTGGATGCGGTCTCGGCACCGGAGGAAACGGTAACGGTCACCTGCGCAGCACCGATCATCTCCTTCGCGCGGAGGCGGAAGAAGGTGACCTGCTCGCCGGGCCCGTTGAACGAGAGGGTACGTTGCTCTCCCGCTGTGGAAAGCAAGGTGCCAGAAGTGTTCAACTTCACCGAGACGTTGCGGGGATCCTTGCCCATGGCGAAGACAGTAACGGGCAGGCTCACTTCCTCCCCGGGGCCAAGGACGCGCGGTAAAGTGGCAAGCACCATCAAGGGCTGACGGACAGGCACGGCCTGCTCCGCGTTCCCATAGGCGCGCTCGCCGTTGCTCGCCACCACCATCACCCGCACGCTGCCGACATAGTTGGTGATGGTGAAGCGATGCTCCCCTTTGCCATCCTTAGACAAGTGCATGGGACCAACGAACCTTACCACCGGCTTGAACCGGCCGATGCGCGATGGGTCAACAGGGCCTCCTTCATCACTTCCGCCCAGAGCCAAGATGCGATCGGCCTGCACACCGAAGGCCCCGATCACTTCATCATACAGGTCCCAGGTGTGTACTCCCAATGCTTCACGCGAATGGAAATGCGCCCAGGGATCCGGAGTTCTGAAATGAGTCAGGTCAAGGAGTCCTTCATCGACCACGAATACGGTGTAGTTCATAGCGCGGCCCGTCTTCTCTTTGATCGCGATGGTGAAGGGTTTGTCCGGGCGGATCTCCGCAGGCGCGGTGATCATGGGTTGCAGGTGGGATAGTGGATCCTCCACATGGATGGGGACCACACCGTAGAGCCGGATCGGCAGGTCGTTCGGCACATTCCCATGGGGCTGAAGGATGCTTACGTGGGCATATACCGTGGGGCACATATCCGGGGTGATCGTGAAGCGATGGCGCAGTTCACTTCCGTCCAGAGGTACCCGTTCGATGCGGAGCACACGATGTCCGTTTTCGATGCTGATCAGGGCCGTGCCTTTCGATGGCGCGGGGATCAGGAGTTCCGCTTCGTCCCCAGGCGCATAGCGTTCGCGATCGGTGTGGAAGACGAGCCGCGTCGCCGCATCATCCCCTTCGCGTCGCGAACGGCCTTCGCTCCCGGGCCAATCGAAATGGACGGAAGCGACGGCCACATGGCCGCTGCCCGGATCCAGCATCCTTATCAGAAATCGTCCCCATTGCGGGCGGTCGATGCGTACGTTCAAGGTGGCACGGCCTTGTGCATCCGTCACGATCTCTTCTGTCCTCAATCTGCGCATGCTCGATGCGCTCATGGCGCTGGTCGGTCCGTCCATATCACCATCCCACCAGCGGTCCTGGTCCATTTTCATGATCTCCGCGCGCAATGGGCGGCGCGGTATTGGCCTTCCTTTCGCATCCACGCTTGCCAGTGCGAAGCGGTAGGTCGTATCCGTGCGATAGGTGTCCCAAGATCCATCGGCCGGTGCCGGTTTGATCCCCACATAAGCCGGATAGGGATGGAAGAGGATCTGCTGCTGCTCGATGCTCGCGTCACCGCCTGGATCGCTCACACGTGTGATCACGGTGAGCCGCGTGGCCGAAGGTGAACCAGCACCGGCTTTCACATCGAAGGGGAGATCCACTTGGCCCTGTGCGTTGGTCCGCCCTTCGAACACGATCGTTTCCTCGGTGCGCAGTTCGTGGCCGAGATCATCGAACAGGAAGCTATCATATCCCTTTGCTTGGAATTGCGCTGGGCTCATGGCCAGGCTCACCACCACAGGTGCCGATGCCGCTGGTGCGCCGTGCAGCCAAACCGCTTCCAGATGCGTCGTGCGCGGCAGATCGGAAGGGACCAGGGGACCATCCCCCAAACCGAGGGCGATGCGCATGCGGTTCGGTTTCACGGTCTCGATCCGCACGCTCTTATGGAAGGTGGCGCCTCCCACTGTCACACGCGCTGTCCATATGCCCGTGGGCGCATCGGGTGATGTAGCGCAAGTGAAACCATACTGGTCGCCGACGCCTCCGTTGCGCACTTGGCGTAGCACCGTGCTTCCTCGCGGATCGGAAAGTTCGAGCACGATGGGATGCTCCGCCGGCAAGGTGTGGTCCGCATCCTCGAGGATGAAGGTGAGATGGAGCGTATCACCAGGCCGCCACACGCCGCGTTCGCCGAAGAGGAAACCCTTGAGCCCCTGTTCCAACGTGCTTCCACCCACATCGAAGTGGCTGATGTCCAATGCGGATCCATCGTCCAGGCGCAGGTAGCCGCGTTGCTCGCCTTGCTTGGCAACGAGCAGGAACGGCTTGTGGGTCGGATCGGAGAGGACAGCCATGCCCTTCCCGTCGGTGCTGAGTTCGCCCAGGGAGCGAAGTTGCGCGTCGAGCACTTCCACCCTGACACCGCTCAGGGCCTCCGTGGTTCGCAGGTCGCTTACCACCACATGCAGGGCACCCTGTTCGCCTCGCTTGGCCAATAGGCCGAGATCCGAGGCCAGGATATTGCGGCTTACCGTGCGTCGTTCGCCATAGTAGCTAGGTGAACAGGGATCGTCCCGATGCGCATGGTCGTAATCGTCGTGGTACCAGCCCTCTTCATAGTAGTAGTAAGCGTCGGGGCGCTCGAAGGCGGAAGCGTCCAAGGGTTCCTCGGCGTTGCTTCCGCTCATCCAGCGCTCTGGATCTTGCGTGGCGACCTCACCACAGGGGTATGCGGAGTGCTCTTGCGAAAAGCCGAGTTCTACACGGTAGATCGCACCGGGTTCTGTGCTGATCAATTCGTCCAGATCGATGTGATAGCGGTTCCAACGGCCGGGGTCCGGAGCATCAGCGGTGCGGAGCGGAAGGACCCTGTCAGCGAGCAAACGTCCAACGCGCGCCAGTTCTTGATCGCCCTCGAGTCGGTTCGTTTGCAGGAACTGCGGAACATTGCTCTCATAGATGCGCACCACACGTACGCGCACCGCATAGAGGCCTACGGCTTCGAATGGGACTAAACGTCCCTTGGTGCTCGGTAATACCGTTCCATTGCCTATGAATTGGAGGTCGGGCCGAAGCTCCTCGAAGGTGACCGTCGTGGTCAGATCAGCACCGAGCGTGCGTCCGTTCATTAGCCGCAAGCCACCGGCTACGAAGGCCTGTTGCGCACCATGCAGTCGCTCGGCCGGGTGGATCAGCAATGCGTTGCCATCCACTGAAACGCGCACTTGGTCCGCGCCGGCGATGCCAGCGAGTCCCTCGAGTTCCTGTTCGGGATCAATGGGGTCGGAAAAGAGAAAACGCAGGGCCTGTTCACCCGTGCCCGCTGTGCTCGTGAGCACGAGCGCAGAACGCCCGAGCGAGGGAAGTTTCAGCCGGCACTCTCCTTCATCCTCGCTTTCGAGGGATCGTCCGTTCCAACGAAGTACCACTTCCGAATCCTCAGGACCACGCGGAACGCTATCGGCCCAGGCACGGTGGTGGCGCCCGTCGGCGCCGACCGCCCATTGGAGCAAGAGCGGTTGCCCATCCTGTTCGGCCGTGAAGCACGCGGCGGGATCGAGCGCGGTGATGTCATCCGCAGTGGAAACCGCCCACTCGATCTGTTGCCATGTCGGGTCGGCGGCATCGACGGGTCGGAGGTCCACGGCTTCCGCAGCGATGTGCTGCTGGTAGGTGTGGAACCCGAAGCGGAAGGTGCCGAGGTCGTCCGGCACGTTCATCACCTGCCCCAACCGGAAGCGAACGTTGTAGGTGGTGCCCGCGTGTAGTCGGCCGGTTGGTACGAACGCAAGCGTGCGCGCATCTTGCCAGCGTACAGAGCCTTCGACCGACGGATCCAGCTCGAACAACCCATCCAACACCACCGCGCCGGTATCCTTCAAGGCAGTGCCTTCGGCGAGGCGGACCAGAACGGGCGCGCGCGCGGAGACGTATCCGGCGGTGAACGCCAATATGTAGGGCGCGAATGCCGGATCGGGGCGTTGTGCGGTTCTGCGCGCGCAGGATCCTGCGAATAGGGACATCAGCCCGAGGGCGGATGCCACCAAAGCGTTGCGTAAGGACATGAAAGGGAACGGGTTCGGCCCGGAAGTTAGCCGACGCCAAGTGCAACGTGGTTCATCGCTCCGGAATTGCGGTAGCGGTGCGAAGGGGCGCCTAGGCTATGGCTCGGCCAGGATCTTGTCCGCTTCGTCCGCGGCGATGATCCGGCCGCTGAGGGTCCCTACGGTGAAAACATCCACCAGCCCTTTGGTCTTCAGGTCCTCCTTGGCCTTGTCAGCTTCTGCGCGTGTGGCGAAGGAGCCGTGGTAGTAACGCACGGCGTCCACGCTGGTAATGGGGGTCACATCGCCGATCTCGATGAACTTGTCCATCACGTCCATCGGGACGTTGCCTGCGAAGGTGCCCACTTGCACGCGGTAGCGGATCTGCTTCTTGTCGATCCCTCCCACAGGCATGCTCTTCAAGTTCTCCGGCCCGGTGAGCCGTGCACCGGCTTCCCGCAGCGAGACACGTTTACCACCCTTGAACGCGACGAGGAAGGCCCCTTTGAAACCCTTCATCAACATATCCACCTTGCGCTTCGCAGCGATGTTCACATCGGTGAAGCTCCCAGTATAGTAGCGGGTGAGACCATCATCGCCTTGGATCACGACCAGATCCTTCACACCAGCGAATATGTCCTTGGAAAGCTTTTGGCGGAAGGCGCCCAATTGCACACGGACCACCGCACCGTCCGGTGTGGTGCTGGGTGTGGCGCCGTTCATACCCGCACGTGCGTCGTTCACGGCGTCGTCGATGGGGATCAACTCACCGTTCTCCTCGGCCATCACGCGCCCCTCAAGGCCTTTGGCGCCCAAGGCGAGCTGTCTGCGTATGGCTTCGGGCAGTGCTTCGTAGTCGCCCACCACATAGAAGGTGGTATCCCCTTTCTCGATGGTGCGCACATCCGGTATGCTGAGGATCTTCTGGATCAGTTCTTCTGAGATCCCTTCCACATGGGTGCCCACCTTCACCACATAAGCGCGGCGTCTGGCGGCGTTCGCCGGTCTGGATCGTGGACCCATGGATTCCACACGCGAGTTCACGATGTTCACGTTGCCCGAATCCTTGTAGTTGAGGAAAGCCTTCAGCATATCCTCGTCTGAGAGGGTAACTCCGTTGGCGTCGACTTGTGCACCCGGTGCGGTGGTAAGCTCCAGGTCCATATGGTCAAACACACCATCTCCATCGCCGTCCAGCGGGCATCCGGTCGCGTTCACCGGCGTTCCGCTCGGTGTTCCAGGGCAGAGATCGTTCCAATCGGTTACGCCGTCCTGGTCTTCATCGTCCTGCAACGCGAGGATGTCCATCTCTTCTGTTGAGATGGTGGGTTCCTCGATCCCTTTCTTCGTTTTCTTACGGGTGCTGATACCGTAGTTGATGGAGAAGGAGGAGAAGAGGAAGCGATCGGCCGCCGCATTGCCCTGCCGACCCTCCTGGCTGTCCTCCGTAACGCCGTCGATCAGGTCCGTGCCTGTGAAGTGCAGGGTCGCGCCCAAGCGCAGGTCGAGATGCGCACCCAAGTGCATGCGCGCTCCGAGCCCCACAGGCACCGCCCATGTGCGCTCGGGATATTTGCCGAAACCGTCCAGGTTGAGTTCGCGGATATCGCTCTCGTAGCCATAGTCACGCTGGATCTGAACGGCCTGTCCCGCGTTCGGCGCATGCTCCGCGATGTCCCGTATCGTTCCGTCGCTCCAATAGTTGTAGGTGCGGCCTTCATCGTCGTAGAGATCGGTCTTGCTCAGGAACTCCACGCTTTCGAAACCCACCGAGAGGTAGGGTTCCACCACCCGTTGGGGGTGGAGCAATTGATGAAAATTGTAGACCAGCTCGAAGCCGCCGATGGTGACGCGCGATTCGAAGTTCAAGTTGCGGTCCAAGCCGCGTTCGTTCGCGCCCATGCGGCCGTGCAACGCGTAAAGCCCAACGTCCAACCAGGGTGTGAGGGGAGTACCGGCCCGGAACTCATAGCCGACCCGTGTGAGCAGCGGACTGTAGTTCTTGTGGCCATGGCCTATGTCCCCGAGAAAGGCGAACATGCCGATGCCCGCGCCAAAGGTGGGCCGGAAGCCGAACCGCGTGGTATCCGCTCCTTCTTTTGCCCGCAGTTCCGAACTGGTGAACAACAGCAGCGCGGCGGCATAGAGCAGGGGTCGCAGCGTGGAGTTCAAGACACACTTCGGAGCGGTGGAGAGGGACATTGCCCGGAAAGATAATCGTCCGGCCCTATTGCACCCATTTCTGGGAGGAGAGCATCAATGCTTCCTGCACGGTGATGCGTTCGCCATTGTTGTAGGCGGTAACGAACGGGCCGGGAAAATCATGCCCAGCAGCGATGAAGGCGATACGCTGATCGCGTGCCTCACGGTACTGCGAGAAACGGCCGGTGGTGTATTTGATCCAGCCTTCGTGGCGCTCGATGCTCAGATCGCCGTTGAACCGGTGCCTTTGGGCGAAGTACGGTTTGCCCACCTCGCGGTGCGCTGCGCTGATCTGAACTTTGTACGCGACCCCCGTCTCAGGAGTCGGCACGCCCTTACTGACCGTGGGAGGGGGATCTTTCTTCGGCGATACGTCCGCCACCGGATCGTCGCCCGTGGTGCCGACCGGCTTCTCTTTCATGTTCAATGCAGCATCCGAAGCATCGGTGGGGCGCATGTTCTGCTCCATCTGTTGCAGGGCCATGTAGGCCATATTGCCAATGGTGAACGTGCTGGCCCCTACCGCGATGCGCTGGGTCTCATCGTTCACGAGATATCCGAACTCACCGGCGACCGTGTAATCGCCGTCGGGTAGACCGTTCGCGCGCAGTTTGTACGAGATCTTCATCTCCGTTTCTTGGGGCAGGTTCAGCCATACGAACTTCACGATCCTTTCCTGTGCGGTGAAGATCGCCTGGGCACTGGCTTTCTCGATCGCCGTAAAGCCCAGTGGAACGGACTCTTGCAACTTGCCAAAGCCTCGAATCTCGCCCTTCTTCACAAGTACTTCGACCAGTATTTCGTTGGCCGAGACCAAGGTGACCGTACGTTCCGCGGTCACTCCGCCCTGCCCTTGGGTGGGAAGCGGCATGGGTACCGCGGCCGGTGTGGTCACGGGTGCGGCACCGGCGGCGGAGACGAGATCATTGCTATTGTCCACGGGCAGCGCTGCGGGTACTTGTTGTGCCACAACGGGATCGCCCATCACTGTGACTGTGCTGGTAGCGAGGTCGTAGGTGCGGCGCTCATTGTCCAGGATATAACTGAAGCGGCCGTTGATCGGCATTTGGCCATTGGCCGTGGCGTCCGCGATAAGGTTGTACGAAACCTTGAAGGAAGGTGTGGAAGGCAATGACATCCAAATGAACTTGGCCTTCTGGTCGCTGAAGGTGAAGGATGCGCCTTTGGTCTCTATCGCGGTGCAGGTAAAACCAGCGGGCAGATCGATCTGCAGCTTGGCGAATCCGCTCAGGTCGCCCTTTTCCACGCTCACCGTCACTTTGGTCTCGCTACCAGGAAGCACCGTGGCGGGAACGTCTTGTGCCACACGCAGGTCCCCGAGGAAGAGCAGTTCGATCAGGAACACGCCGATCAGATCAACGAGTACGAGCAGCGGATAGGCCATGGTGCTTGAGCGGTTCGCGAGGCCCTTCGGTGGGCCCGAGCAAAACTACCCGGGTCCATGCGCGCGCTTTCCCGCGCAAGACGTGCGATACCAACACCACCGTGTTGAGAAGGAGCGGGAACAGCGCTGTTGGCGCGGCGCTCAGAAGTTCGGCTTCAGCAGGTAGCGGCTGTAGAAGTCGTCGATCGCTTCGACGGCCTGCTGTGCGGTATCGACGAGCGTGATCAGTTCCATGTCCGTGGCGTTCACGTTGCGGTGCTTGTCGCACATGGTCTGTTTGATCCACTCGAACATGCCTTTCCAGTAGGCGCTGCCTACGAGGATGATGGGGAAGCGGGCGATCTTCCGTGTCTGAATGAGTGTGACCGCCTCGAACAGCTCATCGAGCGTACCAAAACCACCGGGCAGCACGATGAAGCCTTGCGAGTATTTGATGAACATCACTTTACGAACGAAGAAGTAGTCGAAGTTGAGGCTCTTCTCTTTGTCGATATAGGGATTGGGCGCTTGCTCGAACGGAAGTTCGATATTGAGCCCCACGCTGGTACCACCGCCCCGTTGTGCGCCTTTGTTGGCCGCCTCCATGATGCCGGGTCCTCCGCCAGTGATCACGCCGTAGCCGTGGCCGGTGAGCAGGTAAGCCACTTGTTCCGCAAGGGCGTATTCGGGCTGGTCGGGCTGTGTGCGGGCACTGCCGAAGATGCTCACACAAGGCCGGATCCGTTGCATGGCCTCGAAGCCTTCCACGAACTCGCTCATGATCTTGAAGATCGCCCAACTGTCGTTGGCCTTCACCTCGCTCCATCCTTTGCGTTTGAACGCTTTACGGATGCGCCGTTCGCTTTCCTCGCGCACCCTATCATGCGCGGAGGCCGCCTTGGCCTTTTTCTTCTCCATCATACTAGTTCGTGTTCCAGGTAGCCTGCGGTATGTCCTTTTCCCATGCGGACGATCTCCTCCGGTGTGCCGCGTGCCACGATACGCCCACCGCCAGAGCCGCCCTCGGGACCCATGTCGATCACATGGTCGGCCACTTTAATGATGTCCATGTTGTGCTCGATCACCAGCACGGTGTTGCCCTGTTCCACCAATCTGTCCAATACACCGATCAGGTGGCGTACGTCCTCGAAGTGGAGACCGGTGGTGGGTTCGTCCAATATGTAGAAGGTGCTGCCGGTCCCCCTTCGGCTCAACTCAGCGGAGAGCTTGATGCGTTGCGCCTCACCTCCGCTGAGGGTCGTACTGCTTTGGCCGAGCGTGACGTAACCGAGGCCGACCTCCATCAATGTCCGCAATTTGATCGCGATCTGCGGCAGGTCCGCGAAGACCTCCAAGGCCTCCTCTACGCTCAGGTTGAGCACATCGGCGATGCTGCGGCCTTTGAAGCGGACCTCCAAGGTTTCGCGGTCGTAGCGTTTGCCGCGGCATGTTTCGCAAGGGACATCGACATCCGGTAGGAAGTTCATCGCGATGGTGCGCACACCGGCACCCTTACAGGTCTCACAGCGGCCGCCCGGTGTGTTGAACGAGAAGCGCCCGGCCTTATAGCCTCTGATCTTGGCGCTGGGCAATTGGGTGAACAATTGCCGGATGATGTCGAAGATGCCCGTATAGGTAGCGGGATTGCTGCGTGGCGTGCGCCCGATGGGGCTCTGATCCACCTCGATCACTTTGTCCACGTGCGACAGGCCTTCCACTTTCGCATAGGGCAAGGCATGAACATCCGCGCGGTGGAAATGGCGTGCGAGAATGGGATACAAGGTGTCTCCGATCAAGGTGCTCTTTCCGCTTCCGCTCACTCCCGTCACACATATGAAGGTGCCCAGCGGGAACACGACATCCACGTCGTGCAGGTTGTTCCCTCGCGCGCCTTTCAGCACGAGCCGGTGGCCATTGCCTGTGCGCCGCTCGGCGGGCACCGGGATGGAAAGTTCTCCGCGCAGGTACTTGCCGGTCAAGGAATCGCTTGCGCGCAATTGGTCCGGTGTCCCTTCGGCCACCAATCGCCCACCGTGTTCACCGGCACCGGGACCTATGTCCAGAATATGGTCGGCATGGAGCATCATTTCTTTGTCATGCTCCACCACGATCACACTGTTGCCACCATCACGCAACCGGCGCAGGCTGTTGATCAAGCGATGGTCGTCGCGTTGGTGAAGCCCTATGCTCGGTTCATCAAGAATGTAAAGGACACCGGTGAGCTGGCTTCCGATCTGTGTGGCCAAACGGATGCGCTGGGCCTCGCCGCCGCTCAAGGTGCGCGCACTGCGGTCGAGGGTAAGGTATTCCAGCCCCACATCCAGCATGAACCGCGTGCGTGCGGTGATCTCCTTCACCACCTCGTTCGCGATCAAGGCTTGGCGTCCTTCCAGGCGCTCGCTCAACCCGCTCATTTGCGCATGCAGTTCGTCCAGCGCCATGGTGGCCAATTCGGTGATGTTGCGGCCGTCGATGCGGAAGAAGAGCGCGACCTTTTTGAGCCGACTGCCTTTGCACTCGGGACATTGTACCATGTGCGTGAAACGCTCGGCCCATTTCTGCACCGCTTTCCCACCCTCCTCCGCTTGTTGCAAGATGAAGGGGATGATGCCCTCGAACTGGATCGTGCGATCGCTCAGCCCGGCCTGGCTGCTCACGCGCAGGGGTTCGTCCATACCGTTCAGCACGGCGGCCAACACCTCTTCGTCCATCGCTTCCACGGGGGTGTCCAAGTCGTGACCGAAACCACTGAGCACCGCCTCGATCTGGCGGAACACCCAGGATCCTTTGTAGGTGCCCAGCGGGAGGATCGCGTTCTTGCGGATGCTTTTGCTCCGATCGGGAACGATCTTGTCGATGGCTACTTCGGTCACTTGGCCCAGTCCGCTGCAGCGCGGGCAAGCACCATAAGGGCTGTTGAAGCTGAAGAGGTTCGGCTCGGGTTCCTCATACGCGATGCCACTGGTAGGGCACATCAGATGGCGGCTCAGGTAGCGGGGTTCCGTGCCGTTCACCGGGAGGGCCATCAAGTTGCCCTTGCCATACTTCAAGGCGAGGTCGCAGGCACTGACCAGTCGTTTGCGGTTCGCCGTGGTCACCTTCAGTCTGTCGATCACCACCTCGATATCATGCACTTTGTACCGGTCGAGGCGGGGTCGGGAAGTGAGTTCGATCACCTTGCCGTCCACCCGTGCGCGAAGGAATCCCTGGCGGAGGAACTGCTCGAAGAGTTCCTTGTAGTGCCCCTTGCGGCCGCGTATGATCGGGGCGAGGACGATGATCTCCTGATCGGCGTGTTCATTGAACAAGCGGTCCACTATCTGTTGATCGCTGTACCGCACCATGCGTTCCCCGGTGACGTAGGAATAGGCATCCGCCGCGCGCATAGAGCAGGCGGAGCAGGTCGTAGATCTCGGTAATGGTCCCTACGGTGCTGCGCGGGTTGCGGCTGATCGTCTTCTGTTCGATCGCGATCACGGGGCTGAGGCCGCTGATCATGTCCACATCGGGTCGCTCAATGCCACCCAGGAACTGGCGCGCGTAAGCGTTGAAGGTCTCGATGTAGCGGCGCTGTCCCTCGGCGTGCAGCGTATCGAACGCCAGGCTGCTCTTTCCACTGCCGCTCAGTCCCGTGATCACAACCAACTTGTCGCGGGGGATGGTGACATCGATGTTCTTGAGGTTATGCACCCGCGCACCGAGCACCTCGATGTACGCGCCGTCCAGGGCCTCGGCAGGGTCGCTGCCTGTGGCCAAGGCCTTCGCCTCCGCGGTCGTTGTATCAATCTTCGGCACCGGCCGCGACATCGAAATCGGCTTCAGGCAGAAGCACCTGATAGCGCGCGCCCTTCGGATCGCTCAAGCGGTTGTCACGCAACCACGGATTGAGCAGCTTGAGCACTTTGTAAGAAGTTCCCTGCGTGGCGGCCCATGCAGCGAGGTCGGGTACCGCAGCATCCAGTTCCACTGTGCGCACACTGTAAGGCGCGTAGAGATCCTTCTTCCGCAGGTGGAACCCGTATCGCCCGGGATCGCCCATCACCTCTTTCATCGCCAATGCTCGGAAGACGTACCGGGAGGTCTCATCCGGAAGCAACAGATCATAGTAGTTCTTCGTGCCCTGGCGTGCGACCTGCTTATCCAGCCCTCCCTGGCCCAGGTTGTAGGATGCCATGGCCATGGCCCAGGAGCCATAACGCGCATAGGAGGATCTGAGGTAGTGCGCCGCGGCTTCAGTGCTCTTGATCACGTTGTAACGCTCATCCACTTCGCCGTCCACTTGAAGGCCGTGCACCAGGGCGGTTTCCTTCATGAATTGCCAATAGCCGGTCGCGCCCATGGGGCTGACCACATTGGACAAATTACTCTCGATCAAAGCGATGTACTTCAGATCCTCGGGCACACCTTCACGGCGCAATATCCCCTCGATCAACGGGAACCAGCGCGCCGCGCGTTTGTGCGCGAGGATGGAATTGCTCTGCCAATAGGTGTTCACGAGGAGCTCGCGGTCCAGCCTTTCCCTCACATCCAGCTTCTCCAATGGCACAGGCTCGCCGCACAGGTCGATACTGTTGGGCAGGGTGAGCGAGAAGATCTTGTAACCGTCGTTGAAGTTCCGCTGATGGTCCAGATCGGTGTTGTCCGCCGTCACGGAGTAGGTGAACAGGTTAGCAACGAGGGCGAGTGTGAAGAGCATCAGCCCTGCACCAAGCAGGCGAAGCACAGGCTGCCAGGTCGGTCGGTCAACGGGTGGGTTCGGCATCAGGGCTGGGGCGTGGGCGCTTGTGGGGAGATAGAGGAGGAGAAAAATGATAACGGCGTAGAGAACGTAAAGCGCACTGTAAAGGTTCTGCCAAAGAGGCACGAAGCGCAGTGCCACAAAAGTAAGGAAGACGGAAACCGAGCCGAAACCACCGAACACCAAGGCCACTTGCGCATCGCTAAGCCCTAGGTAGCTCAAATGATGGGTGGTGTGGTCACGTCCTCCCACGAAGGGAGACCGGCCTTTTGCGATCCGGTTGATGGTGACCGCAGTGGTATCGGCAATGGGGAGCAGGAAGACCACGAGCGTCATGCACGCTTGCCGCCACGGCTCTTGGGCACCAGCGGGCGAGGCACCGTTCCAGAAACACTCGATCCCGACGAAGGCGAGGTAGGCGCCCAGGAATTGACTTCCTGTGTCGCCCATATACATGCGGCTCGGATTCCAGTTGTAGAACAGGAAACCGCCTAGGGCGGCAATGGTCCCTACCAAAAGAACCACGTGTACGTCCTCCGCGGAGCCCAAAAGCAAATGATAGAGCAGCCCATTGAGCAGGATAAAAATGGAGACCAAGGCGGTGATCCCATCCATGTTGTCGAGCATGTTCACGGAGTTCATGATGCCCACGACCCAAACAATGGTGAGCAAATGATTGGCCCATCCTTGCTCGAACAGGGTGATGCCATTGCCAGAGATGATGAGCAGTACACCACAACTCACCTGTGCGAGGAACTTGAGCACCGGGCGCGTGTTGTAGGAATCATCCGCGAGGCCAAGGAGGAATCCGAGCGAGGTGGCTGCGATGAGACCGAGCAATTGCGGCTGCCAGGGTGCGCTGAGCTTGGGGAACAGTGCCCCGTTTATCGCGAAAGCCCCGAGGAACACAATGAAGAAAGCGATCCCCCCGAACGCTGGTTTATGCGTCGCGCTCCAACGCACCAGGTCGGCGTTCAGTTCCGCGAGCCCATGGTGCGGGAGAAACGCATGAACAACGAGTTGATGAGCAGCGAAAAGAGCACCGAGGCGAAGAACAGGCCGGAGTAGATCAGAAAGAGCTGGGTACTGGTGTACATCGCGCTTCAACGTTCGGTCCAGGAGGTGGCCATGAGGGGAACGCCTGCCCGATCCTTGTCACTCACCACCGGATCACGCACTTCCCAATCAATGGCAAGGTCGGTATCGTTCCAGAGCAGCGTGCGCTCCGCCGCAGGCTGGTAGTACGCTGAACACTTGTAGTGGAACAAGGTATCCTGCTCCAGGGCGCTGAAGCCGTGCGCGAAGCCAATGGGAATGTACAGCATGGTGGCATCGCCTTCGCTCAAGTGGAGGCGGAAGTGCCGCCCATACGTGGGGCTGTCAGGACGGATATCCACACATACGTCGAGCACGCGCCCCCTTACAACGCGCACCAACTTGGCCTGGCCATGGGGCGGCATCTGGTAGTGGAGGCCTCGCACCACACCCTTGTGCGAGAGCGATTCGTTGTCTTGGATGAAACGTACATGGAGACCGGTGGCCTGATGGAAAGCGCTATCGTTGAAGGACTCCATGAAATGGCCGCGACCATCCGCGAAGATCCGGCTCCTCAATACCAGCAGGCCTTCCAGCCCGGTCCTTTCCACAGTGATCATCGTCGGCCCATCAGTTTCGCCCAAAGGCCGGTCTTTGGAGACCGGGCTCTGCTTTTGGAACCGGACTTGCCAACCCCTTTCTTGTCCGCTCGGTCCTCATAGTAGCCATACCCATAACCATACCCCTGGCCATAGCCGTAGCCGTAGCCATAGCCGTAGCCGTAGTTGTAGCCGTATTTGTTCGATCGATGTCCACCCCGTTCAGGATGGTGGACATGCGGTCGATCTTGTTCTCGTTGATCAACCGGTCCACGTTGTGGATGAACTGTTTCTTACTGTAGTCGGCGCGGAAGATGTAGATGGGGTAGTCCGCACGCTGCACGATGGTGATGCCGTCGGTAACCAGGCCCACAGGCGGATTGTCGATGAGAATGATGTCGTACGAGAGCTTCAGCTCCTCGATAATTGTGTTCATGCGCTCGCTGATCACGAGCTCGGAAGGATTGGGGGGGATCGGACCCGCGGTGATGAAATGCAGGTTCTCCAAGGTGCTGTGTTGGATGCAGTTGACGATCTCGTCCTTGTTGATGAGCAAGGTGCTCATGCCGCGCACGTTCTCCACCCCGAAGCCCAAGTGGATCTTTGGTTTGCGCATGTCGAGGTCGAGTACGATGACACGTTTGCCGCTGAACGCGATGATCCCGGCCAGGTTGATCGCTACGAAGGTTTTGCCTTC
The DNA here is from genome assembly GCA_016712025.1 of Flavobacteriales bacterium. Taxonomy (GTDB): domain Bacteria; phylum Bacteroidota; class Bacteroidia; order Flavobacteriales_F; family PHOS-HE28; genus PHOS-HE28. The sequence continues at coordinate 43,270 of JADJRW010000031.1, forward strand.
TCCGCTGATCGTGCTGGTGATAGCGATGATCTTCGGCCCCGGGCTATTGTCCACGAACTGGAGGTTCGTGCGCACGGTCCGGAAACTTTCTGCGATGAGGCTCTTGGGGTTCTTGTCCACCAGGAGCTGGCTGATCGGGATCTCCTTCTTGTATTTGGGGATCATGCCTAGGATGCCGATGGAGGCGTTGGTGGTCTTGGCGATATCGTTCAAGGAGGTGATGTCATCGTGCAGGATGTAGCGCACGAGCACGATGAGGAAACTGAGTATGAAGCCGGTCAGGAGGTAGGAGATGTATACCGTCTGGTTCTCCGGAGCGATGGGTACGTTGCTCAAGGTGGCCCTCTCCAGTACTTTGTTCTCGGCCACCAACCCCGCGCGACTGATGCGGTATTCGATATCCTTTTCGAGCAGTAGGGTGTAGTACTTCTCGTTGATCTGGAAGAGGCGTTGGATGCGCGAATACTGGAGTTCCTTTTCGGGGATGCCCGTCGCCTTCGTTTCGTATTCAGCGATGATCTGCTCGAACTCTTCGCGTTGTCCCTGGTACCGTTCCATCAAGCGGTCGATGCTCCGCAGGATCAAGTCTTTCTGTACCGCGATCCGCTGCTCCATTCCGAGCACGGCCTGGTGCGTAGCGGTCGCTTCCACCAGCATCTCATCGCGCTCCAAGAGCAATTTCTGGAGCGCCTCGATCATGGTGGACAAGGTGCGTTCGTAAGTGGTGCCCACCAACAGAGGCAGAAGGTTGTACACCTCGGTCCCGTCCTTTTTGTCGGTGGCCTGCTTTATGGCCGCGAGGAGATCCTGCTCCACCTGCAGCCCCAGGAGCTTGTCCTCGTATTCCCGCGAGCGCGCCATGAAGATCGGTGTCAACTGCTCCATATCGGCCACCTTGTTCTCCATTTTGAAGGCGGAGAGGCGGTACTCCGAATCGCGCAGCTTGTCGAACACGGTGTCCTTCTGCGATTCCACGAAACGCAGGATGCTCTCCGCGCTTTCCCGCTTGCGCTCGACATCGTACTCGATGTAGGTGCTGGCCATGGCCTCCACCATGTCGTGGGCGAGTACCGCGTTGTTGTCCTTGCAGCGCAGGAAGATGGTGCTCGCGTTCTGGTCCAGGATATTGACGTTGACCTGGCGCGCGTACTGGTTCACCAACGTGTTCTGGTTGTTGAACCGGAAGTAGACGGAGGCCTCGGGTTCGATCTCCGCACTGGCGCGCAGCTCGTCCAGCCAGATGGTGCACCGGAAGTGCGCTGTGGTGATCCGGTCGCCGAGGGCGAAGGTGTGCGTGATCGGCTGAACTCCCGCGCTGTAGGAGATGGTCACCTTGCCCGGGACACTGAACTCGACGAAGATGGGCACGTCGCGTACATCGGGGTCCAGCACTTCCACGTTCTCCACTCGGAAGAAACTTCCCGTGTACAACTCGTTGGTAAGGATCTGGCCTTTGTAGAAATAGCTCACCTCCAGCGGCAGGTTCTCCACCACCTGTGCGATGAAGTACTTCGACCGCAGCAATTCCACATCAGCGAGCAGGTTGTTGTCCTCCATGAATTCGCCCACTTCAAGCACCTTCTTGGCGTTGTTGCTATCGCGGATCTGCAGCACCGCGCTGCTCTCATAGGTGGGGGCCGTATAGCGCAGGTAGATGTAGGCTGCGGCGCCGGAGAGCACCATGCAGAGCGATATCCACACCACGGACCGCTTGAAGATGTAGAGGAACAGCCCGAGGTCGAACTCGTTGCTGAAGTTCGTGATGCGCTCGCGGTAGCTCTCCAGGTTGAGGTTCCGCTGGCTGATATCCTCGCTCAGCATGGCATCCGCCTATTGGAAACCCCGGACCACACCGATGACGAGCACGATGCTGGTGAGCAGGGTGATCACCGGGGTCAGGTCCTGTAAGAGTTCCCGCACAAGCTCGGGGTTGGGTTCGATATAGAGGATGTCATCGGCGAGCATCACCAGGTCGGCGTACCTGAGGCCATCGATGTCGCTCATGTCGAATTCATAGACCAGACGCTGGCCTGCCGGGCCTTTCCGGAACAGTTTCACCTTGTGGGCATTGCCCCTAGGGGCCACCCCCCGTGCCAGCGCCAATACCTCCAGGAGCGTGGTATTGTTGTTCTCCAACGGAATGATCTGCGCATCGCCGCCACCGCCAGGGAACACCACCACACGCCGGTTCGTGATCTGGAGTTGTACGAACGGACGGTTGTAGAATTCGGTATAGCGCTCCTCCATGTACATCTCCGCTTGGCGGGGGGTCATGCCTCCCAACGTGACACGGCCCAGCAAGGGCAGTTTGATCTGGCCATCGGCCTCCACCAGGTAGTTGAAGTTGATCCGGTTCAGGTTCATCGCATTGTCACGGCCGCCAGCGCCCGAAGAGACCATGTCGATCATCTTGAAGCCGTCGTTGGCGAAGAGCCTGAACTGGACGTAGTCGTTGGGCTGGATCTTAAAGGGCACCTCCATCGTGTCCGGGATCGTATCGAAGGCGTACCCGATCGGGGTCCTGAACATGATGTCCCGATTGATGGTGCAGCCGCCGAGCAGGACAGCGGTCATTAGCGTCCCGAGCGCGATCCTCACCATTCCCATCCGCATCGCGCAAAAGTATTCTTTCCAGCGGGTCCGCTCAGTTCAGAAGCGAACCATAGAGACTTGCCGTATCGTTCACCAAACGGGTGAAGTGGTAGCGCTCGCGCACATGGTCCCACCCTTGCGCACCCATCCGTTGGCGCAAGCCTTCATCCTCCACCAATCGGAGCAGGTTGGCCGCGAAGGCTGGTATGTCGCCCGAAGGGCTCAGCAGCGCTGTGCGGCCGGGGACCACCACGTTCTCGATCCCCCCTACATTGGTCGCAACAATGGGGCGGTCGGAAGCCTGGGCCTCGATCAAGCTCACCGGCGTACCCTCGTTGCGGCTGGTCAACACGGCGATATCCAGGCCTGCGTTCACGATGTCCACCTCCTTGATCCAGCTACAGAACGTGAGCGCGGCGCGTTCGACCATGGGTTTACCGTTCACGCCATGGCCGAAACCTTGTCCGTTGAAGTACGGGCCGGCCACCTGGCCCAACCCCAACTCACGGGCTCGCTGCTCCAGGCGTTCGCGTTCCTCACCGTCACCTACGATGAAGGCCCGGATGCGGCGCTGGGTCTTTTGTTCCACATCCCGAAGGGTTTCCAGGAACATGTCGTGGTCCTTGATGGGGACCAGCCGGCCCACGATACCGATCGCCACCTCGTCGTCCGCCACACCATAGACCCGGCGGAACAACTGGCGTTTGGTCGCCATATCCGTGCGGAATTTGGTAAGATCGAAGCCCAGCGGGATCACGCTCACCTTTTCCGCTTTGCAGATGCGGTGCTCGTCCACCAACTCATGTTTCTGCTTGTCGCTTATGGCTACGATCCGATCCGATCGGCGGGCCAGGAAGCGTTCGATGTTCTTGTAGACCTGGGTGCGCAGTGCCCCGAAGTAGCTGTGGAACACATGGCCGTGGAAGGTGTGTACCACCACTTTCACCCCCATTTCAGCAGCGGCCATGCGCCCAATGGCGCCGGCCTTGCTCGCGTGGGTATGCACGATATCCGGCCGGAAATCCTTGATCAGTTGCTTGATCCGGGCGTAGGCAACGCGGTCCCGCCAGGGGGCCACCTCGCGTTGGAGTTCGGGGAGGATCAACGGCTCCACACCGATCGCGTCGAGAATATGTTTGGACCCTTCCTCGGATGCATCCCACATGCCTCCTACAAGCAGGGTCTCGTATTCCTTGGGAAGGTACCGGGTGAGGTAGGCCGCGTTGTGCGTGGGTCCGCCCAGGTTGAAACGGTTGATGATTCGGAGGACCTTGGGCATTTTGGCGATGTGGCCGGAGCCGGTGCGAAGTTACCCCCGCTGGCCAGGCTTCCCCGAGAAGGGTTCCACCTGGTTTTTCCACCACGATAGGTAGACGAGCAATGCATGCACGGTTGCCTGTGATGAGCCGGGCGATGCCGATCGCATCTGCCTGAGAACCGCCTGCGCGGCGGCCACATCCAAGCCGGCCTCGCCGATCAGGTCTTTCCGGAAGAGCCCGTCCACGAAGGGCGTCAGCGGTCCGCGGAGCAGCTCGAGCAAGGGCACTTCGAAGCCCTTTTTGCTGCGGGTCATCACCGTGGTGGGTAGCAAATGCCCGAACGTCTCGCGCAGAATGTGCTTGCCCGAGCCTTTGCGCAGTTTGGCTTCCGCGGGCAAGCTGAAGGCGAATTCCACGACGCGACGGTCCAGGAAGGGCGTGCGCACCTCGAGGGCGTGGGCCATGCTGGTGAGGTCCACCTTGTGCAGCATATCGTTGGGCAGTGTGGAAAGCACATCGGCGAGCAGAACGCCGTTCATACCGGGCATCCGGCGCAATGCATCGGTGAAACCCTGGTTGCGGGCATCCAAGGCGTTGGCGCCGAATTTTTCGATCATAAGATCCGCTGCGGTGCTGGTCTCCGCGAACCCGGCGAGTTCGAGGAAGCGATCCTCCCCGGTGGTGCGAGCAAGCCGTGCGAAGCGATCGAACTGACGGAAGCGGTTTTGCCAGGCCCCATTGCGCGAACGGGGCAGCATGCGCCAAAGCGGTGCGAGGGCACGAACGACCTGTTCCGTGGCCCCGGGCGAGCGCCAACGCAGTTCCGCCTGGTGTTTCCGGTAGCCCCCGAAGACCTCGTCCGCACCATCACCGCTCACTGCCACGGTAACCTGCTTCCGTGTGCGCTCGCACAGAATGAACGAGGGAAGAGCCGAACTGTCCGCGAAGGGTTCGTCGGTCGCGGCGAGCAATCGAGGGTAGTTCTCGGCGAGTTCCTCCCGCGTTAGCTTGAAGGTGCTGTGCTCGCTCTTGATGTGGCGCGCTACTTCCTCCGCGTACTGCGATTCATCGAAGAACGGATCATCCGCATAACCGATGCTGAACGTATGCAGGTGCTTGTGGTGCCGCGCGGCCAAGGCGCTCACGATGCTGCTGTCCACACCCCCGCTCAAGAAAGTGCCTACAGGCACATCGGCGATAAGGCGCAAGCGAACGGCATCGTCCAGAAGTTCGAAGAGCGTCTTCTTCGGATCGCTGGAGGCCTTCACCCGCTTGCTCGCCTCCACCACATCGTACCACCGCTCTTCCTTCACGCCCTGTGCATCGACCGTCAGCGAATGTCCGGGCAGTAACTTCCGCGTTCCGGTGAAGAAGGACTGGGGGGCTGGTATGTAGTGGTAGGTGAAGTACTGCTTCGCCGAAAGCCGATCGGGGGTACGCTCGGCACCGAGGGCAAGCAAAGCGCGCAACTCGCTCGCGAAAAGGAAGCGGCCATCGCTAGTGCTCCAGAGCAACGGTTTCACACCGAAGCGATCACGAGCGACGAACAGGCTGTCGTTCTCCGCGTCGTGGATGGCCAACGCGAAGAAGCCGTTGAGGTCGTGCAGGAAAGCAGGTCCTTTCAGGATGAAGAGGCGAAGCGCCACCTCCGTATCCGAATGGCTGCGGAACGTATGTCCTTGCGCCTCCAGTTCCGCGCGCAACGACCGGTAGTTGAAGGCCTCGCCGTTGAAGACGATGGTGTAGCGCCCGCCATTATCAGTGAAAGGTTGGTGGCCGGCGGGACTGGTATCGATGATGCTCAAGCGGCGGTGCCCCAGAACAGCGGGCCCTTGGCGATGGACCCCAGAATCATCCGGGCCGCGGTGCGCGATGCACATCAACGCATCATCGATCCGCGCGCCGGTCTCGGGGCGCGTGGTGTCGATCTGGTAGCTGCCAGCTATGCCGCACATGGGGATAAAGGTCGACGAGGCAAGACCACGAGTGCAAGGACAATGGCTAAAGGCAAAAGGAGGAAGGATAAAGCCTGATGAACGCGCAATTCAGGCTTATGTCTTTCACCTTCGGCCTTTGCCCTTCAGCCTTTACAAATGAATGACCTCGCCATAGGCCGCCGCCGCCGCTTCCATGATGGCCTCGCTCATCGTGGGGTGCGGGTGTACGGTTTTGAGGATCTCGTGGCCGGTGGTCTCCAGCTTGCGGATGCTCACGCATTCGGCGATCAGCTCGGTAACGTTGTATCCGATCATGTGCGCGCCGAGCAGCTCGCCGTACTTCGCATCGAAGATCAGTTTCACGAAACCGTCCTTCGCGCCCGCACCTGCCGCCTTTCCGCTCGCACTGAAAGGGAACTTCCCGATCTTGATCTCGAGGCCTTTCTCTTTCGCCGCCTTCTCGGTAATGCCCACGCTGGCCACTTCGGGGTTGCAGTAAGTGCAGCCGGGAATGTTGCCGTAGTCGATCGGATGCGGGTTCTTGCCGGCGATGGCCTCCACGCAAGTGATGCCTTCCGCGCTGGCCAAGTGCGCCAATGCGGGACCGGGAACGATGTCGCCGATCGCGTAGTAACCGGGGATGTTGGTGGCGTAGAACTCGTTCACCTTCACCTTGCCTTTGTCGGTCACGATGCCCACTTCCTCCAGGCCGATGCCTTCGATGTTGGTGGCGATACCCACGGCGCTCAGCACGATGTCGCACTCCACCTTCTTCTCGCCAGCGGCGTTCTTGATCGTCACAACGCAGCCTTTGCCTTTGGTGTCCACACTGGTCACTTCGGAAGAAACCATCACGTCGATGCCTTGCTTCTTGAAGCTCTTCTCCAGCTGCTTGCTCACCTCTTCGTCTTCCACCGGAACTACGTTCGGCATGAACTCCACCAAGGTCACTTTGGTACCGATGGCGTTGTAGAAATACGCGAACTCGCTGCCGATGGCGCCGCTACCAACTACCACCATGCTGGCGGGTTGCGTCGGCAGGCTCATGGCCTCGCGGTAACCGATGATCTTCTTGCCGTCCTGTGGCAGGTTGGGCAATGCACGGCTGCGTGCGCCGGTGGCGATGATGATGTGCTTGGCTTCCAGCGTCTGCTTCTTGCCGTCCACATCGGTCACATCCACCTTCTTGCCGGGCAGCAACTTGCCGTTGCCCATGATCACGTCGATCTTATTCTTCTTCATCAAGAAGGTGACGCCCTTGCTCATGCCATCGGCCACGCCACGGCTGCGGGCGACGATACCCGGGAAATCGGCCGTTGGTGCGCCCACGGTGATGCCGTAGTCCTTCGCGTGGTTGATGTACTCGAACACCTGTGCGCTCTTGATCAGCGCTTTGGTGGGGATGCAGCCCCAGTTGAGGCAGATGCCGCCGAGGGACTCCTTTTCGACGATGGCCGTTTTCAGGCCGAGTTGGCTGGCACGGATGGCGGCTACATAACCACCGGGGCCGCTGCCGAGAACGATCACATCATAACTCATCGGTCCTGCGTTTTGAGGCCGCGAAGGTAGTTGGCGCTTCGGGTTGCCGCTCGTCCGTTGGAGGCAACCGCGCCGATCCCAGCCGTCCCCGAAGGGTCCCTCGCAGAGGACCCTCCCGCCCCTCACCACCACGCCTATCTTCGACGCTTCACCTAACCAGCATCATGGCCAACCACTTTCTCGCGGATGAAACCGGTTCCACCCAACGACCTGACATGGTCTCTGGCTTGGGGATCCTCAGCTTCATCAACTGCGGCTTCTTTCTATTGCTCTATGGTTTGGGCGCCATGGCGATGCTGGGCATTCGCTCCGTGCCGGAAGAAGAGTTTATCAGCATGCTCACCGCCCAGGCCGATCAGTTCAAGAGCATGATGGGCGAAGGGGCCGAAGTGCAGTTGGAGGAGATCGGCACCATGCTCTACCACAGCGGGGCGGTGCTCATGTTCTTATTTCTCGTGCGCACCGTTTCCCGCTTCATCGGTGTCATCGGCATGTGGCAGGGCAAGCGCAGCGGCTTCAACATCTATGCTGGTGCACAAGTGGTTGGCATCTTCCTGCCCCACATCGTGCTTCCCCTCAAGTACCTCGGCTTCTTCGGGCCCATGATGGCCCTGGCGCTTGTGGCGCTTTATGGGACGCAGCGGAAGAGGATGGGGTGACAAGGGCATGGTGCTTCATACGATGTACTTCGAAGGTCGTCGCGATCTTACGCCGGATGGAAAGGCTGCGATCAGGACTCTGCGGGTGGTGGGCCTTGGCGTTCGTCTGCGCGCTTCTTTGCGGATGTTTCAGCGTTCGTAGTAGAGAAGGTTTTACGTATGAAAGGCTGGAACCTGCGAACTACGCACGACTGCTGGCCGATAGTGCGGACCATCTGCTCATCGATGTGCGAACAAGTGGGGAGTTCGCCAAGGGGCACCTTCCAGGTGCCTTGAACCACAGTTACCTGTCTTTTCGTTTCGGACGTTCGGTTCAAACGCTCGAACGCGATACACTGGTCTTTATCTACTGCCAGACATGCCATCGGAGCCCGCTGGCCGCGCGGCGCATGAAGAGAATGGGTTTTCGCAGGGTGGTGGATCTGAAGGGCGGTTTCACCCATTGGCGGACGTCGGTGGATCCTGCGCAGGAGTTACTCCCCTGAAATGACTTTCGCTCACGTCAAACCACGACCCCGCTCCGTCGCGCGATCCCACTGATCTCGACGTTCGCGCCACGCGGCAGCCCTTTCACCGCAATGGCCTCGCGCGCCGGCGGCGTATCTTCGAAGTAGTCGCCGTATACCTCGTTCACCGCGGCATAGAGGCTCATGTCGCTTAGAAAGATGGTCACCTTCACCAAGTGCTCGTAATCGAGCCCGGCCGCTTTTAAGAGGATGCCGATGTTGTCCATCACCCGCCGCGTTTCGGTGGCGATGTTCCCCATGTGCAACTCGCCCTTCTCGTCCAGCGCGATCTGGCCGCTCAGGAACACGAAGCCGCCCGCTTCGATGGCCGGGGTATAGGGGGCCAGAGGTTTCGCGGCGTTGGGGGGGTGGATGGAGATCTTCATGAAACGAAGATCGCTCACCATTCTTCGGTTCTTCATATTTCATTCTTCATTCATCATTCCCACCTGGGATAGATTTGCGGCCCTGATGAAGAAGTCCCCGCTGATCCTGGTCACCAACGACGACGGCATCTTCGCGCCGGGCATCCTTACACTGGTGGAGGAGATGAAGTCCTTTGGTCGGGTGCTGGTGGTGGCACCGGACAAGCCGCAGAGCGCGATGGGGCATGCGATCACCATCCACAGTTTTCTGCGGCTGGCGAAGGTGGACCTTATGGAAGGCGTGGAGGCTTGGAGTTGCAGCGGCACACCGGTGGATTGTGTGAAGCTCGCGGTGTACAAGTTGCTGAAGGGTTCGCGTCCGGATCTATTGGTGAGCGGCATAAACCACGGGGCCAACATCAGCATCAACGTGCTCTACAGCGGCACCATGAGCGCAGCGGTGGAAGGTGCGATGGAGGGTATCCCCAGTATCGGCTTCAGCCTGATGGATCATGCCCTGGAAGCCGACTTCAGCCCGGTGCGGCCTGTCGTACGAAGCGTGGTGGCGAACACGTTGAAGCATGGGATGACCGCAGGCAGTTGCTTGAACGTGAACGTGCCCCGCACCAAGGGCGGGCCGCTGAAAGGCATCCGCGTGTGCCGCCAGGCAAAGGCCAACTGGGAGGATGAGTTCGAAACGCGCCTCGATCCCGGAAAGCGCGAGTACTACTGGCTGAAGGGCGAGTTCAAAAGCCAGGAGCAGGGCGAGGATACCGATGTATGGGCGGTGGACCATGGCTATGTGAGCATTGTTCCCGTCCAGTTCGACATGACGGCGCACCATGCCATCGCCCCCTTGAACACTTGGGACCATGCGCTGGAATGATCGCACGCTCGGCGTGGTCGCGGGTTTGTTGGCACCCTTGCTCGGCTTCTTGATCTACGGCCTCATTTACGTTTTCATCATCCGCCCACACCACGATCTGGGCTACTTCGTCCAGGACCTCTTCCTCGGCACGCGTCGCTACCAGGCGCCGATCATGAGCCTTTCGCTCCTGGCCGACATTCCGCTCTTCTTCTGGTTCGATCATGTGGGCCGCTTCGAGGCGATGCGTGGCGTGGTGATGGCGCTGTTCATCCATGGAGCGATCATCGTTGCGTTGTGGCTATGAGCGCGGCGACCGGGAAGCGCGTGTACATCATCGCCGGTGAGGCCAGTGGTGATCTGCACGCGAGCAATTTGGTGAAGGCCCTGCGGCGTGCGCATCCGGAAGTGCATCTGCGCGGTTGGGGCGGCGATCGAATGGCAGCGGCTGGCGTGGACGTAGTGAAGCACATCCGCGAACTCGCCTTCATGGGCTTCGCTGAAGTCGTGATGAATTTGCGCACCATCCTGCGGAACATCACTTTCTGCAAAGAGGATATCACTGCCTTCGCACCTGATGTGATCGTGCTCGTGGACTACCCCGGCTTCAACTTGCGCATCGCGGAATTCGCCAAGCGGGCAGGGATCCCCGTGTTCTACTACATCAGTCCGCAGGTATGGGCTTGGAAGGCGGGTCGCGCCAGGCAGATCAAGCGCGATGTGGACCACCTGGCCGTCATACTTCCCTTCGAGAAAGCCTGGTACGCGGAACGCGGAATGGAGGTCGAGTTCGTAGGCCATCCCTTGTTGGATGCGATCGAAGAAGAGGGCAGAAGTCCCCTGCGCCCGCTTCCTGGAGGAAGCACCGCGCCGGTGATCGCGCTACTGCCAGGCAGCCGCTTGCAGGAGGTGAGCCGCATGTTGCCCGTGATGTTGCGAGCGAGCGCCTCATTCAACGATCATCAGCGCGTGGTGGCCGCAGCGCCATCCTTGCCGGATGAAGCGTACCGCGAACTGATCGGCGGCCAAGATGTTGTGATGGTGCGCGACCGCACCTACGATGTGTTGCGCATGGCCAAAGCCGCATTGGTCACCAGCGGCACGGCCACGTTGGAGACCGCCCTCTTCGGCGTGCCGGAAGCGGTATGCTACAGCGGGGGCGCGCTCAACGTGTGGTTGGCGAAGCGCCTTGTGAACGTGCCGTTCATTTCGCTTGTGAACTTGATCATGGAGCGCGAGGTGGTGCGCGAGATGATCCAGGAGGACCTCACTGCGGAGAAGCTCCGCGCCGAACTCGATCGGTTGCTGCACGATGCGCCCTACCGCGAGCGGATGGTGCGTGACCTGTACGATCTGCGCGCCCGCCTGGGTGGCCCCGGTGCTTCGGAGAAAGCGGCCCGATCCCTGTGGAAAATTCTGCCACCAACGGCCTAAGGCTGCTTGTGCCCGCCGGTACACTCGCGGCCGTGCGCTCCTTCCCGCTGCTGACCTTGCTTCTCTGCACCGCACTGCACGGGCAGTTCCAAGAAGTGCAGATCTCCGTGCTGAACGGCACTTCGGTGAGCGCGGCGACCGTGATGGGGATCAAAGGCGGCCTCGTTTTGTTGGCCGATGATCGCATCATCGGAGAACTCGCGCCCAACGATGGGTTCCGGGTTGAAGTGCTCGGAGATAAGTTGGTCGGGCGCACGCTCGCGGCCTCTTACAGCGCGAAGGAGCGCTTCACACTGCGCGCCAAACAACTGGACAGTGGCGTTCGCCTGAGGGCGCTGGTGCCCAAGCTTGCCGAGCGCATCTATGGAGGATCGCTCGACATAAGGCGCCTGGGGAAGGAATTACGCTTTGTGGTGGAAGAGCGTTTGGACGACTACGTGGCGGGCGTGGTTCAAAGCGAGGCAGGCAACGAACAAGCGCTGGAGTACTACAAGCTCCAGGCGGTGATATGCCGTTCCTACGCGCTGGCCAATGCCCGCAAGCATGCCCCTGAAGGCTTCGAGCTGTGCGATCAGGTGCATTGCCAGGTGTTCAAGGGGCGCGCCACGCACCCGCCTATCCTGGAAGCGGCCCGAGCAACGCGCGGCATGGTCGCAGTGGATGCGGATATCCGTTTGATCCATGCCACCTTCCACAGCAACTGCGGCGGCGAGACGATGAACGCGGAGGATCTTTGGAGCAAGTCCGAACCCTACTTGTGCGCCACCCGCGACACGTTCTGTTTGGCCCAACCTCATGCCACCTGGAGCCGCACCATCAGCACCTCCGATTGGCTGAACTACCTGAAACGGACCTATGGTGTGCGTATCGACGACATCGCGGTTCGACGCGAACTTCTTGCCTTCGAACCCGGGTGCCGGGGGCTCTATCTCAATTCGAACCGGCCGCTCATCTCATTGAAGCAGGTGCGCGATGATTGGAAGTTGCGCAGCACCTTCTTCAGCCTCAGCACCGTAGGCGATTCGGTGGTCCTGCGCGGGCGCGGCTTCGGTCATGGCGTCGGGCTCTGTCAGGAAGGGGCCATGGAAATGGCGCGGCGCGGCATTCCGTTCGTGGACATCCTACACCAGTACTACCGCGAGGTGCATCTTGTGGATCTTAGTTCACTGGAGTTCTTCCGGGATTGAAGAGCCGCCGCAGGGCGAAGGATACCTTCGCGCGCTCCGCTGAACCGATGTCCACACGCACCCGACTGATCATCAACGACACCCGGGACCGCATCCGCCAGGGGCATCCGTGGGTTTACGACAACCAGGTGCTTCGTCAGGAAGGTTCCGTGGAGCCGGGAGGCATAGTACAGGTATTCGATGCGAAGCGTGGCCCCTTGGGTCAGGGCTACATCAACCCGGCGAGCAAGATCCGGGTGCGCATGCTCACCAAGGACCTGGACGAGCGCATTGATGCGGCTTTCCTTCACCGGCGCATCGCGGCCGCTTGGGCCTACCGCCAGCGCATGGTGGACACACGCACCTGCCGGGTGCTATTCGGAGAGGCCGACGGACTTCCTGCGGTGGTGGCGGATAAGTTCGAGGATGTGATCGTGCTCCAAACACTGTCGCTCGGCATGGACCGCTGGAAAGCGGAGATCGCCCAAGCGCTGCGGGACGTGACCGGCGTGCGCAACATCTACGAACGCAATGATGTGCCCATCCGCGAGAAGGAAGGTCTCCAGCAGGTGAAGGGGCCGATGGGGGATCCCTTCGTCACCGATCTGGTGATCGAAGAGAACGGTCTGAAGTGGTGCGTGGATATCGCGAACGGCCAGAAGACGGGCCACTTCCTGGATCAGCGCCTTAACCGTGCGGCCATCGCACCGGTGGTGAAGGGCGCGCGGGTGCTGGATTGCTTCACCCACACGGGCGGCTTCGCCCTGCACGCCGCGCACTATGGGGCCAAGGAAGTGTTGGGATTGGATATCAGCGCGGAAGCGGTGCGCCTGGCCACTGCCAATGCTGAAATGAACGACTTGCAAGACCGCTGCACCTTCCGCGCCGCGAACGTTTTCGACTTCCTCACCGAGGCCAGCAAGACAGCGCAGAAATGGGATGTGATCGTGTTGGATCCACCGGCGTTCGCCAAAAGCCGGGGACCTTGGACAGTGCCACGCGTGGGTATAAGGAGATCAACCTCCGCGCTATGAAGTGTCTCTCGCCCGGCGGGTTCCTCGTTACCTGTTCATGCAGCCAGCACCTCACGCCGGATCTGTTCCGCGCCATGGTGGCCGATGCTGCCCGCGATGCCTTCCGGCCATTGCGCGAGATCTATTTCGGCACGCAGCCACCGGACCATCCGGTGCAGTGGAACATCCCTGAGACGCTCTACCTCAAGTGCCTGGTGCTGCAAGTGCAGTGACCCGCGCGGTATCCGCTGTGGCAGGTATCAAAGGTCTTTGGAGTTCCTCCTGCACAACGGGACCGAGCATCTTCGCGCACACCGCTCCGCCCGCGCTGTTCAGGTGGCAATAGTCGATCAACAACTGCTGGCCCTTGAAGGCGGGATCGTTGAACGTCGGGTTCATATCCACCAGCGGCACGTTCCATTTTTTGGCCACCGCGCGGAGTTCATCCAGCACGATGGGGTAAAGCACCTGCACGTTCACATCCTTGTGCAGAAAGGCCTTCTCCGCGCGGGAGAGCAGGTTGGTATCGCGCAGCACCAGCATTGGCTGGAGGCAGAGCACAGCCTTCACGCTGTCCCTTTGCAATAGGAAGAGGTTCGTTTCAATGGCCCGGAGGAATTGGTCGCGGGCGACGAGCTTATGCGCTGCGATGGACTCGGGCGAGCCATCCGCATAGCGGAGCAGGTCCGTGCGCAAGGTCTCCTTCAGCGCATCGCGGTTCATGCTCCAGGCCACATAGCCGCGGAAGGCACCGCTGTACTTGGACATCCAGAAGGCGAACTGGAACCAGATGCTCCGCAGCGACGGTTGTTGCAGCAAAGGCTTCCAGAACTGGTAGCGGAAATCCGTCATGTACTGGAAGTCCGGGTTGTTGATGTAGTGATCGTTCGCACCGTCGAAGAAGATCACCATGTCCGGGTCGTACGCCAGCAGTTCGGACATAAGGTATTCCGTGTGTTGGAACACATGATAGCCCGTAACGGCCGCGTTGATCACCTCCACGCGTTGCCCGGGAACCGCGGTCTTCAAAACATTTTCCAAGTGTGCATCCACCGTCTCGTCCATGCGGACGTGCACAATGGGGTAGGGGGAAGCACTGCTGATGCCATGCGCGGCTGAACCGCCCAGGAAGAAGATCCGCTTCGTGCCTGCTGGTTTCTTGAGAGGAACATCCTGGCGACGGCGGAAGCCATTGGCGTTGATCACGATCCAGTCCTCCTTCCCATCGCCTTCGCGAAAACCGGGCACATGCTCATAGACGCGGTAATGGTTGAAGCGGAACTTGTTGTCGCTCGCCTTCTGAAGCACGTGGCCCAAGTAATAGCGCGCGCCGATCTCCACACAACCCAGGGTGAACACCGTGAGGAAGAGCACATAGGCCACACGGCCCCAAAGGCGTTTGGAACGGGACGGTTGGTTTTCCATTGATCGCGGGGATCTTTGCGAAAGTAAACGCGACGGCTATCTTGGGGCCTCAACGTCCTACGATGAGGTGTGCTCCCGCCTGGTCATGGGAGGCTATCTGCTGCCGATGGAACGAAGGGAGCGGCTCTGGAGCGGTGTGGTGCGTGCGCCGATGATGCGCATCACCTGTCCGTTCGCGCTGGGCCTGCTGTCGGCGGGTCTTCGCTGGTCCGATGTACGTTGGCTGTGGTGGGCAGTGGGTGCCGCGATCCTGCTGTTCGCGATCCTCACGCTCTGGAAAGTCCCGTTCCGACGGCGGTGGTTGGTAGGCCCCGTCATGGCGTTGTCCATGTTGTGTTGCGGCCTGGTGTGGTGGCCGGTAACAACCCCTGTTGTTCCGGAGGAGCGCGATGCGGAGGCCGAAGCACCCTGTCTGGTCGAACTCGTCATACTGCAAGGGCTTTCGGATCGCACCGCTCGATTCGATGCCTGGCTTTTGGCGGAATGGGATAGTGCCGGTACACGCCCAGGCATGAACTGGTGCAGGTCACGACTTCTTCGCGAGGATACGACCCGCGTGCCCGTGGCCGGCGATAGGTTATTGATCATGGCACGTTTTGAAGGGATCGACCGGCAGCCCGATCCCGGTGGTTTCTACGCCCGCGCCTGGGCGGCATCCCGCGGTATCCGGCGCCAAGCCTTGCTGCCCGGAGAAGACGTGGTGGTGATCGGACACAACCGCACTTGGACGGATGTGTTCGCCCCGGCCCAGCAGCGGATCTCGGCCTGGTTGGTGTCCAGCGGACTGCCGGATCGCGAACGGGCACTGGTGAAAGCCCTCGTGCTGGGGATACGCGATGAACTTGACGACGAACAGAAAGCCTCCTTCGCGCGCAGCGGCACCATGCACGTCCTCTCGCCGTGAGCGGCATGCACGTCGCGTTCGATCATGCGGTGCTCATCACTTGCTCGTGTGGATGGGCAAAGGGCCGCGCGCAAGGGTGGTACGTCTCGGCATCGTTCTTCTCCTGCTCTGGGGCTACGCCGGTCTCACCGGCGCCACGCCCTCGGTGCTCCGCGCCACCGTGATGTGCAGCCTCTTCGTGCTCGCCGCATCGCTGGAGCGTCGCACGGAAGCCCTGAACACGCTCTTCGGAGCGGCGTTCGTCCTGCTGCTCTGGGACCCGCTGATGATCGGGCAGCTCAGTTTCCAGCTTTCGTTCCTGGCGGTGCTCGGGATCATCTTGTGCTACGATCCGTTGCGGCGGTTATGGAACCCGGCGAATTGGGTGCTTAGGCAGATCTGGTCGTTGATCGCCGTGTCATTGGCCGCACAGCTCTTCACCACGCCGCTCACGTTGTATGTCTTCCAGGCCTTTCCGGTCTGGTTCCTGCCTGCCAACGTGGTGGTTTGCACCTTGGTGAATTTCGCCGTGATGGGAGGGATCCTCCTGCTCCCTTTCCACGCGGTGCCCTATTTGGGTCCCTTCATTTCGGATGCGCTCGCGGGCCTGGTGATGATCCTCGGGAAGTCCAGCGATCTCTTCGCCGGATTGCCGGGCGCGTATCCCGCGGTGCGCATCAGCTTGCTGCAATGCCTGCTGCTGTATGCCACGATCGGCTTCTTCGCGCTGGGCTGGCTCGGTGGGGTGCGCTGGGCGAAATGGGTTGGCTTCTGCATGATCCCGCTCTTCCTGCTCACCTGGGCGCTGCGGGAAGAACAAAGACGGGAGCAAAGGAGCTTCACAGTTCTGGATGCGTCGGGATGGAGTGGTCGCCATTCTGCGGCAGGGCACCGGGCCGTGCTCTACAAGCAATTCGATACTTCCACAGTGCGACTGCCGAAGCAGCTCGAGGCTACGAACGGGCGACGGAACCACCATCGTCACGACCGTCGCGAACGCGGACGTGCAGGGCCGATCACAGCGCATTTTCGGGAATTCCATTGCGGGTGGTGGGGCTTGGTTGTCCGATGGGATCTCGGTGCTGTTCCTTTCAGATACCACGGCTATG
>JADJRW010000032.1 GCA_016712025.1 Flavobacteriales bacterium
GTCTTCCTGCGTTTTCTGTGGAAACGGATGCGGAACAAGGTGCGGTTCCACCGGGACAGCCTCAATGCGCACGAGGAATGGAACATCGGTGTGTTGAACCAGCCGATCCACCATCTGCTGCAAGCGGAACCCAACTTGAACGTGCGTTGGCTTCCCGCACCCGCGCAGAACTCCTTCCGGGCCGATCCCTTCGGCTTCGTGGGGACCGATGGCCAAGTACACATCCTTTACGAGAAGTTCGATCACGCCACCGGCAAGGGCGAGATCGCCCGCGTGCGGCCCAAACGCGACAACGTGCTGAAACGCTCGCGCACCGTGCTCGAACTGCCCGAGCATCTCTCCTACCCTTTCGTGCTGCAGCGGGACGGTGATGTGCTCGTGATCCCTGAGCAAGCCGCGCGCGGTCGAGTGGATCTCTATCGCCTTGACACCGAGATGACGGTATTGGAGCATGTAACCACCCTGTTGGATGAACCGCTCTTCGACCCAACGCTGATCGAATGGAACGGCCGTTGGTGGATGTTCGGCACCAAGGCGCCGCTCACCAATGTCGAACTCTTCATCTACCACGCACCGCGCCTGGAAGGCCCTTGGACGCCGCACACTTTGAACCCGGTGAAAGCGGATATCCGCTCCGCACGACCCGGCGGCACGCCATTCATCCATAACGCTGTTCTCTACCGCCCCGCACAGGATAGCTCGCACACGTACGGTGGTCGCATCGCCTTGAACCGGGTGATCGAGCTCACCCCGGAACGATTCGCCGAAGAGACCATACGGCACATTGGCCCCATCGGTGGAACAGCGTACAACAAAGGCATGCATACGATCGCGGCCATTGGCGATGTCACTGTGGTGGACGGCAAACGATTGCTGAAAGTCCCGGCCAAAGCGGCGCGGGAGCAGAAGGCCAAGTTGCTTCGCTTCCGCAAACGGCTTCAGGCATGATCAAGCCTGTGATCGGTTCGGTGCTGGCGCGGGTGTGGACCACCCTCGCCAACCTGCTCGTGTTCATGGTGGCCGGGCATGCACTGGGCGCGGAAGGGCTCGGGGCCATCAGCCTGATCGTCCTGGGCATCACCTTGGTGCAATTGGTGAACAACGTAGTGGGTGGTGGCGCTTTGGTTCACCTGATGCCACGCGCACCGCTTGGCGCGCTGCTGCGTCCTGCCTATGCTTGGGCAGGGATCACCGCTGTCGTTGCAGCAGGGATCTCGCTCCTGTCATTCGTGCCGCAGGGATCATCGCTCCATGTGGTGATCCTCGCCTTCATGCAATCCCTCTATTCGATCCACCTGAACGTATTGGTGGGTCGCGAGCGGTTCCGCGCGTACAACTGGATCGTGGCCATACACGCCGCACTGCTGCTTGGCGCGTTCGTGCTTCTCCTTCAGTTGCCGGGCCACCGTGAGATAGAGAGTTATGTATGGGCGAGCTACACGGCCTTCGGGGCGACATTGCTGCTCAGCTCATTGGCGGTGTTCCTGTCCCCACATCCTGGTAGTGTTCCGGCCGAACCGGGCCTGCTGCGGCGCATGGTAAAACAGGGCTTGCGGATCCAGAGCGCGAACGCGATGCAGCTGCTCAACTATCGCCTGGCCTATTACCTCATCGAGCACTTCCGTGGATTGGCCACGCTAGGCGTATACTCGGTGGCGACGCAACTGGCGGAAGGCGCCTGGCTGGTGCCACGCAGCCTTGGTCTTGTGCTCTACGGATCGGTGAGCAATGAGGCGGCCGCCGATCGCCAACGCACGCTTACGCTCACGGTCTTCAAAGTCGCGGTGCTCTCTGCCGCAGGTGCCATGGTGCTCGCACTACTCGTGCCTGATGCGTTCTTCTCCTGGCTCTTCGGCAAAGAGGTTCATGGGCTGCGGCCGATCCTGTTGGTGCTCGCACCGGGCATCGTGGCCATGGCCGCTTCCCAAGCGTACAGCCACTATTTCAGCGGTGTAGGGGCCAACGAACACAACGCCATTGGTTCGGGCATCGGGCTGATGATCACCGTGGTTTGCGGTTTCTTCCTGGTGGCGCGCCACGGTCTGGTCGGAGCGGCGGCCACTGCCTCGCTCGCTTATTGCGCGAACGCTGTTTACCAAGGCTGGATCTTCAACCGGCGCACGGGCGCGCGTCTCGCCGATCTCAAACCGAACACAACGGATGTGGAACGGATCCGCAACGCGTGGTCTAGGATCTGATCTCAGCGCGATCGCTTCTACCCCAGATCCATCAGGTCCTTCAGTGCAGGCGGCCGCACGGTGGTGAATCCCTCGCCATAGGTCACACCGATCAACCGGCCCATTTCCAAACCGCGTCCTTGCAGAAAAGGCAGAAAGTCCGGACGTGCGATCGGGCTAACGGGTTCGTTGCTCGCCGGATCGTGGAACTGCGAGCCGAAGCACAGGAGCGACTCCATCTTCTTATCCCAATGCGGGGTGATGTCCACCACCAGATCGGGATCGATCCAATGGTCCTGCACCGCATGCAACACCGTTGCCGGGCGCCACGCTTCCTGTTCCAAGCCCCCATCTTTGGTCACTACACGTCGCAAACCACTGAGGAAACAGGCCTCGGCGACCAACGCAGCAGCGCGGCCATGGTCCGGGTGCCGATCGCGGATCGCGTTCGTGAGCACGATGCGCGGACGATGCCACCGGACACTTCCAACCACCCGCAGCAGGCTTTCCTCATCGGCGCGGAAAAAGCCGTCGCGCAGCCCGAGTTGATAGCGGAACTCCGCTCCCAGCACTTTGCGACCTGCCTCTGCCTCTTGCGCGCGGATCTCCGGCGTACCGCGTGTGCCCAATTCGCCGGCGGTGAGGTCCACGATCCCCACCGTATGCCCTAGCGCCCGGTGGTGAAGCACCGTGCCGCTCATGCTGATCTCCACATCGTCCGGGTGCGCGGTGATGCACAGGATGTCCACAAGGCCGCCTCGCATGGGGAATTGCTGCATGGGTGCAAAGATGCCTACTGCCGTGCGCGTTACCTTCGGTTCCGGTCGATCCGGTGGGTCGACGCTACAGCGTTACCGTTGTAGCCAGGTCATCACCTGTTCGTCCAATGGGCTCACTTCACTGGACACATCCTTCACCAGGTGGCCTTCGGTATCGATCAGGAACTTGTGGAAGTTCCAGCCCACTTCGGCGTCCTGCACACCGTTCAGCGCTTTCCGGGTGAGCCATTGGTACACGGGATGTTGTTCCGCGCCCTTCGTACGCACCTTGCTCATCAGCGGGAAGGTAACGCCGTAGTTCTGCCGGCAGAAGGTCTCGATCTCCGCTTCCGAGCCCGGTTCCTGGCCGCCGAAATCGTTGCTGGGAAAGCCCACGATCACCAGGCCCTTGTCCTGATAGGTCTCATGCAACTCTTGCAACTGCGCATACTGCGGCGTGTTGCCGCATTCACTCGCGGTGTTCACGATCAGCACCTTCTTCCCGCGCAGCGATCCGAACGAAAATGGTTTGCCGTGGATGTCAACGGCGGTCAAACTATACAGGTCGGTCACGTCGGTCTGGTCTTGCGGTTGTTCGGTCTTCGGAAGGGGCTCGCCACAGGCCATGAGCAGGGCGATGATGGGGATCAACAAAGTGCGCATACGGTTCACGGTTTTGCTTGCTCCGCGGGCGGATCAAGGAGATGATCTCCTCGCTCAACGGATCGGTACCTGGATCGAACACCGCGATCAAGCGGCCCTGCTCATCGATCAGGTATTTCTGGAAGTTCCATTTCACCTTGCTGTCCAAGGCGCCGTTGTTCTTCTTCTCCGTAAGCCATTGGTAGATGGGGTGCATGGCCTTGCCCTTCACCTCCACCTTGCCCATCATGGGGAAGGTGACGTTGTACTCCTTCGTGCAGAACGCGGCGATCTCCGCGTTGCTTCCCGGTTCCTGCCACAGGAAATCGTTGCTGGGAAACCCACGACCATCAGGCCGGTAGCGGCGTACCGCTTGTACAATTCCTCCAACTTGGCGTACTGCGGCGTGTTGCCGCAACGGCTCGCGGTGTTCACCACCAGCACCTTGTGCCCTTTGAACTGGTCCATGTTCACCTCCTGCCCGGCGATGTCGGCAGCCTTTAGACTGTAGAAGGACTGCGGCGGTTCTACCGGTGGCAGCGGATTCTGGGCCCGGCTGGAACAGCCGAAGAGCGTGGAGAAGAGACTGATCAAAGCGAGCTTGTGCATGGGAAGGGAACGCGCGAAGGTCGCAATGGTTCGCGGGGGAGCGGGTCGACCGCACGGGATAATGTCCGAAGGCCTCCACGATCGCCATCAGCGGCGCGCCTAGCGCCTCATCTTAAGCTTTCATCGCGATGGTACCTTTCGCCTCGATCCTGCGTAGCAAGGTCCATTCGTATACCATGAGAACCGTTCTACTCTCCGCCCTGATCATCGCTGCAGGCCTCACCGCTGTGGCCCAACACGAGGTGCGCATTACGCATCCCGAAGCGCTGCGCACCGGCCATGATGTTCTGAAGGGAAAGGCTGCCAAAGCCGGTTTGCAGGCCGCCGGGCTGCCGGAGGACCAACAGCAACAGGTCATGCTGAACAGTTCCACCGATCTGTGGCCCGCCGGTCTGACCAACGACAGTGCCCGGAAAGCCAGCGCCCCGTACATCAAGAACTATTCGGCCTTCCGCCTCTTCAGTTATACCGAGGATGAAGTGCCGCTCACCGTGGTGATGCTTCCCGCCAAGGACAATATGCACATGCCGGAGGATCTCCGCCCCACTGCGGATCTCTTTCTGGTGCTGCCCGATTCGGCGCTTACCGCGGTGGAGGCGCCCAAGATCCGGCCAGAGATCAGTCGTGGCCCCCAATGGAAGAACCGCGACATGGCTTTGATCCTGCGGCCCGACGAGCTCTACGCCACCTACGACCTGAATAACGATGAGACCGCCCGCAAGGCACTGGAGGCGAGCGGCATGAGCCAGCCCGAGATCGATGCGGTTGTCTTCCGCAGCCATGAACGCAACTGGCCCGATGGCATCGACTCCTTCGATGAGCGTGCACCGTTGCTCGCCAGCTTCAAGAAGTACAAGGCCTATGTGGGTGCCGACTGGGCCGATAAAATGCTGGTGATCGTACCCGTGGAAAAGAACAAATCCATGCCCAAGTTGATGCGCCCCTACGTGGATGTCTACTTCGTGTACGCCAAGACGGCGCTGCAGGTGAAGGCGCAGAAGAAAAAGAAGAGGAAGTAAGGGCAGGTACCTTCGCCGCCGCGATGGAGGGATACCCTCCGCGCGATGCGATGCGGCCCAAGGAGATCATCGGACTCGTCCAGTTGGAAGTGGCATTGGACCTTCGGCAAAAGGCCAGTTGGGCCGGCATGCTGCTTTACACCGTCAGCGCCGTCTACCTCTGCTATCTCGGCGTGCGCGGCGGGCTTCCCCTGCCCACATGGAACGCGCTGTTCTGGACCGTGCTGCTCTTCGCGGCCTTTAATGCGTTGGCGCGCTCGTTCCAACGGGAGGATGCTGGCCGTCAGATCTACCTGCACACCCTCGTGGATCCGCGCAGCGTGGTGCTGGCCCGCACCCTGTACAACATGGCCGTAATGCTGGTGTTGTCGCTGCTGACCTTGGCTGTGTACGTGCTGATGTTAGGCGGAGCGGTGCTGGACGAGGCACAGGTGGGTGTTTTCCTGCTGAGCGTTGTGCTCGGGGGCACGGGCTTCGCCACGGTGCTTACGTTGATCGCCGCGATCGCGGCGCGCGCGGGCAATGGCATGGGATTGACCGCGATCCTGGGATTTCCGCTGGTGCTTCCGCTGCTCCTCAGCGTGATGCGCGCGAGCAAGTTGGCGCTGGACGGAATGCCCTGGAGCATCACGAGCACCTACCTGCTCTGGCTGGTGCTGATCGACGTGCTCGCGCTGGCCTTGGCCTACTTGCTGTTCCCCTACCTTTGGCGCGACTGATGAGGCATTGGTGGAAGGCGCTTGGGATCGCGCTCCTTTTCGGGGTTGTTCTGCTCGGTCTTCGTACTCCGCTCTCCCCCGCTTTGGTGCATCAGGATCCGGAGGCCGGACCGATCACGCTCTACGATGCTTTCTGGACCGGTGCTACGGGCAGCGGTATCGCGGAAACGCCCTGTGGCCCGATGGTCGTGCGAGCCAATACCCTGGAGCCGTTCCGCTTTCCGCATCGCAGCCTGCTGAACGAAAGTGTGCGCAATCTGTTCTTCCATGTGCCGATGTGGTTCGCCATGATGGTGCTGATGACCATTTCCGTTGTACACAGCGTGCGCTATTTGCGCGGCTATGACCTCGCGCAGGATGACGGCGCTCTGAGCGCGGCCCATGTCGGGCTGCTCTTCGCCGTGCTCGGCCTCGTAACGGGTAGCATTTGGGCACGCGTTACCTGGGGTGGCTGGTGGACCGACGACACCAAGTTGAACGGCGCTGCGGTGACCACCTTGATCTACTGCGCCTACCTCGTGCTGCGCGGCTCCGTGCCCGATGAGCGCAAGGCCGCGCGGCTGGCTGCGGTCTACAACATCTTCGCCTACGTCTTGATGGTGGTCTTCCTCATGGTGCTGCCGCGCTTGAGCGATTCGCTGCACCCGGGCAACGGCGGCAATCCCGCCTTCAACCAGTACGATCTGGACGACCGGTTGCGCCTGGTATTCTACCCGGCCGTGCTGGGCTGGATCCTGCTCGCTACCTGGGCCTATACCCTCGCCCGACGCACGCGCCATTTACAAACTCTTCTGCACCATGCCCACGATGCGTAAGCACGCCATCGCCCTGTTCGGGACCCTGATCCCGCTGGGTACCTTCGCGTCGTCCACAGCACCTTCTTGGATGGCCGATACGCTTTACGGCTCGGGCAAGATGACCGCCGTGATCGTGGTGGTGTCCGTCGTGCTTGGAGGCATCGCCATCTGGATGGCGGCCCTCGATCGCCGGTTGACACGCATGGAACGGGACATGAAGCACAGAGATCCGCAGGCATGAAACGCACCCACATCATCGCCATCGCCCTGATCGCCGTGGCCATCGCCGCGCTGATCGGTTCGTTGAGCGACAGCAGCAGCTACGCCGACCTGAACGAAGCCCTCGCCAACCCCGGCCGGGAGTACCATGTGGTGGGCGTGCTGGACCGCAGCCAGGAGATCGTCTACGAGCCGAGCCTGAACGCCAGCCTCACCCAATTCACCATGCAGGACCTGCAAGGGCGCAGCTGCCGTGTGAAACTGGCCAAGGCCAAACCGCAGGACTTCGAGCGCAGCGAGCGCATCGTGCTGATCGGCGAAGCTTCCGCCGACGGCGAGTTCCACGCCCGCGACATGCTGATGAAGTGCCCCAGCAAGTACAACGAGCAGAACAAGGTGGATGCATAGGGCCCTGCCCGACGTAGCGCCGACCCACTGGGTCGACGGACTACGTGCAGAGAAAGCATGAAGGAGATCATCCATACCGCGGAACACACCTGGGCTGGCAACTGGGGGCATGTATTCACGTTGCTCAGCTTCGTGGGTGCGCTGCTCGCGCTGGTGGGCTACCTCTTCGCGGAGCTACGCAAGGATGGCGCATGGAGATCGGTGGGGCGCATCGGCTTCCGTGTGCATTCGCTCGCTGTGCTCGGCGTGATCATGGTGCTGTTCATCATGCTGTTCAACCACTGGTTCGAGTTCGACTACGTGTGGAAGCACAGCAACCGTCAGATGCCGCTGAAGTACATCCTCAGCTGCTTCTGGGAAGGACAGGAAGGTTCTTACCTCCTGTGGACGTTCTGGCATGTGGTGCTGGGCAACATCCTCATTTGGCGCTCGAAGGATTGGGAAGCACCGGTGCTCACCGTGTTCGCTGCCGTGCAGATCTTCCTCTCCACCATGCTGCTTGGTCTGTACATCGGCGATGTGCGTATCGGCAGCAGCCCGTTCCTTTTGATCCGTGAGTTGCCGGAGAACCTCGGCCTGCCCTGGACGTTCATCCCGGACTATCTCAGCAAGATCCCCCAGTTCGCCGATGGCCGTGGCCTGAACCCTTTGTTGCAGAACTACTGGATGGTGATCCATCCACCCACGCTTTTCCTTGGCTTCGCTTCCACCCTCGTGCCGTTCGCTTTCGCGATAGCGGGTCTGTGGCGGCGCCAGTTGCAAGCATGGATCACCCCCGCCCTACCCTGGACCTTCTTCGGCGTGATGATCTTAGGCACGGGTATCCCTCATGGGTGGTGCATGGGCCTATGAGGCTTTGAGCTTCGGCGGGTTCTGGGCATGGGATCCGGTGGAGAACGCCTCGTTGGTGCCGTGGATCACCCTCCTAGGCGCAGGCCACCTGATGCTGGTGAACCGCAACCGCGCGACGTCGCTCTTCAGCACCTTCCTGTTGGTGTTGGTCACGTTCCATTTGGTGCTCTACAGCACCTTCCTCACGCGCAGTGGGGTGCTCGGCGATACCAGCGTACACAGTTTCACCGGCGATGGCATGATGCCTGGCCTCACGGTCTTTCTGCTCTTCTTCGTATGGCTCGCCGTGGCGCTTTTGCACGGCGATCGCAGCCAGAGGTGGTTCTACACGCTGGTGTCGATCGCCCTGCTCGGCATCGGTGTGGGGCTCGAACAACAAGTGCCCGCGATCCTCGGGTTCATCGCGCTCAGCGCCATTTGGTCGGTGTTGGCCTACCGCCGTTACTTCCCCGCACCTGAGCAGGAAGAGTCGCTATGGAGCCGTGAGTTCTGGTTGTTCATCGGCGCACTGGTGCTTTTGCTCAGCGCCGCGCAGATCACCTTCACCACCTCGGTGCCGGTGTTCAACTTGTTGATCGCGCCCTTCCAAAGTCCGCTCGCGGTGCTCGCACAGAAGGTCGACAGCACATGGCTCTTGAACCTCTCGCAAGCGAAGCTCGCACCTCCCGGTGAAGCCATCGCGCACTACAACAAGTGGCAGGTGCCCTTCGCGTTCATCATCGCCATGCTCAGTGCGTTCGTGCAGTACTTGCGGTACAAGGACACGGACATGCGCCAGTTCCGCAGGCGGATCGTATGGTCGTTCGGCATCGCATTGGGCGTTACACTCCTGGCGGTGATCGTGCTGAAATACCAGCTACAGGAGTTGAACCTGATCCTGCTGCTCTTCGCCACGGCCTTTTCCGCTTCGGCGAACATCACTTACGTGTGGATCGGCGTGAAGGGCAACTTCAGCCATGCTGGTCCTTCTGTGGCGCACACCGGCTTCGCGCTGGTGTTGCTCGGCGCATTGATCAGCACTTCGCGGCAGAACGAGATGAGCCG
This sequence comes from Flavobacteriales bacterium, assembly GCA_016712025.1. Taxonomy (GTDB): domain Bacteria; phylum Bacteroidota; class Bacteroidia; order Flavobacteriales_F; family PHOS-HE28; genus PHOS-HE28. The sequence goes on from JADJRW010000032.1 coordinate 9,245, forward strand.
CAACACGCAGAACATGGACCTGCGTTTCCTGAGCGAAGGCTTGGACAACAGCACCGATATCCTGCTCTACCGTGGCGATACCATGCGCATGGGCGACTACTTCGTCCACTACCGTGAGAAGCGCACCGAAGGCGTGAACCTCTATTACGCGATGGACTACTACGTGCAGGCGGCGCGCGGTTTTCAGGCCGGTGATACGGTACGCGTGGGCGAGATGCTATTCCGCGCGAAGGATGCGCATCAACCCGGACCGATCTTCCTGAACGACCAACCCGCGCATTGGACGCCGATCGAAGATTTCCCCCGCCGTGCGCTTTGGAAGGCCAGGTACTGGAGCCCCGTGCGCCCCGGCGAGAAGGCGTTCGAGCTGGAACCGTTCATCCAGATGAACCCGCGCTTCGGCAACGTGGCCGAGCCCAGCACCAAGCACTGGCCGCAGCGCGACCTCTACACCCATGTGCGCTATGCCGACCTCGCCGCGGACGACAGCAGCGACATCGCTGGGGCGCACTACATGCCCGAACGGCTCTACGAAAAGGCGATCGGCGACACGATCATCACGCCGACCTGCCTCATCCTCTTGGACAGCCTGCGCACCGTGCGCGACAGCGTGACCCGCCGTGTATTGGGTCCCGAATACACCGTGTACTCCCTGCGCATGCGGGTGCGCGACCTCTACGACCGTGAACGCTGGTTCGAGGCGAACCCGGTGATCATCTACCGCGACGGCCAGCCGGTGATCGGGAAGGGCTTCGACGTGCCGCAGCTGCGCGTGAAGTTCGAACTGGCCACCGTGCAGGGAAGCCAAGTAGGTGTCAATGTGTTCGAGCGCGAATACCTCGTGCTCCAGGCGATCGTGTTCCCTGGCATCAACATCCTGTGGACCGGTTGCATCCTGATGTTCCTGGGCACTTTGATGGCGGTGCGCAAGCGGTTCCTCCAGCGATCCAGCGGCGCTTAAGATGTCCGCGCCGAACGGCATCCTGTTGATCGGTACGGGCCGTCTGGCCTTCCACCTGGGACATGCCTTTTTACGCTCAGGAACGAACCTGATCGGACTTGCGGGGCGCAACGCCGCACGCACGCGTGAGTTGGCCCTTGCGCTGCGCACCACGCCCTTTGCCATCAACGAACCTTGGCCGGAAGCCGACCTGTATCTGCTCGCCGTGAGCGACGATGCGATCCCCGGTCTCGCTGCGCTCATCACACCGCGCGATGCGGTCGTGGCACATACTTCCGGCGCGCAGCCGCTCGATGGCCTCGCGCCGCACGTCCATCGCGGTGTCTTGTGGCCCGTGCAAAGCTTCAGCCCCGGCGAACCTGCGGATCTTACGCGCACACCGCTCGTCGTGGATGGGAACACCGAGAAGGTGACCACCCTTCTTCTGGATGTGGCGCGCAGCCTGAGTGGCAACGTGGTGCGGCTTCCTTTGGAACAGCGGCGAACCGTCCACCTGGCGGCCGTCTTCGCTTCCAACTTCCCGGTGTTCCTCTTGCACGAAGCCCAGCGCCTGCTGCGGCAGGAAGGACTGGACCCCGAGATCCTATTGCCCTTGTGGTCGTCGGTAGCGCGGAAGGCGGCGTTGGTGGGGCCGGGCGAAGCGCTCACCGGACCCGCGCGTCGGGGCGATGCCACCACCCTGCAACGCCATGCGGATCAGTTAACGCACGACCCCGATCTTCGCCGCGCCTACGCCCTTCTCTCCGAACTGATCGGCAAGCGCTTCGGCCCGCATAGTGCATGAACACCGACGATCGCAGTTACAAGGAACGGCTCGCGCACATCGATTGCTTCCTTTTCGATGTGGACGGTGTGTTCACCGACAACCGGGTGCTGCTCTTCCCGGGGCTCGATCCCGTGCGCACCTTCCATAGCCGCGACGCTTATGCCGTGCAGCACGCGGTGAAAGAGGGTCTGCGCATTGTGATCACCACCGGAGGGAAGAGCGCGGGCGTGGAAGAGTCGTTCGGCCGTTTGGGTGTGAAGGAGTTCTTCTACCACGTGCGTGACAAGAGCGCGAAGCTCGACGAGCTGATCGCCAGCACCGGGCTGGACCCGGCCCGCACGGCCTATATGGGCGACGACATCCCCGACCTGCGTGTGATGCAACGCGTCGCCCTGCCCTGCTGCCCTGCCGATGCCGCGCCGGAGATCAAGGCGATCAGCGCCTTCATCTCGTCCCGCCCAGGTGGGCACGGTTGCGTACGCGACCTGCTCGAACAGGCCTTGAAAGTGCGCGGCCAATGGCTCACGGATGGCGCCCATACCTGGTAATATGCTGGCCCTCCTCCGACTCACCCGTCCCTTGAACCTGCTCATCGTGGCAGGAACTATGGTGGTGATGCGCTACGGCGTGATCGGTGGTCTCCTCGGTGCCAGTGGCTTCGAACCGCAACTGAGCACGACGCTCTTCGTGCTGCTCGTGTTGAGCACCGTGCTGATCGCCGCTGGCGGGAATGTGATCAACGACTATTTCGACACGCGCATAGACCGTATCAACAAGCCGGATGCATTGATCGTGGGCCGTTCGGTGAAGCGGCGCGTGGCCATGGCCGCGCATCTGGCATTGAGCGGTGCCGGTCTTCTGATCGGACTGTTCGTGGTGTGGCGCACCGGACTTTGGCGCTTGGCCGTCATTCCCGCCTTCGCCATCGGCGCGTTGTGGACTTACAGCACCAACTTCAAACGGCAACTCATCATCGGCAATGGACTTGTCGCCACGCTCACAGCCCTGGTGCCGCTTACCGTGGGGCTCTACGAGATCCCGCTCGCGCAACGTGCCTACACCAGCGAGATGCTGATAGAACTCGCGGACGAGACCCTGGTCCATTTCTACTTCCGGGTGATCTGGTATTGGGTCTTCGCATTCAGCGCCTTCGCTTTCGTGGCCACGCTGGTGCGTGAACTGCAGAAGGACATGGCCGATGTGCCCGGCGACCTGGCCGATGGATGCCGCACCGTGCCCATCGCCTGGGGTATGCGCTGGTCCCGCGTATTGGTCTTCTTCCATACCGCCGTGCTCGTGGTAGCCATACTGCTTTTGCGCCGCACCTTCCTCCAGGATGTGCTCTCCTTCTGGTACCTCGGCGCGCTGATCTTCTTGCTGCTGATCAGTGCCGGCATGACCTTCATGGCGCAGGACCGTCGAGCGCACATGCGCGCTGGTGCCGTGATGAAGGCGGCTATGGTTATGGCCGTGGCCTATGGCGCGCTGGTCGCTCGATCCCTCGATGCATGACCGGCCCACCGCTTCATCCCTGGCGGCTTGTGCTCGCATCCGCATCCCCGCGCAGGCGCCAGTTGCTCGAAGGATTGGACCTTGCCATTACCACCACACGCACGGATGTGGATGAGACACCTCCGCCCGGCCTTCCGAACGAAGAGGTGGCGGAGCACCTGGCGATCAGAAAGGCCGAAGCCTGGATCGGCGAACTCGCGCCGGACCAAGTGCTGATCACCGCGGATACCACCGTGCTGCTCGATGACCTCCTCTTGAACAAGCCGGTCGATATGGAGGATGCACGACGCATGCTGGACCAACTAAGCGGCCGCACCCATCGCGTGGTGACCGGCGTGTGTCTGCGCACGGCTTCGACGACGCAGCATTTTTCGGATGTGGCGCATGTTACTTTCCGCACGCTCACCGAGGCGGAGATCGATTACTACGTCGCGCGCTATTCGCCGCTGGACAAAGCCGGAGCGTACGGCGTACAGGATTGGATCGGCTACACGGCCGTGGAACGCATCGAAGGCAGCTTCTACACGGTGATGGGCTTGCCGATGCATCGCGTTTACGAAGCGCTGCGCGCGCTGCCTATACCTTCATCACTACCGCTCCTTTGAACCATCACCCGCACATGCGCCATCACCTGCTGCTGCTCACGTTGTTCTTCGGGCTTTGCGCCAGCGCCCAGAGCCTGTTCCCTAAACCTGTTCGGCCCCCGGCCAAAACATGGTATGTCACCAACGGCACGGAATGGATCTTCACCTTCCCGGTTCTGGATGTGCGCGAATACGGCCAGCCGAACGACCATACCGGGGGCATCGTGCGCTTCGCGCCGGTGTTCAATCCACGCGGATTGGTGCAGTACGACTTCACCGATCACATCGGCTTCTTCACCGGGCTGGGCTTCCGCAACCTGGGCTTCATTTACGCGGTGCCCGACACCACGGTGCGCTACAAATACCGCGCTTACACCGTGGGGGTGCCTGTCGGTTTGAAGATCGGGCGCATGCACCGAACTCTGTTCTTCGTGGGCTACGAGTTCGAACTTCCGTTCAACTACAAGGAGAAACGCTTTGAGAACGAGAAAAGGGTGGACCGTTTCAATGTTTGGTTCAGCGATCGCACGGAACCTTTCTACCACAGCATGATGCTCGGCATGCAGGGACCCGCCGGAACCACGATCACCCTCAAGTACTACTTCACCAACTTCCACAACACCGAGTTCGAGGCAGAAGGACGGATCACGAGCAAACCCCTACGATGGCTTCAATGCGAACATCGCCTACGTGTCCATCGGCTGGGGTCTTTTCGCAGGGAGGGTGCGTCCCTCGCGGCTTCCAAGCGCGGAGCCCACACACCAGCCCCAGGCGCACGCCTGGTAGATCAGCGAAGCAGGACCATGTGGCCCTTATGGGCATGCACCTCGTTGAAAGCGTCCTGTAGCCGCAGCGTCCAGGCGTAGACCCCCTGTTCCGCCGCTGCACCCAGCGCATTGCCGCCCCATCCTTCCAGCACATCGGTGCTGCGGAAGATGGCGGCACCCCATCGATCGAAGACGGTGAACTCATAGGACTTCGGACGTTGTGCCGTTGTGATCGGCAGGTAGTGATCATTGATGCCATCACCATCCGGTGTGAACGCGTTGGGCGCGAACAAGGCATACGATCCTTCCACACAGATCTCGGCGCTCGTGCGATCATCACATCCCGCCGCACCGATCACGTAGAGTTCGACCGGATAACAACCCACCTCGATGAACGCGTGCGTGGGCGAGGCTTCAGCAGATAGGTCGCCATCCCCAAAGTCCCATGCATAGGTCCATGCCCCAGTGGAGGTATTCTGGAACGCAACCTGCGCCTCTCCTTCGGCGAACACATTCCGTGGAACCGTGAAGGCCGCGACCGGCGATGCCGAGACGTGGATCGTGTCGCCCGTTGCGATGGCCGAACAGCCGAACGCATCGATCACCAAGAGCGTTGGCAGAAAGTCGCCAGCCACCGTGTAGCAATGGGTGATGGTGGTGCCGGTCAGCGTGGTCCCGTCCCCAAGATCCCAAGTGGTGCTCGCAGCTCCGGTCGCACCATCGTTGAAGGTTACGCATAGCGGCGTACAACCCTCCAGTACATCAGCGGTCGGGGCGGGAACGATCGGTGCTGCCAGATCCACCAGCACATCCGCAGGCGCGCTGGCGCAACCGTTCGCATCGGTGGCTACCACGGAATAGGTTCCGCTGGCGGTCGGTGCGATCAATGGTCCGGCAGGGCTCCAAGCGAACGCGTAGGGCGTTGCGCCTCCATTGGCGCTCGCGATCAACTCAAGCGATGCTCCTTCGCAAAGGACCGTGTCCGGCATGGCCACCACAGCGACCGCTGCGGCCGCGTTGATGGTCGCGCTCGCCGTGGCCGAACAACCGCTCGGTGCGCTCACGGTAACGGAATAGGTCCCGGCGGTCAGTCCGGGTGATCGTGGCTGGTCGCTCCGCCCGGTTGCCAGAGGATGGTTTCAGTGCCATCGCCGCCCACGATCGTTGCTGTCGCGGAGCCCAATACGCCTGTGCATGTGGGATCGGTGCTCGCGACCGTGACCCCAGAATGCCGATGGTCATGTCGGTGTTCGAAGGGTCGCTGCAAGGTCCATCCGCGGAAAAAGAAACCAGATAGCTACCCGGACCCGGATAGGTATGCGAAGGGTTCTGCGCACCGGTGGAGTTCAGGCTGCCCGAACCTGGATCGCCGAAAGACCATCCCCAAGTGGATGGACATCCGGAGGAAGTATCGGTGAAGTCGATGGTGTTGCCGTTGCAGATGTAGCTGAACGCGGCGGTCGTCGTTGGGGCTTCCTGAATGAGGATGTCATCGATCGCGATGCCGTCGTAGTTATTGCATTGCGTGCCTGCACCGAAGAGAAAGCGGAAGATCACCTCGGGCGCGTTCGCCAGCACCGGCATGCAGTGTTTCGCGGTGATCCAAGTGTTGCTACCAGAGCCGCCCTGGCACGATCCCGACGTGGCACCCAGCCGTCCGCTCCATCCGTGTTTCGGGCTGGCACCGCTGAGGTTGGTGATGTTCGCAGCGTTGAACCAATTGTCGTTAAGGCAATCCACCGGATCGTTGTACGCACCAACGTTGTCCCATGTCGTGCCACCGTTCACCGAGTACTGCAGGTTCATGCCGTCATATTGCCGCTCACACTCCCAGAAGATCTTGAAGCTGATCCAAGGATGGTCCAGCGCGGTCATGTCGAAGCAGGGGCTCTCCAACCAACTCGACTGACCCAGATTGTAGAAAGTACCCGTGAGCCCCCCCACGCACCAGCTGTTCGCACCACCGCCTGCCGTATTGATGAGCGGGTGCGCTGGCGTGCCCCAGGCCCAATCGCTACCGGTCCCACCAACGGTCCACACGGGAGCACCTTCGAAATCCTCCTGATGCGGGAAGGCACCGATCGGGTTCACGCATTGTGCGTCCGCGCCAGCGCTCGTCACGATGGCGATGCACAACACAACAGAACGATGGATCGAAGAACGCACGGGATGGAGCCTTTCGCGGGGCGCGAAGTTCGGGCTTTCCGCATCGCGCCGTGGACCGATCAACGCACGGCCCGATGCAACCTGAACTGCGCGCCCAACACTGCGGCATACTGCCAGAACCAGAAATGCTGGCTCGCCCTGTCCTGGGCTGTTCCTGTCGTGAGCACGTCGGGGGGGTCGATCCATCCCGCCTTGCCGATCACCCGGAGAAAGCCATGGCGGAAGAACGCAAGGTGCAGCCCTGCCTGGGCACCAACGCCATAACCCGCGAGGTGGAACTTGTTGTTGATCCCTTCGCCGAACAAGCGGACATCCGTGCGCGGAATGACCGGTCCTGCATGCAAGCCCTCAAAAACATGGAGCGCGTGCCTGCCGTTCGGGCTTTGCCAAAGCGCATCATAGTGATCCACGTCCAGACTCAAGAGATTGAGCCCATCGCTGTGCTCATAGGTGAGCAGCCCGGCATCGAGCGTCACCGCATGCGAACCCTCGGCCGCAGCGTGCGGAAGGGAACGGCTCGCATCCACAAAACCATCCATGCGCACCTGCTGATCCCGCACCACCACGTACTTCATGTGGTCCATGCCGAGTGAAATGCTCCAGCGGTCGTGGAAGAACCAACCCAACCGGTAGTTGTACTGCGGAAGCGTGATCGTGCGCGGATCGAAGTAGAGCTTGGGGTCGAAGGGAACGGGGCGGTCCTTGGCGTCCACATGGCGCAGGGTGAAGTCATAGCCCGGGCCGTTGAAATGGATGTCGCTCCAGCTGTACCCCGAACGGTTGTATCCCCAGTAGAGGAAGATGTTGCCCTTGCGTGCGGAAACGGGCGGCAACTGTGCCACCACAGGGCCGCTGAAGGCCATGGCTAGAACCCAGGCAGCGAGATTTGTGCGCATGTCCCGGATGATCCAATGCATCCGGCGCGGCGAAAGTAGCCCGTGATCCGTGGTGGGCGTGTGCTTACGGCACTTGTTCCACCCGCGTGTTCGTGGGTACGGATCCACCGATGTTCACCAGGATAGGGTCGCGGTCGTTCGCGCTGCCGGCGTACTTCACGGTGCCATCCAGGTTCACATCCTCTACCCTGTAGCCTGGTGTTGTGGCGGTCGGTATGGTCCCTCCTATCGCTGTGAGAACGGGATCGCGGTCGTTGGCTGAACCAGCGTACTTCAAACGATCATCGCGCATCACGTTCCCCGCGAAGAGGGCCCGTTGCGTTCCAACGGTCTTCTGCGCGCTCGTCCCATAGGTCGCGGTGGTCCCACTGCGAAAGTCGACCGTTGCGGCGATCGCGCTCAACGCGATCGGAGAGGCGGACATCACGCCGAGATGATTGCGGTGCCGAACGACCACATAGTAGCTGCCCGCACCGACCCCAAAGTCCAGGCTGGCAGTGCCGTTCCCTTTCACGATGTCGCCATCGCGTTGGACGAGGCCATGCGCAGAGGCTACCACGATGCCCGGCTCGGTCGCGCTGCGCAACTCCACGCGTACCCAATCCACGATCGCATTGTTGCCGGTGGTGGCCAATACCGGTGTCGTAGTGGTCTCACCACCGCCGCCTGCCACCTGTGGAAAGCCGAGCGCGGTGTAAGGTTCAATGAGCGGCACCAATCCAGCCGCACGCAACGGATCGTTCATGATCGATGTGGTCGTATTGAGCGGGCCTTCGAGCAGCACCTTCGGGTCAACACGCACCAAGGCTGCCGGATCGATGATGCGCGATAGCGTACCGGTCTCCGTGTTACATACGTAGAGACCGCTGGCCACATCCTCACCGAAAGCGGCTGAACCATAGCTGCCGCTCCCCATCAGTGTGCCGGTCGTCCAGCCACCGACCCCATTGGGCTGGAGCGAATGGATACGGCCATGGCAATAGTCCGTGTAGATATACTTACCATAGAGGCTCGGGTACGATCCACCACGGTAGACATACCCACCGATCACTGAGCAGGAACCATCGGAATGCGGATGCTGGTGTACGGGGAAGACGTAGTTCCCGATACCCGCGCATCCAGCGGTGTTGTAAGTGGAATTGCCTTCGTAGCAGCGCCATCCGAAATTGGGCCCGGTGTTCACGCTTGCGGGAACGAAGTCGATCTCCTCGAACAGGCCCTGTCCCACATCGCCGATCCATACATCACCCGTGAGCGCATCGAAACTGAACCGGAACGGATTGCGCAAGCCGCTCGCCCAGATGGCGCGGAGCGTATCAGCCGGAGCGGCATCCGCGAACGGGTTGCTCGGTGGTATCGTGTAAGGCGCGCCGTTGCTCACATCGATCCGCAACATCTTACCGAATCCCAAGGTCATGTTCTGTGCGCGGTTGTCCGGATCACCGGAACTACCACCGTCCCCCAGTGCGAACCAGAGGTAGCCGTCAGGTCCGAATTCAAGATCACCACCCTTGTGATTGGAGAACGGTTGTGCGAGGCTGTAGAAGATCACTTCGCTGCTCGCGTTCCCCACATCGGGATCACCAGTGACGGTGAAGCGTGATACCCTGGTGGTCCCGTTCCCGGTACCAGCGGTGTATTGAACATAGAAGAAGCCGTTCTGTGGATACTGTGGGTCGAACGCCAATCCTAAGAGCCCTTGTTCCCCTCCCGTATCGTTCACTCTGGCTGTGATGTCGAGGAACGGTACCGGATCCAAAATGCCATTGGGTTGGAGTATGCGGATATATCCCGCGCGCTCTACGATGAACAGTCGGGCATCCCCCGCGTTGGCGATATCCACTGTGTTGGTGAGTCCTGTAAGCACCGGTTCCAACTCCACCGTTTGTGCGAACGACATCCCCGCGATGAGGATGAACGTGGACGAGAGCGTATTCTTCTTCATGCGCTTTGTGGATCTTGCGGTTCTAAGTTCTCCTCAGTCTCCAGGGCTTCGCCGGGAGTATTCGCTCGATGGGATACGATCCCTGTTCGAGCCGGGACACCGCCCGACCAATCCCCCACTTGGGCCGAAGACCCGATCATCGTTCCGCACCTTCACCCGAAGGGCATAAAGAAGCCGGGTGGTGATCAACTGATCACCATCGCTTCGGGGTAACGCTTCTTCCAGAACTCCAGGGAGCGCATGTTGGAGAGCGTGATGACGGTGCGGCGATCGAGCTGCACTTTAATGGCTTTCAACCCCTCTTTGATGGGCTGTGAAAGGATGAGCTTTTTACGACGTGCCATGGGTCTTGGTGCATTGGTTTCGGATGCACATACGTGGATCCCATGCCGAACGGACCGAATTTCTGGAGGACGCGCCGGTGCTAGGTTCCGCCGAGGCATGGCGAACTCCAAGGATCTTCAATTGTGTCGCGGATCCCACAGCACTGGGGAACGCATTGCCCGGCCGCCTGTCATTCGACCGATGCGCTTGAACACTATTCGCGCTTCGCCCGATCCCAGTAAGCGTCCATCTCGGCCAGGGACATTTCGCCCAGCACCTTGCCGTCCTTGCGGCTCTCGCGTTCCAGGAATTGGAAGCGCTTGATGAACTTGCGGTTCGTCCGTTCCAGGGCTTCATCGGGATCGATACCGAGGAAGCGCGCATAGTTCACGATGCTGAAGAGGACGTCGCCGAGTTCTTCCGCTTGCTTGTCCGATCCTGCGGCCACCTCGTGCTTCAGTTCGTCCAACTCCTCATGTACTTTGTCCCATACCTGTTCCCGGTGCTCCCAATCGAAGCCCACACCGCGTGCCTTGTCCTGGATGCGGATCGCCTTAACCAGGGAAGGAAGCCCGCGCGGCACCCCTTCCAACACGCTGATGTTCGCGGCATCGCCGGAAGAATGCCCAGCCTTCGCCTTTTCCTCCAACTTGATCCGCTCCCAGTTCGCCTTCACCTCTTCATCGTCCTTCACCTTCACATCGCCATAGATATGCGGATGGCGGTGGATCAGTTTCTCGCAAATGCCATCCAGCACTTCGGTGATGGTGAATGCGCCCTTTTCCTGTCCGATCCTTGCGTAGAAGACCATGTGCAGCAGCATGTCGCCGAGTTCCTTGCGCACTTCGGCCAGGTCGTTCTTCAGGATCGCGTCGCCGAGCTCGTAGGTCTCTTCAATGGTGAGCGGACGCAGTGTTTCCATGGTCTGCTTGCGATCCCAGGGACATTGCTCGCGCAGCTCGTCCATTATTTTGAGGAGGCGTAAGAAGGCGCTAGCACGCGGGTCCATCAAAGTCATCCATCGATCGCCGATGCATTTGGTGCGAAGGCGATCGGCAAAGGTGGGGCATCGCACAGAACACATGCTTCTTGCACATCACGCGCATGCTGTTCCTTTGCAGCGTTGGAACAATTCCAGAGCAATGGGCAAGAAGATCGGCATACTCGGCACTGGCATGGTGGGTCAGGTCCTGGCCAGTGGTTTCCTCAAGCATGGTCACAGCGTGATGATCGCCACGCGCAACCCCGACAAGGTGTCGGACTGGCTGGACAAAAACCCCGGCGGCAAAGTGGGCAGCCATAAGGAGGTAGGCGCGTGGGCGGATATGATCGTACTGGCCAGCAAAGGCACCGGCGCGGAGGCGGCGATCCGCCTGTGCGATAGTGCAGACCTCGCCGGCAAGACCGTGATCGATGCCACCAACCCGATCGCCGATGCGCCGCCGACCAATGGGGTGCTGCACTACTTCACCACCTTGGAGGAAAGCCTGATGGAACAGCTGCAGAGGGCGAAGCCGAAGGCCCACTTCGTGAAGGCGTTCAACAGTGTGGGCAATGCCTACATGGTGAACCCGGATTTCAACGGGGTGAAACCCACGATGTTCATCTGCGGGAACGATGCCGACGCCAAGCAGGAGGTGGTGGTGATCCTCGAGCAGTTCGGCTGGGAGGCGGAGGACATGGGTGGTGTGGAGGGCGCTCGAGCGATCGAACCCTTGTGCATCCTCTGGTGCATGCCGGGGTTCGCGCGCAACCAGTGGAACCACGCGTTCAAGCTGCTGAAGAAGTAGGCATACCTGGGTTCTGGCGCGACTTCGATCTTACCCGTTACATTCGTTCCATGGACGCGTCCGTGGTCTTTTTGGGCCGTAACGCAAGCATCATGGCGCTGGTGAAGCATCAACTCACCAGTGTGGGCTGCAGCGCCGAGGGGTTCATGCGCGACGAGGAATTGATGCTTCGCTTGGAACGCGGCGGTGTGACCCTATTGATCCTCGGCACGGGTGTGGAAGATGGCCCCAGGAAGAAGTTCCGGGCATATTGCGCGGAGAAGGGCATTCCGCTGCTGGAGCATTCCGGCGGCCCCGATCAATTGCTCGAGAACGTGCGCGTGGCGCTTGGCCAGTAGCGGTGCTCGTCTCCACGGTCCGTGCCTCCCGGGCCAAGCTGTAGTGAGGTACCCGAAAGCAGCAGCCCCGACCATGGGCCGGGGCTGCGCATAGGCATGTTGTCAGGAATTATTCGGCCTCCTCGGCTTCGTCCTTCTCTTCTTTTGCGGCTTTGTCGGCCTTCTTGCCTTTGGTGGCGCGCTCCTTGGTCTCCATCGCGCTCTTCAGATCGCTGAGTACGCTCAGGTCGCCCAAGGTGCTCTTCTCCACCTTCTCGTTCACGCTCTTTACGCTCGCGCTCTGACCATCGGTCGCGGCCGGCTTGCGTGTGGTGCGTGCCGCACGAGCGCCAGTTGCTGGCGTCTCTTCGGCATCATCACCCTCTTCGAACGTGCGGGTATGGCTCAGAGTGATCCGACGTGCTTCACCATTGAACTCGAGCACTTTGAACGGAAGTTTCTCCTCCATGGCGGCTTTGCTGCCATCCGCCTTCTTGAGGTGTTTGGTGGCCACGGTGCCTTCCACGCCGTAGGGCAGGGACACAATGAAGTTGTTGCCGTTGCGACCGGTGATAGTGCCTTCGTGTACGCTGCCTTCGGTGAAGGTGTCCGCGAACACTTCCCAAGGGTTCTGCTCCACTTGCTTGTGGCCCAGGCTGAGGCGGCGGTTGTCCTTGTCGACCTCCAACACCTGTACCTCCACTTCGTCACCCACGTTGCAGAACTCGCTCGGGTGCTTGATGCGCTTGGTCCAGCTCAGGTCGCTGATGTGGATCAGACCATCCACGCCTTCTTCCAGTTCGGCGAAAATGCCGAAGTGTGTGAAGTTGCGAACCTTGGCACTGTGACGTGAGTTCACGGGGTACTTGAACTCGATATCGGCCCATGGATCGGCAGCGAGCTGCTTCATACCCAAGCTCATCTTGCGCTCTTCGCGGTCGATGTTGAGAACAACGCACTCGATCTCCTGCCCTTCCTTCAGGAAGTCCTTCGGACTGCGCAGGTGCTGGCTCCAGCTCATCTCGCTCACGTGCAAAAGGCCTTCCACGCCCGCGCTCACTTCCACGAACGCGCCGTAGTCGGTGATCACCATCACTTTCCCTTTCACTTTGTCGCCCGCGTTCAAATCGGCGCTCAACGCATCCCAAGGGTGCGCGCTGAGCTGCTTGAGACCGAGTGCGATGCGACGCTTCTCGTCGTCGAAGTCCAGGATAACAACGTCGATCTTGGCATCGAGCTGAACGATCTCCTCCGATGGCTCACGCGGCCCCAGCTCGAGTCGGTGATGTGGATCAATCCGTCCACACCGCCCGGATCCACGAACACGCCGTAGCTGGTGATGTTCTTGACGGTGCCTTCCAACACCGGCCTTTCTCCAGGCCTCGATGATCTGCTTCTTCTGAGCTTCAAGTTCGGCTTCGACCAGCGCCTTTGTGCGAGACCACCACGTTCTTGAACTCCTGGTTGATCTTCACCACTTTGAACTCCATGTTCTTGCCCACGTACTGATCGTAGTCGCGGATGGGCTTCACATCGATCTGGCTGCCGGGCAGGAACGCTTCGATGCCGAACACGTCCACGACTCGGAGATGCTGCTCAGGGTGTCCTCGTAGGCTTTCTCCATCGACTCCCGCTCGTTCGCGGGGATGGACCTCTTGTCATCCTCCAATCCGGCCCAATCGAAATCGGCGGGTGGTTCGGCGAAGATGACCTTGTTATTCTCTGCTGACATGTACTGACTTACTTGTATCCCGGACCGAGGACGCTGTCCGGAAGGGTTGGTATGTTGGCCCGTTGCGTCACGACAGGCTTCCCGAAATGGGGCCGCGAAAGTAGGAAAAGGATCTGAAAGTCAGCCCATTGGTCGGTCGGTGGCAGCGCCTTCGCCCATTGGACGAAGGGCCCTGGGGCACGGACTACCTTTGAGCCCCACTTGGATCGATGCGTTCCTTCTCCATTCCCCCCCACTACCGCAGCAATTTGATCGGCCGTTTGAAGGCCTTCCGGAAGGTGCAGGACCCGAAGAAAAAGGACCTGACCCCCACCCTGCTGGACCTCGGGGCGGTGCGCTTCATACTCGCCCGGCACTTCGGCTTCTGCTATGGGGTGGAGAACGCCATCGAGATCAGTTACAAGGCCCTGGAGGAGAATCCCGGCAAACGGATCTTCCTGCTCAGCCAGATGATCCATAACCCGGCCGTGAACGATGACCTCCCCGCACGGGGCATGCGTTTCATCCAGGACACGCAGGGCCGCATGCAGATGGATTGGAGCGAACTGAGCGCCAACGATGTGGGGTGATCATCCCCGCCTTCGGGACGACCTTGGAGACCGAGGCCCGCCTCAAAGCCATCGGCATCGACCCGATGAAGTACAACACCACCTGCCCCTTCGTGGAGAAGGTTTGGAAGCGCAGCGATCAACTGGGCGACAAGCAGTACACCGTGATCATCCACGGCAAGGCGAAGCACGAGGAGACCCGCGCCACCTTCAGCCATACCGTGCAGAAGGCGCCGGCGATGGTGCTGCGCGATATGGCCGAGGCTGAACTCCTAGGACGCATCATCTTGGGCGAGGAACCCATCGCGCTTTTCGCGGACGTCTTCGGCGGCCGCGCCAGCAAAGACTTCGATCCCGCGCGCGACCTGGGCCGGATCGGTGTAGTGAACCAGACCACCATGCTGGCCACTGAGACACAGGCTATCGCCGATCACCTGAAGCAGGTGATGATCCAGAAGTATGGCACCGAGGCGCTGGGCCAGCACTTCGCCGATACGCGCGATACCCTCTGTTACGCCACCAACGACAACCAGGACGCCACCCACGAACTGCTGAAGATGGAGGCCGATCTCGCCCTGGTGGTGGGCGGATACAACAGTAGCAATACCAGCCACCTCGTGGAATTGCTGGCGGGGCGTTTCCCGACCTTCTTCATAAAAGGCGACGAGGAAGTGCTGAACGCGGATATCATTCAACACTACAATCCCGAGCAACGGCTGGAAACCACGAAAGGCTGGTTACCCGCGAAGCGGCCCGCGACAATCATCCTCACCAGCGGTGCCAGTTGCCCAGATACCTTGCTGGACCGCGTGATGCTGAAGGTGCTGCGGTTTGTGGAAGGTGTGAAGGATCCGGTAAGTGTTGTTGAAGAGATGATCCGTTAGTTGGGTCCTCTGCGCCAAGCGCAGAGGAACCTGCGGAACGATCATCAAGCCTCCGTCACCACGCCGATCGCCTTCACCACCACGCCCAGGGCGATATCGAACTGCTCGGTACTGGTGAGGTCGCTGTTGTCGATCTCGAAGGCATCCCAGGCCTTCAACAAGGGGTCCGCCTCGCGCTTCAGATCATCCTCATCCCGGCGCTCGATGTTCTCCAGCACGCTGGCATAGTCCACTTCCACGCCCCGGCCTTTGAGTTCCTGGTAGCGCCGCTGGGCACGCACATCGGGGCGCGCGGTCATGTACAATTTCACTTCGGCGTTCGGGAACACCACGGTACCGATGTCGCGGCCGTCCATCACCACGCCTTTGGGTGTGCCCATGGCGCGTTGCAGTTCCACCAGTTTCGCGCGCACCTCGGGCACCGGGCTTACGAGCGTAACATGGCGGCTCACCTCCATGCCACGGATCCGGTGTTCCACATTGTGGCCGTCCAGCCAGGTCTCGCTGCGCTGGGTGGCATCGTCATGCCTAAAGGCGATGTGGATGTGGTCCAGCACACGGAGCAGGTTCGGCTTGTCCAGCTTGCCGTCGATCACCAAGCCGTTCTCGATCACGTAGAGCGCGATGGCCCGATACATGGCACCGCTATCGATGTAGGTGTAGTGCAGGTGATGCGCCAACTGCTTCGCCAGCGTGCTCTTGCCGCAACTGCTGAAGCCGTCGATCGCGATGTTGATGCGCTTCACGCTGGCAAGGTAGGCAGCGCCTCGCGCTAGGCTTCAGCCCTCCGGCGCGATCGGCACTTCCTCCGCCTTCTTGGCGCGTTTCGCCTTCCGTGGCTTTTCCTGCCCGGGCGGCGGGCGGCGGAAATCATTGAAGCGCGTGGCCAATGTGACGGTATTGCTGATGCCTGCCAGGTGGTATTGGGCGAACCCGTAGCTGATATGGAACTTACTCACCCGCACACCTGCTCCGAAGCACAGGCCCGAAATGCCCCCTTGGCATCCACCTTTCAGTTCGCGCCGACGACGGAAATCGAATCCTGCGCGCACATGGAAATAGCGGCCCAGCAGGATCTCCACGTTCGGCACTAAATGCAACAGTGTCTTTGTTCCGAAAGAGACCTTTTGGACGATCTCATCACCAGTGGCGGGATCGATCGACACTTGCTGCGCAGGATCGTCATAAGTGAGGTCCCATTGCTGCAGGTTCTCCAAGTTGAGGCCCAACCGGAAGGGCGCGTGCCTGAACTTGTACGTGACCCCGAGTTGAACTTCGAACGGAAGCTTTTCCTTGGCCTCGGTGTAGGACGAACTGACGAACCCGATGTTCTTTACCAACGCCGCTACCGTGAGGCCCAGCGACTTCTTCGCGTACACCGCTCCCAGATCCGCGGCCCAGCCCGTGGCATTGTAGGTGTCCAAGCTGGAGGTGATGAACTTGACGTTCGCCCCCACACTGAACAGGCTATCCAGCGCTCGTGACGCACCGATCTGGAACACATACTCGCCAGCCCGGAAGGTGCCGATCTCCGTACCATCGCCCTCGGTCCTGGTGAAAGTGCCATAATCCACGAACTGCACCGTCCCACTGAAAGTGGTGCGGATGCTATCGAAGTGGTGCGCGTAAGAGCCGAATCCCATCTTCACCCCATCGAAGTAGGGCAGATAGCTCAGGGCCACTTGCTTGGTCATCGTGGAATTGAGCAGGGCCGGGTTGAAAATGCCCAGGTTCAGGTCATCGTCCATGAGGGCGATATGGGTGCCGCCCAACGCGGCGAGACGCGCGGACGAGGGGATCTCCAGCACACGGAACACCTCCTGCCCTCCTAGTTGGGCCCTTACGGCGGGAATACCAAAAAGGCTGAGGCAGAGAAGGAGGATCGGTCGGTTCATGCGGGAGCGGGCTGGGTCCGGGGGGCGGAAAGCGTATTTGGCGCTTAGGCAACGCAAGATAGCGGCGCATATTTTCATGGATCGATCGTGAATTAGTTCACCCTGGGTAACAGATCCTTAACGATCCGCACAGAACTGAGTAACAGCCAGATAGGACTTTTGCCGCGTGAAAAGCCTTCCAAGGCCTATCACACTGCGATGTACCGGACCCTTCTCCTTACCCTCAGCACTTTTCTCTGCTCGATCCTGCTTGCCCAGAACGGCACAGTGAGCGGGGTGATCACCGCCCGCGAAGCTGGCCAAGTGCAGCCCATGCCCTTCGTGAACGTGATCGTGAAGGGGACCGCCTTCGGCGCGAGCACGGACCTGGACGGCAAGTACAGTTTCACCTGCCCGGCTGGTGAGCATACGCTCCAAGTGAGCTTCGTGGGCTTCGACAATGTGGAACGGCCGATAAGCGTGGTCGCTGGGCAGAGCACGAACGGCGACGTGCAATTGAGCGCGGTCTCCAACAAACTCGCACAGGTGGATGTGGTGGCCGTGCGGCGTACCGAAACCGAGAGCGCCGTGCTGCTCGAGACGCGCAACAGCCAGCAGGTGGTGAACGGCGTGGGCCGCGCACAGATCGCCAAGAGCCAGGACCGCACCGCAGGTGACGTGGTGAAGCGGGTGCCGGGGGTCACCATCATCGGTGATCGCTTCGTGATGATCCGCGGACTCGCGGATCGGTACAACACGGTGATGCTGAATGACGTGATCGCTCCCAGCCTGGAAGCGGACAAGCGGGCGTTCAGTTTCGACCTGATCCCCAGCGGAGCGCTGGAGCGCATCATGGTTTACAAGACCGGTGCGCCAGAGCTACCTGGTGAGTTCGCCGGTGGGGTGATCAAAGTGCATACCCTTACCGTACCTCAGGAGAACGAGACGCGTGTGAGCCTCGGCACCTCATACCGCATGGGCACCACCTTCCAGCCCTTCTATTCCGGTGACAAGAGTTCGACGGACGCATTGGGCTTCGATGATGGCCTGCGCCAATTGTCGGACGCGTTCCCTGCCAGCCTGAACAACCAAACGCCGGAGCGCCTCCAGACCCTGGGACGCCAGCTATCCAACAACTGGGTAGCCAAGCAGAGCACTGCCTTGCCCGATGCCCGCCTGGGTATCCTCATCGCGCGCTCGTTCGGAAAAGCCGATGGCAAGAACCGCTACGGCTCGATCTCCAGCATCGACTATTCGAACACACGCCAGAGCTACACCGGCGAAGAACTACAACTACAACGCCTACGATGTCGCCTCGCAACGCAGCGACACCATCTACAACTTCAGCGATAACGAGTACATCAGTTCCGCACGCGTTACGCTGATGCACAACTGGACCGCGATGCTGGGCACGGGTAGCAAGCTCGAGTTCCGCAACCTCTTCAACCAGCTCGGCCAGGACCAGACCACCTTGCGCACCGGCCGGAGCATGGAAGAGGGGTTCGAGGTGAGGAACTACGCCTTCCGCTACCAGCAACGCACCGTTTACTCCGGCCAGTTGCATGGCGCGCACGAACTGGGAAAGAAGGATCACTTGGAATGGACCGCTGGCTACTCATTCGCGCGGAGCAAGGAACCTGACTACCGCCGAGTGCGCACCACGCGCGATATCAACGCGAGCGATTCCGACACGCCGTTCCAGACCGTTATCCCGCCCTCTGCGTCCACACTGGATGCGGGACGCTTCTTCAGCGATCTGAAGGAGACCGTGATCACCGGACGCCTCGATCACGAACATACGTTCACCACGAGCAACGAAAGTCTCGTACCCAAGATCCGTGTGGGAGCATTCTTTGAACAGAAGGACAGGGAGTTCAGCGCCCGCTGGATGTCCTTCACCCAGGCCAACTTCGTGCAGTTCGATCAGTCGCTGCTGACCGAAGACCTTAGCACGGTCTTCAGCGCCGGAAACATCAACGCCAGCACGGGCTTCGAACTTTCCGAGGGCACCAACCCGAGCGATCGCTACGAGGCATCGAACACACTCATAGCCGGTTACGCTGGTGCATCCCTCGGGAACACGGACCATTGGTCGGTGAGCGGGGGTGTGCGCGTTGAGCACAATAGGCAGCAGCTCACGAGCGCTCGCTTCGGCGGTGGCCGTGTACTGGTCGACAACCCGATCATCAGTGTGCTCCCTTCGATCAATGCCAGTTTGAACCTCACGGCGCGATCTCTGGTGCGCGTGGCTTGGAGCAACACCGTGAACCGCCCCGAATTCCGCGAGCTAGCGCCTTTCGCGTTCTACGATTTCAGCATGAACAACGTGCTCTACGGCAACGATTCGCTCGACATCGCCAAGGTGATGAACATCGATGCGCGCTGGGAGTTCTACCCCACCGCCAACGAAGTGGTGAGCGCAGGTCTCTTCTACAAGCGCTTCGTCGACCCGATCGAGATGTACTTCGTACCGGGGACCGGCTCCGGTGGCACGCGCAACTTCACCTACGACAATGCGGACCTGGCCCAGAGCTATGGCGTGGAAATGGAAGTGCGCCGCTCGCTCACTTCGCTCTTCGGCGAAGGCTACCTCGGCCGCTTCGGGGTGCTGCTGAACGGTGCGTACATCCTCACCACGGTCGATCTCGGCGAGAAGGCGGTAGGCCAGGAACAGGAACGTCCTTTGATGGGACAAAGCCCCTATGTGCTGAACGCCGGTATCTACTACCAGGACACCGAGCACAAACTCCAATACAATATCCTTTACAATGTGATGGGCCGCAGGCTCTTCGCGGTGGGCACGTTCGGCACCCCGGACCTGTATGAGTTGCCACGCCACGCACTGGATGCGACCCTTACCAAAGGGATCGGCAAGCACCTCGAACTGAAAGTGAGCGTGCAGGATATCCTTAACCAACGTGTGCGGCTTGTGCAGGACAGCGATGGCAACGAGAAACTGAACGGGAGTGATGAAGAGATCATGAGCTACCGCAGGGGACAGGTGTTCTCCGCGGGTATCAGCCTCAAGTTCTGATCACATTCCGTTCATAACGAAGCCCGGCCTTGTGGCCGGGCTTCGTTATGAACGGAGTTCACGCAATGATAACATATATGGTGGGATCCCATAATGATCGCACCATGAAGGGGTAACATCATGCGGTTCTCTTTGCGGCAGAAAACAAACCGACCATCATGATCACCCATGACCAACAAGGTCCTCGCAATGCTCCTGCTCGGCGCGATCGCCACCGCGACACCGGCGTGCAAGAAGAAAGAGGGCTGCACCGATCCCACCGCTCTCAATTACAACCCCGATGCGGATAGCGACGACGGCACTTGCGAGTATGCCACCGTTCCAAGCAACGAGGTGCGCGTCGATGCCAACATCACCAGCAACAGCACCTGGTCATCGGACAAGAAGTACGTGCTCTACGGGTTCGTTGAAGTGGAGGCGGGCGTGACCCTGACCATCCTTCCGGGTACCATCATCAGAGGCGACAAGAACACCAAGGGCACGTTGATCGTGAACCGTGGCGGGATGCTCATGGCCGAAGGCACATCGACGGATCCCATCGTTTTCACGAGCAACCAACCCGCTGGGCAGCGCGCCCCGGGCGATTGGGGGGGGCTGATCCTTTGCGGAAAAGCACCTGTGAACCTTCCAGGCGGCGTAGGCATCGTGGAGGGTGGCGTGGAAGCACCGTTCGGCGGTACGGATGCAGCGGATAACTCCGGCAAGGTCCGGTACGTGCGTATCGAATTCTCCGGGATCCCCTTCCAACCCAACCAGGAGATCAACGGCCTGACGCTCGCTGGTGTGGGCAGCGGCACCACTATCGATCACATCCAAGTATCCTACAATGGTGACGACAGTTACGAATTGTTCGGCGGCACGGTGAACGTGAAGAACCTGGTCGCGCTCGCTTCTTGGGATGATGACTTCGACATGGACAATGGGTTCAGCGGCAAGTGCCAGTTCTTGGTGTCCCTCCGTAACCCGGATCTCGCCGACCAAAGCGGTAGCAATGGATTGGAACACGACAACGACGGCCAAGGCACCACGGCCTCGCCCTACACTACGCCCGTCCTAAGCAACGTGAGCATCTTCGGCCCCCAAGCCACCCCTGGAACGGTGATCAACGCGAACTTCAAGCGCTCGGGCCACTTGCGCCGGAACACGCACAGCCGGGTGTACAACAGTGTCTTCGCCGGTTTCCCAACAGGCCTCTTAGTGGATGGAGCTTCCTGCGAAACCAATGCCGATGCCGGTGAATTGAAAGTGACCCGTTGCGCTTACGCGGCCATGGGTTCCTTGCTCGCCGTCGCGAGCGGTAGCACCTGGGATATCCAGACCTGGTTCAACGCTGGCGGTAACGTGAGCTATACCGACAACGCCGCGCTCGGCGTCGCCGATCCTTTCAACCTGACCGCACCGAGCTTCCTGCTGAACGGTGGCAGCCCGCTCGCCTCCGGCGCTTCCTTCGGCGAAGCGGAACTCAGCGATCCCTTCTTCGAGCAGGTCTCCTACAAGGGCGCCTTTGGCGCGGACAACTGGACCAGCGGCTGGTGCAACTGGGATCCACAGAACACCAACTACTGAGCGGTACTTTCCGGTACATCGCAACGCTCAGTGCTACGAAGGCCCCGCCGAAAGGTGGGGCCTTCCGTTTTTCTAACGCATCGCTGATCGCCAGAGCAATGATCCGTCCCCGTAGCTCAGAAAGCGATAGTCCGAACCCAGCGCATGGTCATACACTTTCCGCCAATCCGGGCCGAGGAAGGCCGCGACCAGCAAGAGCAGGGTGCTCTGCGGTTGGTGGAAATTGGTGATCAAAGCATCTGCGAAGCGGAAGGTGTATCCCGGCGCGATCAGCAAGCGCGTTGAGCCGAACAACGCCTCCTCACCACCCGAACGCAGCTTCGTGATCACGGCCTCCAGCGCGGATCGAGTATCGGGAAGATCCCCCTCGGCATGGTCGTACGGCTCCCATTGATCGACGCGCAGCACTTCGCTCGCGCGCCCTTGGAGCAACATTACCGCGTGCCAATAGATGCTTTCCAATGTGCGCAGTGCGGTGGTCCCAACAGGAATGATCGGCCCCTGCCCCAATTGCTCCTTCAGTGCTTCCAAAGCGGTCAACGGGATGCGTACCTGTTCCGAATGCATGGCGTGTTCCGCCATTGTCGCGCTCTTCACCGGCAGGAAAGTGCCTGCGCCCACATGGAGGGTAAGCCGTGCGGTTCGGATCCCCGTGCCGTGAGAATGCGCACCGCACGGAACACACGTCCCTCCCTCTCAAGAAGCAGTTCCTCCCCTTTCCAGCGTTTCGCATTGCCCACCATGCACCACCAGCGTGAAGCATTGCGGTCCGCCAGTGCCGCTTCGATCGGTCGGTCGCCCGCAGGCGTAAGCACCATGCATTCCAACGCTGCTCCGCTCGCACGATGGAATCCGATGCGCGCATGTACGACGCGGGTATCGTTCAGCACCAGCAGCGCATTCGAGGGAAGCAACTCAGACAGCTCCGCGAAGCGGTGATCCGAATAAACTCCATCGCGCGCTACGAGCAACTTGCTGGCATCGCGCTCCGACAGTGGTTGCTGGGCGATGCGCTCTTCAGGAAGCGTATAGGTGAAGTCGGAAATGGAAAGGTCCCGCGGGTGCATCGGTGCGAACCTATGACCATCGATCGAATGTCCCGAAGGGGCGATCGATAGCGGTTAGGCGACTTTCAGCGCGTTCTCCACCTTCTCCTTCAGCAGCGCGTGCTTCACCACCTCGATCATTTCGGTGACGTAGGTGAAGCGCATGCCCTTGGTGTAGCGCGCGTCGATGTCCTCGATGTCCTTGCGGTTGTCCACGCTGAGGACGATCTCCTTGATGCCCGCCCGCTTGGCGGCGAGGATCTTCTCCTTGATGCCACCCACCGGCAGCACGCGGCCACGCAGGGTGATCTCGCCGGTCATGGCGGTGAACTTGCGCACCTTTTGCTGGGTGAACGCGCTGGCGATGCTGGTGAGCATGGTGATGCCCGCGCTCGGTCCGTCCTTCGGCGTAGCGCCCTCGGGTACGTGTACGTGTACGTTCCAGCGTTTGAAGACATCGCCCTCGATCCCGACGATGTCGCTGTGCGCCTTCAAGTATTCCAACGCGATGATCGCGCTCTCCTTCATCACGTCGCCCAGGTTTCCGGTGAGCGTGAGCTTGCCCTCCCCTTTGGTGATGCTGGTCTCGATGAAGAGAATGTCGCCACCGGTCGGTGTCCAGGCCAAACCCGTGACCACACCGGCCACGTCGTTGCCTTGGTACTTGTCGCGGGCATGACTGGGGCCGTAGATCCTCACCAGGTCGTCCAAGCCGAGGGTGATGGAGTACTTCTCCTTGAGCGCGATCTGCTTGGCGCGGTACCTCACCAACTTCGCGATCCTCTTTTCCAGGGTGCGCACGCCGCTCTCATCGGTGTACTGTTCGATGACGGCCTCCAAAAGACCCGTAGCCAGCTTGAGTTGCTAGGGTCTGATCCCGTTCTCGGCGAACTGCTTGGGCAGTAGGTGGCGATGCGCGATCTCCAGCTTCTCCTCCTGCGTGTATCCGTTCACCTCGATGATCTCCATACGATCGCGCAAGGTCGGATGGATGCTACTCAGGCTGTTCGCCGTGGCGATGAACATCACGCGACTGAGGTCGTACTCGATCTCCACGTAGTTGTCATAGAACGCGCTGTTCTGTTCGGGATCCAAAACTTCGAGCAGGGCGCTCGCGGGATCACCATGGAAGTCCTTGCCCACCTTGTCGATCTCGTCGAGCACGAAGACCGGATTGCTGGTGCCGGATTTCTTCAGGTTCTGGATCAGTCGGCCGGGCATGGCGCCGATGTAGGTCTTGCGGTGCCCGCGGATCTCGCTCTCGTCGTGCAAGACCACCGAGGCTCATGCGCACGTACTTGCGGCCCAGCGCTTCGGCCATGCTCTTGCCCAGGCTCGTTTTTCCCACGCCCGGAGGGCCGTAGAGGCAGATGATCGGCGCCTTCATATCGCCCTTCAACTTCAGCACCGCGAGATGCTCGATGATGCGCTCCTTCACCTTCTCCAGCCCGAAGTGGTCGCGGTCCAGGATCTTTTGTGCGTTCCGCAGATCGAACTTGTCCGAACTGTATTCTCCCCATGGGAGTTCCAATAGCAGCTGCACGTAGTTGCTCTGCACGCTGAACTCCGCCCCGGCCGGGTTCATGCGTTGCAACTTGTTCAGTTCCTTCTCGAAGGTCTCGCCCACTTTGGCCGTCCATTTCTTCTTGGCGGCCTTGATGCGCATCTCCTCGATCTCCTGCTCGATCGGATTGCCGCCCAGCTCGTCTTGAATGGTCTTGATCTGCTGGTGGAGGAAATACTCGCGTTGCTGGCGGTCCACCTCGGTGCGCACCTTGCTCTGGATCTCGTTCTTCATTTCCAGGAGCTGTAGTTCCCTGGTCATGTGTGCGAGCAACATCTTCGCCCGCTCTCGCAGGTCGGCCACTTCGAGCATGCGTTGTTTCTCGGCCACCTCCGCGTTCATATTGCTGCTGATGAAGTTCACCAGGAAGCTGGGCGAGTCGATGTTCTTGATCGCGAACTGGGCCTCGGTAGGGATGTGCGGGCTCTGCTTGATGGTTTCCAGCGCGAGGTCCTTCAGCGAGCTCACCAAAGCCACGAACTCCTTGTCGTCCTTGGCCGGACGGATCTCCGCG
This sequence comes from Flavobacteriales bacterium, assembly GCA_016712025.1. Classification (GTDB taxonomy): domain Bacteria; phylum Bacteroidota; class Bacteroidia; order Flavobacteriales_F; family PHOS-HE28; genus PHOS-HE28. Next base: position 34,035 of record JADJRW010000032.1, read on the forward strand.
AATTCCTTGATGCGTGCTGTGAAGTAGGGTTCCACCTTCACCATCTCCAGCACTTCGAAGCGCTTTTTGCCTTGGATGATGGCCGTGGTGCTGCCATCGGGCATACGCAACATGCGGATGATCTGCGCGATGGTGCCCACACGGTTCAGGTCTTCAGCACGGGGCTCCTCGATCTGCGCGTCCTTCTGGCTCACCACACCCAAGGTGCGGTTGCCTTTGTAGACGTCCTGGATCAACCGGATGCTGCGGTCGCGACCCACCGTGATGGGGATCACCACCCCCGGGAACAATACGGTATTGCGCAGGGGCAGCAATGGCAGTTCCGGCGGAGTGCTCTCCGCGTTCATCTGCTCCTCGTCCTCGGCGGTGATCAGCGGGATCAGCTCGGTCTCGCTCTCCAAGGCCTCGGAACTGAACAGGTTGTCAGAAGGAAGGATATCGTTCATCAATGGGATTGCCAGGATGTCAGGCGCAAAGGTACCGAGCCCCTCTGCCCCCAACGAAAGGTGATTTTCAACAGGACGGCCGTTGCATGGTCAAGCCATGTGCCGGGCGAGGAATGTCTGCCAGATGGGCAGATCGCGTTCAGGTCCGTGGGCGGTCTTCGCGGAAGACATGTTCCAAAATGGAGCGGTCCACAGCGGTGAGTTGCACATGGCGGCGCTCCATCACGCGTTGGGCGGTATCCAGTGCCTTGTCCAGGGTATGCTCCAAGAAACCTTCAGCACCGCCCCAGGTGAAGCTGGGGAGGTGCTTCGGCGGGAAGCCGCTGCCGAACACGTTGGCCGCCACGCCCACCACGCTGCCCGTATTGAACATGGTGTTGATGCCGCTCTTGGCATGGTCGCCCATCACCAGGCCCAGGAACTGAAGGCCGGTGTCCTCCAGCGCCCTTTCGGCGTAGCTCCAGGCCTTCACTGCGCCGTAGGTGTTCTTCAGGTTGCTGGTGTTGGTATCCGCGCCGAGGTTGCACCATTCGCCCAGCACGCTGTTGCCGAGGAAGCCATCGTGGCCCTTGTTGCTGAAACCGAGCAGCACGCTGTTGCTCACTTCACCGCCCACGCGGCATTCCGGCCCTATGGCCGTTGGGCCGTAGATCTTGGCACCCATTTTCAGTTGGGCACCGGCCCCCAAGCTGAAAGGACCTCGGACCATGCATCCTTCCATCACTTCAGCGCCCTTGCCGATGTAGATGGGGCCACCCTTCGTGTTGAAAATGCTCGCCTCCACCAACGCACCATCTTCCAAAAAGATGAGGTTCGGGTCGCCCACCACCGTGTTCAGCGCGCTGAGGGGTTGGGAACGGCGGCCTTCTGTGAGCAGCGCGAAGTCGTTGATGATCGCAGCACCGCAATGCTGGAACAGATGCCACGGCCGCTCGAAGCGGACGACCTCTCCCCGGAACTCCACTTTGTGCAGGTAGGCCGGCGCTGCGGACCAATCACTCATCATGGGCGCTTGCCCGCCTTCGCGGCAGAAAGCGAGCACATCGCCGTTCTTCATCAAGATCCGGCCTGGCGCGAGATCGAGCACCGCGGATACCAGATCGGGTGTGGGGAGCATGCTCCCGCGCACGTCCCGCAGAAGATCGCCCTGCACCGAAGGGAACTTTTCCGCCAGATGGGCTTCGGTGGCGTACCCCACCGGCAACTCCGTCATGCGCCACCAGGCATCGGCCAATGTGAGGATGCCCGGCCGTAGCGCCGCCACCGGACGCGTGAACGTGAGGGGCAACAAGTGCCGGTGCGAACCGGCATCGGAAAGCAGCAGGGCCATGCGCCGAAGGGTTTTCGGGGGGGCCCCCGGGGGGGGGGGGTTTTTCGCGCGCCCCGCGGTTTGTGGGCCCCCGGGGCCCCGTGTTTGGGGGGTGTTGGGGGGGGGGGGCTCCGGGGGCCCGCGCCTCTCCGGGGGGGTTACCCGCGCCCAGGATCAGAGACCGAACATGCGCACCACCATGTAGACAAGCGCTGCAAGTAGGGCGCTAACCGGGATGGTGAGGATCCACGCCCACAGCAACTGGATGGTCACGCCCCATCTTACCGCGCTCAGCCGCTTCGTAGCACCCACACCGATGATGCTGCCGGTGATGGTATGCGTGGTGCTTACCGGAATTCCCATTTGCTCGGTGAGGTACAAGGTCATGGCGCCCGATGTTTCAGCACACACCCCTTCCAGCGGTGTGACCTTGGTGATGCGTGTGCCCATGGTCTTCACGATCTTCCAGCCGCCGCTGAGCGTTCCAAGACCGATCGCAGTGTAGCAGGCCAGCGGCACCCAGTTGGGCATCTCCTTGATGTCGGCGATGTTGCCGTTGGCGATCAATGCCGCGCTGATGATCCCCATCACTTTCTGCGCATCGTTGCCACCGTGACCGATGCTGAAGGCGGCCGAGCTGAATAGCTGCAAGCGCTTGAACATGTTCCCCACCGATAGCGCCGTGGGGGTCCGCACCTTCTCCACATAGATATACGCGAGAATGAAGCAAAGCACCGTGACCATCAGGCCGTACCGAATGATGGAGTTGTCCGACTTGTTCAGTCCCTTGCCTAGTTTCTCGACGTCCACATTGGGATCAACGTTCTTCTGGATGGCTTCGGCGAGGCCCGTTCCGCCGTTACTGCCGAAGCCGGTGAGATACGGCTTGGCGGCTTCCAGCTTCGCGCGGGCGGTTTCGTAGTCGGCCGTTTTGGTGGGGTCCTCGGCCGCCGCTATCTCGGCATCGGCGACCTTGTAGTACTTGGCCAGGTTCTCCTCCAGCTTGTTGTGCTGTAGGTGTAAGAAAAGGAACCAGGTGCATGCCGCAGCGATCAGGATCAGAACGATACGGGTCCACACGTTCCGCACGATGGTGGTGAAGGTGATGAACATGGAGTTCAACATGCCGATCAGCGGGGCAAGAAAGATGAAGAGCACGGTCGCGATCACCTTATCGCTTTCCACCACGTCCTTCAGGGCGAAGTGATCCACGGTGACGAACGCGTGCGCGAGCGCGGCACCCGCGAAGCCGCCGATCAGCGTGTGCGAACTGCTGCTCGGGATGCCGTACCACCAGGTCAACAGGTTCCAGGTGATCGCCGCGATAAGGCCGCTGAGGATGACCGGCAGGGTGATGAAATCCGCCTGCACCGTTTTGCTGATGGTGTTGGCCACCGCATGGTCCTTGAAAATGAAGAAGGCGACGAAGTTGAAGAAGGCCGCCCAAGCCACGGCTTGCAGCGGCGTGAGCACTTTGGTGCTCACCACTGTAGCGATCGAATTCGCCGCGTCGTGGAACCCGTTGATGTAGTCGAACACCAACGCCAGGGAAGATGATGACCACCAGCAGGGTCATGCGGTCAAGCGTACTTCAGCATGATGGACTCCAGCACGTTCGCCACGTCCTCGCATTTGTCCGTGGCCATTTCAAGCGTGCCGTACAGGTCGCGCAACTTGATCAGCGTAATGGCGTCCTTCTCGTTGGCGAACAGGCGCTGCAGGCCGCGGTCGTGTACTTCGTCCGCTTCGTTCTCCACCGCGTTGATGCGGACGACCAGTTCAGCGTGCTGGTTGTCCTTGTGCATTTGCCGCAAACCCTGCACGGCCAGTTGGATGATGATCGATCCCTCGTTCACCAAACGCGCCAGTTCGCGCGCCGTATCGTCCGGCTTGCCGATACCGAAAAGTTCCAGGTTCTTGCCTGCCGCGAGGATGAAATCCGCCACATCGTCCAGCGCACTGGCCAGCTGGTGGATGTCCTCGCGGTCAAGCGGCGTGATGAAATTCCGCGCCAGTTCGGTGAAGATGGTATGGGTCAGGTCGTCGTTCGCACGCTCGGTTATCTCGAGGCGCTCCAAGATGGCTGTGCGGTGCGCGCCGGGCTCGATCTGCATGATCTGCACCAAGTCCTCGCTCATCTTCAGCACGTTCGCGGCCGAGGCCTCGAAGTGGTAGAAGAAGATCCGGTCCTTGGGACGGAAGATCTGGAAGAGCGAACCGATCCCCATGGTGCTTTTGTAAGGTGGCGGCAAATGTAGACGGCTGCTCCAGAGCGACCCGGCCCACTGCCATCCTTAACCTTGGCTTAACACAGCTTCGCAATGTCCATCGGCCTAGTTTCGCCATTCGCCTTCGCCCTTTCGGCCGTGGCGAACGAAACATGCTCTATGAATTCGACGGATACCGGCCGGTGGTCCATCCTTCAGCCTTCGTGCATCCGCAGGCCGCGGTTACCGGGAACGTGGTGATCGGGGCGGATGTGTACATCGGCCCTGGCGCGGCCCTGCGTGGCGATTGGGGCGAGATCGTGGTGAAGGACGGATGCAACGTGCAGGAGAATTGCACCATCCACATGTTCCCAGGGGTGAAAGTGGTGTTGCATCCCGGCGCGCACATTGGGCACGGGGCGATCATCCACGGCGCCACCATCGGGCGCAACTGTTTGGTGGGCATGAACGCCGTACTGATGGATCACGTGGTGCTCGGCGATGAATGCATCGTCGGCGCCTTGAGCTTCCTTCCTGCGGACAGCATTTGGGAAGCGCGCAAGGTGATCGTGGGCAATCCCGCGCGCGTGATCAAGGAGGTGAGCGATGCCATGCTCGCCTGGAAGACCGAGGGCACGAAGCTCTATCAAGGACTACCCGCACAGCTCCACGCCACGCTTCGGGAATGCGAGCCGCTCCTCGATGTGGACAAAAGCCGACCGCCGATCACGGCACGCTACCGGACGTGGAAGGAAGAAAAGGGAGCTCGCGAGGGAAACTAGCCGTCACGCGTTCGATCGACCGAGCGCGTGGTCAGTCCGACCTGCGCGATGCGGAACCTTCCTCCAGATGCAACGCATGCAACAGGCGATGCAACGCGGGCGCCAGCACCATGGCCACCGTGGTGAGCAAGCCGATGCCACAGTAGAGCGCATAGATCGACGCGAAGATCTTCGCGCTGGTATCCGGCAGGTCGCCAATGGGACCCATGCCGGCCAGGATCATCGAGGCATTGAGGAAAGCATCCACGGCGGACTGACCAGCGAAGTAGATGTATCCAGCAGTGCCGACGACGAGTGATAGCGCCACAAAACCAAGCGCTGCGATCACATACCGCCATTGCCGTCTCACAAAGGCTCTCCGGTCCAACAATGGCTGGCTGCGGTGCTCGAACATGCCGCCAAGGTATCCCTCTTCAACAGGAGACGTTCAGCAAATGGGCTTCGGCCCGCGTCCGGAGGATCGCTCCTGCGGTCATCTTCGCGACCGTCACGCTGGCCAACATGCGCGGTCTCTCCACCATACTCCTGCTCATCGCCAGCAATGCGTTCATGACGCTCGCTTGGTATGGCCACTTGAAGTTCCATGAATGGTCGTGGGCAAAACGCCTGGGCCTGTTCAGTGTGATCCTTATCAGCTGGGGTATCGCGTTCTTCGAGTACGTGCTGCAAGTACCCGCGAACCGGTATGGCCATGTGGATCACGGTGGGCCTTTCTCCTTGGTACAATTGAAGGTGATCCAGGAGGTGGTCACCCTTGCCGTTTTCGCGGTGTTCACACTTATCGCCTTCAAGCAGGAAACGCTGCGCTGGAACCATCTGCTCGCAGCGGTGCTGTTGGTGGCGGCCGTGCTCCTTGTGTTCAAAGACCGTTGACCTGATGCAGATCCCGCTCCTCAAGGAGATCGTCCTGATCCTCGGCCTATCGGTGGCGATGATCCTGTTGTTCAAGCGGCTCAAGCTACCGGTGCTGCTTGGCTTCCTGGCCACCGGCGCCGTGTTCGGCCCGCATGCGCTGGGGTTCGTTTCGGCCACGCATGAGGTGGAACTGCTTGCCGAGGTCGGCGTGATCTTCCTTCTCTTCGTGATCGGGATCGAGTTCAGCTTGAAGAGTTTGGCCACGCTGGGCCGCACCGCGCTTGTGGGCGGCACCGTGCAAGTGGCGGGCACCGTGGGAGCGACCGCCTTGGTCGCCCATTTTTTCGGGCTGGGCTGGCCTTCCGCGATCTTCCTGGGGTTCCTTTTCGCGCTGAGCAGCACGGCCATCGTGTTGAAATTGCTGCAGGAGCAAGGCGCGATCAGCGCATCCCATGGCCGGGTATCGTCCGCCATGCTGATCTATCAGGATATCATCGTGGTGCCCATGATACTGCTCACGCCGATGCTCGCAGGGCATTCCGAGGATCCCGCCGGTGATCTCTACGCCATGCTCGGCAAGATGATCGTACTGCTCGTATTGGTTTTCGTCGCGGCCCGCTTCGCGGTGCCCAGGTTATTGGACGCCGTGGTGCGCACCCAGAGCCGCGAACTCTTCATCACCACCATCGTCGTGCTCTGTTTCGCCACGGCCTGGCTCACTTCTTCGATCGGCCTCTCTCTGGCGCTCGGGGCGTTCTTCGCCGGATTGATCATAAGCGAAAGCGAACATCGCTACCAGGCCACAGGCAACATCCTGCCGTTCCATGAGGTGTTCATCAGTTTCTTCTTCGTGAGCATCGGCATGTTGCTGGACCTGGCCTTCCTGTGGGAACATCTGTTCACCGTGCTGTTCTTCACCCTGCTCACGCTGCTCGGTAAGACGGTGATCACGGCGCTCGCCGCCTTGGTGCTACGCTATCCTTTGCGTACCGCATTGCTCGCAGGTTTCGCGCTTTGCCAGGTGGGTGAGTTCGCATTCATCCTTTCAGCCACCGGCCTGGAACACAAGGTGCTTTCACGCGAGCACTATCAGCTGTTCCTATGTGTCTCGGTGATGACGATGGGCCTGGCGCCGTTCATCATCCTGCGCTCCAACAAATGGGTCTCCCTGCTCCTACGCTCCCTGGTTCCAGCGCGGATCCGGCATCGCCTTGACGCAATGAATTCCGTGCGTCAGGAGACCCCCGCCGAAAAGAAGAAACTGACCGACCACATCGTGATCGTAGGCTTCGGGCTGAACGGGCGCAACGTGGCCCAAACGGCACGCCTCGCAGGTATCGGTCATGTGGTGATCGAGGGTGATCCGGACCTGGCGGAACAAGCACGCGCCGAGGACATCGAAGTGATCAGCGGTGACGCCAGCAATGAGCATGTCCTCGAAGAGGCCGCCACCGCACGGGCACGGGTGGTTGTGGTGGCCATCGCCGACCCGGCTGCCACCAGACGCGTGGTGGCCCGCGTGCGCCGCCTCTCCGACGCACCCCACATCATCGTGCGCGCGCGCTTCGTGGCCGAGATCGAGGAACTGCGCGCCTTGGGTGCCAACGAAGTGGTGCCGGAGGAATTCGAAACCTCCATCGAGATCTTCGCGCGCACCCTGCGGCACTATCTGGTGCCCGAGGATGAAGTGGAGGAACTCGTGACCCGTGTGCGCGGCTCCCACTACAAGGCCCTTCGCTCCATGACCAAGGCGGGCGAGCACGCCGGCATGGCCGTGCATGCGAGCGATCAGGAATTGGCCGCATTGCCGGTGCGTTTCGGGAAGAACCGCACGGTGGGCCAACGCCTCATGGACACCGATGTGAAAGGCCGCTTCGGGGTGAGCGTGCTGGCGATCAATCGGGGCGACCGCGTGATCACGGGTATCGATGGCACCACGCGTATGCTCTCGGACGATGTGCTCTACGTGCTCGGGCCGCCCGAAGGCATCGCCCATCTGGACCGCATGTTGCGCGAATAGCCCTTCCAGCAACTTCCGCAGGCAGGCCCCGTATGAACCGCCTGCCCGATGACCGATCCCGCACCACCCGTCTCGCATATCCTGATCATCGACGATGAGGAGGATTGCAACTTCGTGACCCGCCTGGTGCTCCAACGCAGCGGCTACCAGGGCACGGTGACCTGTTTCACCAGCGCAGTGGGCGCGCTCCACCACCTAGAGCAGAGCACCGCACCGCCGGACCTGATCTTTCTGGACATCAACATGCCGGGTATGACCGGGTTCGAATTCCTCGGCGCGTGCGAACAAGCCGCGCTCCTACCGAACGGGCAGACCTCGGTGGTGATGTTCTCCTCCAGCAACCGGCCGTGCGACATGGAGCAGGCCGAGCGGCACGGCTGCGTGATCGGCTATGTGGAAAAAGCCCTCACCACCGAAGCGTTCGAACGCATGACCCAAAAGCACGCACGCCAACGTGGCGGCGTTAATTTCGACACACGATCATGAGAAAAGTACTGATCATCGAGGACGAGGCCATCATCTCCTTCGGTTACCGCCTGCAGATCGAACGCATGGGTTTCGAAGTGATCGGCGTGGCCCGCAGTTCCGACGAAGCCGAAGCGCTGATCGCCCTGGAGCGACCCGACCTGATGATCATGGACGTGTACCTCAAAGGGCCCAAAACCGGGCTCGAACTGGCGCAGGAGATGCGCCCGGGACCCGATCCGTGGTATTGGCTCGCCCATGATCTGAAGAACCGCGTGGGCGGGGTGCTCGAGGCTGTGCGTCTTTTGCACGAACGCCACGAGGGCATGGACCCTGCGGAACTCTCCACCTTCGCCGAGCGCAACTTGTTCCAAGCCCTGCGCGAGATCGAATCCGCCTTGGACGACCTCGGGGTTGAGCGCGGTCCGGGCAAGATCCGCAAGGAACCGTTGGACCTTACGCTCTTGGCGACCGAAACCCTGGCCGATCTTCGCCCCCGCCTGTTGCGCAAGGAGCAACTTATGATCGCGGAAGTCGCCGACGGCCCTGCATGTACAGGGAGACCCCAACTCCTCCGTCGAGTTGGTACATGGCCTGCTCACCAACGCCTCCAAATTCTCCGCGACGGGTTCAGAGATCCGCCTTTTCGCCACCAAGGAGGAGGGCTGGGTGATCCTGTGCGTCGATGATCACGGGGTCGGCCTAGCGCCGGAGGAGATCCCCGAGCTATTCGTGCGTTATGCCTGGCTCAGTTCCCGCTCCACTGCTGGTGAAGGCCAGGCGCGGAGCACATTGGCGCGGGCGCGGCAATGTGCACACCTGCACCAGGGTTCCTTGGACGCGGAAAGCGAGGGTATCGGCAAGGGCATGCGCTTCACGCTGCGACTTCCCGCGATCTGAAGCCATCCCGGCTCAGTCCTCTATCCGTCGGATCTGCTTGGCCACGCGCTGGCCCTTGCTGTTCATAGCCAGGTTGAACTCCAACTCGGTGCCTATGATCAGCTCGGTGAATTCGATGTCCTCCAGGTCGTCGCGCATGAAGAACAGGTTATTGTCCGGGTAGCGAATGAAGCCGTAGCCATTGTGCAGGCTCATCACGGAGCTTCGGTGCCGCTCGTCGTCCAGCAGCACCGCCGGTGGGGGAAGAAGGCATGCCCCCCTCGACATCACCGTCCCGCACGGTGGTATCGCGCACTACGAAGAGGTCGCGCACTACGGCATCGTTCTCCTTGAGCCCCTCATCGATCAGGTCGTGCATGGGCATCGGATAGCTCACCTCGTTCCAGAGGTCGGTGCTCGTTTTGGTCACTTGCAACTCGCCGCTGTGCTCATCGGTGAACTCGAAGTCCCAGCCTATGAGCATCGTCTTGCAGCCTAGGGTATGGAGCTTGCGTACCAGCGGCACATGGTCGCCATCGCTGGCGATGAGCACCACGATGTCGTAGCGCTTCAGCATGCACAGCTCGTACGTCTCCAGGGCCATCAGCACATCCACGCCTTTCTCGCGCTTGCGACCTTGTTGGTCCTTCACGGGGAGGTAATGCGTTTGCACCGCGTTGTACATCAGCACGTCGTCGAACACACGATCGTAATAGAGCTGATTCGGTTTCTCGTTCGCATCGCGTGCGGTGAAGCGCCCACGGAAGAAGTGGGCGTCCACGATGTGGCAGAGGTTCGGGTGGGTGTTCTCGCGCTCGGCGATCATGTGCCGGATGTAGTCGTGCAACCCGCCGATGTGGATCCGGCGGCGATGGGCATGCACATAGTTGTAGTAGTTGCTGACGTGCGTGAAATAGCTGCCGTCGTAGAACACGCCCACTTTGAGGGCCAGATTTCCTTTCATAGCGATAGGGATAGAAGGAGCAGGGCGCCAAATGTAGCGTGCCACCTATGCGGTACGGGTGGCTCTGGTTCTACCTTCGGCGCATGGGCAGGTGCTTCTGGCTCTCTCTCGCGTTGCTGGCCGGTCCCCTCGCGATCGCTCAGAGCGCGGACAGTTCGCTGGCGATCTCCTTCACCGGGGCCATCAATCTCCCGCTGGCCATCAAGCCGATGCATGCCATGGCCACGGAGGCCTGGAAGGTGAGTTTCGGCCGCGAACCGGGTGCGGCCATCGTGCTCAACGACGCGGGGAACGGTCTGTTGGAGACCACGGCGCATTTCAACTTCCGATCCGCGAAGCTCAATGGGCGCGAGGAGACCATGGGGCGCGTGACCTATCGCGTGCGCATCCGTTCCGAGAACGGCACCTGCTCTGTGGCTGTCACCCAGTTCAAACACCATGGTAACAAAGCAGCCCTGCGCGGGGGGATCGACCTGGGCCTTGTGACCGTGGGTGGCCCTCCGTTGGGTCGTACTCCCGGGCTTTCCACCTGGGGTGCCAAGAACATCTTGGAAGAAGTGCGCGCCCGTTCCCGGGCCACCGCCGATCGCGTGATCGGGGCTTTCGTGGCCGCGATGCACACCACCGCTTCGGACCGCTGAAACCCAGGGCGCGCCAGGCCGTTGAACAGGCCAGTTCGCCCCATCGTGGATCCCCGCTCCTACCGTTTCTGGCCCTTGGTCGCCACCGTGCTGGCGGTCTTGTTCATCTCCTTCGATGTCCATCTGGTCTCTCGTGCCCGCGAAGTGCAACAGCGGATGGGTGCCGAGGTGGAACTGCTGGACGCCTTGGGTCGCATGGCCCGCTCGGTGACCGAATTGTCCACGGTGCATCGTGTGGACCTCCACGGTCAAGATGGTTGGAAGCATCAACTCTTCGCACTGCGCACCGACCTGGACCGCACCGTGGCCCGTTTCGCCATGGAACCCGGTATGGCCGAACTCCCCGCCGCGCTCACCCTATCCCTGGAACAGGTGGATTCCTTGCACCATCAAGCGTTGATGGAGGCTTCCTTCCCGGAGGAACAGCGCACCTCGCAGGCCGTGCTGCAATTGGTGGCCATGCGCGCCTCCAAGACCCTCGAACGCACTGCGCGAATCGTACACGAACAAGGGCTCAGCGTACACTCCGGCCAACTGAGCCGCCGATGGGACGAAGCCCAGGTGCTCATGTTCCTTTCCTGCCTGATGGCCGTGGTCTTCGCACTCCTCGTTGGCATGAACCGGCGGCTGCTTGTGGATAGCCGTCAACGCGGCGACCAGCTCACACACGCCAAACAACGGTTGGAACAGACCAACCGCGAACTGCGCGAGACCATGTTGAGCAAGGAGGAGAAGGAGGTGATGTTGAAGGAGATCCACCACCGCGTGAAGAACAACCTGCAGATCGTGAAGAGCCTGATCCGTTTCCAACAGGACCAGGTGACCGATGACCGCACACGGGAACTCTTCAACGAATGCATCAACCGAGTAGGTGCGATGGCCTTGGTGCATGAGCAGACCTACTTGAGCAAGGACCTGGCGAACATCCCGGTGAGCAGCTACCTGGACCATCTGGTGCGCGACCTGGTGAGCGCCTACAGCGTACACCACAAGAAGCTTCGCATGGACATCGAGATCCATGTGCCCACCCTGAGCGTGGACACGCTGGTACCCTTAGGCCTTTTGATCAACGAGGTGATCAGTAACAGCTTCAAATACGCCTTCGAAGGACGCGATGGCGGTACCCTTATCCTGCATATGAGCGGCAATGAAAGCGATGGTTTGCGCATGACCATCGGTGACGATGGTGTGGGCCTCAAAAGCCGCGAGGGCTTCCACCGCCCGAACAGCTTGGGCATGGACCTCATCCACACCCTGGCCGGCCAGTTGGATGCCGACATCCACTTGCTCGACGGGCCCGGCACCCGCTATGAACTGGTAAGCCAGAAGCTCTCCAGCCGCAAGGTCGCCTGACCACCGGTCCGTCCCAACGTCAAGATCGCTGCATCTCGCCCGAGCGAATAGTTTCGCGGTCCCAATCGCGAACCTATGAACCTCCGTCTTTTCTTCGCCTGTGGCCTATTGGCCGCCTGTGGCGCACCGAACGACCCTACCAGCTCAGCACCCGTGGAACGGATCCAATACCCTGAAACCCGCAAAGACAGCACGGCGGGCGACACCTTGCACGGCACCTTTGTGGCCGACCCCTACCGCTGGCTGGAGAACGACACGAGCGCCGAGACCGCGACTTGGGTAAGATGGCCGCGCAGAACGCCGTCACCAACGCGTTCCTGGAAAAGATCCCCTTCCGAGGCGCGGTAGCCAAGCGGTTCGAAGAACTGTTCGACTTCCCTAAGGTGAGCGGCCCCATGCGCGTGGGCGACCTCTACTTCATCTGGAAGAACAGCGGTTTGCAGAACCAGGCCGTCATCAACGTGCGCAAAGGGCTCGATGGCGAGGATAGAGTCTTCATCGACCCGAACCAGCTCGACCCTGCGGGAACGACGACATACAGCCCCATCGGCGTAAGCACCGATGACCGCTACATGGCAGTGGGCGTGAACAAGGCTGGCGCGATATGGCGAGGATATCACGGTCTATGAGACCACCACTTTGAAGCCCTACCGACCTGTTGAAGTGGGCGAAGTTCCCGGCAGCATCGTTCTACAAGATGGCTTCTTCTACGGCCCGCTACCCCGAGCCAGTGAAGGGCACCGAGCTCAGCGCAGCAAGCCGTTTCCAAAAGGTTTACTACCACAAACTGGGCGATGCGCAGGAGAAGGACCTGCTCGTGTGGGAGAACACCCAAAACGGAGACCTGTACGTGGGCTGTGGCGTTACCGAGCGAAGAGTACGCCACGCTCTACAGTGACACGCTTTCCGATGGCTTCGAGATGTACTTACCACACGATGTCTGCGCAAGGGTCCGACGCCCGCAACAGCATGGACCGCCTTGCAGCGAGGTTTCGATCACAAGACCAGCATCACCGACTTCGTGCCCGCCACCGGCAAGTTCCTCGTGATGACCGAAGTGGACGCACCGAACTACCGCTTGGTGGAAGTGGACCCAGCGGATCCAGCGAAAGAGAACTGGCGCGACATCATTACCGCAGAAGAAGGAATTGCTGCCAAAGCGTGGGCACCGGATGGCGGCTACCTCTTCGCTGAATACCTGAAGATGCCGCCAGCCGCCTACACGCTTCCGGGCTCGATGGCGGTGGCGAGCACGAGATCCAACTGCCCGATATCCAGGCGCGGGCGGATTCGGCGGGCAAGCGCGATGACACCTTCGGCT
>JADJRW010000033.1 GCA_016712025.1 Flavobacteriales bacterium
AGAAGTACGACGGCGCTTCAAAGACATCTTCGAGGACATCCACCAAAAACACTTCAAGGCCGATTTCGCGAAAGCGGGCATCACCTATGAGCACCGTTTGATCGACGACATGGTGGCCAGCGCCATGAAGTGGAGCGGCGGTTTCATCTGGGCGTGCAAGAACTACGACGGCGACGTGCAGAGCGACACCGTGGCCCAAGGCTATGGATCACTGGGCTTGATGACCAGCGTGCTCATCACTCCCGACGGCAAGACGATGGAAGCGGAAGCCGCTCACGGCACGGTGACCCGCCACTACCGCATGCACCAAGAGGGCAAGCCCACGAGCACCAACCCCATCGCCAGCATCTTCGCGTGGACGCAGGGCCTCGCCTTCCGCGGAAAGCTTGACGGCAACCAAGCGCTCATCGACTTCAGCACCAAGTTGGAAGCCGTTTGCATTCAAACCGTGGAAAGCGGCAAGATGACCAAGGACCTCGCGGTCTGCATCCACGGGGAGAAAGTGACCTCGGACAACTACCTCTCGACGGAAGCTTTCATGGCGGCGCTGCGCGAAGGCTTGGAGCGGGGGATGAAGTGACCGGAACCCGTTCAACTTTGCGTTTCGGGTCGTTGACCGACCGCCTCCTGAATTGAAGGCAAGTCCCCACCCCATCACCCGAAAAGACCTGGACCGCCTGGCGGTGCCCGCTATCATCAGCGGCATCGCCGAGCCGCTGATCTCGTTGGTGGATACCGCCTTCGTGGGGCGGTTGGGCACGGCCGATCTGGCGGCGGTGGGGATCAGCAGCAGCTTCTTCCTTCTCGTGGTGTGGGTGCTAGCGCAAACGCGCAGCGCGGTGCTCAGTGTGGTGGCACGTTACTACGGCGAGCAGCGGCTGGACGATGTGAAGGGCCTGGTGCCCATCGCGGTGTGGATGAATTTCGGGCTGGGTCTGCTGTTCTATCTGGCCACTGCGCCTGTCGCGGAGTCCATCTTCCGGTGGTACAACGCGGAAGGCGCCGTGCTGAAAGGCGGTGGCCTATTTCCACATCCGTTCGATCGGCTTCCCGATCTCGTTGGCCACGTTCGCGCTCACCGGTGCGTTCCGCGGCATCCAGAACCTGCGCTGGAGCATGTGGATCAGCTTGATCGGCGCCGGCGTGAACCTGTTATTGAACCCACTGCTCATCTTCGGTTGGGGACCTGTGGAGGCGATGGGAATTGAAGGATCGGCGTACGCGAGCCTCACCGCGCAGGTGGCCATGTTCTCGGTAGCGGTCTATGTGTTGCGCACACGCACGCCGTTCGCGCTGTTCCCGCGCACCTGGCGCCACCCGAACTGCTGAACTTATGGCTGTTGAGCGGCAATCTCTTCGCCCGCACCATGGCGCTCAATGCCTGCTACTACCTGGGCAACCGCTACGCCACGGGCTATGGCACGCGGCTTACATCGGTGCGCACAGCATCGCCATGCAGATCTGGTTGTTCAGTGCCTTCTTCATCGACGGCTACGCGGCGGCGGGCAGCGTACTCGCTGGGCGGCTCTTGGGTGAAGGCAACTGGAAGGAACTCTACCGGGTAAGCTGGCAGGTCGTGCGCATCAGTATCTGGATCGGCGCAGGATTGGCCGCGCTCTATGGCCTGGGCTACGCCTGGATCGGGGGCATGTTCACGCGCGATGCGCAGGTGCTCGACCTCTTCAACGCGGTGTTCTGGATGGTGGTGATCACCCAACCGATCAATGCCGTGGCCTTCGCCTTCGACGGCATCTTCAAGGGCATCGGCGATGGCGCAGGCCTCCGCAACGCGCTGCTCTTCTCCACGCTGCTGGTCTTCGTGCCGGTGATCATGTTCGGCCACTACGAAGGCTGGAAGCTCTTCGCCATCTGGATCGCTTTCCTGCTCTGGATGGTAGCGCGGGGTGCCTGGCTCACGGTGCTGTTCCGCAAGAGGTACAAGCATCACAGCCTGGTCGCGTAAATACCTTCGCATCCGATGTCCGCCGTGATCCGTTCCCTCCTGGCACTTACGCTGCTGCTCGCCGAGGTGGCGCCACTGCCAGGATTACCGCGACTCCACCGCTACCGAAAAGGAAAAAGTGCCTGAGGCTCCCAGACCTTGGAAGGACCGCATCTGGTTCGGTGGAGGGTTGGGGCTTTCCTTCGGCTCGGTGACGAACATCGCCATAGAGCCCATGGTGGGTTACAAGATCACCAAGAACGGGAAGCTCTCGGCGGGTATCGGCATCAGTTACCAGTACTTCCGGGACAATCGTTATACGCCCGCTTTTGAGACGAGCGTTTACGGAGGTAGGATCTTCACGCGCTACCGCATCATCGAACAACTCTTCGCGCATGCGGAGATACTACAAACCAGTTGATGTTTGGGTGCCTTATCGACTGAGACACCGCTGAACTAGCCAGTGGGTCCCATTTCTATTGCTGGGCGGCGGGTATTCGGCGCGGCTGGGCGGCAACACCTACCTAACCGCGATGGTGCTCTTTGACGTGATCCAGGACGTGAACAGCCCTTACTCGGGTGGTGAACCATGGATCAGCGCGGGGGTCGGCTTCGGCTTCTGAGCAGCGCCCTTCTTCGCTTCTTTTTCACCGCAACAACGCTACGAACGCAACGGGTACGCCACGTTGAATGCGGTAACCAATACGATAAAGGCGATCGGCGAGGACAACCCAAGATCCCCCACCCACCTAGCTTTGCGGCCCATCCGCATGTCCCGCCTTTTTCGCCTCGTCATTTTAGTTCCACTTCTCTTGGTGGAAGTCGTATTGGCGATCGCGGTGATCGGTGGTTGCGCCCTGCTATTCGACATGCGGCTTACCGTACCGCTGGAAAAAGGCGAGACGTTCACCCTGCCTGAACGCCTCCCCTTCGGCGAGCGGGGTTGGATCGCGGAACACGGGCGTTTGTCGGTCACTGATCAAGGCCTGTGGGAAGCTTACGTGGAAGGCGCTGATCTGGATCGTGGGCTCACGGTCGGTGTGCTGGCGAAAGAACTGATCGAGAAACAGGAGACGCTCTTCGTGGACCGCATCAAAATGCTGGTGCCCGATGCCCGCAAACTGGGCTGGCTGAAGTACTTCGTAAACTTCTTCAATCGCGACATCGAAGACCATGTGACCTTGGAATACCGGCGCGAGATCTATGGCGAGAGCCGCTCGTTCAGTCCGGCGTTCGAGGTGATCGGCAGCGGCTATGAACGTGCGTTGAACTACCACGCCGCGCATGACATCGGCCATGCCTTGCAGGACCTCGCCTTCGTGGGCTGCACCAGCTTCGCCGCGTGGGGCGAGCGAACGGCGGATGGCGAATTGCTGATCGGGCGCAACTTCGATTTCTACCTCGGCGAGGAATTCGCCTGTGATAAAGTGCTGCTCTTCATGCGACCCGATCAAGGCATCCCCTTCGTGGAAGTGACCTGGGGGGGCATGCTCGGCGCGGTGAGCGACATGAACCTCGAAGGGCTCACCGTCACAATAAACGCATCGCGGTCCGCACTACCGACCGGCGCACATACACCGATATCGCTGCTGGCCCGCGAGATCCTTCAGTACGCCAGCACCATCGACGAAGCTTTAGCGATCGCACAACGCCGGGATGTGTTCGTGAGCGAGAGCATCCTGGTCGGCTCCGCGAAAGATGGCCGCGCCGCCGTGATCGAAAAAGCGCCCGATGGCATGGGCGTGTTCGATCCAGGGAATGGCCTGGTAGTATGCGCCAACCACTACCAGAGCGACACCTTCCGCGATACCGAGGTGAACAAGGCGAACATCCGCGATAGCGACAGCATGTCCCGCTTCAAGCGAATGATGGATCTCACCAGCACCGGCGTTCCCATGACGCCGATCGACGCGGTGCGCGTGTTGCGCGAGCGCACCGGCCCGGACGGGGCCCCGGTGGGTCTCGGCAATCCCATCGCCATCGATCAGTTGATCGCGCACCACAGCGTGGTGTTCCAACCAGCGCAGCGCCGCCTGTGGATCAGCGTCGGTCCCTACACGCTGGGGGAATTCCTCGCCTACGACCTGCGGGCCATCTTTGCGCACACCGGTCCGGAACAATTGCCCGATCCCATGTACGATCCGCTCGCCACCCTTCCGGCCGACACCTTGCTGAAGAGTCCGCTGATGGGCGACTTCACCTGGCACCGGGCGATGCGTGCCACGCTCACCGAGCATCGCATCACCGGTCGCACCTACACACTGGCTCCCGAGGATGAAGCACGCTATATCGCCACCGATCCGGACAATGCGCTCACCTATTCGGATCTGGCCGAATGGCACCAAGCCGAAGGCGACCACGCGAAGGCGGTGCATTACTTCGATCAAGCATTGGCGCGCACCGTGAGCAGTTCGGGCGAACGGGCGAAAATCCAAGCGGCACGGGACGCATGCGCACGGAACTGAGCCTGCCCACTTCCTGGCGCAACGCGGATGTCGAAGCGCTGCAACTGGCTTCGCTGCGGAAGCACATCGGCTACTTGTTGGACCGATCGCCCTATTACAAGAAGATCCTGAATGATCTGCATGGCGAGGATATCCAAAGCCTCGATCACCTGCGCCAACTTCCCTTCACCCGCAACAGCGACCTGGAAGCGCACAACGCGGAATTCCTCTGCGTGCCCAAACGCGCAGTCGTGGATCACGTGACCACTTCCGGCACCACAGGTCGTCCGGTGGCCGTGCTGTTGGATGAGCCGGACCTCGAACGGCTCACGGCCAATGAGCACAACTCACTGTTGCTCGCCGGCGTAACGCCGGATGACGTGGTGCAGTTGATGACCACCATGGACCGCCGCTTCATGGCCGGGCTCGCGTACTTTCTGGGTGCGCGGTCCCTTGGCGCTGGCGTGGTCCGCGTGGGCCCGGGCGCGGCCGCCTTGCAATGGGAAAGCATCCAGCGTTTCGACACCACCGTATTGATCACCGTGCCTTCATTCCTGGTCCGCATGTTGGAGCACGCGAAGGCGCACAACATCGACCCGGCCGCATCGGGCGTTCGCAAGGCGATCTGCATCGGCGAGCCGATCCGCGACATCACCGGCGGATGGAATAATCTGGGCGCCCGCATCAAGGACCAGTGGAACATCGAGCTGCTGGGCACCTACGCCAGTACCGAGATGGCGACGGCCTGCACCGAGCGACAGGAAGGCGGTGGCCACGCGGTGCAACCACAACTGGTGCTGGTGGAAGTGCTGGATGAGCAGGACCGGCCCGTGGCCGATGGCGCAGTGGGTGAAGTGGTGGTCACACCCTTCCATGTAAGCGCGATGCCGCTGCTTCGTTATCGAACCGGGGATATATGCATCTGGCACAAGAACGCTCGTCAGGGAGGTGGCGTTGGCGAGCATCTCGGACCTGTGCTGGGCCGCATGCAACAGCGCTTGAAAGTGCGCGGCACCACGCTCTTTCCCGCACAGGTCTTGGACACGATCAACGCCATGCCCGCGATCCCTAATTTCGTCGTCGTTTGCACCACGGACGAACTGGGGGGGATGATCTGGAGATCCTGGTCGACCTTGAAATGGATGAGGCGGAGCGGATGCGCGAACACCTGCGCGGACTGCTCCGCGTCGCGCCCCGGGTAACGCCCCTGCCTGCCGCCGCGATCGAAACCCTGAAGTGGCCGAAAGACAGTCGCAAACCCCATCTCTTCATCGATCGAAGGAACAACCAGCGTACTTCCGCATGAAACACTTCCGCATCGCCTGCTTCGCTGCCACCGCCCTGCTCTTCCAAGGCCTTGAGGCGCAGCATACCATGGCCGAAATGCTCACGAACAAGACCAAGCTCACTTGGATCGGGGTGGACTATACCGAAGTCCGACTGTCGCCAAAAGAGAAGTTCCGCGAGGTGGACGAGCACACCCTGGAATACTACCGTGTGTGGAACAAACTCTTTGAAACGGAGAAGGCCAAATACGATCTCTGCCCTTTCATGCAGGTGAGCGATTGCGCCCTAATGACCGCAGCGGTGCAGAACGTGAACGCACAAGCCGACATCACCCGGATCTGGGATGCGCCCGAGTTCGACAAGGAGCGGATCCCCGACATGGTGCGCGCCTACCAGTGCGGCGATCGCGATGGGGTGGGATGCGTGTACATCGCCACGCGGTATGATGCGGCTGCCGAAACCGCCGAATACATGATCACCTTCTTCGACATGACCACCCGCGATGTGCTGCATGTGGAAAAGGCCACTACGAAACCCGGCGGCGCTTCGATGCGCAACTACTGGTCATCCTCGGCCTTGCGTGTGCATGAGCTGATCAAGAGCGACCTTCGCAAGAGTTGGGTGAAGCAATACGTAAAGTGATATGACAACGAGCACCAACGCACCCGCGAAGGCCCGCAAGCGGGGATCGGAACCCACCGCCTTGGAGGCACGCGCGGAAGCACAACGCATCGCTTTCGGACCGATGCTTTTCCAAGCCTGCTGGATCATGCAGCGGCGCGGCCTCATGGCCGCATTGAGCAAGAGCGGCACCACCGGCATGACACGCGAGGAGCTGTCCCAGGTATCCGGCCTTTCGCCCTACGCCGTGATGGTGCTCACCGATATGGCCCTCACCGCGAACGTGCTTTGGATCAACGAGGGCCGCCTGGGCCTTACCAAAGTGGGCGTTATGCTGGCCACGGATGAGATGACCCGCGTGAACATGGATTTCACAGGCGATGTGTGCTACGAGGGCATGCACTTCCTGGATGAAGCGCTCACCACCGGCAAACCATCGGGTCTGAAAGTGCTGGGCGATTGGCCCACCGTGTACCAAGGCCTGGCGCATCTGCCTCAACGCGTTCGAAGAGCTGGTTCGACTTCGACCACTATTACAGCGACCACTCCTTCCCACCCGCGTTGGAGATCGTTTTCAAGGATGGTCCACGGACCATCATGGACGTTGGCGGCAACACGGGCAAGTGGGCGCTCTCCTGTATGCGCCACGATCCGCAGGTGCGCATGGTCGTAGTGGATCTTCCGGGGCAATTGCGCGAAGTGGAGAAGAACATCACGGCGGCAGGCTTCAGCGACCGGCTCACCACCGTCCCGCGGATATGCTCGATCCCAACAGCACCCTGCCCGAAGGCGCTGACGCGATCTGGATGAGCCAGTTCCTGGATTGCTTCGGCGAAGCGGAGATCGTGGCGATCCTGCGCAAGCACGCGCGGTGTTAAAACCTGGCATGCCACTGTACATCATGGAGACGTTCATCGATCGCCAGCGTTTCGAGGCGGCTTCGTTCTGCCTGGCGGGTACCTCGCTCTACTTCACCGCCATGGCCAATGGCAACAGCCGCATGTACCGTGCGGAACATTTCGCCCCGCTGGTGAAGGAGGCAGGCTTGCGCGTTGTGAAGGAGTACGACGACATCGGCCAGGGCCACAGTATCTGGCGCTGCGAGCTTTAAATACGCCCCGAGGGCTCTTAGCCCTTCACGACCACCTCCCCTCCGCCCGTCTCCCGCTGGATCTTTTCGACGAGGTACCGCTTGCCGACCAACTCCGCGCAGGTTACCACGCTGCTCACGGTAACACCGAGTATGCCGTGCAAGTTGATGTTCTGCCCGGTGAGGAAGAGGTTCGGCACCTTGGTGCGTGGCGAAAGGTAGGTGCGCATCGGCGCGGTGGCCTCTTTCTGGATCCCGTAGGTGGTGCCTTCGGGGCAACCGATGTAATCGCGGAAGGTGAGCGGCGTGGTGGTCCACATGCCGCGCACAGCGTCTGATAGTTGCGGGAAACGCCGGACCACCGCACGCAGCACCTCTTCGGCTTTGCGTTGCTTGAAGGCTTCGTAGTCCGTGTTGCGTGTGCCCGGCTCGGCGGTGGTGTTGTGCGAACCCGCCCATTGTTCCACCTCAGCGAAAGGCATGAAGGTCATGATGGAAGCGGAGTCGACGTGGGCATCGCCCTGGCCCGTGCGCGGAGTGAACAGCATGTACTGTCCTTCTCTCTGGCCGCGCGTTCCGCATCCATCGGCGCCCACACATCGTGATCGCGGAAGTGGTAGTGGTTGTGATCGTAGTAGGGGAACACCCCCGGTTCGAGCGCGAGGTGTACGGTGAAGGAACCGATGGTATTGCGCATGTCGCCGACGCGGTTGCGATACGCAGGCCGCACCGCCGATCCCTCCAGCATGCCGAGCAACGGAGCGGGATGGATGTCCGCCACCACTTGCCGGCAAGTGAACCGGTCACCATCCGAAGTGCGCACGGCACGCACCCTTTCCATCGGTCTCCAAGGCGACCACGCGCTTGCGGTTCAGGATCGTCGCGCCCTGCGCCCGCGCCTGCTGCGCCAGATGCTTGGCGATCGCGACCCCACCGTCCACGCAGCGCCATGCGCTTTCGATGTAGGTGTTGAGCACCAGCGCGTGCATGTAGAACGGTGTGCGGTCCCCGCGCCCCCCGTGCAGCACATTGTTACCGCCCAGCACGGCGCGCAACTTCACATCCTGGGTCAACGAAGCGATGTGGTCCCGCGCGTTGATCAGGAGCGCTGGATCCTCCAGTTCGTTGTGTTCCGCGTAGCGCAAGTAGTACAGCGGGAAGCGATCACAGGTGTCGCGGATATCCGCGATGTATCGCCGAAGGGCGCGCTCTTCCCTCGGAAAATGCGGAAGCAGCTGTTGCACGAAATTCTCGTAGCCCTGGGCGATCGGATAGTCAGTGGGGTCGCCATCGAAGCTGATGCGGTCGAAGCCATCGGGGTCCATGCGGTGCAGCTTCAACTTGTCCATGATGCCGAAGTAGCTGAAGTAGCGGTGCAGGTTCTGGCCGGGCGCCAATCCCCCGAGGTAGTGTACGCCGGTATCGAAGAGCCGCTTGTTCCGGCTGAAGACTTGAAGACTTCCGCCCAACTGGGAATTCTGCTCCAGCACAACGACCTTCTTGCCTTCGCTCGCCAGAATGAACGCGCATTCCAAGCCACCGAGCCCGGCACCGATCACCACCACGTCGAAATCGCGGTCGGCGCTCATGGTGCTGGTTTTCGCAGCACCACCAATGCATTGGAAGTGACGGCGCCTTCATCGATCCATTCCACGGTGAGGCTGTTCGCCTGAGCGACCGCATGGATGAACGCACGATCCATGAAGTACAACGCACCCTTCGCTTTGTTGAAGCCGAGCCCGGTGGAGAACCGTTCTGTCCATCGGGTGCGCTCGTGGCGGTCGGCTTGATCGGTGAAACCGTCCCGCACGATGATCATTCCACCCGGGGCGAGTTGCTCGGCGCATTGTTTCAGCAAGCGGTGCTGTGCATCCGCAGGGAGATAGTGCAGCACGTCCTTCAACACGTAGGCTTCCGCAGCGGGCGGCGCGTAGGTGGTGAGGTCGGCTTGCGCGAACGTGAGTTGTTCGCCACGCCCGAAGCAATGCCCGGCCACGGCGATCTTCTCTTCGTCGTAGTCCACACCGAGGATGGTGCGTTCCGGAGCGCTCCAATGGAGCAGGAAGGTGAGCGGGCCATAGCCGCAGCCCAGGTCCACGATGCGCCCTTCGCGCGGGAGGAGCGCATGGATACGGTCGTCAAGCCGCGCGTCGATGCGCGACTTGATGCGGATGTACCACTCCAGCACGGGGCCTTTGTAAGTGAAGTTGCGAATGAGTTGTTCCCGGAAATAGGTAGGTGTCTCACGGGCAATTCGCAGTTCAGCATAGCGCTCTTTGAACCAGGTGGAGATCGCCTTGGTGCGTTCCTTCAGTTCTCCGGTGAACCTCTGATCGTTCGGTGCCAGGGCGGGCAACGTGCGCATGGTGATGGTGCCGTCCTTCAGCATCGCATCGCTCTTGGCCATGGAATAGCCGACGCCATGCAACAACACCGGAACGATCGGTGCCTGCAAGGCGGCGGCGATGTGGAAGGCGCCCTTGTGGAAACGGCCCACCCTTCCGTTCGGGCTGCGGGTACCCTCGGGAAAGATCACGACGCTCCAGCCTCGCGCCATCAATTCCCGGACATGCGCGGTGTTCGTCTCAACAGTGTCCTCCGTGCGCACAAAACCGGTGAACCGCACGAACGCACCGAAGAACGGCGAGTTCCACACCCAACGGTTGGTCATCATCACTGTGCGCGGGAACACCATCAGCATCACCAGGATATCCACGAACGAACTGTGGTTGGCGATCACGAGCGATGGTGTTCGTTCCACATCAGCGCGGAAATCCACGATGTCCTTGCGCACGTTCGCCATTACATACACCAGCGAGCGGGTGAAGGCCATGAGCGAACGGCCGAACACGCGCCGTTTGGTCTCCTTGGCGATGGGCAGCAGATACACGACGGGCAGGAACACCAACTGCACCAAGCAGCCCAGCACGAAGTACACGAAGGCGAACAGCGAGATGAGGAGCGCGCGCAACGTGAACGGGAACTTGCCTTTCTCCGCGCGGCCTGTGATCATCCAGCGGTAGAGCAAGGGTTGCACGGTGAGGGAAATGAAAAGGATGGAGAGCATGCCGGTCACACTGAGCATGGCGATGGAACGCAGCGCAGGATGCTCCGCCAGCGCGAGCACACCCGTACCGATGATGGTGGTGATCGCCGAGAGGATCACCGAGGCGCGGATCGTGGGACCATCGTCACTGCCACGCCGGTAGCGCGCAAGAATACCGCTGCTGGTGAAGATGCAGTAGTCGTCGCCCAACCCGAAGATGAACGTGCAGACCACGATGTTCACCATATTGAAAGGGATACCGAACAGACCGCACAGCCCGAGGATCCACACCCAACTGAGCAGCATGGGCAGGAAGGTGATCAGCGCGAGTTCGATGCGTCCGTAGCTGATGAGCAAGGTGATGAAGACAAGAAGCGACGTGAGCACCAAGGTGCGCTGCAGATCATCCCCGACCAGGCGTTGCAGTTGATCGCCGAGCGCACCGCGATGGAGCACTTCCACCCCTCCCTGCGCGCCGAGTATGCGTTCGATCTCCTTCACTTGATCGGCACTGGCACGAGCGAGCGCGGTGCAGCGCAGTGTACCCGCGGTCGTCCGGACCATCAAACCCGCGAACAGGTCGTTCAACGCGGGATCCACTTCGAGAATGGTCCCAGTGGGCATGGGCGCATCGAGCCGCCGCAGAAAAGGCTCGAACGCATCCGCACTGAACCCATGACGCTCCGCAGCGTACGCGAAAGATCCGCGCAGTGCGACGACACGTTCCGCTGGAAAGATCCCGCGCCAACGATCGAGTTGGAACGCTCTGGCAGCCTCGGAGGGCAACACATCGGCAGGCGATACCAGCGCGGTAAAGGGAGGGTCCGCAGCGCCACGCAGGGCCTGCACCGCCGCTTCCAATTCGCGCGTCGCTTGCTGGGCATCCCGGTCTTCGGTCACCAGGAACACGGTCTGGAGGTCCGCACCGGAATCGAACACCCTTGTGCGCAGATCGCGGACGGCGGGAGACATGTAGCTCAACTTCTCCGGATCCTGTTCGAAGCGCACGCGATCGGCGAACGGCAGAAGCGCGAGGGTGATAAGGACCACCACCACAGGGCTCCATCGGCGCAATAGGCGCGACCAGCGTGCGGAGGGCTCCAGGGACGGTGCCGGTGCGTGCTCCTTCCAGCCCTGGCCGATCAAGTGTGGCAGCACCACCAAGGTGAAAAGCGCAGCGGACGACAACATCAGCCCGGCGATCAGACCCAGGTCGCGCAAGAGCTGCGCGTTCAGAAGACGCAGGCTCAGAAAGGCGAGCACCGTGGTAAGGCAGCCGAGCAACAGCGGTGAAGCGATGTCCCGCAGCGTGCCGGACACATTCCGGCTGTGCCTTAGATGCGTGAAGAAGTGAAAGGAATAATCCAGCGCGATACCGAGCAGCGTGGCCGCCACCCCAAGGGCTATGGCCGAAATGCCCGGGGCGATCCAAGACACCACGGCCAAGGCATTGAGCATACCAAAAGCGGCGGGAAGAAGGAAGAGGAACGGCAGCGACCATCTCCGGTAGTAACACCACAACAAGGCGAGGATCAACCCCAACGCAACGACCATCGTGGTGCGGGCATCCTTCTGAATGCGCGATCGATTGTCCAAGGCGATAGCATCCTTGCCGAAGACCTCTCCGGTCACACCCACAGGCGTCAGCGCGCGCATGCTTTCCCTCAGGGCCAGCACCAGATCCTGTCGCTGCGGGTCCGAAAGCTCTTTTGCAGGCCGAACCAGCGCGAACGCGGTGCGGCCGGTGCGGTCGGTGTAGACCCCTTCCTCGGCTCGGATACCGCCGAGATCGGCCTGGGCGCGCATGCGACGGAAGAAAAGCGTGAGCGTGCCCGCCGGATCACCCATCAATAGCGGCTCTAGCGCCATACCGCTCGGGGCGAGCAGTGCATCGTGTACCCGACCCACAAGGCTGTCCACTTGGGTACTGTCCATCCCGGCCAATGCGCGGAGGGCGATGGTATCGGCCAACAGCGGCAGGTGCGCGAGCCCATGGGTAAGGAGCACATCGAGGGGCGCGGGGTCCGGTGCGTTCTCCGCCACATCGACCAGCCCCGTGGCTTGCGGAGCGGACCAGCGTGGCACGAACCGGTCGGCGGCCAGCAAGGCACTGTCGGCAGGCGTACCCTCATCTGCCGTAAAGCCTGCGATCACCCGATCGGCACCGGCCGTGGAACTCAACAACTCGCGGAAACGGTCCACCACCGGATCGCTGGGGAGCGCCTCGAAGAGATCCTCCTCCATGCGCAGGCGCGGCAGGGAGATGGCCACGAACGCGGCCCAAAGGACCAGCAACGCGATCCAGCGGACCGGCCTACCGGAGAACCGTTCGTACAGCGCGCTGCACCATGCTCCCATCGCCACTTTCCGGCGTCTACAACGCCGGACCGGCGAAAGTAGAGCCAACGGTTAACTTTGCCCGCTTTTTCCAACCTGCCCCCGTGCCAGTACATCTTCATCCGAGCACCGTCCGCGACCTGAGCTTGGACACCATTGTCCAACTCGCCATGCAGGGCGGCACGCTCCGGCCGCATGCGGCCGACCTTGACGCGGTGGAACGGTCCTTCCGGTTCCTCCAGGAATTCGCCCGGGACAAAGTGATTTATGGCATCAACACCGGTTTCGGGCCCTTGGTGCAGTACCACATCCCCGAAGCGGACAGCAAGCAGCTCCAATACAACTTGGTACGCAGCCATGCGAGCGGGCATGGGCGCACCGCTGCCGGATGTCGCGGTGCGCGCCGCGATGCTTTCGCGGGCGATCACCTTCCTGCTCGGCTATTCGGGCGTGAGCCCCAGGTGATCGAACGCCTGCTGCTCTTCCTGGAGCATGGGTACACCCTACCATTCCGCAGCACGGTGGTGTTGGTGCAAGCGGCGATCTGGTGCAACAGGCCCATTTGGGGCTGGCGCTGATCGGCGAAGGCACCGGCACGTTCAAAGGTGTGCGGCAGCCGATGACGGATGTGCATCGCACTCTCGGTATCGAACCGCTCGAATTGCTGATGCGCGATGGGCTGGCCATTGTGAACGGCACGGCCTGCATGACAGGGATCGCGGCGCTCAATGTGTTCCATGCCCGAAAGCTGGTGGACCGCGCCCTCGCCATGGGCGCCCTGATCAGCGAAGTGGTGGGTGCGTACGACGACCACTTGAGCGAAGTACTGAACGGCGCCAAACGCCACGCGGGGCAGAACCAAGTAGCCAGCGCACTGCGCGAACGCCTCACCGGCGCCGGCTGGACCAAGAAGCGCGAGGAGCACCTCTACAAACAGCGCGGCACCGACAATGGCTCCGTGTTCAAGGACAAGGTGCAGGAGCATTACAGCATCCGCTGCATTCCGCAAGTGCTCGGACCCATTCTGGATACGGTGGAACAGGCCGCGTCCACCATCCACAACGAGTTGCTTTCGGTGGACGATAACCCGGTGGTGGATCACCGCACCCAAAGCGTTTACCACGGCGGGAATTTCCATGGGGATCAGGTGGCCTTGGCCATGGACCAACTGAAGTTGGCCATCACCAAGCTCACCATGCTCACCGAGCGCCAGCTCAACTTCCTGCTGAACGACAAGGTGAACGGCCGCTTCCCCGCGTTCCTGGTGATGGGCCGACCCGGGATCGACTACGGATTGCAGGGCATCCAATTCACCGCGGTGAGCACGACGGCGGAGAACCAGGCGCTGAGCACGTCGCTCTATGTGCATTCCATTCCGAACAACAACGACAACCAGGACATCGTGAGCATGGGCACCAACGCGGCATGGATGACCGCCCGCGTGATCGACAACGCGGCGCAGGTCATGGCCATCCAATGCCTGGCATTGGCCCAAGCTGCGGACATCGCCGGTGATATCGCCTCGCTTTCGCCTGCGAACAAAGCCTTCTACGACGAGATCCGCGCGGTGAGCCCGGCCGTGGTGATCGACGCCCCGAGCACGGACATCTTGCACGCCTTGAAGAGTCGTTTGCTGATACAGGATCTCTTCGGCGCATGAACACCCCTGAACGATACGCCCTGGTCACGGGTGCCTCGCGGGGCATTGGGCGCGCCATTGCATTGGCGCTGGCGGAGGATCATGGCCTGCATATGATCGTGAACTACACGAAGGGCGCCGAAAAAGCCGAAGAGACCGCAGCGCTTGTCCGCGCCAAAGGAGTAAAGGCCGATGTCGTTGGCTTCGACGTCACCGACCGCTCCGCCACCCACGCGGCCATCGCCCAATGGGTCGAAGCCCATCCCGACGCGCGCATCGAAGTGTTGGTGAACAACGCGGGCATCACGCGCGACAACCTTTTCGTCTTCATGGAGCCGGAGCATTGGCACGCGGTGATCGATACCAGCTTGAACGGCTTCTACAACGTGACCAGTGCGGTGATGCAACGGATGGTGCGGCAACGCAGTGGTCGCGTGATCAACGTGGTCTCCGTATCCGGCTTGAAGGGCGTTGCCGGGCAGACCAACTACAGCGCCGCGAAAGCCGCATTGATCGGCGCCACACGATCCCTCGCGCAGGAAGTGGCCAAGCGGAAGATCACCGTGAACGCGGTGGCACCGGGCTTCATCCACAGCGACATGACCAAGGACCTTCCGGAGGAAGAATTGAAACGGATGGTACCGATGGAACGCTTCGGCGAGCCCGAAGAAGTGGCTTACGCGGTGTCGTTCCTCGCTTCGTCCAAAGCATCCTACATCACCGGGGAGGTGATCAACGTGAACGGCGGCATCTACTCGTGAGGAATTGATGGAACGCGTGGTGATCACCGGCATGGGGATCTGGTCCTGTCTAGGCAAGGATCTGGAAGAAGTATCCACCAGCTTGCGCGAAGGGCGGTCGGGCATCGTTATGGACCCGGTGCGCAAAGAATTGGGCTTCCGCAGCGGCCTCACCGGCAAGGTGGACATGCCCGATCTGAAGAGCGAGCTAGGCCGCCGCCAGCGCGTGGGCATGGCCGAAGAGTGCTTCTATGCTTATGTGGCCGCTGCGCAAGCCTTCAAGCAGGCCGGTATCGGCGAGGCCGATTTCGCACGGGAGGAAGTGGGCGTACTCTTCGGCAACGACAGCTCGGCGCAGGCGGTGGTGGAAGGTGTGGACATACTGCGGCGGAAGAAAGACACCACCTTGATCGGTTCAGGGTCCATCTTCCAATCCATGAACTCCACGGTGACCATGAACCTGGCCACCATCTTCCGGTTGCGCGGCATCAACTTCACCGTGAGCGGTGCTTGTGCGAGCGGCTCCCATTCCATTGGCATGGGCTACCTGCTCATCAAGCAAGGCCTGCAACGCATCGTGCTGTGCGGTGGCGCGCAGGAAGTGAACCCGATCGCCTTTTGCAGCTTTGATGGCATCTCGGCCTTCAGTGTCCGCGAGCAGGATCCCACACGGGCCTCGCGCCCCTTCGATCGGAACCGGGACGGCTTGGTGCCCAGCGGCGGTGCGGCGGCGATCGTGCTGGAAAGCCTCAGTTCGGCCCAGGAGCGTGGTGCCACCATTCTGGGCGAGGTCGTCGGCTACGGCTTCTCCTCCAACGGAATGCACATCAGCGACCCCGATCTGGATGGCCAGGTACGCGCCCTGAACATGGCCCTGCGCATGGCCGCACTCGGCGCCTCGGACATCGGGTATATCAACGCGCACGCCACCAGCACACCCATTGGCGACCAGGTGGAAGCTCAAGCCCTGGACCGTGTGTTCGGCGCCTCCCGCCCACCCATAAGCTCCACCAAAAGCCTTACAGGCCATGAATGCTGGATGGCAGGCGCCAGCGAAGTTGTGTACTCCATGCTCATGATGCACGGAGGCTTCATCGCCCCGAACCTGAATTTCGAAGAACCAGATGAATACTCTGAGCGTTTGAACATCGTGGTAACGCCCATGCAACGGAAGGTCGATATCTTGCTGTCCAATTCCTTCGGCTTCGGGGGCACCAACTCGACATTGATCATCAAAAGACAGGGGCTGATATGAGCACTGTGGCGCAAAGGCAGGAGATCGAGACCACCACCAAGGCTTTCCTGGTGGATGAGTTCGAAGTGGACGGCAACCTCATCGTGGCCGACGCCGATATGAAGGAGACCCTGGCTTTGGACAGCTTGGATTATGTCGATCTAGTGGTCGTGATCCAAGATCATTTCGGGGTGAAGCTCACTGCCGAAGACTTCCAGAAGATCGGCACGTTCCAGGATTTCTACGAGCACATTGAGCAGCGCATCGACCGGGCCTGAGGGCGCGGCACAGGCGCAATGGGCCGGCCGCAGCAGGGGCACCCCGCTGGGCCATCGCATCTTTCTCTTCTTGATCCGCTATGTGGGCCTTGGGGCGGCATACGGGCTGCTTATGCCCGTATGCCTTTGGTTCACGCTCTTCGCACGCGCGCCGGGCCGGGCTTGGGAACGGTACTATGCGCGGATCCGCCCGAAAGACCGATCGCCCCGTTGGCTGGTTCGCTTCAAGGCCTACCACACATTCGGCAAACTGCTCATGGACAAAGCGGCGATCACCGGTGGGCTCCGGGAACGTTTCACCACCACTCATATCCCCGAGGACCTGCTGCAGCGGATCATGGATGCGGGGGCCGGTGGCTTGGTGATAAGCGCGCACATCGGCAATTGGCAGATGGCCAGTTACATGCTGAAGAGGTATAAAGGCAATGTGAGCATAGTGATGCTGGACGCCGAAGTGGAGGCGATCAAGCAAGTACACGAACAAGCCAGTGAGGACAGGCGTTTCGAAGTGATCCCGCTGAAGCCCGACATGTCCCACCTCTTCCGCATTCGGGGCGCGCTCGCGGAAGGCAGGCTGGTTTGCCTGCACGGCGATCGCGCCATGCCCGGCAGCCGCACCGCAGTGAAGGAGTTCCTTGGCGCTCCCGCAGCGTTCCCGCTCGGCCCCTTCGCCATCGCCGCCGCCTTCGATGTACCGGTGTGCTTCGCTTTCGTGGTGCGCACCGGAGCGCGCAAGTACACCTTGCAGGCTACCGCACCCCTGCCAGCTGACAGGGATGCGAAGGTGCATCTGGATCGTTTTGTGAACGCTTTGGAGCGGATCGCGGACGAATACCCCTTCCAGTGGGCGAACTTTTATGACTTTTGGAACGATGACCAAGCCACCACTGCTCCGGGGGGACGACGTGCTCACCTACCTACCGCACCGACCACCGATCGTGCTGGTGGATGAACTCGTGGGAGCAGAGCCGGACCGCACTGTGACGCGTCTTACCGTGTCGGCGAGCAACCCGTTCGTGGAAGGCGACATTTTACTCGAAGGCGGACTGATCGAACATGTGGCCCAGAGCAGTGCCCTCGGCTCCGGCTACACCGGCGCGCAGGCTGGTGCCGGTGATCCCCGCGTGGGCTTCATCGGAGCCGTAACACGCTTGCGGATCGACCGCCACCCGGCCCTGGGCCAGCAACTTGAAACCGAAGTGATCATGCTGTACCGCATGGAGAACGTGCAAGTGATCCAAGGTACCGTGCGCTGTGGAAGCGAGGTGGTGGCCGAGATGGAGATGAAAGTGTTCCTGATGGAGAGCGCACATGCCAGTTGAACTGAGCACCACTTGCGAAGTGCCGATCACTTTCGGCGACCTCGACCCCATGGGCATCGTGTGGCACGGCAACTACGTGAAGTTCATGGAACGCGGGCGCGAGCACTTCGGCCGTGCGCACGAGCTGGACGCCATGAGCATCTACGCGATGGGTTGGTCCACGCCAATTGTCCGCTCGGTGCTGGAGCACAAAGCGATGCTCGAGTACGGGGACATCGTGGAGATCATCACCACGTTCGTTCCGTCACCTGCGGCCAAAGTGGTGTTGCGCTACCGCATACAGGCGAAGGGCAAGGGGATCGTTGCCGCTATCGGAGAAACCACACAGGTCTTTCTGGACCGCGAACGGCGCCTGCAACTCATCGCTCCCGCCTTCTTCCAGGAGTGGAAACAACGCCACGGAGCGCACTGAAGCGATGGAGATCCTTCTGGGCGCCCCGGCCTGCCTCACGCCGCTTGGGCCGGATCTCCCAACAACCCTGGCCGCGATGCGGGCAGGCACCTCCGCTTTGCTCCCTTCCCCCTTCCCCGGCTCAGAGGATCCCGTGCATATCGGCCGCGTGGACGACGTTTGGCTCACCGGAAGTGGGCGACGTTCCCAACGGATGATCGGCCGCGTGGTCCGGCACACGCTCCCACGATTGACCAGGAACCTGCGCACCGAGCCGCGCACTTGCTTCATACTCGCCACCACCAAAGGCGATGTGAAAGCGCTGGAGCAAGGGCGTCCGGAGGATACCATGCTTCCTGTCTTCGCAGCACGCATGGGCGCCGCTCAAGGATTTTCGGGGCAACCGATCGTGGTTTCCAGTGCGTGCATCTCCGGCACATTGGCCATCAAACTCGCTGCGGATCTGATCGCCTTGGGCGAGTTCGACCATGCCTTGGTGGTGGGGTTCGATGAAGCGTCCGATTTCGTGCTCTCCGGTTTCCTCTCACTTCACGCGGTGGCTGCGGAAGGGTGCAAACCCTTCGATGACGCGCGCGATGGCATCTCCCTCGGCGAAGCCAGTGCGTCCGTGGTCCTTAGCCGGGACCGTTCGTTATTCACCGAGGGAGCGGTGGCGGAATACATCGGTGGCGGTATGGGCAACGACGCCAACCACATCTCCGGACCCTCGCGCATCGGTGAAGGTTTGGTGCGCGCCGTGCAAGCGGCGATGGACAGCGCTGGCCTGGCCGCAACGGATATCCACCACATCAATGCGCATGGCACCGGTAGCTTGTACAACGATGGTATGGAGGCCATCGCTTTCGGTCGTCTCGGCCTGGGCCATGCACCGGTGAACTCCTACAAGGGCTATTTCGGCCACACGTTGGGAACCGCCGGGCTTGTGGAAACCCTGATCGCCGTGGAAGGACTGCGCCAGGGAACAATGCTCCGCAGTCTCGGAGCTACGAACACCACAGCCATGCCCGACATGGACATCCTGAGGAGAACCGGGACACCACAGGAGACCTTTTACTGAAAACCTCCTCCGGCTTCGGTGGTTGCAACGCCGCCATCCTCTTGCGCGCCCTGAAGCCATGAACGTTATCGCGCATAGCCGATTGAAAGGAGGTGTGCTCAGCGCGGACGACCGGGAACTGCTCCGTGCACAGGGATCGATGGAGAACGTCTTCCGCGAATGCTATAAGGAACTCGCGATGGACTACCCGAAGTTCCACAAGATGGACGCGCCTTCGAAGTTGGCCGTGCTGGTCACCGAACCATTGCTACAGCGCGCGAGGCAGGAAGGGGCCGATCTGGAGAACCGCATGGGACTGATCGGGATGTCGCACTGTGGAAGCACCGTTACGGACGAGGAACACTGGGCGGTGCGCACGGAGACCGGTTTGGCAAGCCCGGCTGTTTTCGTTTACACCCTGCCCAACATCGGCTTGGGGGAGATCACCATCCGCCACCGCATTTTCGGCAGCTCGCTCTGCCTTTTGGACCACGAACCGGGTACCGAGCTGATCCAACGGTCCATCCGCGTGCTGCACGAGCGCGACGGAATGGAATGGATCGTCTGCCTGTGGTCCGATATCTTCGCGGACCGTTACGACGCGCGGGCCGTATTGCTAGGTCCAGGGCCCGGTGCCCCGGCCGATGCGAACACCCTACGGACCCTGATCAGCACATAAGCCCATGGACCCCCAAGCACTCAAGCAGCAACTGAAGGAACAGATCATCACCCAGCTCAACCTGGAGGAGGTGAAAGTGGAGGATATCGCGGACGACAAACCGCTGTTCGGCGAAGGGTTGGGGCTGGATTCCATCGATGCGCTGGAACTGATCGTTCTGCTCGAGCGCCACTACGGCATCAAGGTCACCGACCCGAAACAGGGGCAGACCATCTTCCGCTCGGTGAACACCATGGCGGAGTTCATCCAGTCGCAGAAGTGAACCGACCGCCGATCGCCATTACGGGGATCGGTGCCATCTCCGCCCTGGGGACCGATGTGGACGCCCAGTTCGCCGCGTTGCGCGAAGGCCGCTCAGGCATCGCACCGTTGCAGGTCTTGGATCTTCCTTTCCCCGAGCTGTTCTTCGGCGAAGTAAAGGAGACCTCCGCACAACTCGCCCAACGCGCAGGAACAAGTAGCCGATCGGTCACGCACGCTGCTCCTGGCGCAAGTCGCCGCTGCCGAAGCACTGGCGCACGCGCGGATCGCGGACCGTTCCGCGCTTACCCTCCTCAGCGCGAGCACGGTGGGCGGCATGGACCGCAGCGAAACTTTCGCCACGGGCTGGATCAGTGGTGGCGATCAAGGGATCGACCGAGCCGTGCATCATCCGGTCGGCGATCATGCGCTGCTTCTCGCCAAACATCTGGGTGTTCGCGGCATGGTCTCCACGATCTGCACCGCATGCAGTTCATCGGCCAACGCATTGTTGCTCGGCGCCTGGCTCCTGCGCACCGGTCGCGCGGAAGTGGTGCTCGCTGGTGGCACGGATGCACTATGCCGATTCACCACACATGGGTTCCGTTCGCTCTCCGCGATGGATGCGCAGCCATGCCGTCCGTTCAGCAACGATCGCAATGGCATGAACCTCGGCGAAGGCGCCGCTTACCTGGTATTGGAAACGGTGGAACATGCTGCGCAACGCGGGGTAGAACCGCTCGCGTTGTTCGCTGGCGGGGCCAACACGAACGACGCCCATCATCAAACGGCCACTTCCCCCGACGGTGAAGGACCCTACCAAGCCATGATCCAGGCATTGGCCGCTGCAGGCATCGCAAAAGAAGCAGTGGATCTGGTGAACGCGCACGGCACCGGCACCGAGAACAACGACCTCACCGAGCAGATCGCGATGGAGCGGCTCTTTGGAACGCTGCCTCCCTTCGTGAGCACGAAGAGCGCCACAGGCCACACGCTCGCGGCTGCCGGCGCATTGGAAGCCGTGTTCAGCGTACTCAGCATCCGGAATGGCTTCGTGCCTGCCAACCTCCGCTTCACCGCACCGATCGAAGGGTTGCGCGGCGCTCCGGTCATCGCGCCATTGCAACGTCCTATCCGTACTGTGCTCTCCACCTCGTTCGGTTTCGGTGGGAACGACACCGCGATCGTACTTACCGCGAGCTGATGTTCATCCGCGCGGCCGCTACATATACGCTGCATAGCGCTTCCGCGGAAGCGGTGCCCACACCGGGCATGGACCTGCTACCCAAGCCGATGGCACGCCGCATGTTGCCATCGCTGCGGCGCGCGGTGGCCTGCGGGCTCGCAGCGTTGCATGGCGCCGCAGTGGAACGACCGGACGGCATTTACTACGCGACCGGCCTGGGCTGTCTCCTCGACACGCAAGAATTCTTGCTGGAGATAGAACGCAGCACCGGCGGGCTGCTCTCCCCACCGCCTTCATGCGCTCCACGCACAATACGGTACCGGGCTTGTTGGCGCTCGCACTGAAAGCACAAGGCCCCAACCTCACGTTCAGCCAGGGCTTCATCGGCTTCCATGCGGCCTTGCTGAACGCCATGATGCATGTGGAAGAACATCCTGCGCATCGCGTGTTGGTCGGCGCCAGCGATGAGCACCTGCCCTTGCTCGACCACCTCTACGCGCAACTTGGGGGTGAAGCGCGTTTCGGCAATACGGTCCGCCCAGCGGAAGGCACTGCCTTCTTCGTGGTGAGCGGCGAAAAGGCGGAAAGCACCTGCCGCATCGCCGATGTACGCATAGCGAGCGTCGATCTGTTGGACACAACGACGCTTTACGCAACGGAGAGATCCAAACTGGCCCAACAGTGGATCCGGCCAGAACGAAGGGATCATCCTACGCGGAGCGAACAGGCTTGCACCAGAGCTCACCGGCCGTGGCTGTGGCGCAGGGGTTGGAGCGGATCCACGCCGCGAAGGACATCGCATCGCTGGTGATCCTCGATCAGGAAAAGGACCTTGCCGGTCTCATCCGCTCGGAACGATGCTAACGCACCGCAACCTGCTGTTCGTTCTGTTACCGATCCATGCGGTGTTGCTCGCTGCAGGCCTGTTCGGTTGGCTGGCATGGTGGCCCTTCATCCTGCTGTTGGTCGCCCACCTTGCGCTCATCACCTGGGGTTCGCTGGACCTCGGGCTCGGTTTCTTTCTCGAAGCACATCGCATCGGCAAGCCCGGCACCCTGGCGCTCACCTACGATGATGGTCCACATCCGGAACACACACCCGCCTTGCTCGATCTATTGAAGAAGGAAGGTGTGCAAGCGGCTTTTTTCTGCATCGGTCGGCAGGTGGAGGCCCATCCCGGTATTGTGGACCGCATGGTGCGCGAAGGGCATTTGGTGGGCACCCACAGCCAGGACCATCCCATGGCTTGGGGCTTTCTTCCGGCCAAGCAGGTGGTGGAACAGATCTTGCGAGGCAGGGCGTCCATCGAAGCCGCCTGCGGTATGCACACCTCCTACTTCCGCCCACCTTTCGGCGTCACCTCGCCGAACGTGGCGCGAGCCGTAAAGACCACGGGGGTGCAAGTGATCGGCTGGGATGTACGCCCCTTCGACACCACTTTCCGCACGCCGGAAAAACGTTTGGCTTGGATCTTCAGCGAAAAGCCCAAGGGCACGATCGTGGTGCTACATGACACCATCGGCCCGGTGGTGGAGACCACAAAAGCCATCATCGATCGCTGCCGCGCGCAGCACGTTCCGCTGCTTCGCGTGGATCGTTCGCTCAACATGATCACATAATGCGTCATCTGCTCCTCTCTTTCGTCCTGTTGATCAGCGCACCGGCGTTGTTCGCGCAATCCGTGGGCGTCGATCACCCCGAAGTGAAAGCCCTGCTGGCCGCTACCAAGGCCATGCGCACCGTGCAGGCGGACTTCACCCAAGAGAAGCACATGAAGGTGTTGAAGGAACCCGTGATCGAACCGGGCAGCTTCGCCTTCGAGCGCCCGGACCGTTTCCGCTGGAGCACGAACGGCACCGCGCCGATAGTGATCCTCACCAACGGTGAAAAAGTGCGCGTGAAGGAAGGCGCCAAAGAAAAGATCCTGAACCCCGGCGAGCAGCGGATGTACGCCGCCATCAACGGCATGGTGCTCGATATCCTGAGCGGGAAGATGCTCGAGTCGCCGGAGATGAAGCCGAACTATGAGTTGACGAAGGAGGCGGTGCTTGTGCGTCTCACACCCACCCAAAGTCCGATGGCTAAACGGATCAAGGGTTTCACCCTCAACTTCGATCGCACCACGCACTTGCTGCGCACCATGGAAACCGCTGAGCACGATGGCGATCGCACGGTGGTGCGCTATGCGCATGTGATCGCGGACAAGGCGCTGCCGAGTGGCACCTTCACCGATCTTTGAGGCGTTATGGACCGCGCCCTCTGCCGAAGCCTCTTCCGCACCTCCGCACTGGCTCCGCTCCCCGAAGGACATGGCTGGACCGCACGCGCCAACTTGGCGGTCGACCATCCGATCTTCCGAGGGCATTTTCCGGGAAGGCCGGTAACACCGGGCATGGCGATCGTGCAACTCGCGCAACAGCTCCTCAGTGAAGGTCTGTCGCAAGAGCTGCATTTGCGCACCGCACGCGCGATCAAATTCCTCTCTCCGTTGGAACCTGCCACGGGCACTGATCTCGATATCGTGCTGAAGATCACTGGTGCGGAGGGATCGAACTACACCTGCGACATCAGCGGCACTTGCGGCGGGCGTGCGGTGTTCAGCTTGAAGGGATCGTTCGCACCCAGGACCTGATCCCGTCGTGAGCACCCCGCGCTGTTGCATCCTGGTGCCCACCTACAACAATGGTGGCACCGTGGCCACCGTGCTACGAGCCATCCTCGCGGGCGGTGAAAGGGATGTGATCGTCGTGAACGACGGTAGCACGGACAACACCGCGGAGGTGCTGCGCAACATCGATGGCGTTCAAGTGCTCACCAACGAGCGCAATCGCGGCAAAGGCTTTTCTCGCTGACGCGGTTTCGATGGGCGCTCGCACATGGGTTCGACTACGCCATCACCATCGACAGTGACGGGCAACACGCTCCGGCGGAGATCGCGAAGATGCGCGCGGCCATCGCTGCGAACCCGGGAGCGATGATCATGGGCGCGCGCGACATGAGCGGCAGCGACGTGCCCGGGAAAAGCAGTTTCGGCAACCGCTTCAGCAACTTCTGGTTCCGCGTAGAGACGGGTTGGAAACTGGACGACACGCAGACCGGCTTCCGCGCTTACCCGCTCAAGGCAGCATGCAGCATGCGCGCATGGACCAAGCGTTTCGAGTACGAGATCGAAGTGATCGTGCGCCTTGCCTGGCGCGATGTGCCATTCGTGCAAGTACCCGTGAGCGTGCGTTACGACTTCGCTGAACGCGTCTCGCACTTCCGGCCGGGCCGCGATTTCTTCCGCATCAGCATGCTCAACTCCGTGCTGGTCACGCTGGCTTTCCTCTGGCATTGGCCCAAGCAGCTCTTCACCGGTGGCCGCCTCTGGCAGAAGCTGAAGGCCGAAGCCGTGCGTCCCGAGGAAAGCTCCCTGCGCAAAGCACTGAGCATCGGCTTCGGGCTCTTCATGGGCATCGTGCCGATCTGGGGCTTCCAGTTGGCCGTGGGCATCCCGCTGGCCTTCCTGCTGAAGCTGAACCGTGTGCTCTTCGTGGCGGCGGCCAACATCAGCATCCCACCGATGATCCCCCTCATTCTCTATGGCAGCTACCTGGCTGGCGCCCCCCTCGTCGGCGACGATCGTGTTCGGATCACTTCCATTTCCGAGCTCACGCTCGAGGCCATCCATTGGAACATGATGCAGTACATGGTGGGCGCGATGGTGCTGGCAGTTGCGGCTGGGCTGATGGGGGCGGTGGTGAGTTTTGGGGTGCTGCGCATTGGGAGGGGGAAGTAAGTCAGACGGCCAGCGTCCGAGCAAGGCAGCGTTCACTGAAGGATGCGCGTCCGCTCCGCATGCGATCGTGCAGGCCCTTCCATGCATGTGCACCTATTCGCGAAAGAATAACTTTCCAGCATGAGGCTCCCGACAGCGCTTACCCTTCCACTCCTCCTGACATGTGCTGCGCATGCACAGCAAACGATCAACAGCGTCACTGATGGGGATTGGTGGGATCCGGCCACCTGGGATTGCAATTGTGTCACACCGGACAACGCTTTGGTGACCGTTGATCACCACGTCACCATTGACGGAGGCGTCAACAAGAGCAGCGGCAGCTTGACGGTCACTGCCGGGGGAGTGATCGACAACTACACGGTGATCGAACTTGGTTGTCAAGTGGTCAACTACGGCTACATGGCGCTCTAAGACCTCTGGATCGATGCGGATGCGGAGCCGTTCGAGAACTTGGGCGTTGTCGACTGCTACCGGATCGCGAACTACCGTGAGGACCTCTACAATGATGGGTCTCTCATGGTCATTGACACGCTCTACACGTATGCCTCCATCTCCAATGGTCCTGCAGGCTATTTCAGCGCTTATGCCATTAAAGGGGAGGAGGAGTTCGAGAATTTCAACGTAGCGGACTTCTATGGCGCTGGTGGCTTGGGCATGCGTTTCATCAACCACGACAGCCTGGAATTCTTCGCTTCCAGTGGGTCGTTGGCGCGAGCGATCATCAACGAAGGATACTTGGTGCTTCACAACATAACGGTGGACACCTTGCTCAATGAAGGGTTCATCAACTCCGCCACGATCACCATTGGGAACTACTACAGTGGGGCCGGTGAATGGTTCGTTCAGCCTTCGGGCCAGAACATCATCGTTGACACCATTTCCACCATGATCATCACCGCTCCGGGCAGGTTGAACGTAAGCGATGGCGACCTCACCGTTTACGGCGTTCTGGACGGAAGTGGTTGTGTCTCCGTTCAAGGCGCCACGGTGAA
The DNA here is from genome assembly GCA_016712025.1 of Flavobacteriales bacterium. Classification (GTDB taxonomy): domain Bacteria; phylum Bacteroidota; class Bacteroidia; order Flavobacteriales_F; family PHOS-HE28; genus PHOS-HE28. The sequence continues at coordinate 26,304 of JADJRW010000033.1, forward strand.
CCATGGGCTGATCACCGGCACGCTCGATATCTGCGATCTATCCCCCACCACAACACTCCCGCCAATAGTCGATCTGAACACCGGCACGATCACGGCCGGAGTGATGTTCTGTTCCAACAACGGCTGCTTCGTGGGGATCGGTCCTGAGAACCATGCGCCTCAGTTCCACCTCTTTCCGAACCCAGCGAGCGATCGCATCGAACTACAGGGGCTTCGCGATGCGACGGTCGAGATCCGGATCTTCGACCTGCAAGGACGCGAGTGGATGGCCCCGCTTCACGTGACCGAAAGTCAACGGCTCATCGATGTGACCCAGCTTGCCACTGGGTGCTATACGCTAAGGATCGGCAGCGGCACCAACAGTATGGCGATGCCATTGGTGATCGCGCGTTAGAGCGCAATGCGTCCTTTCTTCTGACTTCGGCAGCGATAAGTAGAAAAGCCAAAGACCACAAACAAGAAGAGCGGCCAATTGGCCGCTCTTCTTACTTGTGGAGCCGGAGGGATTCGAACCCTCGTCCAAACGACCGTGCCATGCGCTTTCTTCAGGCTTAGCCGCTTTATTGGTTTTCGACCATCACCTGGGAAAGGGCACCCTAGTGACGGCTTAGGTCCTGTGTCTTACCCATGCTACGGACCACCGCATGAGCCAGTCTTCCAAAATGATACCCCGGTTCCGGGAAGGAGGATGACGGGCCTCCCCGAGGGGCACTCGTCCACGCTACTGTTATTCGCGTGGATAAAGCGGAATAGCCTAAGGCTATTAAGCTGCGAGAGCGTAGTCTACGTTGCCAGTTATGGCGTTGAGGCACTGGGATAACGAGCCGCACCTCACGCTCGGCCTGCTTACACACACCACCAAGCCGCTGTCAAAACCAGGTCGGCCCCAAGGTGTTCCAAAGAACTGCGCGTAAAGATACGCAGCACACATGCGGCCAAGGCCGTGCCGTGCGGTGCGGTGCGACAATACGTCAGTTCTGCGGCCACGCGATCCATTTACCTTCACGGCCATTTTCAGCATGAAAGGAATGGAGCGAAGGATCGGCATCATCCGCGAGCGCAAGATCCCCGTGGATCGCCGGGTGGCCATGACACCGAAGGCGGCACGCCGGGCCAAAGCGAACCACCCCGACCTGGACCTGGTGGTGGAGCGCAGCCCGGTGCGGGCCTTCACGGATGCGGAGTACGAAGCGGCCGGAGTTCGTCTAAGCGACGATATGAGCGATCGCGACCTGCTGATCGGCGTGAAAGAAGTCCCTGTAGAAGACCTACTCGCTGGGAAGACCTACTTGATCTTCAGCCACACGATCAAGAAACAGCCCCACAATCGGAAGCTGCTGCAAGCGGTGCTGAAGAAGGATATCACGCTGCTCGACCACGAACTGCTCACCGATGCGAAAGGCGAGCGGGTGCTGGCCTTCGGACATTGGGCCGGTGTGGTAGGGACCTACAACGCATTGCGCGGCTGGAACCTCTTGCACGGTGGCACCGCGCTGAAGCCTGCCGAAGAATGCCACGACCTGGCCGAGCTGAAGCACGAGGTGAAGAAATTGCACGCGGCTGCGGCACTGCGCATCGTGATCACGGGTGCTGGTCGCGTGGGCCAAGGCGCTGTGGAGATCCTTGAGGTCGCCGGGGTGCATCCGGTCAGCACGGCTGAATTCCTTCGTGGCACTTCCGGGCCCGTGTTCACCGTGGTGGGCACTTCGGATCTCTACGCTCGGAACGATGGCGCACCCTTCGACAAGAAGTCCTTCTATGCGGAGCCCAGTGGCCATCATGCCACTTTCCTTCCGCACGCCCGAAAGGCCTCGGTCTATCTGGCCTGCCACTTTTGGGACCCACGTGGGCCGAAGATCCTTTCGACCGAAGACCTGCGCGACAACGAACTCTCCTTGCGTATGATAGCGGACATCAGCTGCGATGTGGGCGGCCCCATTGATAGTACGTTACGCGCTTCCAGCATCGCCGATCCGTTCTATGGGTATGATCCGCACGACGGAAAGGAAACAGCGGTCGCTGCTCCGGGTTCCATACTCGTCATGGCGGTGGACAATCTGCCTTGCGCCCTGCCGCGCAATGCCTCCGAAGCGTTCGCACAAGACCTATTGGACCATGTGTTGCCCGCCCTTTTGGGCGATGGCGATGAAGATATGCTCGAACGCGCTACCATCGCGTCGCAAGGAAAGTTGAACGACCGGTTCGAGTACTTGGCGGACTATGCTTCGCAACCCACGGGGGTTTAGCGGGCCGCTCAGTCGCCCAAGGGCACCGCGAGTTCCAAGGCGAAAAGTGCTTCAGTCTCAGAAAGAGGCTTGCAGCTTACCCGCATGGGCCGTTGGCTGCGGCGGGCCATGGTAAGCAGACCGAGCCCGGCGCCACCGCGTTCAGTGCGTTCGCGGTTGGCGAGCAGTTTCAGGTAGTGCTCCTTGAGCCCCACCTCGTCCATCTCGTTCAAAAAATCGATGCGGTGCTGGAGCAGCGCCGCCGTTGCCAGCGGTACCGGATTGATGAACACCAAGCGATAGTCCGAGCTGGTTCGCAGCACCATGACGGCGCAGAGCGCGGCCTGACCTTCGCCGACATGCACAAGGATGTTCTCCATGCCTTCCACCAATACACTGATCAAGCGTTTGCGCACAGCGGTCGCATCGCTGCGGTCCACGCTAAAATTCTCCACTCTATGCAACGCCAGATCCAGATCCGCGCGGCGGAAGGAACCGGCATGCTCCCAAAGCAGGGTCGCCCCGTCCAAGGCCAATGCTTGGCCACGGATCTCCGCCACGAGGTCGTGGTGGAAAGGGATCGCGTTCCTGGGTTCTCCCATGAATAGTCCCCCGATACGGACGGGATGTCGAAATGGTTCGACGGAACGGGGAAGTGCGGCAATTACCGGGTTCACGGGCTTTGGATGGCCGGTTCGGATAATTCTTGGATCCGGTGGGCCGCACGGGCGAACGGCTATCTTTCGAGGGTCCCCCGCGAACCCTTCCCCAATGATCTTTACGACCCCGTGGACCCGGCGCAATGCGCTGGTGTTAGCCTCCACTTTTCTCGCTCCGCTCCTCATAGCCCAGATCACCACCGATATCGGCACGGGCATCACCTTCAACCCACCGAACCAATACCCGGCGCCTTACGGCAACCAAGCCAATGGTTCGCGGCACCAGGTCTTGGTGCTTGCCAGTGAGTTAAACGCGGCGGGCATGACGGCAGGCGATATCGTTTCGCTCGGGTTCAATGTGGCGGTGCCATCGCCGACAACCCTGCTGGGCTTCACGCTGAGTATCGGAACCACAGCGGAGACCGGCCTTACGAACCTCTGGCAACCGGGCACCACCGCGGTCTGGGGTCCGCAGGACCTCACGGCCACATCGGGCTGGAACATGCATCCGTTCGATACCCCGTTCACCTGGGATGGCCTTTCCAACCTGCTGATCGAGACCTGTTTCTCGAACGGCTTCCAATCGGAGAACAGCGGCATGTACCGCACCGCTACGGGCTTTACCAGTGTGAGCTACCGCCAAACGCCCAACCCGAACGTCTGCACTTTCAACGGGGGCATGATCGTGAACAGCGATCAGCGGCCCGATCTGCGCTTTGAATGGAACCCGTCCGAGATCCCTCCGGTCGCGGCCTTCACCCTATCGCCCGCGTTCACCTGCAATGGGGTGGTGCAATTCACCGACGCTTCGCAGTACTTGCCCGATACCTGGGTCTGGGACTTCGGGGATCTCAGTGGAAGCAGCGATGCCTCGCCCGAGCACACGTACACCACGGATGGCGTGTACGATGTGACATTGATCGTGACGAACGCATACGGCAGTGACACCCTACACAATCCGCAGCGATCACCGTGCTGACCAATGGGCCACGGCCGGACACCGCGTGCCTGCCGCTATCCAGCCCCACGATCGAAGGCTTCGGGATCGTGAACATCGCAATGAACGGGTTGGCCCTGCCCTCGGACGATGCCGTCGCCGATGGCGGATACCTCGATCGGAGCTGCATTTTGGACACGGTGGAAGTAGGCTCCGTGCTGGAACTGACAGTTACCACCGGAACGATCGCCACGCACCAGATCAAAGCATGGGTGGATTGGGATAGCAGCGGCGTCTTCACGCCAGACGAGGTGGTCTTGGCATTGGGGAGCGGGACCACGGCGAGTGCAAGTCTGATCGTGCCCGGCACAGCCGTCCAGAACGCACCGCTGCGTTTACGCGTCATGGCCGACTACGACCTGGCCGCTGCGCTCGACCCGTGTGTAGGTCCGCAGTTCGGGCAGGCGGAGGATCTGGCGCTGGTGATCATCGCCAATCCGGACCCGCCGATCGCGCAATTCACGGCAACACCGCTGTTCACCTGCGATGGAGAGGTGCAGTTCTCTGACGCCTCTTTGAACCTGGCAACCGGCTGGACCTGGGATTTCGGGGATCTGAACGGCAGCACCGATGCTTCACCGCAACACACCTATCTCGCGAACGGTATCTATACGGTTACCCTGATCGCCATCAATGCGAACGGCGGGGATACGCTCACTTTGACCGACTTGATCACGGTGGATCTGGACGGCCAGCTTCCACCCGCGCAATGCACCCCGGGAACGCAGACCTATTGCTGTGGGTACGGTTTGTTGGGCATCACGTTCGCGGGCATCAACAGCACGAGCGTGGATGGTGCGGAAGGCTACCAGGACAGGAGTTGTGGCCAGGTGGCGCAGGTCGAGGAAGGCAGTGGCTACCCCATCGCATTGGAGACCGATGACCAGAACGACCAGGACGCATACGTATGGATCGATCTGGACAACGACGGCCTGTTCGCCGCCAGCGAGTTGGTCTTCTTCGCATTGGGCGCTGTGGATCCCAGCGGCACGGTGGCCATTCCACAGGGTACAGTGTACAACACACCACTGCGCATGCGCGTGATCACTGACGTGGTGGGCGAGATCACCGGCCCTTGCGACGCACCCTTGTTCGGGCAGGCAGAGGACTTCACCGTGGTGGTGTCGCAGATCACTGCGCCCCCGACCGCACAATTCATCGCCACACCCACCACTACTTGTAATGGCGTGGTCCAATTCACCGATGCCAGCACGGCACTGCCCAACAGCTGGCTTTGGGACTTCGGCGACTTTACCACGAGCACCGATCAAGATCCGCTGCATACATACGCCGCACCCGGCACCTATACCGTGACATTGACCGTGACCAACCCGAACGGGAACGACACCGACGTGCAGACCGGACTGATCAACTACTTGCAAGGCTTCTTATGCGACACCACGTCCATACCTGACAACGGGCAACTCGTGCTGGAAGAATGCCAGGGCATTGTGATGGATGATGGTGGCGTCACCAACGACTATTCCCCGGGCGTGAGTGGTTCCGTAACGATCGCCCCCCCCGGCGCGGAGACCATAACACTGCTCTTCGATCAATTCGCCTTCGAGACGGATTTCGACTTCCTGGCGCTCTATGATGGACCTTCGGTGAACGCCCCGTTGCTTGCGGAGTTGAGCGGCGCCAATGTGGGCGACCTGCCGAACGGAGGCGTGTTCACTTCGAGCGGCCCGGCGCTCACCATCCGGCAGGAAGCGAGCAATGGCCCCACCACTTGGGAAGGCTTCGTGGCGCAATGGGATTGCTCCTTAACAGGGATCGGCGAAGCGAGCGATCCGATCGGGTCGGTAGGTCCTGTGCCTGCGCGCGACGTGTTCCACTTGAACTTGGCAGCTGGCGCGGGCGATGGCTGGTGGGTGACCATCAACAACGCCTTGGGAGAACTTGTGACCTACGAGGCCCTGCCCCAGGGCGCGCGCGGTGCCACCTTTGATGCTGCACCCTGGCCATCAGGCTGCTATGGCCTTTCTGTTCACAGCCCCGATGGTGTTTGGTCACGCCTGATCGTGGTGCAACGATGATCCGCTCGCGCATGAAGCGTCACCTCCTCCGCATGATAGCCGCTGCGGCTATCGCGTTCTCCCTCAACCCAGTTCATGCCAGCCACTTGGTAGGCGGCAACCTGGGGTATACCTATCTGGGTGAAACCTCACCCGGGAGCGGCCTTTACCGCTATGAGGTTTACCTGGATTTCTTCATGAACTGCGGCCCGAACTCCAACTTCCCGACGCTTTATGATCTGCTCGGCCAGGACCTGAACACACCCCTCCTGGTGGGTGCGTATTTCCAAGATCCATTGGACCCGAACGGCGACAAGGTGAAACTACAGGACATTCAGGTGTTCCTAACTGATTCCCTGCTTATCGAACCGGACCTACCGGATGGTTGCACCGTGGGCGCGGGCCTTTGCACGGTGAAGGGCCGCTTCACCGGCCAGGTGGACATCCCTTTGAATTTCGGCGGGATCCACCTGTACTACCACATGTGCTGCCGGAACCTGGACATCAGTAATCTGAACAACCCGAACGGAACCGGCATCGGCTACTACGCGTTCGTTCCTCCGCCACTGGTGAACAACAGTTCCCCGATCTTCTTAGGCCAACCCACGCCTTTCCTGTGCATCGCGGATACCGCCACCTTCCTGAACACCGCAGTGGACCCCGATGGCGATCTTTTGATCTTCTCCTTCGAAGTGCCTTACAACTCCCAAAACTTCGCAGGAGGGATCATTCCGCCCCCACCCGTGCTTGACTGGCCGATCGGTGATGTGACCTACAACCCGGGCTTCAGTCTGGCGCAGCCGTTCGGCGCAGGAGGATATTCCTTCATCAACGGTGCCACTGGATTGACGCAATACCAGCCACCGTTGCAAGGCAACTATGTGGTAGCTGTGGAAGTGAAGGAGTACCGGAACGGCATCCAGATCGGACGCATCCGTCGCGACCTCCAGTTGCAGGCCATCGTTTGTCCGCCCAATGCCACACCACAGGCGAGCACCCCGATCCAAGCCTCGTACACGGTGCAAGCCGGGGCCCCGCTCTGCATCGATTTCGCGTTCCTTGATGCCGATGGTGATTCGCTGATCCTGAACGCGGACGGCAGCATATTCGATGGCGGATTGTTCAACCCACCCGCAACCATCGGCAGCCCGGTGGAAGGGGACGGTTCGGTGGCCACGCAGTTCTGCTGGAACACCGCTTGCGACCAAGGGCAGGATCAACCCTACCTCTTCAGTGTGAGCGTAACCGATAATGGATGTCCACCGCTGACGATCGATGTGGTGGTGCAGGTGCAAGTACAACCCTTCCTGGGATCGGGTCCGATCTTCGGTCCTGCCACGGTATGCACGGGGACCAACGGTGCTGCGTACACCGTGCCATCCATCAGCGGAGCGAACTATCAATGGACCATTACCGGTGGTACGCAAGCGAGCGGCGGCAATACCAATAGCATCACCGTGGATTGGGGCGCTCCGGGCACAGGCACGGTCTCCGTGGTGGCCACCGATACACTGGGGTGCAACGCACCACCCGTTGAACTCACGGTGGTCATATCCCCGGAACCGGATACGGATGCGGGCCCGGACCTTACGATCTGCGCGGGTGATAGTGTCACCATCGGGGGGAGTCCAACCGGCCCGTTGGGCAGCACTTACACCTGGTCCCCTGCCGCAGGACTTTCGGCCACGAACATCGCTAACCCGGATGCCTCGCCCGCCAGCACCACCACCTATATCGTGCAGGTGAGCAACAGCGGTTGCATCGTGACCGACACGATGACCGTGACGCTCTCCTTACCGCAAGTGGACGCTGGCGCGAACGTTGCGCTTTGCCTTGACGACACCGTACAACTCAATGCGACGGGGATCGGCGCGTTCGCTTGGTCCCCGGCCACCGGCCTCAGTGCGACCAACATCGCGGATCCGCTCGCGTTCCCCACCACCACCACGGAGTATTTCGTGACCCTGACCGACAGCGTGGGTTGCGTCGCCACGGACAGCGTGCTGGTGGCCGTGAACGTGTTCAGCGATCCGCTGTCCATTCTTCCGGATGTGAACGGCATCTGTGAAGGGGATACGGTAGGCTTCTTCACGCTCCTATCGGTTCCCGGCTACACGTATTCCTGGACAGCGACGGGCGGCACGGTGGTCAACACGAACGGCAATACCGCCGCCGTCTTCTTGAACATCCCGGGTCCCGGATCGGTGACGCTTTTCGTGACCGATACCAATGGTTGCGTATCCACCACGATCACCGAGAACTTCACAGTGATCGATAGCCCGGACGCGGACGCAGGTCCTGACCAGAGCATTTGTCCGGGTGGCTCGGCCAACATAGGTGGAAGCCCTACCGGGCCGATCGGCGCACAAACGCTGTGGTTCCCCGCCCTGGGCTTGAACGACAGCACGCTGGCGAACCCGACCGCCACACCAAGTGTGACAACGACCTACATCGTGTCGGTGATCGCCGACAGCATCTGCGTGAGCACCGACACGGTGATCGTCTTCGTATCCGTACCGCCTGCCAACGCGGGACCCGATGTGGCGATCTGCAACGGTGGATCCGTCCAGTTGAACGCGGCCGGAGGCGTCAGCTTCCTCTGGTCACCGCCCACCGGCCTTAGCGATGTCGCCGTTGCGGATCCGATCGCCTCCCCGACGATCACCACCACCTTCACCGTGCAAGTCACCGACAGCATAGGATGCACGGCGACGGACGATGTCACGGTGACGGTGAACGATCCACCGGACGCGGGAACCGACGGTAGCATCACAGTGTGCAGCGATGGTGTACCTGTGGACCTCTTCTCCTTGCTCGGCGGATCGCCGGATCAAGGCGGAACTTGGATCCCCGGACCGACCTACACACCGGGTGCTGGCGGAGGGATCTTCACCTACGTCTTAACGGCGATCGCACCTTGCGTGAACGATTCATCCGTGGTCGTGGTCACGGAGAACACCGCACCCGATGCCGGGTCGAACGCATCCATTGAAGTCTGCTCGAGCACCCAACCGTTCGACCTGTTCGATGTATTGGGAGGCACCCCGGATGCGGGCGGCATCTGGACCGATCCGTTCAACAACCCGTTCAGCGGCATCTTCGATCCTTCGCTCTTCACCGGCACGGTGACCTGCACTTACACAGTTCCGGGTTCCGCACCATGTGTGGATGCCAACGCGACCGTGACGATCGCGATCGGCGTGGCCGCTGATCCGGGTGCCGATGCGAGCGTGAGCCTGTGCAGCAGTGGGATCGCCTTCAACCTTTTCGATTCGCTCGGTGGCGCGCCTGAGCTGAACGGCATCTGGACCGATCCGCTGTCCGTGGTGCATGGTGCCACGTACGATCCGGCGACGGATGAGCCGGGTGCCTATACCTACACGATCGCGGGCGCCGCGGGATGTCCGGATACGAGCGCTACCGTGACGGTAACGGAGACCGCACCGACGATCGATGCCGGAAGTGACATTGCGATCTGCATCGGCGACACCACGCAACTCGCTGGCAGTGGCGGTCCCTCCTACCTCTGGAGCCCGGCTAGCGGACTGAGCGCGGTGGATGTGGCTGATCCCCTGGCGTTCCCCAGTGCCACCATCACATACGCCTTGCTGGTTACGGACGGTCAGGGCTGTTTTGCGAATGATAGTGTGACGGTCACGGTGAACGCATTGCCCGTGGTCAGCGCGGGTTCCGATATTTTCCTCTGCGTCGGTCAGCAAGGCACCATTGGTGGATCGCCGACAGGACCTCCTGGCAGCACTTTCATCTGGGCGCCTGGCACTGGATTGAGCAGTACGTCAGCGGCCAATCCGCTGGCCGACCCCACGGTCACCACCACCTATGTGGTCGGTGTGCAGGATGTGAACGGATGCATCGCTATCGACACGGTGACCGTGAACGTGAACGCTTTGCCTTCGGTGAGCGCTGGTGCGGATACTTCGATCTGCACGGGCAGCAATGTTCAGTTGGACGCCACAGGTAGCGGCACATTCGTTTGGACCCCTGCCACAGGTTTGAGCGACCCCAACACGGAGGATCCGATCGCTTCACCGAGCGCCACAACCACCTATACCGTTACGTTAACCGATAGCAATGATTGCAGCGCGAGCGATGAGGTGACCGTGAGCATAGGTTCACTGCCCACCGTGGATGCGGGATCGGATGTGTGGGTATGCCCGGGCTTCGATGTGCAACTTCAGGCCAGCGGTGCGGCCACCTACACATGGTCACCGACCACCGGCTTGAACGATCCGAACATCTCCAACCCGCTGGCTTCGCCTGTGATCACCACAGTGTATACCGTTACCGGAACGGACGCCGCAGGATGCGATGGCAGCGACCAGGTCACGGTCACTGTGAACGATGATCCGCCGGTGGACGCAGGTCCCGACCAAGTTGTCTGCTTGGGCAACCCCGTGCAGATCGGTGGCGCACCCACCTCGCTCCCGGGCTCCAGCTTCACCTGGACACCCGGCGCAGGGCTGGACGATGCCACACTTTCCGATCCGATCGCATCACCACTGGTCACCACGGTTTACACCGTTACCGTACTTAACGACACATGCACGAGCAGTGACGACGTGCTGGTCACCATCGCGAACGAGGCGAGCGTCGGTTTCACCATGCGTTGGGAGGCCCGATGCGATGGGCTCCGCCTGTTCATCACGGACTTGAGCGCGGGGGCCGTGAGCTATCTCTGGACATTCAGTGACGGGAGCACATCCACCGAAGAGGAACCTTCGCCCGTGTTACCCTACGGCAGTGGTGTGGTGACGGTGAGCCTCACCATCACCGACGCGCAAGGCTGCACCGCATCCGTCACGCAGTCCTACCCTGCCGGCACATTGGAGGATTACTCGGACATCACCTTCCCGAACGTGTTCACTCCGAACGGAGATGGCGACAACGACCTGTTCGGACCGATCGCCGACGCACAACTTGGAGGATGCCTCCAGCTGAACATCTTCAACCGTTGGGGACAGAAGATGTTCGAGAGCCTTGGCAACAGCACCCAGTGGGATGGCCGCACTTTCGCCGGTGAAGCTGCCGTCATGGGCACTTACTTCTATGTGGTTGACCTGAACGGGATGCGTTTTGAGGGCTCCTTGGAATTGATCCGATGAACGCTACGACCATGCTCCGCTCCCTGTCCTGGGCTATCACTTGCCCACTCCTTCTCACCGCTTGCTTCCGCATGGATTGCGTGGAGGGCAAGGGGCCGGCCGTGACGCGTGAACTTTCCGTGGCACCCATCAGCGGTGTGGTGACAGAGGGTTCCATAAATGTGGAGATCACACAAGGCAGCGTTCAGCATGTGGAGGCCGAAGGTCCAGGTGCGGTTCTGGACCTGATCAGCACCACGGTGAACGGCGGTGTGTGGAAGGTGACCACCGATGGATGCTTCGACTCCGATGTGGATGTGGTGGTGCGCATAACACTGCCTTCGTTGGGTGAGGTCGGCGTCGCAGGATCCGGCGATGTGCGCAGCGTAGCGCCTTTCTCAGGGGAAAAGCTGCGCATTACTGTGCAGGGCAGCGGAGATGTGGATCTTCCACTGAGCTACCAGGATGTGGACGTGGATATCCAGGGCTCCGGAGATGTTGCGTTGCGAGGTACCGCCTCGGCGCTCCACGTGTCCATCGCGGGATCAGGCAGTGTGGAGGCATTGGAGCTCAGCACCACCCGCAGCGAAGTGGAGATCATGGGCAGCGGCAATGTGTCCGTCACCGCGATCGGGGAGTTGGATGCGGATATCATGGGCAGCGGAAGTGTTCGCTATCGCGGCACACCGCAAGTGTCCTCGGAGATCCACGGCTCGGGCTCGGTCATTCCGGCGCCATGAACCCGCGCAGGTTACTCTGCATGCTGTTGGTGCATGCAGCGCTCCTTCCAGTGGTTAGCCCTGTTGCCGCTCAGACCAAGCGCGAAAAACGCGTAGGACCGTTGGAGACCGACGGTGGAAGCCGCTGCGACACCTCCGCCTGGCAGCTCGTGTTCAGCGATGAGTTCGAGGGTACGCGCCTGGACGATACCAAGTGGCGCACCTGGTTCCCTTACAGTGACGATGGAAGCGATCGCTGCGAAGGATGCCGCCTGATGGGCACGAGCAACACCATCTTCCGGGATGACCTGGTTTCGGTAAGCGATGGTCTGCTGCACATGGGCGTTCGGGCGCAGCCGGGAGAATGGTACGGCCAGCGCAAAGAACATGAGGGTTCTATCGTGCATTCCATCGGGGCCGCGCGGTTCAACTACGGCCGCTTCGAGGTGCGCTGCCGCATACCGAAGGGTGCCGGACTCTGGCCCGCGTTCTGGGGCTTCGGAGGCGAAACGGAGATCGACGTGTTCGAGATCTGCGGCGAACGACCAAGCTTGTACAAGACCGCGCTTCACCGATGGGGCAAGCCGAAATTCTCGAACAACGGAAAAACGCGGGTCGCCGATCTGTCGCAGGAGTTCCACGTCTTCACCGTGGAATGGGAACGCGACGGCATCCGGTGGTATGTGGATGGCAAACTGGTGCAATACCGAGGTCGGTTCGTGGATGGGCGTGGGCGACCCATGGAGGAGTGCGACCGCGTGGCCGGTGATCACCACACCGCCCCCTATTTCCCGCGCTCCCAGGATGGTCTGAGCATCATCATGGACCTGGCGGTGTCCGGAGCGAAAGGCTTCTGCAACGGCCCCGCGAGACCGGAGCCTTGGCCGGAGGGCACCAGCTTCGATGTGGACTATGTGCGCGTTTACCAGCGCACCGCATCACCTACTCCACAGTAGGAACAAGACCACGCACGCCCATGTCCACCACCATATCGTAGGCGGGATAACCGGGCTCGTAGATCCCGTCGCCGTTATCCAGCCATTCGAAACTGTTGTTGGTGCTGAGCGAAACGGTGATCACCACATCCTCGGTTTCATTGCCGGTGATCACCAGCGGCTGTGCGAAGCCACCCGTCACCAAGCAAGAGTTGGATGGGATCGGCGAGGAGGCGAACAAAGGGTTCGGTACGGTGGTCACGCCCGCGGCCTGCCCGGAGATGGGAGCTATCGGTACCAGCGGATCGATCACCTCGAAGGCCCAGAAGCCTTGAGCACGGTCATCGTTCACGGTCAAGGATTGCTCGTTGATGGTGAACGTGCTGATATAGGTGTTGAAACCTATGAAGGAGGCAATGGTCCCTTCCAGCGCGAGCGCACCAAGTCCGAAGAGGGTATCGGTGTACTGTAGATCTATGTCGTAGTTCTGATAGGCGAGGGACACCCGGATCCAGGGATAGGAGCCCGCCTCAAGCGTCGAGAGGGGTACGTTCAGGAAGACGCCTCCGTCCGGTGCTTGGACGCTCTGTGAGAAATCGATCGCGTTCGGTCCCCCGGCCGTGGTCTCCGGGGCGTGGTAGACCACCTCTCCCGTCCCAGGAAGCGTCCATGCGTTGGGCGCGAATTCCACATAGTGCGAACTCATCCTGTTGAAACGGGGACTTTGCGCGGCGCGCCCAGCGGGAAGGTTCGGCTCTGGTTGGCCAAACTCGTCAAGGCGCACTTGTGTGCTGTCGAACTTGAACTTCAGGATCAAGCGGGGGCCATTGTCCGCAGGCGGATCCACCGGAAGCGGTGAAGGGTCATCCTTCTTGCAAGCGAATAGTGCGAGCATTGCAGTGATCAACAAGAGGTGGGTTCGCATGGCGGCAAAGCTAGTGGAGGTGCAACGCGCACGGATGGCGGATCCTTGCCTGTGCAATGGGAAAGAAGTCCCGACTATTATGCGCGCATACCATATAGTTCCTACTTTTCCATCCGATCCACCGAACTGTGATGAAGCCCGAAGAGACGATCGACTTTCCCATCCGCCGCGTGTGGAGCCGCATTTCCCGCCTTTACAACACCGAGGCCTCCAAGTATGGGGGCAGCATGGCCGTGGGCCAGATCCTGCTGAACATTGAGCCGGACGGAACGCCCAGCACCAAGCTCGGACCGAAGATGGGCATGGAGAGCCGCAGCCTCGTGCGTACGTTGCAGACCATGGAGGAAGCCGGGCTCATCAAGCGCGTGGCCTGCAAAGAGGACAAGCGCGTGGTGCGCATGCACCTCACCGCGAAAGGCAAGCAGATGCGCGACGTGAGCCGCAACACCGTGATCAAATTCAACGAAGCGGTGCAGAGCCGTTTCACGCCCACGCAACTCAACAACTTCCGGACGGTGATGACCGAACTGGATCGGATACTCGAACAAGAACAACTCTTTGTTTGATGGCAAACCGAAGATCAAGAAAGTCGCCGTCCTCGGATCCGGCGTCATGGGCAGCCGCATCGCCTGCCACTTCGCCAACATCGGCGCCGAAGTGCTGCTGCTGGATATCGTGCCGAAGGAAGGCACCGACAGGAACAAGATCGTCAACGACGCGCTGGCCGCTGCGCTGAAGAGCAGCCCCTCGCCCATCTACGACAAGCGCTTCGCCAAGCGCATCAGCACCGGCAACTTCGAGGATGACCTGCCGAAGATCAAGGACTGCGATTGGGTGATCGAGGTCGTGGTGGAGCGGCTGGACATCAAGCAGCAGGTCTACACCAACGTGGAGAAGCACCGCAAGCCGGGCACGCTGATCACCACGAACACCAGCGGCATCCCGATCCACGCCTTGCTCGAAGGCCGCAGCGAGGACTTCGCGAAGCACTTCTGCGGCACGCACTTCTTCAACCCGCCGCGCTACCTGCCGCTGCTGGAGATCATCCCCGGCGCGAAGACGGATCCCGCGGTCCTCTCCTTCCTGGAAGAGTACGGCCAGCGCGTGCTGGGCAAGGTCACGGTGCTGTGCAAGGACACGCCCGCCTTCATCGCCAACCGCATCGGCGTGTTCGGCATCATGGGCCTGTTCCACCTGGTGGAAGAGATGGGCCTCACCGTGGAAGAGGTCGATCGCCTGACCGGTCCCGCGTTGGGCCGCCCGAAGAGCGCCACCTTCCGCACGGCGGATGTGGTGGGCCTCGACACGCTCGTGCACGTTGCGAAAGGCGTTCAGGAGAACTGCCCGAAGGACGAGCAGAACGCCACGTTCGCGCTGCCCGGCTACCTGAAGCAGATGGTCGAGAAGAACATGCTCGGCAGCAAGACCGGCAAGGGCTTCTTCTTCAAGGACCGCTCAACGCCGAAGGGCGACATCCTCGCGCTGGACCTGAAGACGCTGGAGTACCGTCCGCAGGTGAAGCCCAAGTTCGCCACGCTGGATGCGGCCAAGAAGGAGGACAACCTGGTGAAGCGCACCGCGATCCTCTACGCGGGCACCGACAAGGCCGGCGAGTTCTACCGCAAGAGCTTCCACGGGCTGTTCGCCTACGTGAGCCACCGCATTCCGGAGATCACCGACCAGCTCTACAAGATCGACGACGCCATGCGCGCGGGCTTCGGCTGGGAGCTGGGGCCTTTCGAAACGTGGGATGCGATCGGTGCGAAGACCGCGCTCGATGCGATGAACGCTGCGGGTGTGAAAGTCGCGCCGTGGGTGAACGAGATGATCGCCGCAGGCAACACCAGCTTCTACAAAGTCGAAGGCGGCAAGCGGCTCTACTACGACATCCCGAGCAAGAGCTACAAGCCCGTGCCGCGCGCGGAAGGCACCATCGTGCTGAGCGAACTGCCCGAAAGCAGCATCGTGTGGAAGAACAGTCTGGCCCGCGTCTACGACATCGGCGACGGCATCCTCGCGGTGAGCTGGGGCGGCAAGATGAACGTCATCGGCGCGGAGGTGATCCAGGGCCTCAACAAGGCGATCGATCTCGCGGAGGCCGGCTACAAAGGCCTCGTGGTCTACAACGACGGCGCGCTCTTCACCGCGGGCGCCAACGTGGGCATGATCTTCATGATGGCCGTGGAGCAGGAGTACGACGACCTGGACATGGCCATCCGCACCTTCCAGAACACGATGATGCGCATGCGGCATTCATCGATCCCCGTGGTGGCCGCGCCGCACCAGCTCTGCCTCGGCGGCGGCACCGAGCTCTGCCTGCACGCGGACAAGGTGGTGGCGCATGCCGAGACCTACATGGGCCTCGTGGAATTCGGCGTGGGCGTGATCCCCGGCGGCGGCGGCAGCAAGGAGTTCGCGCTGCGCCTCAGCGATGAACTGAAGGAAGGCGACATCCGCATCAACGCGCTGCGCGAGCGCTTCCTCACCATCGGCCAGGCCAAGGTGAGCACCAGCGGCGAAGAGGCCTTCGCCCTCGGCTACCTGCGCCGCGGCACCGACGAGGTGATCGTGAGCCGCGCGCACCAGCTGGCCTACGCCAAGGAATGCGCGCTCGACCTCTGGGAGAAGGGCTACACCAAGCCGCCCATGCGCAAGGACATCAAGGTGCTCGGCCGCGAAGGCCTGGGCATCGTGTACATCGGCGCCAACACCATGCAGAGCGGCAATTACATCAGCGAGCACGACACGCTGATCTCGCAGAAGCTGGGCCACGTGCTCTGCGGCGGCGACCTCAGCGAACCCACGGAAGTCAGCGAGCAATACCTGCTGGACCTGGAGCGGAAGACCTTCCTGGAACTCTGCATGCAGCGGAAAACGCTGGAGCGCTTGCAGTCGATCATCACCAGCGGGAAAGTGTTGCGGAACTGATGAACGCGGATCGGCTCCGCATTCCGAAGTGGATACGCAGATGACCATCGGCCTGGAGCTTGGCTACTTCAAGACAGACGCTGTCGGAGCCTTGATTACAGACATCAGAGCATCGCCAACCGCATCTACAAGCTTCAACAAACACCTTACGCCCCGAACTGCGCTAAGGAGCTTGCGGCCTCGAACCAGACCAACGACCAAAGACCGCATTCACCATGAACGCATACACCATCGCCGGTTTCCGCAGCGCTTGGGCAAAGCCCCGCGCGGCAAGTTCCGTTTCACGCGTCCGGACGACCTGGCCGCCAACGTGGTGCAACACCTCGTGAAGAGCGTGCCCAACCTCGACGTCAACCGCATCGAGGATGTGATCGTGGGCAACGCCACGCCCGAGGCCGAGCAGGGCCTGAACGTGGGCCGCATGATCAGCCTGATGGGCCTGAACACGGACAAGGTGCCGGGCATGACGGTGAACCGCTATTGCAGCAGCGGCAGCGAGACGATCGCCATCGCGAGCAGCAAGATCCACAGCGGCCTCAGCGACATGATCATCGCCGGCGGCGTGGAGTGCATGAGCCCGATCCCTTCGGCGGCTGGCGCATCGTGCCGAACTACGAAGTGAGCAAGGCGAACCCCACCTACTACCGGGGCATGGGCCTCACCGCCGAGGCCGTGGCGCGCGACTTCAAGGTGAGCCGCGAGGACCAGGACGCGTTCAGCCTGCACAGCCACGAGAAGGCGCTGGCCGCCATCGCCGCCGGGCGTTTCAAGGACGACATCGTGCCGGTGGAAGTCGAACAGGTGTACCTGGACGAGAAGGAGAAGCGCCAGGTGAAGAAGTACGTGGTGGACACCGATGAAGGTCCGCGCGCGAGCACCTTGGAAGGGCTGGCGAAACTGAAACCGGTGTTCGATACGAAGGGCAGCGTAACGGTGGGCAACAGCAGCCAGACCAGCGACGGCGCGGCCTTCGTGCTGGTGGTGAGCGAGCGCATGCTGAAGGAACTGAACGTGAAGCCGATCGCCGCCTCCTCTCCTACCATGTGGCCGGCGTGGAGCCGCGCATCATCGGGCATCGGTCCGGTGGCCGCGGTGCCGAAGGCCGGAGAAGGCCGGGCTGAAGCTGAAGGACATCGAGCTGGTGGAGCTGAACGAGGCCTTCGCGAGCCAGAGCCTCGCCGTCATCCGCGAGCTGGGGCTGGACCCCGAACATCGTGAACGTGAACGGCGGCGCTATCGCGCTGGGGCATCCGCTGGGCTGCACGGGGACGAAGCCGACGGTGCAGCTCTTCAACGAGATGCGGCGGCGCAAGCAGAAGTACGGGATGGTGACGATGTGCGTGGGGACGGGGCAGGGGCGGCGAGTGTGTTTGAGTTGT
>JADJRW010000034.1 GCA_016712025.1 Flavobacteriales bacterium
CGGTGCGGTATTGAACACCGATTCTTTGCGGTTCTGGACGGGCCCGGAATGGGCGCTGATCCTGTGGCTTCTTGTGCTGCTGAGTATCCTGTTGGTGCTCATTGTTTGGGCTTCGATCCGCAGGCGCCGCGATCAGAAACGCCTTCGGGTGCAACAGAAAAGATCGCGCAGCCAGGAGCGAAAACTGGCCAAAGTGCTCGGCGAACGGGACGTCCTCGATCGCGAGGTACACCACCGGGTGAAGAACAACCTGCAAGTGGTGAGCAGCCTGCTGAACTTACAAGCCCAAAGGCTCCCCGAGGGCGCGGCACGCGAGGAGTTCGTGCGTGGCAAGCGCCGTATTGACATGATGGCGCTCGTCCACCACAAGCTCTACGGGATGCCCGATCTGCGCGGTATCCACTTGGACCGGTTGTTCCACGAACTCGCCCTCAGCATCGCGGCGGTCTTCGAACCGCGAAGCCGCACCGTGAGCTACAGCATCGTCGCCCCCGGTATGGTGACGGATCCGGACACGGCCATCGACATCGGGATCATCTTCTGCGAGTTGCTCGCCAACTGCTACCAACATGCGTTCCCCCTGGTCACGGGAGGACATATCGAAGTGGAAGTGCGCACCGCAGGCGATGGTACACACCTCTTGATCGTGAAGGACAATGGCACCGGCATGAACGCTTCCGCAGGGGAAGGCCAGGGCAAGTTGGGCCTGGAGGTGGTGGAGGCGCTCGCCGAAAAGCTGGACGGCCGGGCGACCTACCGCAACGAGGGAGGCACGATCTGCGAGGTCCGCTTCCTCATGCGCGTTCCCGTCGCGGAGGCGACCTGAAGATCATTCGCTCAACCACTCGATCTCCACGCGCCGTTCGCTGGGATCGCGGCCTGTGCTGCGGCTGTCACCATAGTAGTTCACCAGCAAGCGCTCGGCGGCGATGCCGCGTTGCAGCAGGTAATTGCGCACCATATGGGCACGCAGCTCGCTCAGGGCCAGGTTCGCGCCTGCGTCGCCACTGCGGTCGGTATAGCCGGTGATGAGCACGCGCTCGTTCGCGGCGCGGGCCAGTTGTTCGAACACTTCGTTAAGGAGCAGCCGCTGCTCTGGCTCCAGATCGGCGGAGGCGCGCAGGAACCGCACGGTGATGTCGTGGCCGGTGAGCGCACTGAGGTTGGCGATGGGGTTCTCCGATCCGCCCGTGGACACCTGGTCGGCGCGCACATCATCCACTTGGAGCCGCAGGTCGTCCACCTGCCCTTGCATATCATCCATGCGGTCGCGCAGTTCCCACAGTTCCTTGCGCTGGTCCATGCGGTCGATGCGCTCATGGATCCCGTCCAGTTCGGCCTTCAACCAGCGATCTCGTTTGCGGATGTGCGCCGGAGCTTGAACGACTTCCTCTCTTGCTGGAGGTTCTGTGTCTACCATCGGAGTGGTCATCCTCAGCAGTTGGATCCGCTCCACCGCCACCAGCATCAGCAAGGGAAAGGTCGAGCGCGCAGAGGAAATTCTCCCTGATCGAACACGGTGCCGCACACGCTCGGCACCTGCACGGAGGTGCCCGGATCGGCAGCGGTCGCACCCAGCACCGCCACACTGGCCAACGGCAACAGATCGGCCCGGAACTGCCGCTCGAGTTCTTCACGCTGGCTGCGCACGAAGCGGTAAATGGCCAGGTAGCGATCGCCATCACCGCCCGCATCGATCGGCATGCGGGCTTGCGACCAATCCAACTGCAACAAGCGACCGAGTTGCTCCCGGGTAGGCAGGCTGAAGCCGGTGAAGAGATCCTGCGCCTGGAACTCTTCCGCCGCGCTGCGCACCTGGCCTTCGAGGGCGAGGACCAGATCGGGCAACGGCTGGTCGGTGCGCACACCATCGCGCGTGAACTGGACGTGACGGTCCAGGTAAGCGCCGATGCCGGCTTCCACCAAGCGATCGAGCATCAAATTGCCTGCGGGGCCGTCCGCGGTAAGCAGGAAGGTGAAGGCAGGCTCGGCCAAATCAGGCGCATAGCGCCAGGTAGCTTGGAACAACGGTTCGGGAGCTGTGGTGTCGCTGGAAACGCCCCGCACTTGCACCAAATTCGTTTCTGCGGTAGCACGCAGCACAAGGTCTTGCGCCATGCCCGAAAAGCAAGGCAGCACAAGGATGGCAAGAGCGGCGGCGCGCATGGTTCTGCTACGAAGGGGTGAACTTAGCCCCGCCCAACAGGGGGCTTTCGCGGCGTTCCCGAAAAGATCCCCACAAGGCGATCAACAGTGCGTTGCCCGATCACCGCAGCGGCATCAGCTGCGGCTTCCACCGCGCGATCCAAACGAGCGCTTCATGCACCTCGGCACAGACCCGGAACGGGAAGCCCGGCTTGTGGAAACGCAGGAAGAACTCCCCTTGCAGCCGGTCCGAAAGTTCCGCCGCGATGAACGCCACGGCGCGGCCTCTGCGCACGCTGCAACGCACCAACAACGTGCGCGCCTCGGGGCTGACCCGCACTTGCTGGCCCAGCATCACCAGGAGCGGCATCGCTCCCTGCGGATCCATCGCCTCGGCGAGCCGGATCAACTCGCACATCTCGGCTCGATCGATCCTTGCCAGTGCCGTGAGTTCCACCCGAAGAAGACCATCCTCACGCCACAGTTCGTAGGGCGCGTGGGCGGCACGGGGCATCGCTGAGAGCACGGACCAATGTAGAAGCGACCCAGTGGCACCCCAGCAGCGCTCCGCAACAGGTTATCCCGATCGGCGGTGGAAAAATCCTTCTTGACAGAAAGGGAAGGTCCGCCACACCGTCAGCGACCGGTCAATGTCCGAGCACCTCGGGCACCACTTGGCCGGTCGAGGCATTGGGCATGGTCACGCCCACGAGCATGGCGATGGTGGGAGCGATATCCTCGGCGGAAACCCGGCGGAGCACCTCACTGTGTTTGATCCCGCTCCCCATGAAGAGGATCGGCACATGCGTGTCGTAGTTCCATGGGGACCCGTGGCTCACCCCTCTGGCCGGATCGTCGGCATAGGGCTGGAAACAACCGGGCTGTGCAGCGAAGAGCACATCTCCGTTGCGTTGCGCCATGTACCCGCGCTGTATGCTTCGCCGCACGCCTTCGTGATACTGGTTGGTCGCCAGATCCACCGCGGTCACCGCGTCGGCGATCACCGGTTCGGACAACAAAGCCTGTACGGTGAGCCGCTGCACCGAGGCCCGATCCACCTTGCGCGTCCGGAGCAACGAGTCGTTCAAGTAGACCTGGCCGAACAGCAGCGTATCCACCCAATCACCCGGGCCCAAGTCCATAGCGAGTGCTGCGTTAAGCCGCATCTCGATCGCCCCTTCATCCAAATACTCCGCGTTCCCTTTGATCTCCTTGACATAGCCCGGCAAGTCGGGTCCCGCGTGATCGGCGGTGAGGAAGATCGTGTATTGCCCCTTGCCTACGCGCACGTCGAGATCGGCGAACAGGCGGGCGAGTTCCTGATCCAGCCGGATGTACATGTCCTCGACCTCCAATGCACGGGGGCCCATCCAATGGCTCAAATAATCCGTGGCGCTGTAGCTGATGGCCAGCAGATCCGTAGCCGCATCCGCACCGAGTTCCTCCCCGACCAATGCGGCGAGCGCAAAGTCCGTGGTAAGGGTGTTGGCCCAAGGTGTATAGGTGATTCATCGTGGATCCGCTGGCTTGGAAAAGCGGGCTCAGGTCCAATGGCAGCGTTGCGGCGGCGGCCCCTGGGAACAGGTGTTTCAAAACGATCCTCATACTTGAGCGGAACATGATAGCGCGCAAGGGGCAACAGCGGCGCCCAGGTGTTCTGTAGATATTTCGCCGCACGGCCCTCTCCATTGAAGTCCACCACCCACTTGGGCAGTTGCTGCATGTACCAGGTGCTGGTGACCCAGGGGCCTTGCGGTCCTCTGCCGAACCAATAGGCGGCATCCCCAGTTCGGCCGATCGGCAGAATGGCGCCGCGATCCTTGAAGGAAAGCCCGATCGTTTTCGAAGCCCCATCCGTGCGCCGCTCCAACTCATCGCCGATCGTGGTAGCCAGGAGTTCGCGGGGGGACCTCTGCCCGGCCGCTCCCGCAACGCCCAACCCCTGCACCTCGGGGTCTTCGACGCAATACGCAATGCGACCGGACCGCTTGATGAACCTCTCGTTCAACACGATGCCGTGGCGTCCCGGAGGCGCTCCGGTATACACAGTCGCGTGGCCGGGGCCCGTTTCGGTGGGCACATGATCGAAATGCGCATCGCGACAAAAGGCACCTTCTCCGATCAGCCGCTTGAAGCCACCCTCGCCGAAATTCTCCCAGTACCTATAGATGTAATCCGTCCGCATCTGGTCGACGATGATGCCCACTACCAGTTTGGGTGGCGTGGTCCAGGAAGCGGTGTGGGAAGCGGCACGCGTGGCGACCGGAACGGGGAGTTGCTTCCCTTGTGCGAAGAGGAAGGCGGGGAACAGAAGCGGTAAGAGGATCCGCAGGGAAACGCTGTAGCGTCGCCCCCCCGGGTCGACCGAACGGTGGAACAAAACCAATGGCCGGATCGGAAGGTTCATACAGGTCGTGCGAAAAGGTGGAACAGGAAAATACCGGCCGCGACGCTGATCGCGATGTTCAGCGCGGCATAGATGTAGAGTCCATCGCGCAGTAGCGCATAGTTCTCATAGCTGAAAGTGCTCAGTGTGCTGAAGCCGCCGCAGAAGCCGATGGCGAGCAAGGCCATCCATTGCTCTCTTCCCGGAAGCTGCACCCCCCAACGCATGATCAACCAAGCGAGCAAGGCCGTGGCCAGCAAGTTCGCAGTGAGCGTGGCCCAGGGGAACTGGCCACGCACCTCCAGGCCGACGAAGAGACGGGTGACGCCGAAGCGCACCACACTTCCCGCTCCGCCGCCCAGAAAAACCGCCAACCAGGTGTTCATGCTTTGGCGCGCCATGCCAACACGCGCCGAAAGATGGCGAAGAACAAGGAGCCCACCACGATGCCGTAGAGCGCACCTACGAGCACATCGCCTGGATAGTGCACACCCAAGTAGATGCGGCTGTACCCGATGAACGCGGCCCAGCCGAACAAGGCACCACCCGCCCAAAGCGGACGGCCTTGTAGCGCCCAAGCCATGAAGGCCGCGATGGCGAAGTGGTTCGAGGCGTGGGAGGAAACAAAGCCGAATTGGCCACCGCAATGGCCGTCCACCAAGTGAATGACCCCTTGTAGCGCAACCTCGTGGCACGGGCGCAGGCGTTGCACGGTCTCCTTGAAGAGTACCACGCTTCCCGAGTCGCTCGCGACGATCATCAAGGCAACAATGGGCAACGCGAAGAGCAGGCCCTTCCAACCGTAGCGCTTCCGCAATAGCACGAGAAATAGCGCGTACACCGGGAACCAGATCCGCAGGTCGGACGCCAGATCCATTACGGCATCGGCCCATGGCGCATTGGCCCCGTTGATCAACAGGAAGAGGTCGGTGTCCAGATCGACGATCGCGGACAGCGCGTTCATGACCGATGGAGCACCTTCCACAAAAGGTCCTTCAGTTCGGGCAAGCCAAAACCGCTCACGGAACTGATCAGTACGGTCTCCACCCCCTTGGGCAATTCCTTGCGAACGGCGGTGCGCAACTCCTCATCGAGCAGATCGCACTTGGTGATGGCCAGGACGCGGTCCTTATCCAACAGTTCAGGCGAGAACTGCTTCAGCTCGTTCAGCAGCACCGCATAATCCTCTTTGATGTCCTTGCTATCCGCCGGCACCATGAAGAGCAGCACGCTGTTGCGTTCGATATGACGCAGGAAGCGAAGCCCGAGCCCCTTGCCTTCGTGCGCCCCTTCGATGATGCCGGGGATATCGGCCATGATGAAGCTCAGGTGGTCGTGGTAGGGCACGATGCCCAAGTTGGGCGTAAGGGTCGTAAAGGCGTAGTCCGCGATCTTGGGTTTGGCGGCGGTGATGGCGGCGAGCAAGGTGCTCTTACCCGCATTCGGAAAACCCACGAGGCCCACATCGGCGAGCACCTTCAGTTCCATCGCCATCCATTGCTCCTTGCCGGGTTCGCCGGGCTGGGCGAAGCGGGGCGTTTGGCGGGTAGCGGTGGCGAAGTGCTGATTGCCCTGGCCTCCTCTACCCCCTTCCAAAAGGATCTTCTCTTCGCCGTCCGTCATTACCTCGCAGAGCACCTCGCCGGTCTCTTCATCCTTGGCGATGGTACCGAGCGGCACTTCGATCACCACATCCTTACCAGCCTTCCCGCTGCGTTGGTTGGAACCACCACTGCCGCCATCACCGGCGATCACGTGCTTGGTGTAACGCAGATGCAGCAATGTCCACAACTGCGCGTTGCCGCGCAGGATCACGTTGCCGCCACGGCCACCATCGCCGCCATCGGGCCCGCCCTTGGGCATGTACTTCTCACGGCGTAAGTGGCGCGAGCCAGCGCCGCCTTTCCCACTGCGGAACTCGATGCGGATATGGTCAATGAAATTCATAGGCGGGCAAAGGTCGCCATATCCCCACTAGTGCGTATTTCACAGCCAGCGGCAGCAACCCGATGAGGTCGGCACGTCTGATCAGTGACCTACCTTCATCGGCCGGCCTTCACCTGGACTTGATCTTCCGCACGCATGAAACCCCATCTCGCCCTTTTCGCGCTATGGGGCGCTCCTGACCACGGGCCAACGCGCGACCGCCCAGGTCTTCATCCCCGACACCCTGGTGCGCAACTGGCTGAACGCGGACATCCCCGGCATCGTGGATGTGAACGGGATCATGGATACCAGCCACGTAGGGATCGCCACACTGGATTCGGTGGACTGGGAACCATGCTATGGGATACTGTCGTTGTCAACCTTACCGGCGTTGAATACCTTGATTCGCTCACTTACTTGTACGTATCACTTAACGGTGATCCTGTTACGGAGATCGATATGACCTGCCCATCACTGCCTGCGGCTTTGGAGGAACTTTGGATCTCGACGGGTATGGGCGCGAAAAGTGTGTCACTTCCAACACTAAAAGAACCGCTTGAAAAAGTCAGCGTAAGCAGTTCTTTTGTTGACTATCCGATCGACGTCGAGATCGCCGCTCTTGAGGACACGCTAGCATTGCTCTCCCTGGTCGGATTCAAGACACTGAACATCGGCATGAATGCGGCATATGTTGACGTCCTTCATCTGCTACCAGTTGCCGAGGTCCCGAGCGACACAATAACGTTCTATGGAACTGGCTGGCACTGTCGGTATGCGGCGTTCATCACTGCATACTGGGGCGAATGCAAGCCTCGATCTGGGGGCATGACGTGCAAGCAACTGAATATCGGTCAAGGATATCCGAGCATGGACAGTTGGCCTGACTCGGTGATCGAATTGGCGATCATGAATCCATTCGTAGAGCACGTTGCGCCATGGCCCCTGTCGGTGGAGACGCTGAACTTGGAGGTTTCGGTGTTGTGCCTGCCCATGTTGCCCAATGGGCTTCGCAGCTTGTCCTCTATGACGACTCTGTGCATTCCGAATATCCCGGACTCCATCGTCGACTTCCAAGGTCCTTTCGTATGGGGCGGGGACACTACGATCTGTTCTGTTTTAAACACCGCCTGCCCGGGCAGCGGCGCTGCCTTAGCCGGAAGGCTTTATATCGACAGTGATTCCAATGGCTTGCTGGATGCGGGGGAGGCGCCCATGCCGATGAGCCATGTGAGATCCAACCCAACAATGCCTTGGTGTCCCCAATACCACCGGCTGGTGGGAACGGGGAGTATTGCCAGGCACCTACACGGTGACACCGGCGACCAACCATCCTTATGTGATCAGCATGGCGCCGTCGCAGCACAGCGCCACCTTCAATGCCTTGGGCGAGGTGGACTCGACCAACTACTTCGGGTATACACCGATCCCGAACGTGAACGACTTGCGCGTTGACCTCACGACATTCCCAGCCCGACCGGGTTTCGATAACACGGCTTGGGTCACATACCGCAACGAAGGCACTACCGTCCTGAGCGCGGACCTGACGCTCACCTTCGACACCGATCAAACTTGGGTGGGCAGCATCCCCGCACCCGATTCTCAAACAAGCAACACGGCCACCTGGAACCTGCTTAGCGTGCCCGTGGGGGCACAGGCTACCATCCCGGTCACCCTTCATACCGATGTGGGCGTTCCGATCGGCACGGCTCTGCTTCACCAAGCGGCGATCGATCCACTGGCCGGAGATACCACACCGGCGAACAACACCACCACGTTGACCGATACCGTGGTCGGAGCGTTCGACCCGAACGACAAGCTTTTGAATACGCCACGGCCACGTTGCGCGAAGTGCAGGCCGACGACCTGAACCTCACCTATACCATCCGCTTCCAAAACACCGGAACCTTCCAAGCCGAGCGCGTGGTGATCGTCGATACGCTCTCCGATCAATTGCAGTGGTCCACCTTCCAGTTCCTGGGCAGCAGCCATACCTGCGACTGGTACATGCTGGATGGTGTGCTCCACTTCATCTTCGACCCCATCCTACTGCCTGATAGCGGAAGTAACGAGGCCGAGAGCCATGGCTTTGTGCGCTTCAGCATGCGCCCGAGCACGCAACTCCAATTGGGCGAGACGGTGAGCAACATCGCGCATATCGTCTTCGACTTCAACGACCGATAGTGACACCACCGGCGGTGTTCCTTGTGGACAATTCGACCGGCGTGAGTTCGCATAGCAACACCGAACTGATGGTGATGCCCAACCCGACGCGCGATCGTCTCCGTCTTGACGGTTTCAGCGGAACGGCGCGCTACCGGATCCGCGATATCGGCGGTCGCATCGTGCAACGCGGCACGCTGAACGGCCCGGGGTTCATAGAAGTGGCTGTGTTATCGCCCGGAACCTACTTCCTTGAGGTGGAGCAGAACGCTGCGACCAGGACCGTGCGCTTCGTTCGGGAGCGATAAAGAGGAAGTTGCGCAGCGGCACCTAGCCGATGGCCTTCCCCAAACGATCGGTGATGTCCTCCACGGACCCGACCCCATCGATCCCTTTGTACTTGCCCTGGGCGCTGTAGTAGTCCTTGAGGGGTGCGGTCTTCTCCTCGTATTCGCGGATGCGGTTGCGGATAACGCCCTCGTTCTTATCGTCGGGCCGTCCGCTGGTCTCACCGCGTTTCAGCAGGCGCTTCACAAGCTCCTCTTCGGGCACTTCGAGCGCGAGCATGGAGGTGATGGGTTCGCTCTTGGCGTCGAGCATGGCGTCCAAGCTCTGGGCCTGGGCCTTGGTGCGCGGAAAGCCATCGAAGATGAAACCAGGTGCTTCGATATGCGCTTCGATCTTGTTGCGGATCATGCCGATCACCACATGATCGGGTACCAGTTCTCCGCGGTCCATCATTTCCTGGGCCTCCAACCCCAGCGGTGTTTCCGCCTTGATCTCCGCGCGAAGGAGATCGCCGGTGCTCAGGTGTACCAAGCCATGGCGTTCGATCAGGAAGGCGCTCTGGGTACCCTTGCCTGCACCCGGCGGGCCGAACAGCACGAGGTTGAGCTTCTTGGTCATGAAGTGGGTTCTAGAATGCGCCAGATCCCCGGCAGGTTGCGCCCAAGGCCATCGTGATCCAGCCCCGAGCCCACTACGAAGACGTTGGGGATCCGCACGGCCACGTGGTCAATGGGGTACTGCCGTTCGTACGCGTCCGGCTTGAAGAGCAATGCGGCCACCGCCACACTGGCCGGATGACGCTCGGCCAGTTCCTCCATGATGTGCGCGATGGTGCCGCCGGTATCCACGATGTCCTCCACGATCACCACATGTCTGCCTTCGATCCTTTCGGTAAGTCCGATGAGTTGCGTGACCGAACCGCTGCTGGAGGTACCCAGGTAGCTCGCCACTTTAATGAAGCTGATCTCGCACTCCGTATCCAGGCGCTTCATCAGTTCGGCAGCGAAGAAGAACGCACCGTTCAGCACACCGAGGAAGAGGGGCCGTTGTCCGGCATACTTCGCATCGATCTCGCCCGCCACTCGTGCGATCGCGACCTCCAACTCCGCAGCGCTGAGGTAGGGCGTGAACTCCATATTGTGAAGCTTCACGCGGGAGACGGTGGTTGCGCTCTCGGCCATTCCAGCGGATAGCTCCAAAGGGGACGCGGTCCGGGGCGCCGAAGGTAGGCAACGCATGCGGAGGCCTTCTCCTGGATCACACCCCCGGTAACGTCCCCTTCATGGTCCGTTCACAGCGGTGCTCCGATGCGGCGATCCGTTACATTCGGCACCGTGCGCCGCCTGACTTCTCTTTTGCTCTGCCTTCGTGCCCTTGCGCTTTGTGCCGGCGGAGACAACACGCCCGTGGGTCCGCGGATCGCCGGTATGGGGCAAGCGGGCGTTACACTGATCGATCTCTGGAGCGTTCACCACAACCAAGCCGGACTGGCGGGCCTTACCAAAATCACTATAGGGGCGCACTACCAGCGGCACTTTTTAAGCGAAGAACTGAGCCAGCAGGGATTGGCCGTGGCCATACCCTTGGGCAAGGGCACGATCGCGGTGAGCGGCAATTCCCTGGGCTTCGACCTCTACCGCGAGACCAAGGCGGGCGTGGCCTACGCCATGCGTTTCTGCGAAGGACTGCGGGCGGGTGTGCAGTTGAACTACTTCAACGTTCGCCTCGGCGAGAACTACGGCAGTCGGAGCATGATGACCGCCGAACTCGGCATCCAGGCGCGGCTCACCGAAAAGCTTTGGATCGGCGCCCACCTCTACAACCCCACACGCGCGAAGCTGGGCGGGCCGTACGATGAAAAGGTGCCCACCATCCTGCGGGCGGGTCTGGGGTACACCTTCAGCGATAAGCTGGTGATCACCGGTGAAGTGGCCAAGGACATCGACAAGCAGGAGCAGTTCCATGCGGGCATTGAATACCGGCCCATCAGCGCCCTCTTCCTGCGCACCGGGGTGAGCACCGGTCCGGTGCAAGGGCATTTCGGTGCGGGTGTGCGGGTGAAGAACTTCGACATCGACCTGGCCGTGGCCTACCGTTCGTTGCTCGGGCCTACGCCGATGATCGGCCTGAACTACCGGTTCGAATGAAACGCGCGGTGCGATGGGCCGCGCTCCTGCTTCCGCTCACAGCGATGGCGCAGGATGACCGTGGTGTACCGCGCGACCTGATCGAGCAACGCATCGAAGCCGCCGCCGAACAATTGGGCGACGACAGCGACGTGGACCTCACCACCTTGTTCGAGGTGCTCACCGATCGCTACACCGATCCGATCGACCTGAACCACACTACGACCGAGGAACTCAGCACGCTCTCACTCCTCACCGATGTGCAGATCGGCGCGCTCTTCGATCATATCCGCCGCAATGGCAAATTGCTCAGCGTTTACGAGATACAGACCATGGATGCGTGGGATGCGCGCACACTCGCCCTGGTGCGCCCATTCGTAAATGTGCGCGAGAACGCACAGGGCACCAACGCTTCGCTGAAAGAGATCCTTCGCAACGGCGATCACGAGATCACGGTACGGAGCATCATCGGGGTGGAACCCCGCCGTGGTTCCATGGACCGACGCGGGCTGTTGGGCGATCGCTACACCGATCCGGATGGCGATGCGTTACCGAACACCGATGACGCTGCCGTGCGCGACAGCCTGCGCCTGAACAGTCGGCTGTATCTGGGCAGCCCCTACAAACTCTACACGCGCTATCGCTTCCGCTACCGCAACAACATCAGCATCGGCATCACCGCGGAGAAGGACGAGGGCGAAGAGTTCTTCCGGGGCACGCAGACCAAAGGCTTCGACTTCTACAGCGCGCATTTCTTCCTGCGGGGCTTCGGGCGGTTGAAGGCACTCGCCATTGGCGATTATCAGGCACAGTTCGGACTCGGGCTCACGTATTGGAGCGGTCTCGCGTTCGCCAGCAAATCCTCCTTCAGCCTGAACGTGAAGCGGAACGCCACGGGCATCGTGCCCTATACGAGCGTGAACGAGAACCTCTTCAACCGCGGAGTGGCGGCCACGGTGGAAGTGATGAAGCATCTGGACGTCACCGCGTTCTATTCCAACAAAGGCATCGATGGCAACGTGGCGCAGGAGGTCGATACCAGCGATGTGGACGTGCAGGAAGTGAGCTTCAGTTCCTTCCAGGAAGATGGCTACCACCGCACGTTCAATGAACTGGCGAAGAAGGACGCGATCAGTGAACAGGTGTTCGGCGGGCATGTGCGCTACCGGCGGAACAACTTCAGCATTGGCGCCACGGGTGTGCATCTCCGCTTCGATGTGCCACTGAGCCGCACCGCGCAACCCTACAACCAGTTCGAGTTCAATGGCCAGCAGAACACCACGGTAGGCAGCGACTTCAGCTGGCTGTTCCGCAACGCGAGTTTTTTCGGCGAGGTGAGCGGATCGCTTCCACAACCTAACGGCACCATGGGCTGGGCGCTGAACCTGGGCACACTGATCGCGCTGGACCGGCGTGTGTCGCTGGCCTTGCTCTACCGGAACTACGATCGCGATTTCCACGGGCTCCGCAGTGTGGGCTTCGCCGAGAGCGGCAATCCCTGGAACGAACGCGGACTGTACACCGGCCTGGAGATCCGCCCTTCGCGCCAGTGGACCATCAACGCGTACTTCGATCAGTACCGTTTCCCCTGGTTGAAGTACCAGGTGAACGCCCCGAGCGATGGCTACGACGTGCTGACCCAAGTGAGCTGGCGGCCGAACAAACAGGTCGAACTATACGCACGAGCCCGCTTCGAGGAGAAGGGTTACAACACGGAAGCGGATGTGGCCGGCGTAGACCCCATCGTGCGCCGCAAGCAGATGAACCTGCGATTCAACGCGAGCTATAAGGTGAGTGCGAGCATCAGCCTGCGCACCCGTGTCGAAACGATCGACTTCACCCGAGGCGATTCCCCCACAGAACACGGCTTCATCGTGTACCAGGATCTGGCCTACCGGCCGATGCGCAGCATGGTGGAACTCACCTTGCGCGCCGCGCTCTTCGATACGGACAGCTATGATGCGCGCCTCTATGCCTACGAGAACGACCTGATCGGCGTGTTCAGCATACCGCCCTACTACGGCCGCGGCATGCGCTGGTACGCCATGGTCCGCCTCACCCCGGTGCGCCGCGTGGACGTGTGGGTGCGCTACGGCGCGTTCATCTTCCAGGACCAGGACCGCATCAGCAGCGGCCTACAGGAGATCAGCGGCGATACCCGCAGCGATCTGAAGCTGCAGGTGCGGTGGAAGTTTTAAGCCGATGCCATCGTCCGCAGCGCGGCATTGCTTGTGCGGCGCTGGTAGACCTTCTGGAGGTGCACGGAGACACGGAGGAGCCCCGGTTGCTGGGCGCGATCGATCCGTGTCTCCGACCTCCGTGTGCGATGCGTTTTCCGCGAGCCTTGATCATAAAACAACGACCGGCAGACCCAATATGGTTTACGAGCCGCAAGGATCATGTCCCTGCCTGCGGGCGTTCCTCCCCAAACCGCTGCCATGGGAACGCTACGCAACGCGACGGCCTGCGCGGCCGCGATGGTCTTTCTGCCTTTGTCCGCGAACGAGGAGCGCACCACGCTCGGCCTGTTGCTGGAACGCGGACAGGTCGCCTTGACACCGACCGGCCTGGGTGGCCACAGTGGCGAGAGCCTGCAGGTGAAGTTGCTCAACAAGAGCGCGCAGGCCCTGCGAACGAGCATTCCCGTGGGCTGGGTTTTCGTGAGCGCCGAACTGGAAGTGCAGGACTTGATCGTAGTGCGTGAAGAGTTCGTTGATCTACCCAAGCGGAGCCACGCGCACAGTGACCTGTCGCGCCTTCTGTTGTGAGAGCTTGGGCACCGGTCCGGAGCAAGGCGAGGCCTATCGCACGGGGCACCAGGCGAGCAAGAAACTCACCGAAGCCGCGATGGCCATAGCACGCGGTGACTATCCCGACGATCTGGCCCAGAGCGCGATCTGGGTGTTGAGCAATGCGCACGACATCGCCTCGATGGGCGCATTGGACAGCACTGCGGCGGATACGTTGCGCTACGCGGTGAGCCGCATCAGCGGGCAGCCCGCGCCGTTGCACACGTTACGCTACGCCGATGATCAAGAGCGCGTGTGCAGCGGCAGACCCGCTTCGATCGCGCGCACCATACAGCTGTCGGTGGGTGTAAGTACGATCCTGAACGCAGTGGTAGTGGACCGCTCCGGGAAGATCGTCGCTGTACTCCATGATCACACCTTGTTGGAACCCGGCGCGCACAGCGTGCCCCTGGACGTGCAGGTCTTGGATTGGCCCACCGGTAGTTACGGCATTCACGCGTGGACGAGCGATCGCGCAGGTGTACACCGCATGCCGTTCACCCGTTCGCAGCGCGGCGGACCCAAACGAGCCCCCCAGCAGGGGAGGGCCCCGAGAACGTCAAGGGAATCCCAAAATTTCCTCGGGCGCGCGGGTCTTCGAGGCCCTTCGTGCCCCTCACATGGGATGCTCGGTTTCGCGCCTCGCCTACGAAATCCTCCCCCCCCCCCCCCCAAAAAAATTGAAATTACCTCTACTTGAAGAGCTTGCCGAGCATGCCCTGGGCCATATCCGCGATACCACCGCCGCCAGCCTTGCCACCGGTGAAGCTGCCGATGAGTTGCTGCAGGTTACCCGCGTTACCTCCAACGTATTTGCTGACCAAACCGGTGAGCAATGGCATGAGCATCGCCTGCACGCCGCCCGCTTGCGAAGCATTGAGACCGACCTGGCCAGTGAGCTTGCCTTGGAGCACGCTACCGATGTTGTTCAGGATCCCATCAGCTCCGCCGGTATTCTTCGCGTCGCTGAAGAGGTTGAGCACATCGTCCATACCGAAACCATCACCACCGCCGATCACTTCCGTCACACTATCAGTGGCCGCCTTGATGGAGCCGTTGGTCTGCTGTTGGTTCAAGCCGAATTTGCTCATCAGCTCAGGCGCGGCCTGGCTTTGGAGCGTGGAAAGGATCTGGTCGAGCATGGGCGATGGGGTTAAGGTCGAGCGAAGGTATCCTCACCGCAGGCTTCCCCAACGGATCATACCACGACGGCCCCTGCGCTCATCGCGTACAGGTAGTTCACCGCATACACGGCCAGCAGGATGTGCAGCGGTTCCGCCGGATGCTCCGCCGAATGTTCGAGGTCGAACTTCATCCGCGTCGACCGCCAGTTCATGCTCGGTTTCAATTGCGCCCGCTCCTCTCCCGCCTGATCGGTGATCACATAACGTTCGCGCCAGAAACCTCTGCTCTTCAAGAGCATGCTTTGGTCCTGATCGCCCTCGCGCTGGAACAGGACATCACCGTTCCACGCCATCTTCATCTTCCAAAGCAGCACCTCGTTGAAGCGCACGCCGAGCGAAACGCCCCAGGCCCCTTCGCTGCGGACCTGATACACGCCTTCAGGCAGCAGGATGTCGGCGTTCATGCTGTACCACTTCGGATATTCCAGGCGGCCTAGTTCCTTACCCTGCTCACCGAGCAGCTGGTAGGTGCGTTTGTCGGGGGAATGGAGTTCCATGGCACCAAAATGCGACGATCGGTGCAGCGGCGTGCCTTACGATCCATGTGCGGAAAAACCGATCCAGGAATGGGGACTCGGGTGGAGAACGGAAAGCCGGAACGATCCTGGGAAGAGGATCAGCTTCTGAAGCGCAATGCACCCTTCAATTCCTCCGGGAGCGCGGGCAGCTTGCGGCGCTCGAAGAGGAAACTGCTCAGATCGGCGATCTCGCTGAAGATGTAGTGGCTGTCCATGGCGCCCTTCAAATAGGCCTTGCCCGTGCTGCCGCCGGTGCCTACGCGCAGGCCGATCATGCGGTGTACCATGTTCAGGTGGCGGCTCCGCCAGGTGGCCATGCCCGCATCGATGTCGAGCAGCACTTCGAGAAATCGGAACGCCTGCTGGAAGATGGGCTCATCGCGGTAGAGCATGATGAAGAGCGCGCTCCTGCAGGCCGCCGGGCTCAGGCGGCGTTCAGCGCTGCCGGTAACGAAGATGTCCTTCCACAACTTCGCGTTCGCCTCTTCGCCCTGCACCAAGCTGTCGGCATACAGCTTCTCCAATCGCTCGAAGAAGGGTACGCTCCCATCCGGCCAGAAGCGGCGCTCCAGAAAGGGCATGCGCGCCAACCAGGCGTTCACCAGTTCCAGCAGGGTGGGCACCCCCTCCAGTGCTTCGATCTCCGCCTTGTGGTCCGGCCGCAGCTGGCTGGTGTAGTACTGCTTTCCGAAGCGGGCCTCCATCCGCAGCCCGAGCCGCGCCTCCAGGACCTTGAACTGCATGCTCTGGAAACCGCTGGCGGGGCGCAGCATGTCCCTGAAGTCGAGGAAATCCAGCGGCGTCATGGTCTCCATCACGTCCATTTGGTGAACGAGCACCTCCAGGATCGTGACCACGCGCTGCATGCGATGCACGGCGATGTTGAGATCGCCGTTGTTGTCGTCCACATGATGGTCCTTGAACAGATCTGCCACGCTGCCCACTTCGTGCAGGATCTGTTTGAACCAAAGCTCATAGGCCTGGTGGATCACGATGAAGAGCATTTCATCATGCGCAGGGCGGCCCTGCTTCACGCTCTCCAATTCCTGCGCGCTGAGGATCTTGTCCAGTCGGAGGTAATCGGGATAGTAGACGTCGCTCATCGCACCGCTATTAGGCCGCCAAATGTAGCCGGGGGCGGTGAGGGAAAGGTGTCGGTTGTCAGGTGCCGGTTGGCAGTTGTGCGTGAGCCAAACAGCCGTGTTCAACACCAACGACCGACAACTATAAACTGACAACTCGTATCTGACCTAGGCCACCTTCACCTTCAAGTTCTCTCCGGCGACTTCGACCGGATAGCTTTTCAGGGCGTCTTTGGCGGGGCCGTTCACCACGTTGCCGGACAGGTCGAACTTGCTACCGTGCCAGCTGCAGGAAAGCTCGGTCCCGTTCTGCTTCACGGGTCCCCCCTTGTGGGTGCAGTTCAACACGAGCGCCTTGTACTCGCCGGTGGCGTTCTTGGTGACCAGGATCTTATCGGCCACGCCGTTCGCGTTCACCACGGCCGAGCCGTTCGCCAAACCGCTCATAGGCACGGTGACCACGCCGTTCTCCACGGCCAGGGCGGCAGCCTTGGTGCTGGAACAGCTTTCGAGGGAGGCGATGGCGGGCAGTGCGGCCATGGCAGCACAGGCCTTGCAGCCAGCGAGGAGGAAGTTGCGACGGTCCATGGGATCGGGGTTTGGTTGGGTGGGCTGAATGTAGCTGAAAGAAGGGGTTCAACCGTCGGTTCAGCGATGCACTACCAACTTCCGCACCACCACAGCCTCCGATGTCTCGAGTTGCAAATGGTAGACACCGATCGCCCGACCGCTCAGATCGAGCAGTGCGATCCGCCCATCGCCGGGTGCGTGGGTTTGCTGGAGTACCAGTTCACCCAGTGCGTTCGACACGTTCAGATGCACGGTGCTTTTCACTTCATCACCGAAGTCCACGCTGAATTGGCCCGCACCGGGATTCGGGTAGATACGTAGTGCGCTTCCGGTCACCCCAACCCCATCGATCCCGAGCGTGTTGGAAACCGTTACTGTGTGTTCGCAGGAACTCATCAGGCCGTTGGCATCGGTCACCGTCCACGTTACTATGGTAACGCCGATGGGGTAATTGCCACTGGCGTTCGGGGTGTTGTTGAAGCTGTTGGTGATCGTAAAGCCACAATCCTCAGTGACCACCGGCGCGGAGAGCGGCATGAAGAGGCTCGACACATCGAAGCCCACGTAGCCGATGGTATCCTCCGGACATTCAAGCACAGGTGGCAGGGTATCGAGCGCGAGGGTGATGGTATCCTGCGCGAAGCAGCCGCGCTCATCCGCCACATCCACCCAATAGGTGCCGGGCGTGTTGGCGAGGAGGGTGCTACCTACAGAACCGTCCTGCCAGAGCCAACTGATACCGGTGATCCCCGCATCAAGCAGAACCGGCGTCCAAGTACAAAGGACCGTGTCCGGACCTAAGTTGAGATAGGCGTCCGGTGCCTGGATGATGTGCAAGGTGTCCGTCGCGCTGCCGCATCCGTTGGTCACCGTGACCCAATAGCTGCCCGGGTTGAAGGCAGTGAAGGTCTGTGCGGCGCTGTTGTCCTGCCAGAGGTAGCTGTTGAAACCTGGGCCAGCATCCAGCACCTCGACGGCACCAACACAGAGCGTATCGTTCGGTCCGAGCTCGATCAGCGGCGGGGTGCTGTTGGCGGTGACGACGATGGTATCGCTCATGATGCAACCGGCGGCATCATTTACTTGCACCCAATAGGTGCCCGCGTTGTTCACGTTCACCGAAGGTGTGATGCTGTTGTTGTGCCAGAGGTAATCGGCGTAGCCCGCCCCAGGGCTCAGGGTGAGGAGGCCCGGGAGGCACATGGCGGTATCCGGCCCGAGGTCGATGGTGCCGACAGGGATGTACTGCACCGTGGTGGCGAACGTGGCCGCGCCACAAGAGCAGGCCTTGTTCACGCGAATGGTGATGCTATCGGCGCCGAGGTAGGGCACCAGCAGCGTGCTATCGCCGGGGTCGGCTTGCACGAGGCTATCGTTCACGAACCAGGTGTAGGTACAAGCCGTGTCCGGCGAGATCACTTGGGCGAGCGGTGCCGAACCGATGCATGCCTCGGCGGGCACGGCCAGTTCGATGTCGCCGGAGTAACGTGGGCCGCGCACGTTGAGCGGGAGGCCGAGCCTGCTGCGGTTGCCGCCGAGCGGAACCGCACCGATCTGGAAATCGCAGGCCGCACCTGCCAGTTCCGGCTGGTTGATCACGTTGAGGTTCAACTGCACGAAGCTGGCCATGTAGACCTTTCCATCCGTCGCGGACCGCAGTTCGCCCGTTGCGCCCGGCGGATTGGCGATCACCGTCTCGGACGCCTGGATAGCGGCTTGAGTGGTGAGCGAGAGATCGAACTGGATCAATGCACCGCCGCGCACCAAATAGAGCTTCGAATCATCGGGCGAGATCTCCATGGTGCTCAGACCGGTGCCGCCAGGTAGGAACAGCTCTATGGGGTTCGTGAACACGCCTGTCGTGCCATCGAGATCATATATGCGGATGTAGACGTTGACCGGTGGCGGGCTGGCCGTACTCACCGCCATCTTCTTCCCACTGTGGAAGAAGGTGGGGAGACCAGGATTGATGCGCGGCGCGATCGGGGTGCTTACGAGCGGGAAAGTGCCCTGGGCGTTCACATGGAACATGTCGAGCCGCGCGTTCGGAAAGCGGCGTGGGATGCAGATCCAGGAATCCGTGCCATTGTCATGCACCACTCCGCCCATGCTCTCTTGATCGGTGCCGCACAGCACAGCGTTCTTCAAGGTCACATCCCCGTTGCCGCCGTTAAGCGCCATCTCCACCTTGGAGTAATGCACCCCGGCGTTGAACTGGTTCTCGTTCTCGTCGTTGCAGAAGATGTAGTAGTTGTTCGGGTCGGCGGGATCGGGCGCGATGATGGCCTGGTTGCGCGAAGAGGTGAGTTGACCGCCCAATAGGCCGCTGCCATTCGGCATGATGGTGTTCGTGCGGTCCCACACATCCACCCCATTCGTGTAGAACAGCAGATCGCCATTGGCATCGGCAATGGAGGAGATCCCCTCATCGCTGTGGATCCTGCTCGTGAGCACGGGTACCGGTGCACCCGAGTTGAAATCCAACGCCGCGCTATCGCCGAAGTGCCACTGCATCAAATGGCGCTGGTTGTTGCAATCGCCCACCGTGAGGATCACCGTACTACTGGTGTTGGTGCATGTGGCGGTATTGGCGATCAAGTAGATGCTGTAGATCCCCGGGGTGTTGAACACGATGCTCTCGTCGGTGTTCGTGCTGTAGCTCACACCGTCGAGGAACCACTCATAGCTGGTTGCGCCGGTGCTCGTGTTGGTGAAGTCGATGGTGCCACCGGGAAGGATGGTCGTAGCACTTGCATTGAAAGACGCCACGCCCGGGCAGTCCACCACTACGTCCATCGAGAAGGTGTTCAAACACGAGTTCACCGTATCGGCCGCGGTGAGGATCACGGTGTAGACGCCTTCATCCGGGAAGTTGTAGCTCGCGTTGACGTTCGTGCTGAACACGGTGCCGTTCAGCGTCCATTCGAAGCCCGTGGCGGGGCCCGTGGTGTTCGTGAAGTTGACCGTGGAACCGACAGGGACAGGGTTCGGTGGCGAGATCGTGAACGAAGCGGCGAACGGGATGCTACATGGTGTCATGCACGCATCGGAGGCCAGCAGGCTCGCGCGTGTGCCGTTCAGGGCATCGTGCATGCGCTCCTTCTGGCCTTGGGTATAGGCGGTCTGGCAGCTCTTGTACCCGTAGTCCATGTAGTTGATGTACATATCGTCCTGCTCGCCGAGCCCGCCCATACCAATGGGGCGGAACGGATTGTTGGGGGAAGTATCGTCCTGGTCCGTGGTGCAGGTGTTGATCACCGTGCCGCAGTTCACCGGACTGGTGCTTTGGTCAGGCGGCGTATCGCACACACGGTCACCATCCAGCAGGCAATTGGTATTGGTACATGCGCCCTCGAAGGTGTGATAGAGGCCGAGGTAGTGACCCGCCTCATGCACGGCCACCTTGCTGTTGTCCGGGTTGAGGCCGAAGTAGTTCGCTTCCACCACGATGCCATCCTCCGGCTGCCCATGCGAAGAGGGGAAATAGGCGTACCCGGCGACACCCGAACCCACCACGCTGCTGGTGATCTCTTTCACCACCCAGATGTTCAGGTAGCTCAGGGGTCCCAGCGGATCAAGTTCTTCATGTCGATGTCCTGCGCTTCCACGATGAGGTCCGTGAGCACGTTCTGCACCCGGTTGATGCCGGTGGTGGCATCGTCGTTCGGATCGCGCAGGGCGAGGCAGAACTGGATCTCGGTGTCCACACCCGTCAGCGGGTCGTAGAAACCGATGTTCGCGAATGCCTGGTTCATGTCGTCGATGGC
Organism: Flavobacteriales bacterium; assembly: GCA_016712025.1. Taxonomy (GTDB): domain Bacteria; phylum Bacteroidota; class Bacteroidia; order Flavobacteriales_F; family PHOS-HE28; genus PHOS-HE28. Next base: position 20,942 of record JADJRW010000034.1, read on the forward strand.
CTGGAGCACCTGTGCGTCGGGGATGTTCTCCGGACCGTTGTCATGGATGATGTGCACCACCACGGGCACCGTGAGCACACCACCCCCGCCGCGCTCTTCCGTGGAGAGGAACGCTCTGCCCATCGCCGCCTGCCGGGCCTGATGCTCGAACCAGGCATGCCTCGCGGCATAGACCGGGTCGTTCGCCAGCTTCTGCTGGTGGAGGACATCGGCGGCACAGGGCACATCGGGCACCTGGGCCTGTGCGGAACAAGCCAATACGAATGCGAACAAGACAGAAGAAGACGTAGCTAAGCGCATGGGCGAAGGGTTAGGGCGGAGGTATGACGGAAGGTAGGGAGGAACGGTTGCGTGGCAAACGGACCATCAACTGCCCTCCGGGGGGGGGGGGGGGGGGGGGGGGGGCTGGCGATCGACCTCTTCCCGGCGCTCTACATCTTCGAGACCCCTATTCGGACCGAGAGGCGATCCGGTTCGCGCGGGGGGTTCCGTCATCTCTGAAGCGCTCGTCCGGGCAATGAAACCACCACCCCATCCCGCTGGCGGCGGAACTCCAGGCCGCTTGCCGTTCCGCGGGAAAGGAGGGAGTTGAGATCATCACAGCTCCACCCGCTGCCCGCGCTTCGGGATCGCGATGTTCTTGAAGCCTTGATGCGTCAGCACATCCTTCAGTCCGTTCAACGAAGATGGGATGCCGTGTACCAGAAATACCTGCTTCACTTTCGCCGGATCCTGGCAGCTCATGAAGCGGGCCAGTTCGGTACGATCGCCGTGGGCACTATAGAACTCCATCTTCGCCACTTCGGCCTTCACCCGCACGAGTTCGCCGAAGATGTGGACCTCGGAGCGGCCTTCCAAGATCTTCGCACCCAACGTGCCGGGCGCACAGAAGCCCACCGCCAATAACGTGTTGCGGGGATCGGGCAAGGAATGCTTCAGGTGGTGACGTATGCGGCCGGCCTCCATCATACCGCTGGCCGCGATCACGATGCACGGTTCCTGCCGGCTGTTCAACTGCTTGCTGCGCTCCGCAGCGCGCACGAACTCCACACCGAGGAAACTGAAGAGGTCCGGGTCGCGGCTCAACTCCTCCCGCACGCTGGCCCGGAACAGGCGGCTGTGGTCGCGCGCTATCGCCGTGGCACTTATCGCCAGCGGACTGTCCACGAACACGGGGATCCGTGGCAAACGGCCGGCATTGCTCAACTTGTTCAGCGTGTAGAGGATCTCCTGTGTCTTCCCGATGCTGAAGGCCGGGATCAGGAGCTTTCCTTTCTTCTCCACGCATGTCCGGAGCACATGCCCCAGGAGCTCATCCTCCGCTTGCGCCAGAGGCTCATGGTCGCGATCGCCGTAGGTGCTTTCGCAGATGATCACATCCGCCTGCGGGAACGGCACCGGTTCGGGCAGCAAGCGGTCCACGTAGCGGCCCACATCGCCGCTGAAGGTGAGGCGCAGCTCGCGTTCGCCGTCGTCGATGGTGAGGTGTACCGCGGCACTGCCCAGGATATGCCCCGCATCGGTGAAGGAGACCGTGATCCCCGGCAGGATCCGCAGCGCTTCCCCATAGTCCATCGCTTGGAACGCTGCCATGGCGGGCGGCACATCCTCTGGAGCGTATAATGGTTCCTCCTCTTCCAGAGCACGGCCCTGTCGTTTCGCGCGCTTCAGATCGTAGGCGAAGTCGCTCTCTTGGATGCGCGCACTGTCCTCCAGCATGATGGCGCAGAGATCGCGCGTGGCCGGTGTGCTATAGATCGGTCCCTTGAACCCTTCCGCTACGAGGCGGGGCAGCAGTCCGCTGTGATCGATATGGGCGTGGCTCAGCACGAGCGCATCCACCGTGGTGGGATCGAAACCGAAACGGCGGTTCGGGTCCTGCTTGGCCCCGTTCACCGCTTCGCCTTGGAACATGCCGCAATCCAGCAACACGCGATGGATGGTGCCATCGCGGTGCTGCACTTCCAATAAGTGCTTGCTGCCGGTCACGGTGCCTGCCGCGCCGTGGAAGGTGAGGGTGATGGACATGGTGATCTACTGGGCGCGAACGCGGATGTAGGCCCCTTCGTCCTGGACCAGCACGATCTTGCGCAGGTCATAGTAATGGACCACTTTGCCCCGGGTAAAGCTGATGGTGTTGTTGTCTTCCAGCTTCATGCCGCGAAGCCACTCGCCATTGTAGTTGTACTCGAAGCCGGGTACGATGAAGACCACTTCGTTCACCTTGGTGAAAAGTTCCACGAGGCGCTGGCCCGAGAGCATGGGTCCTTCTTGTGCGTATAAAGAGGGAAGTGCGGTGAGCAGCGCGAAGGCCGCGGCGAGGAGGAAGTGTCTCATGGCGTGGTCGTGGTTTGCCCAAACATAGGCATGGCGGCACGATGGCCCTACTTGCCGCCGTTGTTCCACCCGGCCGGGTCGTAGCGATCCATCAACTCGTAGTAGCGCTGCAGACCATGGTGCATGAAGATGCGCGCGGGATCATCCGGCCACGCCGCGCGATATGCGGCATCGGGCTGAAGCACCAGGATCGGTCCGGTGCGCACATAGTCGGAACAATCCACATACGCGGGTGGCACATAGCCCGGCAGGCCTTTCGCCGCCAACTTGCCCGCTCTCCCACCGAGCAACTTCTTGAAATTGCGTCGCGCCCTCTTGGTGGGCCGGTCCAGTTTGTTGAACATGCCGACAATGACCACGTCCTGCGGGAAAGGCAGCTTGCGGATCAGCGTTTTCGCCTGCACAAAGGGGTTCACGGCGCTGAAGTCGTCCGACGTTTGCACGGTCACCGGTGTCTCCGGCACCCAGTCCGACGTGTTCACCACATTCACCGCCCAGCCGCCACGTGTGGTGTGCTCGTAGTCCGCTGCGAAGGGTAGGTTGCCCGGCTTGGGTGCTGCACTGCAATAGGTCTTGAGCACCAGATCGGAAGGCAGGCGACCGCTCGCGCGCAGCTGCCAGAGGTGCGCGGTCAGCAGGTAACCGAGCGCGCCGCCCTGGCTGTGGCCGCAGATCATCACATTGCGCACGCCCGCGGCAAGGCATGAATCCAACTTCGGAAGCAGCGTGCGCTCCAAGTGACCGATGCCCAGCAACCAACCCACATGCACAGCCGCCTTTCGATCGGTGCTCAAGGAATAGTCGAAGGCGGGACCGTCATCCAACTTCATCGTCCCGGTAGCGGGCACCATGGCAGAGTAGAAGTTCTCCATCCAACTCGCCGAACGCGGCGTGGTGCCGCGCAGCACGATGGCGACGGTCCCTTTGCCATCGGTGTACAACGACCACCGGTTCTCCATGCCCACCACCGGGCTGCGGTAGATGCGTTGGAAACGCTCCGGGGCGTCCAATTTGTAGCCCTCCATCATGGAATCGATATCGCTGGAGATCACGCGCAGCAACTCCATGTACTCGGCCTTGTCGAAGCCAGGACGCAATTGCGCGTTGCACCAAAGCGGACAACAGAGAACAGCGAGAAGCAAGGGCGTGCGCATGGAAGGGAACGGTTCAAAGGGGGGTGAAGTTCGTTCGGAGCGAGACAACCAAATGCACGATCCGTGGCGGATCCGCTCGCGTCCGCGAAGATCCGGCTCTGTGGGCCGAAGCGATCTCCTTAACATGGGGCGAATTCACGGCAGCCCGCGCCATGGCCAACGCACGGATCAGAGATCGCTTCGGCCCGCTCGCTCGTCACGGATCATAGCGAACGCGGCGGGGATGGCTGAGGCCGCTATCTTGGTCGCAACCAATCCCGCGTATGCGCCAACCCCGCTGCCTCACGGTCTTGTTCGCGCTTCTACCCTTCTGCCTGCTCGCGCAGCAGTACAAATTGCGCGGCGTGGTGAGCGATGGCACGAATGGCGAAACGCTGATCGGCGCCACCGTGCTGGTGAAGGGCACCACGAACGTCACGCAGACCGACCTTGATGGCCGCTTCGAGCTTCTTGTGAACGAACTGCCGCCGCTCACGCTGGTGGTGAGCTACGTGGGCTTCACCGATCAGGAGGTGGAAGTGAAGAGCCTGGACCAGGACCTGAAGTTCAAGCTCAGCACGGACCAGGTGCTCTTGCAGGAAGCCGAAGTGGTGGGCAGCCGCATCAGCGAGAAGCAGAAGCAGGCGCCGCTCACGGTGGAGAGCATGGACATCATCGCGATCCGCGAAGCGCCGAGCGGCGATTTCTACGAGAGCCTCGGCACCTTGAAGGGTGTGGACATGACGGCGGCGAGCTTCGGCTTCAAGGTGATCAACACGCGCGGCTTCAACAGCACCAGTCCGGTGCGCAGCCTGCAACTGATCGATGGCGTGGACAACCAGAGCCCGGGGCTCAACTTCAGCCTCGGGAATTTCCTCGGCGCGAGTGATCTGGACGTGCTGAAGGTGGACGTGATCGCCGGAGCCAGCAGCGCCTTCTACGGTCCCGGCGCTTTCAACGGCGTGATCGCAATGACCACCAAAGACTCCGTGGGCCTTTCCGGGATTGAGTTTAAGTGTGAAGGGCGGTGAACGCGACATGCTCGAAAGCTGCGTCCGCTGGGCGCAAGTGTTCAAGAACAAAGAAGGCAAGGACCGCTTCGGGTACAAGGTGAACGTCTTCGCGATGCGCGCCGAGGATTGGTTCGCGGAGAACTACTCGGCCACCAGCAACAGCCCCACCGGCGTGGACAACCCGGGTCGTTACGATGCGGTGAACAGCTACGGCGATGAGGATGTGACCACGAACAACAACTACCTCCGCTCCTACCAGGAACGCCGAGACCGGCCGGGCCTCGGCATCTTCCTGCGCAATGGCTTCAATGAGAAAGACCTGGTGGACTACAACACCTATAACGTGAAGGCGGCGCTGAGCCTCCACTACAAGATCACCGACAGTGTGGAAACGGTGGTGAGCAGCAACTACAGCACCGGCAGCACGGTGTACCAGGGCGACAACCGCTACCGGCTGGACGAGGTGCAGTTCTTCCAGCACAAGCTGGAGTTCAAGCAGGAGGGGAAATGGTTCGTGCGCGGCTACGTGACACACGAGGATGCTGGCAAGACCTACGACATCTACACTACAGGGCTGCGCTTACAGGAGGCGGCGGGGGACACGCGCGAGTGGAACACGCGCTACACGAACCTTTGGTCCAGTTGGATGCGCCCGAAAGTGGAAGCCCATCCGGACTATATCAACCAGACCGAAGCGATCGCCTTGGGTTGGAGCAGCGAGACCTGGATCGCCTGGCAGGAAGGCTTCATCCAGGACAACCTCGCGTTGATACAGGGATACCACGCACAAGTGCTGGATTCGGTGAACACACTGAACACTGCCCAGCTTGACCCTCGCTATGAGCCCGGTACCGCACGGTTCAATGAGAAGCGGGATGAGATCACGAGCAAGCGCTTCACCGAGAACGGCTCCTTGTTCTTCGATCGCTCGGCACTCTACCACGGCATGGCCGAGTACCGGTTCAAGCCATCGTTCGCGGAGATCACCGTGGGCGGCAGCGGGCGCATGTACCGGCCCAACACGGCGGGCACCATCTTCAAGGACACCGCCAACGTGGTGATCACCAATTGGGAAGTGGGCGGTTACTTGGGCATCGAGAAGAAAGTGCTGCGCGAGAAACTGCGCCTTTCCGCCACGCTGCGGGTGGACAAGAACGAGAACTTCAAGGAGCAGTATTCCCCGGCCATCAGTGCGGTGTGGATGCCGAAGCCGGAACATGTGGTGAGGATCAGCGCGAGCCGCGCGGTGCGCAATCCCACCCTCGCCGATCAATACCTCTACTACAACGTGGGCCGGGCCATCCTGCTGGGCAATATCGAAGGGCAGTTCGAAGAGGGGAACGACAGCCTGATCACCTTGGAGAGCTTCAACGACTACCGCAACACGCCCAGCTTGTTGGAGGGGATCAGCAAACTCGACTACTTCAATGTGGACCGGATCCGTCCCGAAAAGGTGATCACGCTGGAGACCGGCTACCGGGGAACGCTTTGGGAAAAGTTCTATGTGGACCTGAGCGCGTACACCAGCTGGTACACCGATTTCATCGGCTACTTGATCGGTATCGATGGCACCTTCGAAGAGACGACCGGTTTCCCGCTCACCTTGCAGGTGTACCGCGTCGCGGCCAACAGCACACAAGAAGTGCGCACACAGGGTGCGAACATCGGCGCGAACTACTACCGCCGCAAGATCACCTACAGCGCGAACTACAGCTATAACCGACTGGTGAGCGGCGAGAACGATCCGATCATCCCAGCGTTCAATACCCCGCTGAACAAGTTCAACATCGCCTTCACCGGGCACGACATGCGCATCCCGTGGACGGACAAACCGGACCTGGGTTTCGGCATCAACTACAAATACGTGGAGGCGTATGTCTTCGAAGGCTCACCGCAGTTCACCGGCCGCATCCCGAGCTATGACATGGTCGACGCGCAGGTGAACGTGAAGTTCCCGAAACCGGGCCTCACGGTGAAGGTGGGATGCAGCAACCTCTTCGGTCTGGTGCCCTTGTTCGACGAGGCCGTACCCAGCGACGAACGCTTGGACCGGGTGTGGAACAACAACGTGTACCTGGTCTATGGCGGGCCTGCGGTGGGACGCTTGGGCTACCTGCAACTGATCTACGAACTCGACCGGCGCTGAAGAGACCCCACCAAGGACCGGGTAAAGCTCACGGAGGCACGGAGACACGGCCCCCCCCTCTCCCCCGGGAGAGGGGGTGAGGGGAGGAGGGCATTTTCCGTGCCTCCGTGAGAGACAGATCCGAGATCGACCTTCGTCGAAGGCCACGGGCCGTGGTCACGGTACCCCTACCTTAGTCACCTGAACCCAACTACCGTCCCATGAAAAGAGCCCTACCCTTCCTGCTGCTCGGCCTGCCGCTGGCAGTATCGGCGCAGCGCTACGTCACCGAAGTTTTCACGCCCGGTCAAGTGGTGATCACGCCCGGCGTGAGCTACGGCCAGAACGTGGATTTCCTCACCAGCAACCTGGCCGATCTCGATGTTCTCGCTGATTTCGGTTTCCTGTAAATGACCGTGTCGCAGGGCAACCCGATCCCACCCCAATACTTCAATCCGCTGGACACCAGCACGGCCGTGAAAGTGGCCGATCTGAAGATGGACATCTACGTGCCCGACGAAGCGGTGGACACCGAGACCGCGCGGCCCATGGTGTTGTACCTACACACGGGCAACGCACTTCCTCCCGGCTACCCCGGGAATGGTAGCCCCACCGGCAGGCGCACGGACAGCACCGCCGTGGAGATCTGCAAGCAACTCGCGCAACGCGGCTATGTGGCCGTGAGCATGAGCTATCGCTTGGGCTGGAATCCCCTCGGCACCACCTTGGAAGTGCGTCGCGGCACCTTGCTGAACGCGATCTACCGCGCCATCCATGATGTGCGCCAATGCACGCGCACCCACAAAGCTTTGGCTGCTGGTGCGAACACGTTCGCCATCAACCCGGATAAGATCGTGGTGCTCGGCGAAGGCACCGGGGGCTACATCGCCCTGGCCAACGCCACGCTCGATCAACCTTCCGAGCTGTTCATCGAGAAATTCGTTCCCGATCCGCTGAACAACCCGGGCGTGAGCTATATCGACACGAACGCGGTGGGCAACTTGGACGGTTTCAATGGTCAACTCACCCTTTACCGCCCGAACGGCTTTGACTACGAGACCCAGTTCTGTGTGAACCTGGGCGGTGCACTTGCCGATACCAGCTGGATGGAAGTGGGCGATGTGCCGATGGTGGCCTGCCATGCCGTGTTCGATCCATACGCGCCCTTCACCGAAGGCATTGTGATCGTGCCTACCACCGGTGAAGAAGTAGTGCCCGTACAAGGCTCCAATTTCTTCGTAGCCCTGGCGAACACCTATGGCAACAACGCATCGTTCGCCACCCTGCCTTCGGGCGTGGATGGCTTCACCGATCGTGCACGCTCCTTGTATGGCCAAGTGGTGGATGGTGTGCAGATCTCCGCGAACGCGGAAGGCTTGTTCCCGATGATCCGTCCGCATTGGCCCGCACCTGCTGGCGATGAGGCGAGCCCCTGGCAGTGGTGGGACCCCACCAGCCCCGATGCGTTGGACATCATCCCCGGCATCAACATCACCTGCCACCAGGCCAGCCTGGCGAGCAACCCCGATATGAGCGGAGCGAAAGGCCGTCTGTACATCGATACGATCATGGGCTACATCAACCCACGTATCGTATGCGAACTGCAACTCGGACTATGCTCGTTGGTGAACATCGACGAGAACAGCAGTGTGGCGCAAGGAGTGGACCTGTTCCCGAACCCCGCTGCGGATCGCGTAACGGTAAGCAGCGCGGAAGCCGCGATCCTGAGCTACGAGGTGTATGATGTTAACGGCCGCCTGGTGCGTACCGCGAGCGTTAACGCCAAACAAGTGGTGATCGAGCGCCAAGGCCTTGAGGCCGGTGCCTATTCCGTGCAACTTCGCTTCGCCGAAGGCGTGGTGACCCGGAAGTTGATGCTCGACTAACGCATCGCCGTCATTTTGGGAAGGGGCTGCCTACGGGCGGCCCTTTTCTTTGTGCGCTCGCTCAGTAAGAACAGTTGTCCGTTGATGGTTGTCGGCAGGCCCGCAACAGCCAACGGATCACGGTTCGGAGCTTCACCCTCACGACAACCGACGCCCGCATGGAACGCATCACTGAATCATCCTCGCGCTACGATCACCTCGAGGAAATGTCGACCGCTGAACTGCTGCGGAACATGAACGCGGAGGATCGTCTGGTTCCGGCCGCTGTGGGCGAAGTTTTGCCCGCGATCGAAGGGCTCGTGGACGCGATCGTGGAGCGCATGCGTCGCGGGGGGCGGCTGTTCTACCTCGGCGCGGGCACCAGCGGGCGGCTCGGCATCGTGGACGCCAGTGAATGCCCTCCCACTTTCGGCGTACCGCATGGTTTGGTGGTGGGCCTCATCGCTGGTGGCGATGCTGCGATCCGCAAAGCGGTGGAGTTCGCCGAGGATGATCGCGCACAGGGCTGGAAGGACTTGCAGGAACATGCGATCGGTGCCGACGACAGTGTGATCGGCATCGCGGCGAGCGGTGGAACGCCCTACGTTGTCGGGGCGTTGGAAGCATGTCGCGCGGAAGGCATCCTCACCGGATGCATCACCTGCAACCCGGGATCGCCGGTGACCACCGTTTGTGACCACCCGATCGCCGTGCTGGTGGGACCCGAGTTCGTGACGGGCAGCACGCGCATGAAGAGCGGCACCGCGCAGAAGCTGGTGTTGAACATGATCAGCTCGAGCGTGATGATCAAGCTGGGCCGGGTGAAGGGCAACCGCATGGTGGACATGCAGTTGAGCAACGTGAAATTGATCGATCGCGGCACGCGCATGGTGATGGACGGGCTGGGCATCGGGTACGACGCAGCGAACGCATTGCTCAAACAGCACGGCAGTGTGCGGCGCGCGATCGAGACGGGGAGGCAGAAGTGACGCCTGCCTTTCAACACGCGCTACCCTTCCAGGAAATCCATGTCGCGGTGGAAGGTCTCCTTCACATGCAAAGTGGCCCATAGCGATAGGCCGATGCACACCGTGCCAACGACCAGCACCGCCACCACATCGCCGATCGGTCCACGCAGCGCCATGTAAGAAAGGGTGATGGGGATCACCGCACCGCGCACGAAGTTGGGCGCTGTATTGGTGACCGTGCTGCGCAAATTGGTACCGAACTGCTCAGAGGCCACTGTAACGAACAAGGCCCAAAACCGGTGCTCGCGCCGAGAAGCAGGCACATGCCATAGAACCAGCGCAAGCTCACGGCGCCTTCGAAAAGGAATACGAGGACAACGATGGAAAGAAAGGCCAAATAGATCAAGATGACCTTCCGCCTGCTTTGTAGCAATTGGCTGAGCAGTCCGCTGAGCAGATCGCCCGCGCTCAGGCCGATATAGCCCCACATCACACTCTCGCCGACGTGTACCTCGCCGTGCACACCGAGCGCGGGGCCCAGCAGATGGCTCTTGTTGATGAGCACGCCGATCACGAACCACACGGGCAGACCGATGGCTACCGATGCCAGGTACTTCAGCGTGGACGAACGTGTGCGGAAAAGCGCCAGGAAATCGCCTTTCACCACATCGGTCCGGGTCAGCACCTGTTTGAACATCCCGCTTTCAAAGGCTCCGGCGCGCAACGCGAGCAGCACGATCCCCAACCCACCACCCACGACATACGCCATTTGCCAACCCATCAGGTCGAGGCCCATCCACGCAGCGATCGCGGCCCCGCTGTTGCCCACCAAACTCGCCGCCACAGCACCCAGCGCACCGAACGTGACAATGACCATGGTGCCCCAACCGCGCAGTGTGCGCGGCATGCTCTCCACCACGAGCGTAATGCCCGCGCCCAGTTCGCCGGCCAGGCCGATCCCCGCCAGCATACGGCACGCGGAATACTGGAACGTGTCCGTAACAAAGGCGTTGGCGATGTTGGCCACCGAATAGAGCAGGATCGATCCAAAGAGCACCTGCACACGCCCGCGCTTGTCACCGAGCATGCCCCATAGGAGCCCGCCCAACAACATGCCGCCCATTTGCCAATTGAACAACGACGTGTCATAGCGTTGCAGCGTGTCGCCGCTCAGTCCGATGGCTTCCAGACTCTCCTTCTTCACCACGTTGAACAGCACTAGGTCGTAGATATCCACGAAGTAGCCCAAGGCGGCCACGACCACCAGAAGCAGGGTACGCCGATCGAAGGCTTGGTGCGCGGACATGGGATCAAGCAAGGATCTCGTCCGCGTTCTTCGCGATCATTATGGCGAGCCGTTCCATCGGTAGATCGTTACCATCCTTGCCGAAGGGGTCCTCGATCTCTTCTGCGATCAGCTCCAGGCTGGCCAACACGTAGAAGATGAACATCACCACGGGGATGGCGAGGTAGCCGAGGGAGAACACGAAACCGAAAGGCAGGGTGAGCACATAGACCACGATGAACTTCTTGATGAAGCTGCTGTAGGAGTAGGGTATCGGTGTGTTCTTGATCCGCTCGCAAGCGCCACAGATGTCCAGGAATTGCACGAGGTCGGTGTTCAGCACGATGAGCTGGTCCCCCGTGATCGCACCATCCCGGTCCAAACGATACACACGTTGCTGCATGAGCCTCGCCACTTGCGAAGGCACATGCTTGCTGCGATCGAAGTCGGGGATCTCCGGGTGGGGTTGCTGGTCGAGTTCCAGGCGCGTCTTCTCCGATAGGAGGTGCTGGCGAAGTTCATGCGCGAACAAGCTGATGGTGCGGGCGAAGAAGGAACGTGTCGCGGCATCCTCATGCGGCACCATCACGCTCATATTCACCGCGAGGTTGCGGCTGGCATTCACCAGTTGCCCCCACAGCTTGCGGCCTTCCCACCACCGGTCGTACGCGGTGTTGGTGCGGAAAACCAGCAACATGCTGATCGCGAAACCCAGCAGGCTGTGCATCACCGGCAGGTTGGTGACCAAGCTGCTCTTGGACAACTTCAAAACTTTCATCTCAAGCAAACCGACACCCCAAGTGAAGAGCCCCACGAGGATCAGCAGGGGAAGCAACTTGCGGAAGGTGTCCGACCGATGGAGCGCGAGCGCATGGAACCAGTTGCGGGAGTCGTAAGTGATCATTGAGCGGTGCGAAGGAACGGAACGCGATGCACCCAGCATCCGCGGTCCTCCGCCCACCTGGGCGAAGGAAAGCTACGCAGTGCCCAATTGGACCTGGAGGGGCGTTCGGCGGGCATGCCGGGCTGGAAAACACCCTCGGCCACCTTGAACTTGCCAGCGTTCTTTCCACTTGGCACCTGGCGACCGACAGGAGTGACCTTGTCGACGTCGTAGCCGTAAACCTCGGGATCGCTGGGCCAGTAGAAGATCTTTGACGGGTCGGGTTGGTTCGCTGCGCGGGCTTTCACAGGCTCGAACTCCTTCTTCAGCCAGGCTGGTCCGGGCGCTTGGGGGAAGCGACCCTCTCCGAATCCGGTCTTGGGCTTCACGATCAATTGGTAGTCGATCGTTCCCGAGTGCGACCCAGCGTTCAACTCCACCAGATCGAATCCAGTGGCGGTGCGGTTCATCTGGGCCACCCCGTTGAAATCGGGCATGTCCACTGGTGTACAGAACACGCGCACCGGGTACTCCGCGGTCACCATTATGATGTCAGCGAGGATCGGGTCGAGGTCCACATGCGCATGACCGTTCACCATTTGCACAGTGCCATAGTCCTGGTACCAATACTCCGGTGATTCGGGGCAGGTAAGCATGATGCGGCCGTGGTCCGGGGTGGGCACGATCTCGGCCACCGCTGCGGTTCCTGTAATCTTGCGTGCGATGCCACCGACCGTGGTGCCCACATAGGCATAGGCCAAACTGACACCGGGGTAACTGAACGATTCAAAGTAGCCGCCGGCACGTGTTGTGGTATTGGAGAACGCTACGCCCTCCACACCGATCGCGTCCTGGTTCTGGGCATTGGCCGTAGCCGAGGAACCGATGGTGAAGCCCGGATTGCCTGCGGTGGTGCCGCGGTTGCTGTAAGCACGGAAGGCGACATGATCTCCGGCAAGTGCGGCATTGGTGACGTTCAGTTGCGAATAGCTGCCCGGTGGATTGAACGTGGCGGTATTGTTCTGCACATAGTTGTACTGCGAGATCCACACATCACTGTAGTTGATGTTGGCCGCCACGGTCGCCGCTCCGGTGCTTTGTGCATAAGCCGAGGTATAACCGGCGGTGGGATTATTGGCATAGAGACCCGCTCCCAACACGTTCTGCAAAGGCACCCCGAAGGTGATATTGGTTTCCCGACCGAGCCAGCCGCCCACGTTGATGCTGTGCCCGTAGATCGCATCGGTCGCGCCGCTGCTCACCTCCAGGGGGGCTATCGGTGCAGTGGTGCCCCAACCGATGCGGCCTGTGGCACCCATGGTCCGGAACCGCTCCAGATTATTCGTGCGCACCACCAGGTCCACATTGTCCGTGGTCCCAAGGAAATTGGTGGCCGCAACGGTACCTGCGTTCCCTAGGATGGTCCATCCTTGCACGCCCGCCACAAAGGCCACCCACGCCGCACCGTTCCAGTAGTAGTAACCCGGGACCACATTGTTCGGTGCGACACCGGCCGTGGCGGTATTGTAGATCAGAAGCGACGTGGCCGGGGCCACCACCGGCGCGGCCACGTTGGTGGCCGTAAGGGCGATGCGAGGTACAAGGAGGCCCTTCTTGTTCGCCGCGCCCAAAGCGGAAGCATCAATGTCCAACAAGGCACTGGCATCAGGCACCGCACCGTTGACATTGATGGCGATGTTCTGGCAGATCACAACGCTCGGCAACAGCGTGGCGAGGAGGAAGGTAGCGTATGCTCTCATGTCGATCGCGTTCTTTGGAGAAGACGGGGGCACTTTGCCCCGGGTGGCCTGAGAAAGTTACGCACACCGATCGATCGGCGAAGCGCATGGCGCAAATTCGTCCTCTCATCCACCTTCGGACCCGATGCACGAAGCCTTCCTGACCGCCCTGCGCAGCGCCCTCCCGCCAGAGATCGTGGACCTCGGCACCGAAGCGCGCGTGAACTACGGCCACGATGAGACCGAGGACCTCTCCTATCCCCCAGATGTGGTAGTGCGCCCGCGCAATACCGCGGAGGTGGCGGCCACGGTGCGGTTGTGCGCGGAACACGAAATACCGGTGACCCCGATCGGTGGGCGAACCGGTCTGAGCGGAGGTGCGCTCTGCGTGCATGGTGGTGTGGGCCTTTCACTGGACCGCATGAACGCCATCGTGGACATCGATGAACGGAACTTGCAAGTGACCGTGGAGCCGGGTGTGATCACGCAGGTATTGATGGACGCGGTGGCCGCCAAGGGTCTGTACTATCCGCCTGACCCGAGCAGCAAAGGCAGCTGCACCATAGGCGGCAACCTGGCGGAGAACGCCGGAGGCCCCCGAGCAGTGAAATACGGCGTGACCCGGGATTGGGTGCTCAATATGGAAGTGGTGCTGCCTGATGGATCGTGATCCGAACCGGTGCCAACACACTGAAGAACAGCACAGGCTATGACCTTACCCGACTGATCGTGGGTAGTGAGGGCACGCTCGGGATCATCACCAAAGCGGTGCTGCGTTTGGTGCCCATGCCCAAAGAAACCCGCTTGCTGTTGGTGCCCTTCGGCGATGCGGTTCGGGCGTGCGAAGCGGTGAGCGCTGTGTTCCGTGCCGGGATCAACTCCGAGCGCCATGGAGTTCATGGAGCGTGATGCCATCGCCTGGACGATGCGTTTCACCGAAGGTCTGCCGACGCAGATCTCCACGGATCCCGGCGCCTATTTGCTCATCGAGGTCGATGGCAACCACGGCGCGGAACTGATGCGCGATTGCGAAACGATCCTTCAAGTGATGGAGCAGCACGACTGCGGTGAAGTGCTCTTCGCGGAGAGCTCGGCGGAAAAGGACACGCTCTGGAAGATGCGTCGCAGCGTGCCGGTGAGCGTGAAAGCGCACAGTGTCTACAAGGAGGAGGACACGGTAGTGCCGCGCTTCGCACTGCCGCATTTGCTTGAAGGGGTGAAGGCGATCGGCGCGCGGTACGGGTTCCAGAGCGTGTGCTACGGGCATGCGGGCGATGGCAATTTGCATGTGAACATTCTCAAGGGCGAATTGAGTGACGCTTTCTGGAGCGATGAATTGCCCAAGGCGATCCGCGAGATCTTCCAGCTCACCGTGTCACTGGGCGGCACGCTCAGCGGAGAGCACGGTATCGGGCTGGTACAACGGCCCTACATGGATATCGCATTCAACACGTCGCAACTGGATCTGATGCGTGCCATCAAACGCGCGTTCGACCCTCTGGGGATCATGAACCCGGGCAAAGTCTTCCCGTGATACTATCCCATGGGAAGAAGGAACCAGGGGTCCTCCTTCCGCAGGATCACCACGCGGTAACGCACGCCCATCTTGTAGTACCCGATCCGTTTCAATCGGCCTTCCCGGTCCCAGTAGCGCCATATCCCGTCCTGTATGCCACCGCGATGCATACCCATCACCGACGTTCGTCCGTTACCGTAGCGTCGTGTCCAGATCCCGTTGCGTACGCCATGATCGAACCAGCACTCGGTGATGGGCCCGCGCAGCAGTGAGTCGGATAGCGTATTGCTGAAGAAGTGGCCGTGCAGCACACCATCCCTATAAGTGCATTCAAGGGCGATGCTGCCGTCGGCGTGGAACGTGCTGAAGGGTCCATGGAGCACGCTTTTTTCATAGGTCACAGCGCGCGATACGCTGCCGTTCGCGGAATACGCCGTCGAGGTTCCTTGCAAGGCTCCCATCCGGTATCGGGTTTCTTCCCGCAACCGGCCCTGTTGATCGTAGGTGATCCAAACTCCGTCCTTCCGATCGCGGATATACTGTCCTTCCTTGCGCACATGACCGGCCCGATCGAGCAACCGGGCAGGACCGTCCTTTCTCCCGTTGCGGACAGTCAGCACAACTGCTGTACCAGCGCCAGGGTCATGCACCGTCCATGTGCTCGGGGCTGTTCCACACGCGCTGAAAAACAAGGCTGTGATCCCAATGGGCCCGCAGCAACGGATCCACCAATGCGGGCCGCGCGGAATTTGGGGACGGGAACACATCCCGGCCAAATTACCGTTGCGAATGCTAGGCAGCGAGCTCGTCCAGACGGGAAAGCAGCGCACCCACATGCTTGAAGGCATGCACACCTTCCGGCCAAGCAGCATCGCCCAAGCGCGCCACTTGCCCGCCGCAAAGCCAGAGCGTGCAGCGATCCATAGGCAGGAGTTCCGTGAACCGCTGGGCATAAGGCAGCAGCTCATCCATTGCTGGGAACGTGGTGATAAAACTGATGAAGAGGAGACTTTGAGGATAGGCGGCGCTCACTTGTGGAAGGTCGGCCATCGGCACGCTTTGTCCGAGATAGATCGCCCGATACCCGGCAGCCCGGAGCACATAGCCCACATAGAGCAGCCCGAGTTCGTGTATCTCGTTCTCCGGTAGAAAGAGCACGGCGCCACGCGATGCCTCGACCCCCACAGAGGGCAACGCCTCCGTCTCGGCAATTATCTTCTGGCGCACCAGATAGCTTACGAAATGCTCATGGGAAGGACAGATGGCACTGGTCTGCCACAACAAACCGATATGCTCAAGAAGGGGCACGAAAAGGTTCTCCGCTAAAGCTCGGAAACCCTTTGTAAGCCGATAGTTCGTACAGATCCGGTCGAAGGCGGCCCCGTCGAACGTGAGCATCGCCATTTTCAACGCAATGAGCGCATCACCCAAGTCGTGGTGTTCCTGCGCGGTGTCCTTCACCAATTGCTCCCGGTCGGCGCTGCTCAGCTCGGCGATCTTGCTGATCTTATGGCCATGGTTGTTCAGGAAGGCGACGTTGAGCAGGTTCTTCAGATCATCGACCCCATAGGTGCGGATGTTGGTCTGGGTGCGGTCCGGAGTTAGCAAACCGTAGCGCTTTTCCCAGATCCGGATGGTATGTGCTTTCACCCCGGAGAACTCTTCGAGGTCGCGTATCTGGAATTGGGTACGGTAGGGACTATCCTGCATTTGTGGTAGAGTCAGGTGGGTCTGGATCGAATAAAGAACAGCCCGGCGGGCGAATTGTCAGTCCCAAAAACGGGAGGCCCTCCGAAGAAGGCCTCCCGCAATGGGCTTGCAAGATCAACGCACCACGCTCAAGGGCAAGGTGATGCGGCTGCCAGCTCCGCTCAAGCGGATCGAGTAACGGCCAGCACTGAGGTCAGACGTATTGATGATCACACGGTCGCTACCGCGCACTGCGGCTCCGAACGAACGCACCACACGGCCGGTAGCATCGAGCAATTCGGCTTCCACTTGCGCGTCGCCTAGGGATGGCACGAACACGTTCACCTCGTTGGTGGCTGGGTTCGGCCACAGGCTGGTGCCTGCGAACAGACCCAACTCGTCCACACCGGTGAACACCGGCAGTTCGATCAAATTCCCACCAGCGGCCAGCGCCACCCAAAGGCCGAAGCCCGGGCCGTTGCTGTTCGTGGCGGGGTTCGAAACCACTGGCGAGCACAGTGATCGCATCGCCGTCAAGGTTCAAGGTCGCCAAGGGAGCTTGGTAGCTCACCAAGGGTGTGGTGCCATCCGTCACTTGCAACACATAGTCGTTCGTAGGTGGCTCCAGGTAGCTGCTGAACTCACCGTACGCGATGGCGTTCACCAATGTGGCACCACCCAGGAGCGCCGTTTCGTTCACATCCACCGCGGGGGCATCAGTGCAGCCGTGGAACACGAGTATGTCCGTATTCGTGGCACCCGAGGTAGCGGTCTCCCGGGCAGGTGCATAAGCGTACAGGTCGAACGGGGTGTTCGGGGTATAGCCAGTAGCGCTCACAATACCATTCGCGACCACAATGTATTTGCCATCGGTGGCAAGGTTGAAGGGGAAGGTGGCGATGGCATCGGCCACGCTGGTGCTGTTGCCTGGAGCGACAGCTACGCTAAGGTCGGTGCCTGCTTGCACGTTCACGAATGGCGTGGCGGTGCGGAAGGCGAAATCATCCAGCAGCAGAGCGCCGTTCAAGTAAACGTCCACTTCGGCAGCGGCAAGATCGGCCGCGTTGTGGATCACCTGGAGGCGTGCACCGGGGATCGCGGCACTAGGAAGTTCTACCAGCGGACCACCGGCTGCGAGAGCTACCCAGAGACCGAAGCCCGGGCCATTGCTGTTCTGTGCAGGATCGAGGAAGCCACTGGCGAGCACCGTGATGGCGGCTCCGTTCAGGCTAAGTGTTTGCAATGGGGCGCTGTAGGCGGCTACCACCGTGCTGTTATCGGCAGTGCGCACCTGCACCGTGTAGTCGTCGGTGGGGAGTGCGAGGTAACCTGCGAAATCGCCGTACGATGCATCGTTGACCGCGGTCACATTGAGCACACCAGCTTCGTACACATCCACAGTGGGAGCATCAGTACTTCCGTGGAACACGAGCAGATCGGTATTGGCCGGAAGGTCAGCGCTCTCGCGGCCCTGGTCGAACACCTCCAAGCTGAAGGGCGTGAGCGGTGTGTAGCCAGTGGCGCTAACGATACCGCTCGCCACGATCACAGGGTCTCACCATCGGCGAGGGTGAAGGTCTCCGTGTAGATCGCATCTGCCGCACTGGTGCTATTGCCCGGAGCGACGCCCACCACGAACGGGGTACCGGCTGGTGCATCCACAAAAGGACTGGCTGTGCGGAAAGCGAAATCGTTAAGCAACAAGGTGTTGTCGAGGTATACATCCACTACCGCAGCAGCCAGGTCGGCGCTGTTGTGGATCACTTGCACGCGGGCTGTGCCGCCTCCCACCAACTCGAGCAACTCAACCAGCGGACCACCCGCTGGCAAGGCCACCCAAAGGCCAAAGGCCGCACCATTGCTGTTCATTGAAGGATCGAGGAAGCCGCTGGCCAGCACAGTGATGGCGGCGCCATCCAGGTTCAGCGTAGCGAGCGGCGCTTGATACGTCACCACGGGATTGCCGCCAGCGGTGATCTGCAATGCGTAGTCCGCCGTGGGTGCTTCCACGTAGCCTTGGTATTCTCCATAGGCGATGTCATCCACGAGGGTCGCACCACCCAGCACGAGTACTTCGTTCACGTCGACCACAGGGGCATCGGTGCTTCCGTGGCATACCAGGATATCCGTATTCGCGGGACCGGACGTCGCTGTTTCGCGGGAACCGGCGAACACGTCGATGCCGAAGGGTTGGTTGGGCATATAACCGGTACCGCTCACGATACCGTTCGCCACCAGGGTGTAGGTCTCACCGGCTGCGAGGTTGTAAGGAAAGGTCGCGATCGCATCGTTCACGCTGGTGCTGGTGCTTGGCGCAATAGCCACTTCGAGGTCCACTCCTGCTTGCAGGTCGACGAATGGTGTGGCGGTGCGGAAGGCGAAGTTGTCCAACAGGAGGCCGCCGTTCAAGTACACATCCACTTGGGCCGCAGCGGCATCAGCGGAGTTATGGATCACCTGCGCGCGGGCGATGGGGATCGCTGCACTAGGCAGTTCTACCAGGGCACCACCTGCTGCGGTAGCGGCCCAGAGGCCGAACGCAGGCCCAGCGCTGTTCACGCTTGGATCGAGGAATCCGCTGGCGAGCACGGTGATCGCAGCACCGTTGAGGCCGAGCGTTTGCAGCGGGGCGCTATAGGCGGCCACGATGGTGCTATTGTCCGCAGTGCGAATTTGGACCGTGTAGTCCGCAGTGGGGAGTGCGAGGTAGCCTGCGAAGTCACCGTAGGAAGCATCGTTCACTGCGGTCGCGTTCAGCACGGCACTCTCGTAGACATCCACGGTGGGTGCATCGGTACTGCCGTGCAGCACGAGCACATCCGTATTGGTGCCCATCATAGCGGTCTCCTGCCCTTGATCGAACACTTCCAAACTGAACGGAGTGAGCGGGTGTACCCGGTCGCGCTAACGATCCCACTGGCTACGACCATAGGTCTCACCGTCGGCAAGGGTGAAGTCCTGTGTGAAAATGGATTCCACAGCGCTGGTGCTGTTACTGGCGCGATGCCTACGGTGAACTGTGTTCCCGCAGGCGCATCCACGAAAGGACTCGCTGTGCGGAAAGCGAAGTCGTTGAGCAGCAGGGTATTGTCCAGCCACACGTCCACCACCGAAGCGGCGGCATCGGCGCAGTTGTGTATGACTTGCACGCGCGCTGTCTGCGCGAGTGCGGGGCTGGCCGCGAGTGCGGCTAGTAATCCCAGAGAAAGTGTTCGTGACATTGTTCGGTGTTTTGAGGTTAGGCAGTTAAAACAAGGAGGCAGGGGTTTTGTTCAACGGTTGCAAAAATAAGCTAAACAATCCATCCCATCCACTTCTGGGAAAAAAAAAGCCCCCGGGATCTCCGGGGGCTTCTCCTAATTCTGGTTCTCGGCGGTCACTTGAAGACCGTGACGTGCCCGAAAAGTTCGTGGCGCTCCTTGGTAATGCCCTCTATCACGTAGGCGCGGTAGGTGTAGACCCCATCCCGCACGGTGCCACTTCCATCGCTACCGTCCCAAGGCAGATTGGGATCCTTCGACTCCATCATCAATTGGCCCCACCGGTCGAAAACCTTCAGATCGAAGGTCTCGAGATCGATCACATTGCCCCACGGGCGCCAATCATCGTTGATGCCGTCGCCGTTCGGGGAGAAGGAATTGGGTACGAAATAGGCATAGTCCTGCGGCTTCAGGTTGGCGATGATCGTATCGCTGCTGAAGAAAGTGATGCTGATATCCGTGACCGTGGTATCCGCCGGGTTGGGATAGTTGTTCTTGATGTCCCAATAGGCGAAATCGTAGAACTCCGCAGGCAGCACTTTCACCGGTTTGGCCACACCTTCGGGCACCGCCACGTAGGTGGGAACTCATACACGGTGCCGTCGAATTCGATGCGACCGGGTTGCGCGGTTGCATCGAGCATCACTTCGCAGGAGATCGGCGGCAGGAAGTGCGCCACGATCACGTCCGAGGTATCCGTGGTAACGGTTACCAGGCTATCGTTCAAACTAGGAAGTATGGTATCCAGCTGAATGGTCCAGTGGCTGAAAGCCCACCCGGGTTCGGGCAAGGGGGCGAGCGTGGTGTTGATGCCGCCGTAGTAGGTGCCATTGAACGGATAGTTCGGAAGCACCTGCGAATTCACCTGGATCTTGCCACTGAGCGGGGATACACATCATACACCACATCGTGGGGGCCGTTCAGGTCATAGCAATCCACCAAACCTTCCTCGATGGTGACGCAACGCGTGGTGATGAAGTCCGCATCACCTGCACATTGTTCTACCAGTCGGCGACGCTACCACCCCAGCGGGCCACCTGCATGGTCATCTCCGGCGTGATCATCCACCCGAGGCTGTCGAGGAAGGGATCGTCCCATCGCAGTTGAAAAGCGTGTTGCCAAGATCGATGTAGCGGTTCACGTAGTAGTCGTGTACCATCGTGTTCTCGGTGATCAGCTTGTTCAGGATCACGGTATGCCCCTGGCCGCCCGGATCGTTCAAGTTCTCCGGCGTGCAGGGATCCGCGGTGGGGGTTTGGTCGGGAATTCCGGTGAAGTTCCCGTAGTGCCCGAAGGTGGCATCCATGTCCCACAGGATATAGCGCCACTTCTGCTTGTCGCCGGTAGCATCCATACCGCGCCACCAGCCGGTGTTCCAATTCAGCCAATCGGCGCAAACGGTGTAACTGTTCAGGCAGAAGTAGTCGACCAAGCTCTGCCAGTTGTACAGGCTGTCCACGTATGCGAAGGCCACCGGATCGCCCATGTTGTTGGTGTTGATGT
>JADJRW010000035.1 GCA_016712025.1 Flavobacteriales bacterium
CCGCCGGAAATGCGTGGCCGGGGTATCGATCGCATTGATCTTCACACCTTTTGCCAGCGCACGCTCACGTTCTTGCTCAGGATGGTGATGCCGCGCTCGTCCAGGTCGTTGGCAATCGCGACCAGTTTAGGCCGTTTCCTGGATTTCTCCCGGAAAAGCTGGCACTGGTGCAGGATACGGTCCACCAAGGTGGTTTTGCCGTGGTCGACGTGGGCGATGATGGCGATGTTGCGTAGCTCGGTCATGGAAACCATCGCGCGAAAGGCGCGAAGAAGGTGGGCTTTCTTCAAAGAGGCGGCGGTGGCCAGGCGCAGGGGGCAGGACCAGGGGCAACGATCCGTTGTTGCTCCTGCCAACTGCCCCTGACTTCGCGCTCCTATCTTCGCGCCCGCTCCATGGCCCCGTAGTTCAATTGGATAGAATGGCAGATTCCGGTTCTGTTGGTTGGGGGTTCGAATCCCTCCGGGGTCACTGAACATGAAGGCGCTCGCAACAGGGCGCCTTCGTCGTTCAACAGCCATGCGCATCGACAAATTCCTCTGGTGCGTGCGCCTTTTCAAGTAATCGCCGCATCGCCACAGATACGGTGGGGGAGAACAGACGCGAACTGATTGAACACGTCGACTCGTGAAGCCAAGCGCCGCCGAGGTGAAGGTGGGCGATGTTCGCGGTGCGCGTTACGCCCGTGTGGCGCAGTTGGGAGGTTCTCGCGTTGCCACCCTCTCGAGTGGGTGCCAAGTTGGTACCGGGCCTCCTCGCAGAGCGCACTTCGTTCGAGGACCTTCAGAAACTGGAACTCGCGCGCCTGGCCCGCGCCCAACACCGCGATCCCGGCGAAGGGCGCCCCACCAAGCGCGAGCGCCGCGACCTGGACCGCTTCACCCGGGTAGCTCTCCAGCCCTCCACGTCCGCACCGGATCGCGGCGTGACCATCCGTACAATTTGTCGTCGAAGCGATGCGACCGTGAGGCTTCCGCCTTCCTGCTATCCCTGGCAACTGCGTTGTCCGGCCCCGTTCCTCTCCGGCCAAGCCGATGCACTGCAATTGCGCAGTGGACCCGCGCTGGCATCCTCCGTGATCGATCATCCTGAACTCTTGCAGGTCCGCAGAAGCGACGGCCATTGGCAGGGTCGTGCCTACCGTGTGCTCCAGTTCGACCATACGCTCAGCGTTATTGAGCGTGCGCGCCTGGAGGCGCTCGGACTTATGCTGCTCGATCCGCTGCGGCCGCATGCATGGGTTGTTTCCGCTCCGATAGGAACCGACCTCGCCCCATTGAGAGCGATCGGCTTGACAGGAGTTTTGCTTTTCAAGGCAGCACACAAGATCGATCCGCCGCTGGCGAACAAGTTCGAGGCCAACGATCCGAAGGCTTTGCACGATGTCATCCTGGTGCCCTGGCCCAACGTGGATGCCGAGGCGTTGGGTGATCTCTTGAACATTCCTGCGGATGCGCACGGCACACTGCATGCACGCGTCGACCGCACCGCGCTCCTTCGGATGGTCGGCCATGCAGGTGTGCAATGGGCCGGCATCGAGCCGGAAGAAGGAAAGCCGGAAAGCTTGCGCGGACGTACTTACCATCGTGTACATGGCATCGGGCCGGGTGTCATTGGAAGTCCGGGTTTGGATGGCAGCGGCGTGACGGTGGTGGTGAACGACGATGGTTTCGTGGGACCACATATCGATCTCAAAGGCCGCACCTCGCAGGATGATGTGCTGGGCGATCTGACCGGAACACATGGCGACATGTGCGCGGGCATCGTCGGCGGCGCGGGCAACATCGATCCAACCACAGTGGGCATGGCGCCCGGAGCGGACCTGATCATTCGCCAATACCAGGGAGACTTGCCCGATACCGAGACGCTACATCAGCTCTCGGGTGCCGTCATCTTCAGCAGTTCCTACAGCGATGGCTGCAACGCCGGGTACACGGAAACCACGCAGCGTGTCGACCAAGAAGTGGTGGACAATCCTTCCATACTGCAAGTGTTCAGCGCGGGCAACGAAGGGCAGAGGAACACCGCCGATGACATCGGTACCACCGGACCGGATTACGAATACGGCTGGGGCACGGTGAACGCCACGCGCGCTTACGAGCAGATCGTCTCCGAACAATGGGTCACGGGCACGGTGGATCAAGGCGGCACCGCGACGCACACGCTGCAAGTGCCGCCGGACCTCGCCGAAGTGCGCACCATGCTATATTGGATGGACCCCGCCGGTCCGCTGTTCGCAGCGACCTCCTTGGTGAACGACTTGGACTTGGTGGCCAGCGATCCTCTGGCGACAACGCACCTTCCGTGGGCGCTCTCCATCGCGCCAGATCCTGTGCAACTGGCGGCCGGTGCTTTCAAGGATGAAGACCACTTGAACAACGTGGAACAAGTACACGCGGTAGCGCCGGAACCTGGTACGTGGACCTTCACCGTATCCGGCTTCGATGTGCCGGATGGACCGCAGGACTATTTCCTCGTTCACACCTTCATCGCTCGGCCCGCAGGTGGCCCATCCGTTGGGGCGGCGAGCACCTGAAAGCGCTAGGAGAACCATCGTTTCCGCTGGTATTCTCCGAACAACACCGATCCAATTCTCCCGAGCCTAAGCTTGGATAGCGGACAGACATGGAACGCGTTGGCACCTCTCGCCGCGGAGGTGCGGTACCTGGCATGCTTGCCAGCAACGCCACCGTGCCGCACGCGCGATGTTCCGCGTGGAGCAGGGCGGAACTCTGTCGCAGAGCGCCGCGTTCAGCGTGATGCGCACAGCGCAGGAACCCATCGTCGTGCTGAACTGCCCGGACAGCGCGCGAGATGCATGGCCCCCATTGCTGGACGCGACCAGCTACATCGTTCACCAACTCGGCGATCGCTACATGGATAGCGTGGGTGTGACGATCGATCCCGCGTTCACCTTCCTCGGCCTTTCCGCCATCCACGATGATTGGTTCGCCGTGACGGCGATCGGGCCGCAGGGTATCCTCGCGGAACGTTCGCTGGCCGTGCGGCGCCCGCAACAGCTGGTCGCCTGCGTGGTACAGCGTGATCTCGCCGTGGAACAATTCCTCTCGCCCGGCACAACGACCTTGGGTTGCCAGCCGGGCGATCCGGAGGTGATCGTCGATGTGCGCAATGCGGGATCGCTCGAGGTGCAGGGTTTCGAAATGGGCCTTCGTCTCAACAACGATCCACCCGTGTTCTTCAACCGCACGGACACCATCGCCCCTGGTGCATTGCGCACCATCGCACTTCCCCCCACCGCTTTGGACCTGCAACTCGGAGACCTTAACGCCTTGCAGGTCTGGGCCCGCTGGCCCAATGAGGACCATCCGGTGAACGACACACTGGCGCTCGGAATCACCCAAACCGGCGAATTCGCCAACCTGCCGTGGAGCGAGGATTTGACCACGCTGGATATCTGCACCACACCGGTGATCTGCAACCAACCCTGCCCGCTCGGGAACGACCTGATCGCGGGTGTGAACGGATCCGCTGGGCAAGTGGGCCCGCTGGACGATGATGCCGATTGGCGGGTGGATGCGAACGGAACGGTTACCGCCAACACCGGTCCGACGTTCGACCACACCACTGGCGATGCACAAGGCCGATACCTCTATGTAGAATCATCGGGAGCATGTGTAGGTGAGGAAGCGGTGTTCCTCACCCCTTGTCTTTCCCTACCCGCAGGCGGTGCTTTCGCACTCTCCTTCTGGTACCACATGCACGGCGGCGGCATGGGCGAACTTCACTTGGATGTGGTCTCGAACGGAAGCTGGACCATCGATGTGGTGCCCCCCCTGATCGGCGACCAGGGCGACCAATGGTGGCGGCACTGGGTGGACCTTTCCGCTTTCGCGGGCTCCACAGTGAACGTGCGCTTCCGTGGGATCATCGGCACCGGCGGTACCAGCGATATGGCGGTGGATGACATCCTCGTGGACAATTCCGTTTCCATCGCGGAGACCGGCGAAGCGTCCTTGTCGATCCGCCCTGGAGCGGTGCCGGGCACGTTCGTCCTTCAAACCCCATCTGGCATGGGCGGGGTCGCAGATCTGCTCGTGATCGATGGGCGTGGCCAACTGGTCCAGCGTTCAACGCACAGCGCCAATGGCGCCATCGACCTTGACCTGCGAACGAAGGCCACCGGCTTGTACCTGCTGCGTTGGAGCGATGCCACACGGTCGCTTTCCGCGCGCGTGCTGCGGCCTTGAACGCTTAACACCTTTTCACCTTTGTTAACAGGAGATCCGCGAGTGGCCCGGGTACTTTTGGATCATTCGCTAACGACCCCATGAACACGCTTCCGCTCTTCGCCCTTTCCGCAGCCACACTGCTTACCGCGCAGCTTCCCGCCCAGGAGCCTTCCGGGGAGCGCAAGGTGCGCATCGAGATCACCACCAACGAGAACGGCAATAGCTCCACGGTAACGCGCGAGTTCGACATGAACGATGAACGCTCGCTGGAGGACGCCCTCAACGAACTGGGCGTGCTGGACGAGATCAAGCTGATCGGCGAAGGCGAGAACCTGGTGATCGACATGCGCCGCATGAAGAACGGTGGTGCTTTGGAGGACATGAGCCTGGCCATGGTGATCGATCCCGAGGAATGGGCCGATGCCGAGGAGGACGATCGCCCGTTGCTGGGTGTCTATACCACCGATATGGACGGGAAGAAATGCAACGATCAGAAAACTCCCGTCGAGCGTGGTGCATCGTGACCGGTATCGTGGAAGGAAGTCCGGCTGAAGGCGCAGGGCTGAAGGAGGGTGACGTGATCACCGCGATCGATGGCAAGGAAGTGCGCGACGAAGGGTCCTTGCTCGATGTGCTCGCCGAGCATGAGGCTGGGCAGACAGTGAAGGTGACCTACTACCGCAGTGGTAAGAAACAGGACGTGGAAGCCGTGCTCGCGGAACGCAAAGAGGAGGAGCACTGGAAGTCCATGGATTGGTCGTGGAACGACGATGGCGAACCGTACACTTGGAACAGCGGCCCACGCGCTTACCTCGGCGTGAACGGCGGCGAGGACGAGCAGGATGGTGATGGAGGCGCCTTGGTAGCCGCCGTGGTGGAGGGTTCCGCAGCGGAAAAAATGGGGATCAAGGAAGACGACCGGATAACCGCGATCAACGGTACCCGCGTGCTCAACTTCACCACCCTGGCCGAGCTCGTAGCCGACCTGGAACCGGGCGCCGAGGTGAACGTGGACGTGCAGCGCGGCAGCGAGCGCCTCACGCTGAAAGGCGCCTTGGGCAAACGCGATGAACTGACTTGGGGGATGCCCCCAATGGCACCTATATGCCGCCCATGCCGCCGATGCCATCGCTGCCTAGATCGAACGGGCAGTCTATGAGCCCCGAAGACCGCGCTGAATACGAACGCGACATGGCGGAGTACCAGCGGGATATCGCAGAGCGGGCCCGGGACATGGCGGAATATGGCCGTGACAGAGATGAACACCGCCGCGAGATAGACCAGTTGCGACGCGAAATGCAGCACCTGCGGGAAGAGATGCGCGGCGAAGTGATGCGCGAGATGCACGTGGAAATAGGCACCCTCGAAGTGAGCAAGGAGGAACGCGACCTCCTCAAGAACAAAGGCGTGACCGCGATCGACAACGCGCTTGTGCTCGGCGACCTCAGCTGTTTCCCAAATCCCAGCAGTGGTTTCTTCCGCCTGCATTCGACCGTGCCCGAACGCGGCGACCTGATGGTGGATGCACACGATGCGAGCGGCGAACGCGTATACCACGAGACGATCTCGGGCTTCAAAGGGCGCTATGAACGCACCTTGGACTTCAGCGATAAGAGCAACGGAACCTACTTCCTGGTGATCACCCAGGGCGACAAGGCCCAGCTGCGGAAGCTGATGAAGCAGTAGCCGGGTTCCGGATCCGACGCCACAAGGCGGCAGCGCGCGACATGAGGATACATGTCGCGCGCTGCGCATTTGGAGCCTTACCGAGCACTATGCACACGCATTGTTGCGCATCTTCGCTCACATGAAACTTCTGATCCGTCTCATCATCTCTGCCATCGCGGTGCTGATCTGCGACCTGCTGTTGTCCGGCGTAAGCCTCGGCGACATGGGCGATACCCACGGCCTAGTCACTGCATTGATCACCGCTGCGGTGCTCGGCCTGCTCAACGCCTTTCTGAAACCGCTGCTCATCCTCTTCACACTGCCCGTCACCGTGCTCACGCTGGGCCTCTTCCTGCTGGTGATCAACGCCTGCGTGGTGCTGCTGGCGGCGGAGATCGTGGACGGCTTCGTGGTGAAGAGCTTCTGGTGGGCCCTCGGCTTCAGCCTGCTGCTTTCCGTGGTGCAGGGAGGCCTATTGAACGGCTTGGATGGCGGTCAACGCCAGGAGCGTTAGGTAAGGAATGGCACACAGCCTCAAGCCACAGGCCACAAGCTTGTTCACGATACAAGCTTGTGGCTTGAGCCAGTGGCTTGAGGCTGTGAGCCTAGTTATCCCCGTCCAACAACCGTCCCAGGCCGCCGAGCACGCTCCCCTCTTCCTTCCCACGGCCACCTGCGCGTGGCGCTGCGGCGATGATGTTGTCCGCCAAACGGCTGAAGGGTAGGCTCTGGATCCACACATGGCCGGGGCCTTTCAACGTGGCGAAAAAGAGACCCTCGCCGCCGAACAGCGTGTTCTTGATGCCGCCCACGAACTGGATGTCGTAATCGATGGTCTGCGTCATGGCCACGAGGCAGCCGGTATCAACGCGGAGGGTCTCGCCGGGTGCCAGATCGCGCTGCACCGTGGTGCCGCCGGCATGGATGTACACTTGGCCATCGCCTTCCAGCTTCTGCATGATGAAGCCTTCGCCGCCGAACAGGCCGGCACCCAAGCGCTTCTGGAACGCGATGCCGATGCTCACACCCTTGGCCGCGCAGAGGAAGGAATCCTTCTGGCAGATCAACCGCTGCCCGAAATCGCGCAGGTCCAGCGCCATGATCTTGCCCGGATAGGCCGCCGCGAACCACACCGTACGGCGCACATTGCTGTCGTTGGTGTAGGTGGTCATGAACAGGCTCTCGCCGGTGAGCACCCGCTTGCCAGCGCCCAGCAACTTGCTCATGAAGCCCTGCTCCTGCCCGTTGCCATCGCCGAAGATGGTCTTCATCTGATGCCCTCGTCCATCATCATCATGGTGCCCGCCTCGGCGAGCACGGTCTCCTGCGGGTCCAGCGTGATCTCCACGCATTGCATGTCATCACCGACGATGCGGTGGTCGAGTTCGTGGGAAGTGCGGCTCCATGGTGGTGCTTCAGTTGGGCCAAAGGTATGGCACCGACAGCTACCGCTCTTCGCCGGCCGAGCCAGCACCGGCCTCGCGTAACTTGGCCGTCCACGATCCTGGAATGACCGCCACCCGGCCGCCCGCGCCCCCGCGATCGACACCACGTCCTGCTGCGCGCCTGGGAGTTGATGTGTACCGCCAAGGCGATGACGGAGATCTACGAGGAGAACTTCAAGCTCACCAGCAAGTACGTGCATGCCACCAGCCGTGGGCACGAAGCCATCCAGCTCGCGCTCGGCATGCAGTTGAAGCCGCAGGATTTCGTGGCGCCCTACTACCGCGACGACAGCATCCTGCTGGGCATCGGCATGGAGCCCTACGAGTTGATGCTGCAATTGCTGGCCAAGCGGGACGATCCTTTCAGCGGGGGGCGCACCTACTACGGCCATCCGAGCTTGAAGCGGGAGCACATGCCGAAGATCCCGCACCAGAGCAGCGCCACCGGCATGCAGGGGATCCCCACCACCGGCATCGCATTGGGCCTGTGGTACAAGGAGCGCGCGGGGCTTGCCGAGCGACCCGAAGGCGGAGACGCCGGTGGTGGTCTGTTCCTTGGGCGATGCCTCCATCACCGAAGGCGAAGTGGCAGAAGCCTTCCAGATGGCCGTGCTGAAGAAGCTGCCCATCATCTACCTGGTGCAGGACAACGAATGGGACATCAGCGCCAGTGCCGATGAGATCCGCGTGGGCGATGCCAGCGAATACGCCAAGGGCTTCCACGGCCTGGAAACGCGCACCATCGACGGCACGGACTTCCTCAGTTGCCATGCGACCTTGCAAGAGGTGATCGGGGCGGTGCGCCGCGATCGCCGTCCCTTCCTGGTACATGCGAAAGTGCCCCTGCTGAACCACCATACCAGCGGCGTGCGCATGGAGTTCTACCGCAGCGCGGAGGACCTCGCCGAACACCGGCGCCGCGATCCGCATCCGCGCTTCCTTCAGCAATTGCTCGACCTGCGTCTGCAACTCGATGGACTGAAGCAGTTGGAGCAGAAGGCCATCGCCCGCGTGAAAGCGGACTTCGACCAGGCAGCGCCGCGCCAGGACCCACGCCCGGAGGACCTGCACCACGCACATGTTCGCCCCTACGCCAGTGACCGAGGAGAAGGGAGAGCGCGCACCGAAAGACCGCGAACCCACCGTGATGGTGGACTGCGCCCTCTTCGCCATCCGCGAGCTGATGCAGGAGGATCCGCGCTGCCTGCTCTACGGGCAGGACGTGGGCGCGCGCCTCGGCGGTGTGTTCCGC
The DNA here is from genome assembly GCA_016712025.1 of Flavobacteriales bacterium. Lineage (GTDB taxonomy): Bacteria > Bacteroidota > Bacteroidia > Flavobacteriales_F > PHOS-HE28 > PHOS-HE28. The sequence continues at coordinate 8,559 of JADJRW010000035.1, forward strand.
GAAGCCGCCACCCTCGCCCGCGATTTCGGAGACCACCGCGTGTTCAACACCCCGATCCAGGAAGCCTTCATCATCGGCAGTACCGTGGGCATGAGCGCCGCCGGGATTGAAGCCGATCGTGGAAGTGCAGTTCGCCGATTACATCTGGCCGGGGCTCAACCAGCTCTTCACCGAAGTGGCGCGCAGCTGTTACCTCACCGTGGGCAAGTGGCCGGTGAGCTGCATCCTCCGCGTACCGATCGGCGCCTACGGAAGCGGCGGGCCCTACCACAGCAGCAGCGTGGAGAGCGTGCTCTGCAACATCAAAGGGATCAAGATCGCCTACCCCAGCACCGGCGCCGACCTGAAGGGTTTGATGAAGGCCGCCTACCACGATCCGAACCCCGTGGTGATGCTCGAACACAAGGGCCTCTACTGGAGCAAGATCAAAGGCACCGAGGACGCGAAGAGCATCGAGCCTTCGCCGGATTACATCATTCCGTTCGGCAAGGCGCGCATCGTGCAAGAAGCCGATGCGAACGCGATGGAGCGCGGTGAAGCCGCGGTCGTCGTCACCTACGGCATGGGCGTTTACTGGGCCAAAGCGGCGGCGAAGAATTTCCCGGGGTGCATCACCATCATCGACCTGCGCACATTGGTGCCCCTGGATGAAGAGACGGTGATGACCACAGTCGCCAGGCATGGCCGATGCCTGGTGGTCACCGAAGAACAGGTGACGAACAGCTTCGCGCAAGCACTGGCATCGCGCATCGGCGATGCGTGCTTCGAACAACTCGATGCACCGGTGCGCACGTTAGGTTCCGTGGACATGCCCGCGATCCCGCTCAACAGCACACTGGAAGCGGCGATGATCCCGAGCGCGGAGAAGGTCGCCAAGGCGTTGGAGGATCTGCTCACTACTGATCCCTGTGGAAGAGCGCTACATCCCCGGTCCGCGACCGCGCGCTACCATGTGCTGGGCGAAGCCGCAACGGCGCGCAGCATCTGGATCGTGGTCCACGGCTATGGCCAACTGGCCCGCTACTTCCTCACTGCCTTTGAAGATCTGGCGGAAGAGCGATTGATCGTCGCGCCCGAGGGGCTATCGCGTTTCTACACGGACGATGCGCACCAGCGCGTCGGAGCCACCTGGATGACCCGCGAGGACCGCTCGCACGAGATCGACGACCACGTTGCTTATCTCGATGCGCTCGTTGGGTCCATCGCGCACGAAGCACCAGGCCTACCCGTTCACGCACGCGGCTTTTCGCAAGGGGTGGCCACGGTGTCACGTTGGGCATTTCGCGGGCGGACCCATCTTCGTCAGCTCGTGCTTTGGGGCGGACAACTTCCTCCGAACCTGATGCCTCCGCGCGCTCCGTCGCGCTCGCTACAACGCGCATCGACCTGGTGCACGGCGAGCAGGACAAGTTGGTGCCCGAACGCGTGTTCCGGGATGCGGAGGAACGGTTGAAACGCCCGCCCGGACATCATACGGACACTCGCCTGGAGGGCATGCGCTGGATCCCGTGATCCTATAGCGCTGTATGAAGGATGGAACTTGATCGAAGGATCAGAGCGTCACCGGGTCGCTCATCTTCGTCCAGTCGAGCAGCTCATCGATCGTACGCACCGCCACACTGTGGTAGTTCGGCCGTGCGTTGGCGTAGATGTGCTGGGCCATCGCGCGACCCTTCTCGGTTTTGATCAGTGCCTCGTACAGCGGTTGCAGGAACTTGCGGCGGCCCACGCTCGTGAGGAAGGCGCTCAATCGCTCGTACGCCGGCGCATAGTCGTTCTCCACGCTGCGCTCCAGCCACACGGCCAGGATCTCTGAGTTGCCCGTGCCGGTGAAACGGAAAGCCGCGTCAAGATCGGCCATCTGCGGGGTGGTCATGCTATCCGGCAGATGCCGAACGAAATGGATCCACTCGAACGTGGACCAGCCCTCTGTGCGCAGCTCGGCGGCTGTGGTGCCCAATCGCCAGCGCTCCACCTCCACTTCCACCTTGGTGAACTTATCGCTCACGGGCACAACGAGGTCCGCAGGGATCCCGGTGCCGTATACCCAGGCCTTCACGTCCACATGTACGTTGCCGGGCTCGATCAAGTGCTCTTGCAGATGGTCCAGGAACTGTTCCGTGGTGAGGCTCTGGAAGGCGAACCGATCGAAGTAGTTCCGCAGGAACGCATCGAAGCGATCACGCCCAACACTTTCCTCCAGGCGACGCAGGAAGGCATATCCCTTTTCATAGGCCACATCCGAAACCCCATCGTCCGGATCCCTTCCGGTAAGGTCCAGCTTCAAACGGGTATCCGCGGCCAGGCCTTCCCCGGTGAATTTCTCCACTGTGTGTTGCAGGTCCTGATGCCCGAGGGTGGCGAGCATGTTCGCATAGTCCTTCCCGTAGATCTTCTCGCAGATCCGCTTCTCGAAGTAGACCGTGAAGCCTTCGTTGAGCCAGAAGTCGTTCCAGGTGGCGTTGGTCACCAGGTTGCCACTCCAGCTATGCGCCAGTTCATGCGCGATGAGGGCAGTGAGCGACCGGTCGCCGGCGAGGATCGTGGGGGTGGCGAAGGTCAACCGGGGGTTCTCCATGCCACCGAAAGGGAAACTGGGGGGAAGCACCAGCACGTCATAACGCTCCCAACGATATGGGCCGTAGAGATCCTCGGCAGCTTGTACCATCCGTTCCATATCCGCGAGTTCCCAAGCGGCGGTGTCCACCATACCCGGCTCGGCGTATACCCCCGTGCGCGGACCGACGGAACGGAACGCCAGGTCGCCGACGGCGAGGGCCATGAGGTGTAGGCTGGTATCGGTTGCTCCATATGGAAACTGTACCGGCCCATCGGCCGAGCGTTCCCTGGGTGTTGGAGGCGCTCATCAAGGCCATCAGATCGGGGAGGGACCTGCACGCGCGCATCGTATGTGAACCGGATGCCGGGACTGTCCTGGATCGGGATCCAACTACGCGTGAGGATGGCCTGCCCTTGCGTGAAGAGAAAAGGCTTGGTGCCGCCAGCCGTTTGCCTTGGCTGCAACCATTGCAGGGCACGCGCGGCCGGGCCGGTGGTGTACTGGATGGTAACGCTGTCCGTGTTCTCCGGCAGGTCCACTTCCAAGGCCGCACCGAGCGGTCCCGCCGTGCCAAGCCGATAGGTCAACGCGTTCCCTTTGGCATCCTTCACGTCATGCAGGGTCAAACCATCGGTATCGAACCGCACCAAGGGTCCGTGGCCCGGCTTGAGTGCGTAGGTGGCGGAGCCTTCGATGCGCTGGGCCACCATATCCACCTTGATGTCGAGGTCCAGGTGCTGGATCACGGCCTCGTTGGGCCGGGCGGCGCTGTGCGTGTCCATGGCAAGGGCGGATGAGGTGGTTCCTTCACCGCCTGGCTCGTTGTGATCACCGGCCCCACCGCAGGCGGAGAGCAAGAACAGGGAGAGCCAGGACGAAGGAAAATGACGGAACAGCATAGGTTCGAATAGGGAGCGCGCAAATGTAGGCGCGCATGCGGCCAAAGGCCGCGCGCGATAGGCTCCTTAACCGTCCGGCCCAGGTCGCGAACGGTCCAGGAGGAAAGCAAAAGATCCCGCCAAATGGCGGGATCCTCATTGCTGGTCGGGGTGACTGGATCCGAACCAGCGACCTTCTCGCCCCGGCGGGATGCGCTACCGGGGCTTGCCGATCAAATGCTCGATGCCGCTACGATTCTTCCATTTCTTGACCTCCAATTCCCGCCGATAGGCAACCGACCTATCCGCGAATTCCTCTGAGTGCATCAGTGCCCAGTCCCTCGTGCGGGCGGTCCGACCTTTGTGGTCGGACAAGTTGCTGCAGCCGCTCCTGCAACGACTCGGTGGTGTGGCCGAGATAGTATCGGTCCAGCATCGGGAATAAAGGATGTAGAAGTAGGCCATATGCACGAAGGGTCACCTTGCGGTGACCCTTCTTCAGTCGGGGTGACTGGATTCGAACCAGCGACCACTTGCACCCCATGCAAGTGCGCTACCGGGCTGCGCTACACCCCGAGGGGCGGCAAATGTATGATTCTGTCGGTTCTGGCGGATGGATCGCGACCCTGGGATCGATCAGGCCGATGGAAACCAATAGCGCGAAGGCCGTCAGGGCTAGATAGATCCCAAAAGTGAGCAAGCTGGTATGGTGCTTCCGAAGAAAGGTGCATGCGACGTGTTTTCGTACGGTACAAAGGTCCGATCGCCAGGCCGGGCGCACATGGTCCGAATGTGAAGGGATCCTCATTCTTTCCACATCGCTATCCACGATCAGAACATTCCACCTGCGGGAACGTTCGTTGCAACGTGCCCGTTTACCTTTGCCGCCCCGTGACCACGATGCGCCTTTTTCTTCTCCCAGCACTGCTCACCAGCATCCTCTTCCGCAACGCCGCGAACGCGCAGAACACCCGCCCCACCCTGAGCGGATACGTGAAGGACGCCTCCAGCGGCGAAGCCTTGATCGGTGCGGGGGTCTACCTCAGGGAATTGAAGAAGGGGACCGCTACGAATTCATACGGCTACTTCTCGGTGACCGTCGATCCCGGTATCTACACGGTCGTTAGCAGCTACCTGGGCTACCAGGAGTTCGTGGACACCATGGACCTGCGTTCCGATCTGGTGATGAACCTCGAGCTGCACCCCAATGCCATTGTGGTGAAGGAACTGCTGGTGACGGCCAAAGATGCCCGCCGGAACACCGAGAGCACGGACATGGGGCGCGCCGAGCTCGATGTGCAGAAAGTGAAGCTCCTCCCGGCGCTGCTCGGGGAGGTGGACCTGCTGAAGACCCTGCAGTACCTGCCTGGTGTGAAGAGCAATGGCGAGGGCAACAGCGGCTTCTACGTGCGCGGGGGCGGACCCGATCAGAACCTGATCCTGCTGGACGAGGCCACGGTGTACAATGCCAGCCATCTCTTCGGATTTTTCAGCGTGTTCAACGCGGACGCGGTGAAGAACATCGAGTTGATCAAGGGCGGCATCCCCGCCAACTACGGTGGGCGCATCAGTTCCGTGTTGGACATCAATATGAAGGAGGGCAACGACAAGAACTACCACGCCCAGGGCGGCATCGGTCCTGATCAGCTCGCGCCTCACCGTGGAAGGCCCCATCGTGAAGGACCGCGCCTCCTTCCTTTTGAGCGGAAGGCGCACGTACATCGACGTGATCACCAAGCCCTTCGTACCGGACAGCTCCGCGTTCGCCGGATCGGGGTACTACTTCTACGATGTGAACGCGAAGATGAACTACCGCGTGAGCGATAAGGACCGCTTGTACCTGAGCGGCTACTTCGGGCGCGACGTGTTCACCTTCGCCAACAGCGACCCCGATGCGCCCACGTTCCGCATCCCGTGGGGCAATGCCACGGTGAGCGCGCGCTGGAACCATGTCTTCGGCCCGAAACTCTTCCTCAACACCACCGCCACGTACAGCGACTATAAGTTCGAGTTCGGCGCCGACCAGGAGTTCTTCGCCTTCAACCTCTTCAGCGGCATCAAGGACTACGGCTTGAAGGTGGACCTGAGCAACTATCAGAGCGTACGCCACACGCTGAAGTTCGGCGGGCAGTACATCAACCACACCTACACCCCGAGTACCGTAACGGCCCGATCCGGTACCACGGAGTTCGACATCAAGACCCCCAGCTTGCTGAAGGCCCACGAAGGCGCGATCTATGTACTGGACGAGTTCGATGTGACCGACGCATTGCGGGTGAACGCCGGGTTGCGCCTCACCGCCTTCGCCCATGTGGGCCCGTTCGATGAATACCAGTTCGATGAGACCGGTCTGCGCGATGGCACCATCTCCTACCGGCCCGGCCAGGCGATCGGCAGCTATGCCGCCCTGGAACCGCGCCTCAGCGCACGTTATCGCCTCAACGAACGCAGCAGCGTGAAAGCGAGCTTCAACCGCGGCCAGCAGTATGTACACACCTGGCCAGCTTCAGCAGCATCGCCCTGCCCACCGATATCTGGATCCCCAGCGGCAAGAACGTGAAGCCGCTCGTGGGCACAACAATACGCCGCAGGCTACTTCCGCAACTTCCTCGACAACATGATCGAGACGAGCGTGGAGGTGTACTACAAGGACATGAAGAACCTCGTGGAATACGCCGATGGTGCGGACCCACAAGCCAACGGCAACTCCAACTTCGACACGCAACTGGTGTTCGGCAACGGCTATAGCTACGGTGCGGAACTCTTCATTAAGAAAGCGACCGGCAAGTTGAACGGATGGGTGGGCTATACCTGGAGCAAGACCATGCGCAAGTTCCCGGACATCAATGAGGGGCGTGAGTTCGCCAGCCGCTGGGACCGCCGCCATGACCTGAGCGTGGTGGCCATTTATGAATTGAACAAGCGCTGGAACTTCGCCGGCACCTTGTGTACTCCACAGGCCAAGCCGCCACCCTGCCGGTGAACCGTTACTTCATCGAAGGCCGTCTCGTTAGCGAATACACCGAACGCAACGGCTTCCGCATGGCGCCCTACCATCGCCTCGATCTGGCCGTTACCCTCAACAACAAGGAACAACGGAAGGTGAAGGACAAGGACACGGGTGAAGTGACCTACCGCACCCGCAGATGGCGCAGCAGTTGGACCCTGGCGATATACAACGTGTACAACCGCGCGAACCCTTACTTCATCTACTTCGACAACGAGGGCAATGTGGCGGACGGTAGTTTGAAGGTCGTGGCCAAGCAGGTCAGTTTGTTCAGCATCCTTCCTTCCCTCACCTGGAATTTCAAGTTCTGATGCGGTACCTCCTCCCTCCTTCTTACCCATGGTGGTCATCGGTTGCTCCAAAGAGATCACCGTGGACCTGCCGGAGACCGAAACGAAGCTCGTGGTGGAAGCCACGATCGAACCCGGCCAGCCGCCCTTCATCATTCTTACCCGCACGCAGAGCTATTTCGCGCCTGCCGACCCGGCCTCCTTCGCGAACATTTTCGTACGCGATGCCGTGATCACGGTACACGATGGGACCACGACCTATCCCATTCCCATGGTTTGCTCCTCCATCCTTACGGAGCAACAGTTGATGGCCGTGGCACTAGCTACCGGCCTGGATCCCGACATTCTGGCCAACTTGGATATATGCCTGTATACCAGCTTGACCGAGCCCGCTACATTCGGCGTAGTTGGCCGGTCTTACACGCTTACGATCCAGGCCGAAGGGAAGACGCTCACCAGCACCACCACCATCCCCGAGCGCCCAGCTTGGACACCCCATGGTTCACTTTGCTCGACCAGGATGGTGACGATGGCGATGACAGCACCGGTTTCGTGTGGGGCCGGAGCCTCGACCCCGACACCTTGGGGAACTGCTACCGTGCGCTTACGCGCCGCACCAATCTTGACAGCAACGGCGATCCGGTGGACCCCACCTTCGCAGCACCGCTAGGAAGCACGAGCAACGACGAGTTCTTCAACGGCCAGGTGCTGGAGTACATCATCGCGCGCGGCAACAGTTCCTTCTCCGACCCTAGCGAAGGAGGAAGCACCTTCAAGCGAGGTGATACCGTTCTGGTGAAGCTCTATGCCCTGGGTCGTGATGAGTTCGATTTCTACCGCAGCTTTGAAAGCAACGTGGCCACGCAGGGAGACCTGTTCTCGCAACCGAGCAATGTGAAGAGCAATATCACCGGAGGCCTTGGGGTTTGGGCCGGGCTATCCCCCACCGTGAAACAGGTCGTCTGTCAGCCGTGACGGAGGCCTGACGACTTCCTGCCCGCGCGGGCCTTCCCGCCCGTTAGATTTGCGCCCCTTCCATGAGCACTTCGCCCGAGCACATCCGCTGCCTGATCATCGGTTCTGGTCCCGCCGCCTTTTCGGCCGCCATCTATGCGGCACGCGCTGACCTGAAGCCCGTGGTGATCGAAGGGCCCTTGCCCGGTGGCCAACTCACACAGACCACGGAAGTGGACAACTACCCCGGGTATCCGGACGGCCGCACCGGTCCGGAAATGATGGAGGACCTGAGAAAGCAGGCGCTCCGGTTCGGCACGGATGTACGCAGCGGATGGGTCACCAAGGTCGATCTCGCGGGTCCGGTCCACAAGGTCTGGGTGGATGAAAAGACCGAGATCCATGCCGACACGGGTGATCATCAGTACCGGAGCGAGCGCGAAATGGCTGGGGTTACCCAATGAGACCGGCTCCGGGATGTGGGGTGGGGTAACGGCCTGCGCCGTGTGCGACGGCTTCTTCTACCGAGGCCAGAACGTGGTGCTGGTGGGGGCAGGTGATACGGCCTGCGAAGAAGCCACCTACCTGGCCAAGCTCTGCCCGAAGGTGCATATGCTCGTGCGCAAGGAGAGTTTCCGCGCCAGTAAGGCGATGGTACACCGCGTACTGAACACCCCGAACATCGAAGTACACTACAACACCGAAGTGAAGGATGTGCTGGGTGAGCATACCGTGGAGGGTGTCCTCGCGATCAACAACAAGACCGGCGAAGAAACCAAGCTGGATGTGACCGGCTTGTTCGTCGCCATCGGGCACAAGCCCGCCACAGACCTCTTCCAAGGCTGGCTGGATATGGATGAGGCCGGTTACCTGAAGCATGATGCGGATCGCACCAGCACCAAGATCCCCGGGGTCTTCGTGGCCGGCGATGCCGCCGACAAAGTGTACCGACAAGCGGTGACCTCGGCTGGCACAGGCTGCATGGCCGCGTTGGATGCCGAACGGTACCTCGCGGCCAAAGGGATCCATTAACGAGCAACGAAGCGGCGCGAGAGCGCCATTCGCTCAGATCCTACCATATCAGCCCTCCGCGCAGCTCAGACCGCGGTTCGCCCAAATTGGCTTCGTAGCGGGCCAGGAACATCCGCGCGCTCACAACAGCCGCCCCGCGAACCACTTCAACTGTAGCTCGGCGAGTTTGGCTTCGTAGCGGGCCACGAGCAACCGTCCTTCAGCAGCCACCATGCCTTGTTGCACATCGCGTAGTTCCACGCTCGTGATCGCACCGAGACGGAAGCTATCCAACGCGATGTCCACTTGCGTGCGGCTGCCGGTGAGGTTGGCTTCTTCCAAGGCGACGCGCTGTGCGGAGAGGTGTAGGTCGTCCAGGCGTTGAGCACGCCTTCCTCCAGGTCGAGCTCCACTTGCTCCGTGGTGAGCGCGGCCTGTTCGCGCTGGAGCTTGGCCACTTCCATCGCGCTGCGCGCCTGGAAGCCACGGAAGAGCGGGATGCTCACGCGTGCACCGTAGTCCGGGCCCAGTGCTTGGTTGCTCTGCAAGATGCCCACGGCCGACGTGCTCTTGGTGTAGCCGTAGTTGGCGAACACGTCGACTTGAGGGAAGAGCGCGCCGCGCAGCTCCTTCACGCCAAGGTCCGCGGCGATCTGCTGCTGCCGTGCTCGCTGCACGGCACTGTTGGCCTGCCGCGCGGCGCCTTGGATCTGGGCGAGGTCGAGCGTTCCGGCCACGGGCATGTCGGCGTCCACCACGGTCGGGGTCGCGGGGTCGCGACCGATCAGGGCGTTCAGGCGCGTGGTCGTCGCTGCCTGCTGCGCTCGCAGGTCCAGCGCAGAAGCGCTGTCTGTGCTGAGGTCCAGTTGCGCTTGCACCACCTGTAGTCCGCTGGCGGTGCCGATGTTCTTCGCTGCCTCGGCGATGGTGAGGCGTTCGCGGGAGATGCGCGCGCTCTCACGTTGCACGGCGATGGCCTTGTTCAGTTGCACCAGCTGGTAATAGGTGGCGAGCACTTCGTAGACGGTGGCTTCGATCCGCTGGCGCAGTTGTGTCTGCCCGATCAGCTCCAGTGCTTCGAGCCGGTCCCGGTGGCGAACATCGTCAAGCCATCGAAGACGGTCCAGTTCAGTTGCACGGCGGCATCCAGCACGCGTTGGTCGGCGTTGTCGCGTTCGCGCACCTCGCCGCTGAAGAAGGTCTGCTTGGTGGCGCTGTTGTCGATGGCGTACTGGCCCACGGCATCCACGCTGGGCAGCATGCCTGCGTTTCCGGCGGTGTTCAACAGCTCGGCACTGCGGGCATCGAGCCGTGCGAGCCGATGCCGTAATTCTGTTCCACGGCGATGCGCACGGCTTCATCGGCGGTGAGGACCTGCGCGGCAACACCGAGGCTTGCGCAGGCCAAGAGGAAGGTGATGGTCATCCTCATGCGTGGGCAGGTGTTTCGCCGGGTATCGCGGGTCGACCCGGTGGGTCGACGCTACGCTCTCTGCTCATGTAGCTGTACAACGCAGGCACCACGTACAAGGTGAGCAGCAGCGCGAACATCAATCCCCCGATGATAGCGATGCCCATGGGCACACGGCTCTTCGCGGCAGCGCCAAGGCCCATGGCGATGGGCAAGACACCCAGTACGGTGGCGAGACTGGTCATGAGGATGGGGCGAAAACGCTGTCCGGCAGCATCAACAACGGCCTCCAACTCTTCAACCCTTGTTCCTTCCGCTGGTTGGCGAATTCCACGATGAGGATGCCGTTCTTGGTGACCAGCCCGATGAGTACGATGCCGCCGATCTGCGAGAAGATGTTGATCGTGTGCCCGCCGATCCATAGACTGAGCAAGGCGCCAGCCAGTGCGAGCGGCACGGTGCAGATCACGACCAGGGGATCCAGCCAACTCTCGAACTGCGCAGCGAGGATGAGGAAGATCAGTACTAGAGCCAGCCCGAGCGCGAACCAGATGCTGCTTCCGCTCTCGGCGAATTCCTTGCTCACGCCTGCGAGCGAGGTGCTGAAGCTGTCGTCGAGGACTTCCTCCGCGATGCGGTCCATGGCGGCGATGCCATCGCCGATGGTGTAGCCCTCGGCCGGATCGGCCATCACGGTGGCGCTCACGTAGCGGTTGTACCGGAAGAGCTGCGGCGGCGTACTACGGTCGCTCATGCGCACGAGGTTGTCCAATTGGATCAGCTCGCCCTTGTCATTGCGCACGTAAGCGCTCCTCAGGTCGATGGGCGCATCGCGGTTGTCGCGTGTGGCCTGCCCGATCACTTGGTATTGCTTGCCTTGCATGATGAAGTAGCCGTAGCGCTGGCCGCTGAAATAGAGCTGCAAGGTCTCCGCGATGTCCTGCATGCTCACGCCCATGGCGCGTGCGCGATCGCGGTCGATCTCGACATTGATCTCCGGCTTGTTGAACTTCAGGTTGAGGTCGGTGACGCGGAAGGTCTTGTCGGCCGCGGCCTTCTCCATGAACTTTGGGATGATCTCGCGCAGGCGTTCGAAGTCCGGAGCTTGGATCACATACTGCACCGGCAGCGAAACGAATCGACTGCCACCGATGGTGGGTTCCTGGATCACGATGCTCTTCGCCAGATTGTACCGCTGCACCTTGGCCATCACCTCCTTCGCCAGTTCATCCTGCGTCTTGGTGCGCTCTTCAGGCTGCACCAGCGTAACGCGCACAAAGCCGTTGTTGGTGGAAGATGCGGTACCGAAGCCGGGTGCGGTGACGCTGATCAGGGCTTGGCGCTCGGGCAGGGTGTCCACCACGTCGATGATATTCGCCAGGTAGGCGTTCATCAGTTCGAAGCTGGTGCCTTCAGGGGCGGTGCTCTGCACCATGAAGCGGCTCTTGTCCTCGGCGGGCGCGAGCTCGCTCTGTAGGTTGAAGAAGGCGAGCACGGTGAGGCCGAGGCTGACGAGGATGATGGGGAAGACCAGCCAGCGGCGACGCATGAAGGAGGCGAGTGATCGCTCGTATGCGCCCGAAAGACCGTTGAACCAGCGCTCGGTCACCTCAAAGAAGCGGCTGTGTTTGTCCTTGTGCTTGAGCCAGCGTGCGCTCATCATGGGCGTGAGCGTGAGCGAGACCACGGCGCTGATGATCACCCGATCCGGCCACCACCACGCCGAACTCGCGGAAGAGGCGACCGGTCAAACCGCTGAGGAAGATGATGGGCAGGAACACGGCCGCCAGCGTCACCGTTGTACTGATGATGGCGAAAGTGATCTCTTTCGATCCCTCGTGCCCAGCCTTCATGGGATCCATGCCGCCTTCGATCTTGGCATAGATGTTCTCCAGCACCACGATCGCATCGTCCACCACGATGCCCGTGGAGAGCACGAGTCGCCAGCAACGTGAGGATGTTGATGCTGAAGCCCGACATGCACATGATGAAGAAGGAACCGATGAGCGAGACCGGGATCGCGAGCACCGGGATCAGGTGGTGCGCCAGTTCCGCAGGAAGATGAAGATGATGAGCACCACCAGGCCGAAGGCGATGAGGATGGTCTCTTCCACTTCCAGGATGGCCTTGCGGATGCCGATGGTGGTGTCCATGGCCACGTTGTAGCCGCAGGTCCTCCGGCAGATCCTTCTTGACCTGCTCCACGCGCTTGTAGGAACTCGTCCACGATGGCCACGTAATTGCTGCCGGGAAGGGGTGTGATGGCCACAGCGACCTGGGCCACCCCGCCGTTGCCGCGCAGTAGCGAGCGCTCGTTCTCCGGTCGCAGTTCGGCGTTGCCGATGTCCTTCAAGCGCACCACCGGTCCACCGTCATCGCGGATGATGAGGTTGTTGAACTCCTCGGCGGTGGTGAGGCGGCCGAGCGTGCGGATGCTCAGTTCGGTGTTGAAGCCTTCGATGCGGCCGCTGGGCAGTTCCACGTTCTCGCGGTTGAGCGCATTGCGCGTCCACCGGCGTGACGTTGAAGCCGGCCATCTTTACTGGTTTCCAGGAGCAGCTTCATGCTGCTACTTCTTGTCGCCCCACACGTTGATGGCGCTCACGCCGGGAAGTCTGCAATCGTTCCTTGAACACATCGTTGGCGA